>DASSMM010000076.1:0-26518 GCA_035688825.1 Solirubrobacterales bacterium | reverse complement strand
AGGCCGGCGGGGTCAAGTTCGCCGACACGCCCGAGGAGGCCGCAGAGCACGCCGAGGCGATCCTGAAGCTGGAGATCAACGGCCACATGCCGCGCGGCGTCCTCGTCGACCCGAAAGCCGAGATCAAGCAGGAGTACTACGCGAGTGTCGTCTGGGACGGCACCGCGAAGAAGCCGCTGATGCTGTTCAGCGACATGGGCGGGATCGACATCGAGGAGGTCGCCGAGACCCACCCCGACCACGTCGGCAAAGGCCACGTCTCCAACCTGCTGCCGATCGGCGACTTCGAGGCCAAGCAGGTCGTTGCCGCCACCGGCGTCACCGGCTCTCAGCTGAACCGCGCGACCCCGGTCCTCGCCCGCCTCGCCCGCCTCTTCCGCGACAACGACATGACTTTGGCCGAGATCAACCCGCTGGCCGAGCTGACCGACGGCAGCTTCGTCGCCCTCGACGCCCACATGGAGATGGAGAACGAGGCGGTCGGCCGGCAAAAGAAGCTCCTCCGCAAGGAGCTTCAGATCGCCGAGGACGACACCCGCGAGACCTACGAGCCCTCCGACTTCGAGAAGAATGTCAGCGCGATCGACGCCGCCGACCACCGCGGTGTGATCCAGGGCAAGGACCACGGCTTCACCGGCAACCTCGGCCTCGTGATCGGCGCCGGCGGCGGCTCGCTGACCCTGACCGACGCGGTCCGCAACCAGGGCGGCCAGCCGGCCAACTACTCCGAGATCGGCGGCAACCCCTCCGTCGCCAAGGCCTGCGGCCTGGCCAAGGAGGTGCTCGAAAAGGACGGCGTCGAGAAGATCGCGGTGATGATGTCGATCGTCTCCAACACCCGCGTCGACATCGTCGCCCGCGGCGTGATCAAGGCCTGCCTCGAGCTCGGCAAGGACCCCGGCGAGACGATCGCGATCTTCCGCATCCCCGGCGCCTGGGAGGACGAGGGCTTCAAGATCCTCGAGAAGTACGGGGTCGAGTACTGCGACCGCTCGGTCTCGATGTGGGAGGCCGCCGGCCGTGCCGTCGCCAAGATCCAGGGAGCGCCCGCCTGATGAGCATCCTGCTCTCGAAAGAGACCACCTTCATCGTCCAGGGGATCACCGGCCGCGAGGCCGTGAACCTGACGAAAGAGTGCCTCGACTACGGCTCCAAGGTCGTCGGCGGCGTCACCCCCGGCCGCAAGGGCCGCGAGGTCCACGGCGTGCCGGTCTTCGACACGGTCGCCCAGGCGGTCGAGCACCACGGCGGCCCGATCGACGGCTCCGTCGTCACCGTCCCCCCCGCCTTCACCAAGGACGCCGTCCTCGAGGCGATCGAGAACGGGATCAAGCTGATCGTGATCGTCACCGAGCGCGTGCCGCGCGGCGACGTCGCCCAGATGGTCGAGCTCGCCGAGATGCGCGGTGCCCGGATCATCGGCCCCAACTGCCTCGGCCTGATCGTCCCCGAGGTCTGCAAGATGGGCGGCATCGGCGGCCCCGCCAAAGACGCCGCCAAGGCCTACCAGCCCGGCCGTGTCGGGGTGATGAGCCGCTCCGGCGGGATGACGACGGAGATCTCCTCCTCGCTGACCCAGGCCGGCCTCGGCGTCTCCACCGCGGTCTCGATCGGCGGCGACGCGATCATCGGCTCCGCCTACGCCGAGCTGATGCCCTACTTCGAGGCCGACGAGCAGACCGAGGCGATCGTCATCTACACCGAGCCCGGCGGCCGCATGGAGGCCCAGCTCGCCGAATGGGTCAAGGACAACGACTCCCGCCTCCCGATCGTCGCCTTCATGGCCGGCAAATTCATGGACGACGAGGAGATGAAAGGCATGAGCTTCGGCCACGCAGGAACCATTGTCGAGGGGGTAGAGGACACCGCGACCGAGAAGATCGCCCGCCTCGAAGCCGCCGGCATCCGCGTAGTCGAGCGCATCGACGAGATTCCGGACGTCGTCAAGGAGAAACTGGGGGCCGCCGCCTGATGCCCGACCAGCTCAACAAGGTCTTCATCGACGTCGAGGTCGACGACTCCATCAAGAACGACGCCGCCCTCGCCGCCAAGCTCGAAGAAGTCTGCCCCGTCGACATCTTCAAGGACGCCGACGGAACCGTCGAGATCGTCGACCGCAACGTCGACGAGTGCGTCCTCTGCCGCCTCTGCATCGAAGCCAGCCCCCCGGGCACCGTGCACGTCAAGAAGCTCTACGACGGCACCGAGCTGCAGTAGCCGGCGTCCAATCCCTGAATCACGAAGACCCGCCGAAGCGGGTCTTTTTCGTGCGGCGGGAGTCCGGAGCCAACCCTCCGGAATTCCCCTTCGTCCGACCTCATTCCCATTCGGGTTCTTCCCATTCAGATTCTTCCCAAGCCGGTTCGGGTTCTTCCCAGGCCGGTTCGGGTTCTTCCCATTCAGGTTCGGGTTCTTCCCAGGTGGGTTCGGGTTCTTCCCATTCAGGTTCGGGTTCTTCCCAGGTCGGTTCGGGTTCTTCGGTCGGCGAAACGGGCACCGAGCAGGTGCAGGACGAAGTGCCCGCCCCTTCCTTGCTTAACGGTGATTCAGTGTGTACTCCGAGCACCCCCTGTCCCCTACGCGTCGCGCCATGGGAGGAACCCTTCGACCCCCCGGAGCGCCCAGCCCCTTGCCCGCCCGCCCGCGGCCCCGCAACGGGCTTGTTGTCACCGAGCGCGATCTTCCCGGTCGCCCCCTCGCCCGGGGGGGCTTGCTCCACTTCACGCGGAGCAAGCATCACTAAAGCCATCCCGATCGTGAGGAGCAGCAGAGCAGCGTGCAGGTACGAGTTGGAGGGCCGAGCGTGCCGCGGATCCTCCAGCCCAAACCGCCTCTCCAAAAGCCCGCGGACCGATCTCTCGGTCTCGCCGTCGATATCCAAATCCCCCAACTCCGACAGGCCGGCTTCGATCTCCTCGGATCGCTTCTTTTCGCGGACCGCCCTATAAACGAGGACGAGTGCAACCGAGAGGAGCAGAAGACCGGTGGCGACGAACGCGGTGCCTAGCTGATCCCGCTGTCCGTCGGAGAGAGGACCGGTGATCCACGAGACTGCATTGGAGATATCACCCCATGACTGCGGGACGGAGAGCGCTAGGGAGGCATACCCGAACTGGAACGCCAGCGCGGCGACGAGGACGGAGAGCGTGACGATCACAGGGCTCTGCTTGATCTTCTTCATCATCTGGACAGAAATACCCCCTCGATATGTATTCGGAACTGGCGAGTTTTCCCAGCCTCGTCAGCATTAAGAGAACGGCAGGGAGATTGCGTGAGGTGCGTCACGTTACTTGCATATAAATTTATATTGGGGTAACTTCTACACCGATGGATGCATCGGTTCGCACCCGGCTATCCCGAGACGACCGCATGGAGCAGACGCTTGGGGCGGCTCATGAGCTGTTTGCCGAGCGGGGCTATGCGGCGGTGACGATGAATGAGATCGCTGCTGCGGTGGGCGTGACGAAGCCGCTGCTCTACAACTACTTCGGGAACAAGGAGCGGCTCTACATCGCCTGCATGGAGCGGGCAGGCGATTCGCTGATCAAGACGATCGCCGAGTCGGTCGGGGAGAGCGCCAACCCGGGCGACGCGCTCGGGGCCGGCGTCCGCGCCTTCTTCGAGTTCCTCGACACCGACCGGGCCGCCTGGGCGGTGCTCTTCGACGAGACCCTCCCCCACGGCGGCGAGGTCTTCGACCGGGTCGCCGCCTACCGCGGCCAGATCGTCGACCTCGTCTCCGCCACGCTGGTGCCGCAACTGCCGGACACCCGTCGGGTCAAGGTCGAAATCGAGGCGCTCTCCACCGCTCTGCTCGGCGCTGCCGAGGCGCTCGCCCGCTGGTGGCTGCGCACCGAGGCGATCTCCGCTTCCCAAGCGGCCGAGCTCCTCGTCTCCACCGTCGAGCCGGGGCTGCGCAACCGCACCACCCCCACTTCCCCTTCGACTTCTCAATCCCCTCAAGGAGGACCAACCCCCAGATGAACGCCAAAACCCGCAAAGTCGCCGTCGTCGGCGGCAACCGGATTCCCTTCGCGCGCTCCAACAGCGTCTACTCGCACGCCAGCAACCAGGACATGCTGACCGCCGCGCTCGACGGGCTGATCGACCGCTACGGCCTCCAGGGCGAGACGCTCGGCGAGGTCGCCGGCGGCGCCGTCCTCAAGCACTCGCGCGACCGCGACCTCACCCGCGAGAGCGTGCTCAGCACCCGCCTCGCCGCCGAGACTCCCGCCTACGACGTCCAGCAGGCCTGCGGCACCGGCCTCGAGACGACGATCCTGGTCGCCAACAAGATCGCCCTCGGCCAGATCGACTCCGGCATCGCCTGCGGCGCCGACACCACCTCCGATGCGCCGATCGCCCTCAACGAGGACCTGCGCGAGACCCTGCTCGAGGCCAACCGCGAGCGCTCGACGGTCGGCAAACTGAAGCAGCTGACCAAGGTCCGCCCCGGCCACATCGTCCCGGCGATCCCCCGCAACGAGGAGCCGCGCACCGGCCTCTCGATGGGCGAGCACTGCGCGATCATGGCGACCGAATGGGACATCGGCCGCAAGGAGCAGGACGAGCTCGCGGTGAAGAGCCACAAGAACCTCGCCGCCGCCTACGACCGCGGCTTCTTCGAAGACCTGATCACCCCGTACATCGGCCTCGACCGCGACCAGAACCTGCGACCTGACTCCAACCTGGAGAAGCTGGCGAAGCTGAAACCGGTCTTCGGGGGTCCCGAGGGGACGATGACCGCGGCCAACTCGACGCCGCTCTCCGACGGCGCCTCGGCGGTGCTGCTCGCCTCCGAGGACTGGGCCGAGGAGAGGGGCCTCCCCATCCTCGCCTACATCACCGAGGCGCAGACCGCCGCCGTCGACCACGTCCACAAGCGCGAAGGCCTGCTGATGGCCCCGGCCTACGCGATGCCGCGGATGCTCGACCGCGCTGGCCTGGAGCTGCAGGACTTCGACTACTACGAGATCCACGAGGCCTTCGCCGCGCAGGTGCTCTGCACCCTGAAGGCTTGGGAAGACAAGGCGTTCTGCACCGAGAAGCTGGGGCGGAAAAAACCGCTCGGGCCGATCGACCGCAAGAAGCTCAACGTCAACGGCGGCTCGCTGGCGGCCGCCCACCCGTTCGCCGCAACCGGCGGGCGGATCGTCGCCAGCCTCGCCAAGCAGCTCAACGAAGACGGCAAAGGCCGCGGCGTGATCAGCATCTGCGCCGCCGCCGGCCAGGGTGTCGTCGCGATCCTCGAGGCTCCGGGAGGTGCCAAGTAACCATGGCTGACCGCTACTCGCAACTCGTCAACGCGCCGGTCGTCGGCACCGTCGCCAAGCAGCTCGGGCTGCCGCAGCCGGTCTCGCTCGACCGCTACCGGGAGGGCCAGCCGGTGATCGCCGGCCCGGTCCTCGCCGACGGCGCGCCTGCCGGCCGCCTCGGCAAAGCCGTCGCCAAGGTCCTCGACAGCATCGGGGCCGAACGGGCAGGCGCCGAGGGCAAGGCGAAGGCCCTGGTCTTCGACGCGACCGGGATCGCCGACTCGACCGAGCTGGTCGAGCTGCAGCGCTTCTTCTACCCGGCGGTGCCGCGCCTGCAGCGCAGCGGCCGCGCGATCGTGCTCGGCACGCCGCCCGAGGAAGCCGGCTCGGTCCTCGCCCACACCGCCCAGCGGGCGCTGGAGGGCTTCACCCGCTCGCTCGGCAAGGAGATCGGCGGCAAGGGCTCGACCGCCCAGCTCGTCTACGTCGAACCGGGCGCCGAGGACCAGCTCGAGTCGACGCTGCGCTTCCTCCTCTCGCCTAAATCGGCCTATGTCTCCGGCCAGGTGATCCGGATCGGCAATGGCGTCGCCTCCAGCCCGAAGATCGACTGGGAGCAGCCGCTGGCGGGCAAGGTGGCGCTGGTCACCGGCGCCTCCCGCGGCATCGGCGCCGCGATCGCCAACACGCTCGCCCGCGACGGCGCCGAAGTCGTCGGCCTCGACATCCCGCCGATGGCCGCTGACCTCAAGGCCGTCACCGAGGCGATCGGCGGCCGCTCGATCGAGCTCGACATCACCGCCGACGACGCCCCCGAGGCGATCGCCGCCGAGCTGAAGGACGGGGTCGACGTCGTCGTCCACAACGCCGGCGTGACCAAAGACCGGACGATCGCGAAGATGCCGGAAGAGCGCTGGGCGCAGCTGATGGAGATCAACCTCTCCTCGGAGGAGCGGATCAACGACGCCCTGCTCGGCAAGAAGCTGCTGAACGGCAACGGGCGGATCGTCTGCGTCTCCTCGATGTCGGGGATCGCCGGCAACTCCGGCCAGACCAACTACGCCGCCTCCAAGGCCGGGGTGATCGGGATGGTCGAAGCGATGGCGCCGGAAATGGCGAAACGCAAAGCGACGATCAACGCCGTCGCCCCCGGCTTCATCGAGACCCAGATGACCGCGGCGATGCCGATCGGCCCGCGCGAAGCCGGCCGCCGTCTCTCCAGCCTCTCCCAGGGCGGGCTGCCGGTCGACGTCGCCGAGACGATCGCCTGGTTCGCCAGCCCCGCCTCGACCGGCGTCAACGGCAACACGGTCCGCGTCTGCGGCCAGAACCTGCTGGGGGCGTGAGCGCCTGATGGCCAAGACCCTCGACAGCAGCCCCAGCATCCTGCCGCTCTACGCGCGGGCGGCGCTGCCGATGATCCCGGGCGCCTCGCTGCTGCCGTTCGTCCCGGGCGGCGGCGGCGAGATCCCCGACGGGCTCGACCTCGAGCTCGCCGGCGTCAAGGCCGAGGCGGCCGACGTCGCCGCCTACGCCCGGGTCTGCGGCTTCTCGCTGCGCGACACCCTCCCTCCGACCTACCCGCACATGCTGGCCTTCCCGCTGCACATGGCGGTGATGAGCGACGGCTCCTTCCCGTTCGGCGCGGTCGGCCTCGTCCACGTCGAGAACTCGATCGCCCAGAAGCGGCCGATCGGGATCGACGAGGAGATGACGATCCGGGTGCGGCCGACGAAGCTGCAGCCGCACCCGAAAGGCAAGACCTTCTCGCTTGAGACCGAGGTCCTGGTCGATGGCGCAGTCGTCTGGGAGAGCACGAGCGTCATGCTGCGCCGCGGCGGCTCCAACGGCGGTGAGAACGCGGATGTCTCCGCTAAGCGGAAAGAAAAGCGTTCTCAGCAGGGGGGCGGCTTCGAGTCACTCGACGCCGACGCGCCCTCCAGCGCCGAATGGAAGCTGCCCGGCGACCTCGGCCGCCGCTACGCCGGCGTCTCCGGCGACCGCAACCCGATCCACATGCACTCGCTGACCGCGAAGCCGCTCGGCTTCCCCGGGGCGATCGCCCACGGAATGTGGACGAAGGCGCGGGCGCTGGCCCAGCTCGAATCCGAGCTGCCCGAGAGCTTCGAGGTCGAGGTGCGCTTCCGCAAGCCGGTCCTGCTGCCGGCCCGGGTCCTCTTCGCCGAGCAGAGCAACGACGGCGAGATCCTCTTCGCCGTCCGGGACGCCAGGAAGGGGACGCCGCACCTCGACGGCCGCGTCCAACCACTGACCCAGACCAAAAAGGCCAGAAAAGCCAAAACCGCCAAAACCACCGGAAGGACCAAGACCAAGTGAGCACTACGACCGAGAACAAGGGGATGGCGGAGCGCGGGATGGGCTTCGGCCTGCGGGCGCTCAACCGTCTCGCCGGCTCCGACCTGCTGGATCGCATCCGCATCCGCAAGCAGGTAGAGGGCGCCCTCTTCCAGGGCACCAAGAACGGCTTCCGCACCGCGACGGCAGCCGGCCGCACCTTCAAGGCGGCCCAGTCGTTGGGCAAACCGGCGCGCCAGAAGAAGGGCAGGTCGACCGGTCTCTTCGATCTGACGCCCGACGACGAGCAGCAGATGTTCCAGGAAGCCGGCCGCGCCTTCGCCGAGGAAAAGATCCGCCCGGCCGCCCTGAAAGCCGACGAGGAGCGGGCGACGCCGAAGGAGATCCTCGACCAGGCGACCGAGCTCGGAGTCAACATGCTCGGCGTCCCCGAGGAGCTCGGCGGCGTGATGACCGAGCAGTCGGCGACGACCAGCGTCCTGATCGGCGAGGCGCTCGCCCACGGCGACATGGGCGTCGCCTACGCCGCCCTCGCCCCCGGCGCCGCCGCGACCGCGATCGGCCTCTGGGGCAGCGCCGAGCAGGAGGCGACCTACCTGCCGGCCTTCACCGGCGAGGACGTCCCCGCCGCGGCGCTGGCGATCCTCGAGCCGCGGCCGCTGTTCGACCCCTTCGAGCTGGAGACGAAGGCGAAAAAGAAAGGTGACGAGTGGGTGCTGACCGGCGCCAAGTCGCTGGTCGCCCGCGCCACCGAGTGCGAGTTGTTCGTCATCGCCGCCGACGCCGAGGGCATCGGCCCGGCCCTGTTCGTGGTCGAGTCGGGCGCTAAAGGCCTGACGGTCGAGGACGAGCCGGCGATGGGCCTGCGGCCCGCCGCCACCGGCCGCCTCCTGATCGACAAGGTGAAGCTGCCGGCCGATGCCCTGCTCGGCGAGGGCGAGGCGAAAGCCAAGGACTACGCCGCCTGCGTCAACCGCTCGCGGATCGCCTGGTGCGGGCTCGCGACCGGGACCGCGCAGGCGGTGCTCGACTACGTGATCCCCTACGTCAACGACCGCCAGGCGTTCGGCGAACCGATCTCCAACCGCCAGGGCGTCGCCTTCGCGGTCTCCGACATCGGCATCGAGCAGAACGGGATGCGGCTGGCGACCTACCGGGCGGCGAGCCGCGCCGACCGCGGCGAAAGCTGCGCCCGCGAGGCGGCGCTGGCCAGACGGCTCTGCTCCCAGAAGGGGATGAAGATCGGCTCCGACGGCGTCCAGCTCCTCGGCGGCCACGGCTTCGTCAAGGAGCACCCGGTCGAGCGCTGGTACCGAGACCTGCGAGCCGCGGGCGTGATGGAGGGCGCCCTGCTCGTCTAGGCGCAGCCTAGGAGAGCAGAAAGGACTGAAGATGACGATCAACCTCGAGATACCGAAGAAGTTCAAGCCGCTGGCGAACCAGGCCAACCAGGTCGCCACGGAGGTGTTCCGCCCGATCTCGCGCAAATACGACGAGGCCGAGCACAGCTACCCGAAAGAGCTCGACATGCTCGCCTCCCTGATCGACGGGATGAACGAGGGCTCCGACATCGGCGGCGCCGGCGCCGCCGGCGTGCGGCGCGAGAAAGCCGCCGACGGCGAGAACCGCAACGGCTCCAACCTCTCCACCGTGCTCGGGATCATCGAGCTCTGCTGGGGCGACGTCGGCCTGCTGCTCTCGATGCCGCGCCAAGGCCTCGGCAACTCGGCGATCGCCTCGGTGGCGACCGAGGAGCAGTTGAAGAAGTACGGCGGCAAGTGGGCGGCGATGGCGATCACCGAGCCCGAAGCCGGCTCGGACTCCGCCGCGATCCGCGCCACCGCCGAGCTCGACGGCGACGAGTACGTCCTCAACGGCGAGAAGATCTTCGTCACCTCGGGCGACCGGGCCGACCTGATCGTCGTCTGGGCTTCGCTAGATCGCTCGAAAGGGCGGGCGGCGATCAAGTCGTTCATCGTCGAGCGCGACAACCCCGGCCTGAAGCTGGACCGGCTCGAGCACAAGCTCGGGATCCGCGCCTCGGACACCGCCAACTTCACCCTGCAGAACTGCCGGGTGCCGAAAGAGGCGCTGCTCGGGGACCCGGAGGTGAAGGAGAAGGGCTTCGCGGGGGTGATGGAAACGTTCGACAACACGCGGCCGCTGGTCGCCGCGATGGCGGTCGGCGTCACCCGGGCGGCGCTCGAAGAGACCCGCCGGCTGCTGAAACAAGCGGGTGTGAAGATCGACTACGACAAGCCCGCCCTCTCCCAGCACGCCGCCGCGGCGCGCTTCCTGGAGATGGAGGCCGACTACGAGGCCGCCTGGCTGCTCACCCTCCAGGCCGCCTGGATGGCCGATAACTCGAAGCCGAACTCGCTTCAGGCCTCGATGGCGAAGGCGAAGGCGGGGCGCACCGGCGTCGACGTCACGCTGGGGTGCGTCGAGCTGTGTGGCAGCGTCGGGTACGGCGAGAACGAGCTGCTGGAGAAGTGGGCCCGCGACTCGAAGATCCTCGACATCTTCGAGGGGACGCAGCAGATCCAGCTGCTGATCGTGGCGCGGCAGTTGTTGAAAAAGACCTCGGCGGAACTTCGGTAGCCAGGTAGGCAGGGCATAGGGCCCAGCACCCCCTCTCCCAGAGACCGTCGCGCAGCTGGGGCGGGGTGCTGGGCCCGGTTTGTGGTCTCTGGAGCCTCTGGGAGAGGGGGTGCTGGGCCCTAATACGATCCGGGGCTTGAACTTCGTGGATTTCATGGAGGGGTCGCCGGCTTCGCGGCTGGGGGTTGTTGCCATCGATGGCGAGGGACGACGGCGGGATTGGTATTTCGGGGAACTGATTGCTAAATCGGCGGGGCTCTCGGGGGCGTTTGCTGCTCATGGGGTTGGGCGCGGGGATGTGGTGATGACGCTGGTGGGAAACCGGATCGAGTGGGTGCTCTCGTTGCTTGCTTGTTGGCGGATGGGGGCTGTGGCGCTGCCTTGTTCGACGATGTTGCGGCGGCACGATTTGGAGCATCGGGTGGCTGCTGCGAATCCCAAGCTTTGCGTGGGTGAGAAGGCGCTCTTGGCGGAGATGCCGAGTGGGGTTCCTTTGATGACGATGGCTGACGTCGCCACGGTGATGGATGAGGATCGGCCGCAGGAGACGCCGGCGGCGGTGGAGGAGATGGGGGCTGAGGATCCGGCGCTGATCGTCTTCACCTCGGGGACCACGGGAGAGCCGCGTGGGGTGGTGCACGCCTACCGCTACCTGATGGGACAGCAGATTCAGGCGGAGCACTGGTTCGGGTCGCGCAAGGGGGACCTCGCCTGGTGCACGACGGCGACCGGGTGGTCGAAGTCGGCGCGGAACGTCTTTCTCGCTCCTTGGATCACGGGGGCCGCGGCGGTGATCCACGACGGGCGGTTCGACCCGGCCGAGCGGCTCGACTTCGCCGAGGCGCTCGGGGTCAACGTCCTCTGCCAGGCGCCGACCGAGTACCGGATGCTGGCGCGGCGCACCCAGCTGCGGCGGTTGCCGAAGCTGCGGCGGATGGTCTCGGCAGGCGAGCCGCTCGATCCGGAGACGATCGCCGCCTTTCGCGAGGCGACCGGCCTCGAGCCCGCCGACGGCTACGGCCAGACCGAGACCGGGCACGTCACCGCCAACCTCGTCGGCGAACCGGTGCGGCAGGGGTCGATGGGCAAGACGCTGCCGGGGATGGACGTGCGCATCGTTCCCAGCGAGGAGACCGACGGCTCCGGCGTCGGCGAACTGCAGCTCCGCGCCGCCTCCTCCCCCACCTTCTTCTCCCGCTACCTCGACGGCGAGCGCTTCGAGGGCGAGTGGTGGCAGACCGGCGATCTGGTCCGGGAAGACGACGAGGGCTACCTCTACTTCGAGGGCCGCGGCGACGACATCATCCTCTCCTCCGGCTACCGGATCGGCCCCACCGAGGTCGAGTCCGCTCTCCTCTCGCACCCCGCCGTCGCCGAGGCTGCCGCGGTCGCCGCCCCCGACCCCGAGCGCGGCTCGGTCGTCCGCGCGATCGTCGTCCTCCGCGACGACAGCGCTTCAGGCGACGCGCTCGTCCAGGAGCTGCAGGAGCACTGCAAACGCGAGACCGCTCCCTACAAGTTCCCCCGCATCGTCGAGTTCGTCGACGAGCTGCCGAAGACCAGCAGCGGCAAGATCAAGCGCGCCGAGCTGCGCGGAGCAGCGGGACCGCGCTAGGCGACGCCGGCGGCCAGCGTCTCGGCCGCGTCGGCGGGCCTGCCCAGGTGGTAGCCCTGGGCCATGTCGACGCCGTACTCGCGCAGCATCTTCGTCGTCTCCTCGTCCTCGACGAACTCGGCGATCGTGCGCTTGCCGAGGCCGCGGGCGATCTCGACGATCGCCTTGACGACGAGCTGGTCGGCGTCGTTGTGGGACATGTCGCGGATGAAGGCACCGTCGATCTTGATCACGTCGAAGGGGACCTTCTTCAGGTAGGCGAAGGGGCCGAAGCCGGCGCCGTAGTCGTCGATCGCGACTTCGCAGCCGAACTCGGTGAGGCGGTCGGCGAAGGCGCCGGCGGTCTCGTAGTCCTCGACCCGCGCCGTCTGGGTGATCTCGAAGGTGCAGCGGGCGGGGTCGGCCTCGCCTTCGTCGAGCCGCCGTTCGATGAATTCGAGCACCGAGAGGTCGGTCATCGAGGCGCCGGAGAGGTTCATGTGCAGCGAGACGGGGCTGCCCGCCCGCTCGCGCTCGGCCATCATCTCCAGCGCCCGGGCGACGACCCAGCGGTCGAGCTCCTGGACCATGCCGGAGCGCTCGGCGACCTCGATGAAGGAGGCGGCCGGCAGCAGCTCGCCGCTGTCGCCGGTCATCCGCAGGAAGAGCTCGTAGCGCTCGATCCCGCCGCTGGCGAGCGAGCGGATCGGCTGCGTGGCGAGGCGGAGGCGGTCCTGGGTGAGGGCGTCGCGGATCCTGGCGCTGGTCGTCTGCGCCCGCTGCCCCGGGTCGGCGCCCTCGCCGGGGGCCTGGAAGAGCATGATCCGGTTGCGGCCCTCCTCCTTCGCCCGGTACATCGCCTGGTCGGCGGCGAGCAGGACGGCTTCGGTGCCGGCGCCGCCCTGGCCGCCGAACATCGTGATCCCGACGCTGATCGAGGCCGGCGCGATCTCGGCGTTCTGCGAGAAGCCCTCGGCCACCTGCGCCCGCAGGTCCTCTCCGAGCTGCAGCGCCCCGGCGGTGTCGGTCTGCGGCATCAGCACCGCGAACTCGTCGCCGGAGAGGCGGGCGACGATGTCGGTGGCGCGGATCCGTTCGCGCAGGACCTCGGCGACGCGGCGGATCAGCCGGTCGCCGGCCTGGTGGCCGAGCTTGTCGTTGACCTCCTTGAGGCCGTCGATGTCGATCACCATCACCGCCCCGCGGCCGCCGTAGCGGGCCGTGAAGGAGACGTACTGGTCGAGCTCGGCGCGGAAGCGGCGGCGGTTCAGCAGCCCGGTAAGCGAGTCGTGGTCGGCGAGGAAGCGCAATTCGGACTCGGTCCGCTCGGCCCGTTCGAGCGCGCCCTGGACCACCGCCCGGTCCTCGGGCGCCAGTTTGGCCAGCGCCGCTTCGACCGCCGGGTCCGACCTACCGGCTCTCTGCTGATTCTTCATCGAGATGACCGTAGAGAGTTACCCCGTTCGGGGGTTCCTGCCTCCGCAGAACCTACATCTAGACCTGAATTTCAGTGACCGAGCGGGTCGAATAATTGACTTGCCCGCGGCCGGGTAGGTTCGGGGCATGGCCAACCGCCTCGCCGAGGAGACCAGCCCGTACCTCCTCCAGCACAAGGACAACCCCGTCGACTGGTACCCGTGGGGGCCGGAGGCGCTGGAGCGGGCGCGTGAGGAGGACCGGCCGATCCTCCTCTCGGTGGGTTATTCGGCCTGCCACTGGTGCCACGTGATGGAGCGCGAGTCCTTCGAGGACGCCGAGACCGCGGCTTACATGAACGAGCACTTCGTCTGCGTCAAGGTCGACCGCGAGGAGCGCCCCGACGTCGACGCGATCTACATGGAGGCGGTGCAGGCGATCAGCGGCCACGGCGGCTGGCCGATGACCGTTTTCCTCGACTCCGACGGCGTCCCCTTCTACGGCGGCACCTACTTCCCGCCGGACACGAGCCGCGGGATGCCGAGCTTCCAGATGGTGATGGAAGCGGTCGTCCACGCGTTCGAGACCCAGCGCGAGGAGATCCGCGAGCGGGCGCCGGCGACGCAGGCGCGGCTGAGCGCGATCGGGGAAGTCGAGCCGCGACCCGAGCTGCCGCAGGGCGCCGACCTGGAGGAGGCGGTGCGGCGGCTGCTGGGGGCAGCCGACCGGCGCAACGGCGGCTTCGGCGGCGCCCCGAAGTTCCCGCCCGCCTCCTCGCTGGAGCTGCTGCTCGCGCGCGGGGAGACCGAGCACGTCGAGCTGACCCTGGACAGGATGCTCGCCGGCGGCATCTACGACCAGATCGGCGGCGGCTTCGCCCGCTACGCGGTCGACGCGATCTGGCTCGTCCCCCACTTCGAGAAGATGCTCTACGACAACGCTCTGCTCGCCCGCGTCTATCTGCACGGCTGGCAGGAGCTGGGGCACGAGCGCTACCGCCGCGTCTGCGAGGAGACCCTCGACTGGATGTTGCGCGAGATGCGCGGCCCCGAGGGCGGCTTCTACTCGGCCCTCGACGCCGACTCCGAGGGCGAGGAGGGCAAGTTCTACGTCTGGACCCCCGCCGAGATCCGCAAAGTCCTGGCGGCGGATCCGAACTGCATCAACTTGACCACCCGGCAGATAGACAAGTTGATGCAGTGCTGGGGGGTTAGGGAGGAGGGGAACTTCGAGGGGGCGAACATCCTCCACCTCGCGGGGGGTGCGGAGGCGCCGGAGCCGGAGGGGCTGGCGGAGGCGCGGCGGGCGCTGTTCGAGGCGCGGTCGCGGCGGGTCTGGCCGGGGCTGGACGACAAGCGGCTGACCTCCTGGAATGCGCTGGCGATCGCGGCGCTGGCGGATGCCGGCGCGGTTTTGGAGAGAGACGATTACCTCGACGCCGCCCGCGCCTGCGCCTCCTTCCTGCTCGAACAGCTCCGCGACGAGAGCGGCAACCTCCTGCGCACCTACAAAGACGGCCGCGCCCATCTCAACGCCTACCTAGAGGACCACACCTTCCTGCTCGAGGCGCTGCTGGCGCTCTACGAAGCTACCTTCGAGGAACGCTGGTTCACCGAGGCCCGGGCGCTGGCAGACACCACGATCGAGCGCTTCGGCGACCCCGAGCGCGGCGGCTTCTACTCGACCTCGACCGACCACGAGGAGCTGATCGCCCGCCGCAAGGAGGTCGGCGACCACCCGATCCCCTCCGGCAACAGCTCCGCCGCGCTGGGCCTCCTCCGCCTCGCCGCCCTCACCGGCGAGCGCCGCTACGAAGAGGCCGGCGTCGCCGTCTTCGCCCTCTTCGGCAAGCCGGCCGTCGAACACCCCGATGCCTTCGCCCACCTCCTGAGGGCCCTCGACTTCCACCTCTCCCCCACCCGCGAGGTGGCCCTGATCGGCGACGAGCTCGGTGAGCTGGCGGCCACCGCGCGCGAGCGTCCGCTCTTCCACCTGGTCCTCGCCGGCGGCCGCGAGGGGGCCGAGCAGCCACCGCTGCTCCAGGGCCGAACCAGCGTCGACGACCGTCCCGCCGCCTACGTCTGCGAGAACTTCAGCTGCCGGCTGCCCGTAACCACCCCGGAGGAGCTGCGGAACCTCCTCCCCACCCCGGTTACTCGTCGCGAGGGGTGATGCGGAAAACCGAGACCACCTCTGCCTGATGCGCCTCGGGGTGCGCCACGTAGGCGCTGGGGCCGCCCCCGAACCAGCCGGAAGCCTCGTTGTCGCCGACGAAGATCCCCGGGTGGCGGTTGCCGTCGGCATCCTGGACCCAGACCTTGTCGCCCTCCTTGAAACCGTGCTCGATCGCATCTTCGCTCATCGTCGGGACCCCCTCACAGGATCGGCAGGAAGTTTTCGATCTCGTACGGGGTGACCTGGACGCGGTAGTCGTCCCACTCCTGCCGCTTGATCTCGACGAAGCGGCGGAAGGTGTGCTCGCCGAGGGTGCGCAGGACCAGCTCCGACTCGGCCGCGACCTCGATCGCCTCGCCCAGCGTCGCCGGCAGCTGCTCGATCCCCTGGTGGGAGAGCTCCTCCTGAGAGAGGTGGTAGAGGTTCTGCTCCATCGGCTCGGGCAGCTCGTAGCCCTTCTCGACCCCTTCCAGCCCCGCCTGCAGCATCCCGGCGAAGCAGAGATAGGGGTTGGCGGCGGGGTCCGGGCAGCGCAGCTCGGCCCGGGTCGCCGACTCCTTGCCGGGGTGGTAGAGCGGCACCCGGATCAGGGCCGAGCGGTTGCGGCGCGACCAGGCCAGGTAGACCGGCGCCTCGTAGCCCGGCACCAGGCGCTTGTAGGAGTTGACCCACTGGGCGAAGAGCGGCGAGATCTCGCGCGCGTGCTTGAGCTGGCCGGCGATGAAGCTCTTCGCCACCGGGGAGAGGTAGTAGGGGTCGTCCTCGTCGTAGAAGGCGTTCTTGCCGTCGCGGCTGAGCGACTGGTGGACGTGCATCCCGGAGCCGTTCTCGCCGAACAGCGGCTTCGGCATGAAGGTCGCGTGGTAGCCGTACTTCATCGCGTACTCCTTGACGACGATGCGGTAGGTCATGCAGTCGTCGGCCATCTCGAGCGCGTTCTTGTAGCGCATGTCGACCTCGTGCTGGGAGGGGCCGACCTCGTGGTGGGTGTACTCGACGTGGATGCCGAGCTTCTCCAGCGCCAGGACCGTCTCGCGGCGCAGGTCGGAGCCCGCGTCAAGCGTGGTCAGGTCGAAGTAGCCGCCCTCGTCGAGCGGTTCGGGAGCGCCCCCGGGTTTCGCCGAGCGGAAGTAGAAGTACTCGAGCTCGGGCCCGATGTTGTAGGCGTCGAAGCCCATCTCCTCGGCCCGTTTCAGCGCCCGTCGCATGATCCAGCGCGGGTCGCCCTCGTAGGGGCCGCCGCCGGGGACGCGGATGTCGCAGAACATCCGCGCGACCGCGTCCTCCTCGGGGCGCCAGGGGATCAGGGCGAAGGTCGTCGGGTCCGGCACCGCCAGCATGTCGGACTCCTCGATCGGGTTGAAGCCGGTGATCGAGGAGCCGTCGAACCCCATCCCGCCTTCGAAGGCGTCGTCGAGCTCGGTGGCGTTGACCGAGAAGCTCTTGAGCTGACCGAGGACGTCGGTGAACCAGAGGCGGATGAAGCGGACGTCGTGTTCCTTGACCAGCGAAATGACGTCAGCGGCGCTGCGGGGTTGCTCTGCCATGCCTCATGCCTCCTTGGCTTTGAAGAAGGCGCAACCGTAGCCCAATGAACCGACCGGGTGCTGAAAGCCGTAATACGGGTAAAGAGCAGACGCCGCGTCCAGCTTGAAAGCGTCCTGCAGACCAGGTATAACTTACGACAGGTAAGTAAGCGGCTAAAAGTAAAGTAAAGGCCACGTAACGGCTCTGTAAAGCGAAATGCCGCCCCGAAGACAGGGCCAGAAGCGAGAAGCGAAGTGACGGTAAAAACCGCAGTAAGCAGATTTCAGATCCACGACGAGCTGACGGCGCCGGATGAGAGCGCTCCTCTCATCAAGAGCATTCAAGCCGCCGGCGGCGCGGTAACGAAGTTCGTCGGCGTGCTCGCCGGGGCGCCGGCTGTCCTGCGCGCGTATACGCGGATGCGCTCGGAGCTGCGCGGCGGAGTCCTGCCGCAGGCGACGAGGGAGCGGATCGCGCTGGCTGTGGCCGAGCACCGGGAGGACGACTACAGCATCGCCCAGCACGCGAAGTCGGCGCGCCGGGCAGGGCTCGGCCTCGACGAGGTCTCCAAAGCCCGCAGCTTCACCTCGGGCGACGAGAAGGAGGCGGCACTGCTCGCCTACCTGAAGGAGGCGCTCGACGCCGAAGGCCCGCCGCCCCTCCACCTCCACGAGGAGGCGCGTGAGATCGGCTGGACCGACGAGGAGATCCTCGAGGCGGTCGCGCACCTGGCGCTGAACGAGTTCCAGAGCCTGATCGCCAGCGCCGCGGCGCTCCCGAAGGACCAGGCCGGTCCTCGGGTTCTCCCCTCCGCGGCTTAAGCGGCAGCAGTCGAGGGCCGGGTCACCGGCCCTCGACCAGCGTCGCCGTGTAGAGCAGCCGCGCGGTCGTGTACTTGCAGCCGTATTCCCGGCGGCTGCCGACCTTCTGCTGCGGTTCGCCCTGGCGGATGTCGGTAGCGTTCTTGCAGGCGCCCGCTTCGCGGCTGGCGCGCCAGACGTTGTCGGCGTCCAGTTCCTGCGCAAAGGCCGGCGCCCAGGTGGGGACGGTGAGGCCGACGATGTCGCCCTTTTCGACCTTCAGGTTGGAACCGAACTTGACCGTCTGCCCGAGGTAGGGCGAGAGCACCTTGATCGAGCCCTGGCGGCGCAGGGTGTAGCGCGGCGGGTCGGTGCCGGGGACGCGGCGCAGGATCGCCAGGCGGGCCTCCGGCGGGGTGCCGAAGAAGCCGTTGAAGAAGGAGCGCTGGCTGTTGGTCGGCTGCGCCAGGGTCAGCGTCCAGGCCTTGATCGTGCCGTCGTGGGGGACGCTGAACGGCAGCCGCGTCTGGCCGTTGTTGACCTGGAAGCCGGTGACGCTGCCGATCGCCTGGCAGGGCAGCTCCGGGCAGGACGGGTCGGGCTCGGTCGCGGTCTGGCCGAGGATCACGGTCGTCTGCGGCACCCGGGCGGCGTCGCTGTCGGCGGCGAGGCTGACGAGCAGGGCCAGCGAGGAGGCCAGCAGTCCGAGCGCGAGCCAGCGCACCCTCCACGCTCTCGCGACGGGCACCCCTGCGGACGAAGACCTCGACATAGACGCTGCTCCTCTCGTTGCTTGCACTGCCTCGAACACGGCAGCCTAGCCACGGGAGCGGCCGGAGAAGGCGGTTTAGCGGAGGCGCGCGTAGCTGAGGGCGACCGCGTAGCGGACCCGCCCCACGCCTTCGAAGCCGAGCGCTTCGCTGGCCGCCTGGGTGAAGTCCCAGGCGCGTCCGTCGACGTAGGGCCCGCGGTCGATCACCTGGGTGACGAGGACCCGGCCGTGGTAGACGAACTTGACCGTGGTCCCGCACGGAAGCGACTTGTGAGCGACCCCGAGCGTGCTCGGCCGCAGCGTCTTCCCGCAGGCGGTGCTGCGCCCCCACATGCTGGGGCCGCCGTACCAGCTAGCGCCGGCGTAGCGGAAGGGGCTGAAGGCGAGATCGCCGCCGGGAGCACTGGCGGTAGTGCTGGCGGCGCCGCCGGTCGAGGCCTTGGCACCGGTCGCGGCGCCGGCCATCAGGGCCAGCAGGGCGGCCAGGAGCACGGCCCAGCGCAGGGAAGTTTGTTTGATCGTCGTCATCTCTTCGGCGACGCTTACGGGGTTAGCTGACGGGCTCGCGCTGAAAGAGCTGCGCTACGCGGCAACCGGCCGCGATTCGCCCCAAATGCTTGGGTCCCCCGCTCCTCGCGTTATGTGGCGAAGATTCAGCGGAAGTTGTGCGGCATGTTAGCAACCGCTAAGACAGAAAACGGTGCAATGGACGCAGTGTCGCTTTTTGGCTCCAAATGGCGGCAAAAGTCGACAGGCAAATAGAAGAGGCCCCTCGCGGGGCCTCTTCCGTAGCGGGCCTGTAAGCCGGATCCTGTCGTGAGCGGCCATCTATCTCTGCGGCCTACCTGGACCTCGCCGAGCCGGGTCGACGGTCCTGCTTGGCCTTGCACCGGGCGGGGTTTGCCTGGCCGCCGCGTCACCGCGACGCCGGTGCGCTCTTACCGCACCATTTCACCTTTGCCTGTACGCGACGCAGCTGCAGTCGCGCCATCGGCCGTGTCATTTCTGTGGCACTTTCCCGCGGGTTTCCCCGGGTGGGCGTTACCCACCGCCCTGCCCTGTGGTGTCCGGACTTTCCTCGAGGGGTTTTCTCTCCCCCCGCGGTCCGCTCAGCCCGCCCCTCAAGGGTAGCTGGGCGCCGCTCCCGCGGCCAGGAACTAGACCGCGCGGAAGACGCCGACCACTTTCCCCAACACCTTCGCCTCGGTGGTCAGGATCGGCTCCATTTCCTCGTTTTCGGGCTGGAGGCGGATGTGGTCCTTCTCGCGGAAGATCCGCTTCACCGTCGCCTCCTCGCCGATCAGGGCGACGACGATCTCGCCGTCGTTAGCGGTATCGCTCGGCCGCACGATCACGTAGTCGCCTTCGAGGATGCCGGCGTCCTTCATGCTTTCGCCGCGGATCTGGAGGATGTAGTCGCCGTCCTCGCCGCCGATCACGTCAGGCACTTCGAGGTACTCCTCGATGTTCTCTTCGGCGAGGATCGGCTCGCCGGCGGCAACCTGGCCGACCAGGGGCAGCCCGTTCCCCGGCTGGATCGCGTTCTTGGCCTTGTCGAAGAGCAGCTCGATCGCCCGCGGCTTCGAGGGATCGCGCCGCACCAGCCCCAGCTTCTCGAGGTTCGCCAGGTGCGCGTGCACCGTCGAAGACGAATGCAGGCCAACGGCTTTGCCGATCTCCCGCACCGTTGGTGGATACCCCGTCTTCGCCGCGTACTTGCGGATGAAGTCGAAGATCTCCTTCTGCCGCTTGGTCAGATCCAAATCCATCGTCTTTCCGATTCCCTCCGAGGCCGGGTTTTCCTCAAAAAGCGCAGCTTGCCGTGGCAAATTGCCTTCGAACACTTGTTCGTAGAGTACCGCCCCCCTCGGACGACCGCAACGTGCGCCCTCCCCTTGCACGCAAACATCTAGAATCGCCTTCCCCTCAAGCGGCTGTGGCGGAACTGGTAGACGCGCAAGGTTGAGGGCCTTGTGGGTGGAAACACCCGTGATGGTTCGACTCCATTCAGCCGCATCGGAAAGCCCCCGCTAGTCGGGGGTTTTGCGTTCTCTATGGGCGAGCGGGCGTGTTTCGGTTGGGCAGCCGTGCGCCAGTCGGTGCGCCAGTCAGGTCGACCCGACGTCCTGCGGCACGCTTGTGGCCCTGCGGCTTGGCATCCGGGAACACGGCCTCCATAAGAAGGGCCGTGTACTCCCGAGCGCGGTGCTTTGCCTCCGCCTCGATCAGACCAACGGTGGGCTTCTGGAAGAAAACGAGCCCCGCGAGCAGCAGGAGCGCAACGAGGCGGGGCCAGAAGTATCGACCTAAGGCGATCGCTTCGAAGATGTCCACTCGTCTGAGCCTAGGCGGTCCAGCTGCGGAAAACGGGGCCTAGGCAACTTCGCGGGCCGCCGCCATATAGGCATCGACCAACTCACGGGCCTGATCCCGAGCACCAGGCATCAGGTGCCCGTATCGGGAGAACGTCTCCTCAATCGTGGCGTGGCCCATGAACTCCTGAATCGCCTTGGGGTTGACTCCAGCGTCGATCAGCAGCGATGCAAAGGTATGGCGGCACTCGTGAAGGGTCATGGGTCGAAGCGCCTCCCGAAGCTCTCCCTTCTTGCCGTCGCCTCCGTTGGCTTGGCTCCAAGAGCGCTTAGCGCGGTCGCCGACGGTCTTGGGGTCAAAGGGCTGATCGGGACCTCGGCCGAAGATGAGTTCCGGGCTGCCCGCCACGTTCGAGAGGTAAGGGCGCAGAACCGCGAGCAGAGGCACCGTCCGCGTGCCTGCTTTGGACTTAGGTGGAATTGGCCCCTCCTCCTGGTCCCAAGAGCGCTTCACATGGATCTCGGATCGCTTCAAGTCAACGTCCGAACCACGTAGCGCCTGCAACTCGCCCCGGCGCAAACCGGCGTAGAAGGCGGTCGCCCACAGACCTTGATCCTCAGAGGGCAAGGCCTCTATCAGCCGAGACGCTTCAACGGCAGTTGCGATCCGGTCGCGGCGACCGCGTGCCACCGGCAACTCAAGGTCCCGAGTCGGGTTCAGCGGCGCGAGTTCTCGCCTCACCGCATGGCGGAAGATCGCCTGTAGAGGATTGATCGTGTTCCGAATCGTGCTTGCTGCCAACTCCTCAGCGAGCATCTTGTCCACGAATGACTGGAGATCGCCCCGAGTTATCGCGGACAGCTGAGTCGACCCGAAATCCGACAGCACGCGCAAACGCAGGACACGGGCGTATTCGCGCAAAGTGGCGGGCTTGTAGGTGTGGCCCGAACGGTCGCGGACACGGCCAGTGCGGGCAGCCTCCAACCAAAGCCACGCAGCCTGTTGGAGAGTGAGGCTCGGTCCACTCTGACGACGCTCGGCGAGCGTGGCGCGGGTGTCGTTTCGCCATGAACGGGCTTCAGCCTCGCGGTCAAAAGTCCGCCTGACCTTCCTGCCCTCGGCAGCAAGGTAGACCGACGCCTCCCAGCCCGCTTTGCAGTTACAGCGACCGCCGCTGTGGGACCGACAGTTGCGCGAGTGGCGCTTTCTGATCCCCTCAGCCATTGGTTCGCTCCCTCCCGTTGAGAAGGTTGCCGCCCCACTCAGGGCACAGATACGTAGGGTGAGTAACAGCCATAGGGAGGTCACCTCTCCTTGTGGTTAGGCCCTCGATCCGGCGTTGGCGCGCCGTCGGGGGCCGTCTCTTATTGCGAAGAAATCTACCGACTGAGGCGGACCTTGCGGGACTCATCTCAGTTGCTCCACCATCGGCTTTTCGGCGTTCTCGGCAACCCATCGCTCAAGCTCGTGAACGGGGATCAACCGCTTGCGGCCGCGCCGGATCAAGCGCAGCTGCGGGGCGACGTTGGCATCGAAGAAGTCGGGTCCGACGCCGATGGCGGCAGCGGCCTCCGAAGGCGTTAGAGCGATGCGAGGAATGGATGCCGGCAGCTTCTTCGCCATGCCTCACCGCCCGATCCCAAGGCCTTTGGACCGCTCAAGCGTTCGCTGCTTCAGCTTCAACTCGCGCTGTGCGCGCTGCAACCGCTCGCGGACCCGCCTCTGCTCGGCATGTGCGGTGTGGTCTTTCGGCTTCCCCCCGAGCGCGTTGTCTCGGTCCCTCACGCCGTTTCTGACCCTGTAGCCCTCGATCCCCCGCACCGCCTTGTCCCAGGCGCGGGCCTTCGTCGGGTCGCTCGGCCGCTCCCCCAGCTCTGCCTTGATGTAGTCGGGAGGCGAGAGACGGGCGGCGGTCGCGGCGGCCCGCTCGCGCTCGGCGAGGACGTGCTCGGCGACCGCCATCTTGGCGCGGGCCTCGTGGCCGACTTCGGGCAGCTGCTCGCGCTCGGCCCTGGCCGCCGCGAGCCGCTCAAGCGCGTGTTCTTCGTTTGCAGGATGGACCTCGTGCGTAGCCGAGCGATAGCGCTCCAGGTGCTCGCCGAGGCGGTCAATATCCGCCTCGACCCGTAGATGGCGGTCTTCGTTGTGGCGCTCGGCGCCGGCCTCCGACCTGAGCTCGTGCAGGCGGCGGAGAAGCTCGTCGGCGGGAAGCTGGCCGAGCTCCTGGCGCAGGGCCTCGTCGTGGGCCGAGGCCTGGGCGCGGTCCCGCTCGGCTGCTTCGGCGATGTGCTCAAGGCCTTCGCGCAGCGGCGAGCGGGGTGCGAACTCGTCGCGGTCGAACTGGACCTCGGGGGTGGCGTAGAGGTAGGTCTCCTCCCTGGTCCGCGAGGTGGCGACGTAGAACTCCTGGCGATCCATCGACGGGTCGGCCATGACAAAGGCCGTGTCCACCGTTGCCCCCTGGGCCTGGTAGGTCGTAGCGGCGTAGGCGTGTTCAATCGCAGGCCCTCCGTCCCTCTCCCTCACCCGCCCCAAGTAGTCGGAATCGACACACACCCGCCCCCGGGTGTCGATTCCGACCAACACCAACGAACCGGAATCCCCGTCAACCCCGGCCACCCGCCAGCGCTCGCGGTTGTAGATGTTCTGGCGCTTGTCGTTGATCCGGGTGATCACCTGATCGCCGGCAGCGAAGCGGGCGCCCGCGATCTCGATCTCCTCCCCGCGCAGCCGCCCCGCCGCCTTCATCTGCTCCCGCGCCAGCTCGTTCAGCTCCGCGACCTCAGCATTTCGCTTCGCGATCATCAGCGCGTCGTCGCCGCGCTCGAAGCTCTGCCACCAGTCGCCGACCATCGCCTCCCGCCGCGCCAGTGGATCGTCAGAAACCGTCACCCGCTCGGCGCCCTGGTAGATCGAGATCGCCTCCCGGCCTTCACCCTCGCGGATCAGCTTCGCGCCTTCGCGCTCCAGCTCGTGGCGGTGGCGGATCACTTCATCGAGAACCACCGGCTCGGTCCTCGCCGCGATCGAGGCGAAGAGGCCGCCCGCCTCGATCTCGCCCAGCTGCGCCGGATCGCCGATCAGAACCAGCTTGGCATCGGCCTCCTGCGCGTGGGCGACCAATCGCGCCATCGCCCGCGAGTCGACCATCCCGGCCTCGTCGACCACCAGGACGGCTCGGCTACCAAGAACCGCTTCGCCCCTCGCAGCCGCACGGTCGAGATCAGCCAGAAGGGAGGCAACCGAAGTTGCCTGCAAGCCCTCGGAGCGCAGAACGTTCGCCGCCCTCCAGGTCGGCGCCGCCACCCGCAGCTCCTCCCCGCTCGCCGCCCAGCCCTCAGCCGCGGCGGTCAGCGCATAGGTCTTGCCGGTCCCGGCCTCCCCTAGGACGACGATCACGCCCTCGCCGCCGCCGAGCAGGCGCCGCACCATCGCTTCCTGGTCGGCCTTCAGTGACGGCCGCTTGGCAAGGACGCGGGAGACAACGATCTCCGAGACCACGGCGGCGTCGGAGCGGGCTGCCATAACCGCGACCCGATCAAGCGCCCCGCGCTCAAGCTCCCAGATCGTCCGGGTGGTGAAGCGTTCGCCCTTGGCGGTGGCCGCGATCCCGATCACGTCCGGAGTCGCGATGAAGGCGTCGGCCAGCTCCTCGACCTCGTTCCCCGGCGCTCCGGCCGGGAGGCAGTCGGCGACCGCCTGGATGACGTCGCGGCGGTCGAAGTGGGAGGCGTGAGCGGTGAGCGCGGCTTCGACGTCGGCGACGGCGACCTGTCCCTCGGGCGCCTGGCGCTCGTGGCCGAGGGCGGCGCGGATCGAATCGCGATCCAAGCCGATCTCCTCGGCCTTCTCCCGCCAGAGGTCGCGCAGGCTCTCCGTGGTCAGGTCGCGGTCCTTCGCCTCCCTCGTCTCCAAGGTCGCGATCTGGCGAGCGCGGGCGCTGGCGCCCTCCCCCGCCGCCTCGAGGATTTCTTGGCGGCGGGTAGAGAAAGCGCGCAGGTGGTCGGGGTCGAAGCCCCGGATCTCGGCGATGCCGTTG
Organism: Solirubrobacterales bacterium; assembly: GCA_035688825.1. Lineage (GTDB taxonomy): Bacteria > Actinomycetota > Thermoleophilia > Solirubrobacterales > 70-9 > VAYN01. The sequence continues at coordinate 1,710 of DASSMM010000076.1, read as the reverse complement.
GCGACCTCCTTCCAGCGGACGCCGAGTCGGCGGGTCAGCTCGTCGCGCAGGTGAGCCTCGTAGATGTAGCCGGCCGCTTTGGCGTGTTCGTAGATCGCCGGGTGGTAGAGGCGGGTCCAGCGGCCCTCGGCAAAGGTGGCGTTGGCAACGAGGACGTGGGTGTGGAGCTGCGGGTCGCCGGCGCGGGAGGAACGATGGGTGTAGCCGGCGGCGAGAAACCCGTCGCCGCGCAGGAACTCCCGCCCGCCTTTGCCGCGTCGGGTCCAGCAGGCCTCGCGCTGCATGTAGCCGAGGGCTGATTCGACGGCGGCGGCGTGGGCCTCTTTGACCTCGGCGCCGACCGGCGAGCCGCCGAGCGCCCACAGAAGCGAGACCGACTTCGGCGCCGAGAAGGTGAGGTCAAAGCCGGGGACCGGGCCGTCGGCGACGTGCTGCATCCCGAGCGGCTCGCCGCTGGCGGGGTTGGTGCCGGTCAGCATCGCGACGAGCTGGTCGGGGTCGACCTTGCCTTGCAGGCCGAGGTCGTCGGCGGCGTCCCCGAGCCAATAGCCCTCGGCCTCTCCCTCGCCGGAGTAGTAGTCCTCGGCGCCTTCTGCGACCTTGCCGAGGTAGTAGCCCTCTTGGCCGGCTCCCATCTTCCCGATGGAGAGCATCAGCGCGGGCCTCTGGCGATGGCGGCGTCCATGCCTTTGCTGTCCAGCGCGGCGGCGGCGTGTATCGGCTCCACGCCGAAGATGTCCTCGGGGAGAGGCAAACGCCCCGGCGAATTGCGGCGGCAGTCCACGGAGTGGAAATGCCATTGGCGGGGCTGTCGCCCCTCCTAGATGGCCTTTGCGTCCTAGGGCTGTGGCTCGCCCGCGTGCTTGGGTTCCTGGCAGGATCGGGCCTATGCACCCGATTGAGCCGGTGGAGCTACGAGGCGATCTGGTCACGATCGAGCCGCTCGGTGTCGAGCACGCCGCCGGGTTGCTCGCTGCCGCAGATGCGGAGGAGGTGTTCGCCTGGCTCCCATATGCCGGACCGGCAGACCTCGATCAAGCCCGAGCCTGGATCGACGGCGCCCTCGCGGATCGACTCGCGGATCGACGGTTCCCGTTCGCTGTCCGTGATGCCGAGAGCGGCTCGGTGATTGGATCGACTTCCTATTGGGACTTCGACGCGCACAATGCCCACGTCGAGATCGGATCAACCTGGCTCAATCGCACCTCTTGGGGAACCGGCCGCAACGCCAACGCGAAGCTCCTACTGATGGCGCACGCATTCGAGAGCCTCCGCCTGGAGCGGGTCGCCTTCCGCACCGACATTCTCAACCAGCGTTCACAGCGGGCAATAGAGCGGCTCGGCGCTACCCGCGAGGGGGTCCATCGCCATGAGATGCGACGCCGGGACGGCAGCTGGCGCGACAGCGTCCACTACTCGATCCTGCGCTCTGAGTGGCCCGACGCAAAAGGCCGCCTCGTAGAGCGAGTTACAGCGGCTAAGGAGAAAATGGCCTAGATCGCGCCGAGAACGCTAGGCCGGTGACTGGACGTTGCTGTCACCGCGCTTCGAGGGGGACTGTGGCACCCAGTCGCTCCTATGTCAAGAACACCTCTGAGAATCAACGGGTTGCTGGGGATATAAATCCAGAAATTCTCAGGGAGAAACAGCAACAGCCTGAGGCTCCTGCAGCGCCCTGAAGACGACCCGGACCAGGTGTCGTTTCAGGCA
>DASSMM010000075.1:0-13286 GCA_035688825.1 Solirubrobacterales bacterium | reverse complement strand
GGGCAGCGACGCCGCGCTCTCGACCGAAGAAGGCGAGCTGGAAAAGGCCGAAAAGCGGTGCAAGACCGGCCAGCTGATCGAGGTCCCGGACTACATCTCGCCGATCGCGATCATCTACAACCTCCCCGGCGTCGAAGGCCTCCAGCTCGATCCGGAAACGCTGGCGAAGATCTTCAACCAGTAAATCACCAGCTGGAACGACAAGGCGATCGCCGCCGACAACCCCGGCGTCGAGCTGCCCGACACCCGCATCACCCCGGTCAACCGCTCCGACGAGTCGGGCACCACGGAGAACTTCACCGAATACCTCTCCGAGGTCGTCCCCAGCGTCTGGAAGTTCGAAGTCAGCGGCGACTGGCCGGTGAAAGGCGGCGAAGCCGCTTCGGGCACCTCCGGTGTCGTCGAAGCTGTCAGCACCGGCGAAGGCACGATCGGCTACGCCGACGCCAGCCAGGCCGGCGAACTCAGCTCCGCCAAGGTCAAAGTCGGCAGCGAATGGGCCGAACCGACCCCCGAGGCCGCGGCCAAAGTTCTCGAGGAGAGCCCCCTCGACAAGGAACTCAGCACCGGCAAATACATGTTCGCCTACAAACTTGACCGCAAGACGGAATCCGAGGGCGTCTATCCGATCGTCCTCACCTCGTACCTGATTGCGTGCACGAAATACGGGTCGGCTGATGAAGCCGCAGCCGTGAAGGCGTACGCCGAATACGTGATCAGCCCCGAAGGGCAGGAACTGGCCGCCGAACAGGCCGGCTCCGCTCCGCTCTCCTCGGCGCTGACGAAGAAAGTGACGCCCGCGGTCGAAGCGATCGAAGCGGGCTAGGAGGGGCGTGGCCTCGGTCGACACCACGACCAACGCAGGCCAGTTGCTGGCGGCGGCGTCCGGAGGGCGCCGCCGCCGCGGCGACCGCATCTTCTCGCGTACCGCGGTCCTCGCCGCGGTGACGATCCTGGTCCTGCTGGCCGGGGTCGCGATCTTCCTCCTCTCCGAGGGCTATCCCGCCCTCACCGCCAGCGCCTCGGAACTGCCCGAAGGCAAGAGCTTCGTCGACTACGCCGCTCCGCTCGCCTTCGGGACGGTCTTGGCGGCGACTTTCGCGGCGCTCGTCGCGGTCCCGCTCGCGGTCGCTGTGGCGCTGTTCATCACCCACGTCGCGCCGCCGAAGGTCGCCTTAACGCTGGGCTACCTGGTCGATCTCCTGGCGGCGATCCCGAGCATCATCTACGGCCTCTGGGGCATCTTCGTGCTTGGGCCGGCCGCGGTGCCGGTGATGAAGTGGCTGGAAGAAAAGCTCGGCTTCATCCCCATTTTCGAGGGCCCCGCTTCGGTCACCGGCCGCACCATGCTGGTCGCCGGCCTCGTCCTGGCGGTGATGATCCTGCCGATCGTCTCCGCCGTATCCCGCGAGGCCTTCGCGCAGACCCCCCGCCGCCTGCAGGAAGGCGCGCAGGCGCTCGGCGCCACGCGCTGGGAGATGATCCGGATGACCGTCCTCCCGTTCGGCAAATCCTCGGTGATCAGCGGCGCCATGCTCGGGCTCGGCCGGGCGCTGGGGGAGACGATGGCGGTGACGATCATCCTTTCGGTCTCCGGGGCCGTCACCTTCAACCTGATCAGCCAGGCCAATCCCTCGACGATCGCCGCGAACATCGCCCTCAAATTCCCCGAAGCCTCGGGGCTGAAAATCAACCTCCTGATCGCGACCGGGCTCGTTCTCTTCGCGATCACCCTCGTCACCAATATGGCCGCCCGGGCGATCATCGCCCGGCAGCAGGGGGAATAGGAATGGAGAGCGCTTCCCAACCCGTCCACGCCACTGGCGGCCTCGCCCTCGAGCGCAGGAGAGGCAGCCTGCCGCGCTGGGGCACCTGCGCCGTGCTCGGCGGCTCCGCGGCTGTCGTCGCCGCGATCCTGCTCGCGACCGGCGCCTTCACCGTCGCCTTGACCCTGGTCTTCGGAACGCTGCTCTCGGGGGTGTTCCTCTATGTCTGGTCACGGGCGGTCGAGGGGCCGCGGCGGGCCAAGGACCGGGTGATGACGCTGGTGATCGCCGCCGCCTTCGGCCTGGCGATGATCCCGCTGCTCTCGCTGATCTTCGAAGTCGCCAAGCGCGGCATCCCCGGTCTCAGCTGGGAATTCTTTACCGAGGACGGGCGCGGCGCGATCGGCGGCGAGGGCGGCGCTTCGCATGCGATCGTCGGCACCCTGGTGATCACGGCGGTCGCTGCTGTGATCTCGGTCCCGATCGGGATCATGGCGGCGATCTACCTCAACGAGTATGGGACCGGGCGCCTGCGCCGCGCCCTCACCTTCTTCGTCGACGTGATGACCGGGATCCCCTCGATCGTCGCCGGCCTCTTCGCCTACGCGCTCTTCGAGATCTTCTTCGGGCCCGGGATTCGGCTCGGGGTAATGGGCTCGATCGCGCTCTCGGTGCTGATGATCCCGATCGTGATCCGCTCCGCCGAGGAGGTCCTGAAGATCGTCCCCAATCACCTGCGCGAGGCCTCCTACGCGCTGGGTACGCCGAAGTGGAAGACGATCACGAAGATCGTTCTGCCGACCGCCTTCGCCGGCCTCATCACCGGGGTGATGATCGCGATCGCCCGGATCGTCGGCGAGACGGCGCCGCTGCTGGTGACCACCGGAGTGGTCGACTCGATGAACAGCGACCCCTTCAACGGCAGGATGCAGAACCTGGCCGTCTACGCTTACAACGAGTACCGCTCCCCCGGAGTGATGAAACAGGCCGCCTACGACAAGGCGTGGGCGGCCGCCCTGACCCTGATCGCGATCGTGATGATCCTCAATATCGCTGCCCGGCTCGTCTACCGGCGGTACAAAACCGAGATCCGCTGAGAGTGGATGGAAGGAAACTAAGATCGATGCTGGGAGCTGGCACCAAGCGCACCGAGGCCGAGAAGAAAAGAGGAGAGATGACCAACACCCAGGCCCCGAGCGCCTCCTCGACCAAGCCGGTGACCACCTCCTCCGGGCAGACGGCGAAGACGATCGAGGTGCGCGACGTCAACCTCTTCTACGGCGACTTCCACGCGGTCGAAAACGTGACGATGACGATCGCGCCGAACAAGGTGACGGCGCTGATCGGCTCCTCGGGCTGCGGCAAGACGACCTACCTTCGCTCGCTCAACCGCATGCACGAGCTGACCCCGGGAGCGCGTGTAGAGGGTGAGGTCACGCTCGACGGCGAGAACATCTACGACCCCGCGGTCGACCCGGTATCGGTGCGGCGCCTGATCGGGATGGTCTTCCAGCAGCCGAACCCGTTCCCGACGATGTCGATCTACGACAACGTCGCCGCCGGTCTCAACCTCAATGCGAAGAAGGTCGGCAAGGCGCAGAAGGACAGCGTGGTCGAGCGCAGCCTGCGTGGCGCCCACCTCTGGGACGAGGTCAAGGACCGGCTCGACAAGCCCGGCGGCAGCCTCTCCGGCGGCCAGCAGCAGCGGCTCTGTATCGCCCGGGCGACCGCGGTCGAGCCCGAGGTCTTACTGATGGACGAGCCCTGCTCGGCGCTCGACCCGGTGGCGACGCTGGCGGTCGAGGACCTGATCGGCGAGCTGAAGAGCCGCTACACGATCGTCATCGTCACTCACAACATGCAGCAGGCCTCGCGGGCCAGCGACGTCACCGCCTTTTTCAACCTCGACGAGACCGGCAAGCCCGGGCACCTGGTGGAGATGGGGCCGACCACCGAGCTCTTCACCAACCCGAACAAGAAAGAGACCGAGGACTACGTCAGCGGTCGCTTCGGCTGAGAAGGGATAGACAATGCCCGAAGTGGCGCGCGCGGAATACCTGGAGGAACTGGCCAACCTGGAGGCGTCCGCGCTCGGCGGGCTTGACCTCGTCAACATCGCCCTCGGGCGGACCCTGGAAGCGGTCGAGCACCAGGACGTCGAGCTGGCTCAGCTCGTCGTCGCCGACGACGATCGCATCGACGGCCGTTACCTGGAGGTCCACCAGGCGCTGATCACGCTGCTGGCGACGCAGTCGCCGGTGGCGACCGACCTGCGGCTGATCTCCTCGCTGCTGCACGTGCTGAAGAACATCGAGCGGATGGGTGACCAGTGCGTGAACGTCTGCAAGGTGATCCCGATCTCCGGCAACGAGCCCCCGGCCGACGAAGATATGGTCGAACTGATCCTGAAGATGGGCCGCCACACGAAGGCGCTGATTGCCCAGGCGAAGCGAGCCTTCGAAGAGCGCGACGTCGAGATGGCCCAGGACCTGGTCCGCCAGGACGACGCCGTCGACGCCCTCAACCGCGACTGCTTCCGGCTGGCGCTGGAGCTCGGCGACGACGCCGACAAGCGCGAGTGGGCGATGACGATGCTGCTGGCGGCGCGGGCGCTGGAGCGGACCGCTGACAACGCCGTCGACATCGGCGAGCAGGTCGCCTTCGTGGTGACGGGGCTGTTCCGCGAGTTCGAGGACGCCTCGCACCCGTCGTAGCGGTTGAGATCCGGCGCGGCTGGGAACATGCAGGGGATACCTGTGACCCTTTGCGCCGCCATCGACATCGGCAGTAACACCACGCGCCTGCTCGTGGCCGAGCCCGTGGACGGGCAGCTGAAGAAGGTGATGGAGCAGCGCGCCTACACGCGCATCGGCAAGGCGGTCGACAAGAAGGGCGCGATCCGGCCGCAGAAAGTGACCGAAGTCGCCGAGGTCGTCGGCACCCAGGTGCGGCTGGCGCAGGAGCTGGGAGCCGAGGAGTTCCGAGCGGTCGCTACGGCGGCGATCCGCGACGCGACCAACTGCGAGGAGGTCGCCGAGGAGGTCGGGCGGCTGGCGGGGATTCCGATCGAGGTCCTGCCCGAGAAGGAGGAGGGCCGCCTCTCGTTCCTCGGCGCGACGAAGACGCTCGGGCACCCCTCCGAGGGCCTGGTCGGCGTCGTCGACATCGGCGGCGGCTCGACCGAGGTGATCCTCGGCACCGTCACCGAGGGGGTCCAGAGCGTGCGTTCCTGGCCGGTCGGTTCGGGCAACCTCGCCGAGGAGCTGATCTCCTCCGACCCGCCCTCGGCGGCCGAAATCCGCCGCATCCGCGACCGCATCGAGGACATCTTCGAGGGGGTCGAGTTCGAGAAGCCCGCGCAGGCGGTCGCCGTCGGCGGCTCCGCCACCTCGCTGCGGCGCCTGGTCGGCGCGGTGCTCGAGTACGAGACGCTGGAGCGGGGGATCCGCGTCCTCTCCAGCGACCCCGCCGCCGAGGTCGGGCGCCGCTTCGAGCTCGACCCGACCCGGGTCCGCATCCTCCCGACCGGCGTCCTCCTGCTCGAGAAGGTCTCCGACCTGCTCGGCCAGCCGCTGCAGATCGGCAAGGGCGGCCTCCGCGAGGGGGTCATCCTCGACCTCCTCAACGGCAGCGCCAACGGCTCCCCGCCCGAGCGCGTCGCCGCCTAACCCGGGGCGCCGCGGCTGCGCTCAGCCGCCGGCGTTGAAGATCGATTCGTCGAAGCCGGTAATCGCCGGTTCGGCGGCGTAGCCGAGCTTTTCGAGGCCGAAGAGTTCCTCGATCGTCGCCAGCAGCGAGTAGTGGTTGAAGTACGTTTCGCTCGTCGTCCCGGCTTCGACGAAGGGGGAAAGCAGGAGGGCGCCGACGCGACCGCCGCCCCCGGTCGGCTTTACCGGCCCGGCGGCGGGTTCGGCGGCTTCCGGTTCCGGCGGCAGGTTGGGATAAGCGGGGGAGATGCAGCAGGCGCTGTTGTCGGCATGTTCGCCTTCCTGCGGGGCCTGGGCCGAGGTGATCACGATCAGACCGCCGTCTTTGTAGGCGAACGAGCTCTGGATCGAGGAGACGATCGTCTTCAGCTCTTCTTCGGCGGCGGCCGGGTTTTCCGGCGTCGGCGGCGTGGGGGAGATGTAGGCGAAGGCCGGGAACTTCTCCGGCTTCAGCGCCAGGTCTTTCGCCAGCCGTGCCAGGCCAGGGTCGCCTTCGCCGCACTCGCCGGCGTCGACGAGCGCATGGAAGTAGGCGAACGGGTTGCGGGGGGTGGCGTAGCAGCTGGGTGGAGGGGTGCCGGCGGGCGGCGCTTCTTCCCCGGCTTCGTCGCGCTCGACGTAGGCGCGCCAGGAAAGCTTCTCTTCGGCAAGCTGCGCGGGCAGCGTCTTCGTGGTCGCGGGGTAGGCGCAGCCGTTGCCTTCGACCTGGCCTTCGGTCGATTCGGTGCCGGGGACGACGTCGGCGTAGGTCGGGCAATTGGCGGCGGTTTCCGCGGTCGGTCCCTGGCCGCTGATCAGGGCGATCCTGTTCGCCAGCTCGCCTTTCGTCACCGCGAAGTAGTTCGTCAGGAGCTCGCCCTGCGCCGGCAGTTCGTCGCCGAGATAGGCAGAGGTCGATGCATCTCCGAACGATTCTTCGTAGCCGCCCTCACCGAGGACGATCAGGAACATGTGTTTCACTTCCGGCAGTCCCGTCGGCAGTTCTTCTTCGATGATCGGGACTTCCGGTTCCGGTTCGCTCGGCAGCGGTTCTTCGACCAGTGGCACTTCGGCGGGAATGCTCGCAGGAGCGGCTGCAACCGGTTCGGGGGTCACTGCGGACCCTTCGGCTTCGGGAGCGGCGGCAGTCGGTTCCGGCGCGGGTTCTTCTTCGGCGGGTGGCGGCGGCGATTCTTCGAAGAGGATCGTGGTCAGCCCGGCGCTCTGAGCGAGCTCGTTCGTCGCCGAGCCGAGGGCGACGCCTAGCGCCAGCATCCCGATCACCGCTGCTGCCGCAGCGCGGGGGGACGGCATGAAGTCGGAGCGGACGAAGGGCCAGCCCTTGCTCCCCTTCGCTTCCCCTTCGGCCTGGCGGGCGGGGGGCGAAGCCTTGACTACCGGGATCCGGCCGGTGGCGAAGGTCCGCAGCCGCTGGATCTGGTGGGCGATAGCCGCGGGCAGCGAGCCGAGGCGCGCTCCGCACTCGAGGCAGTAACGCTGATCGGGTGCTCGCGCGGCCCCGCACTCCGAACAGTTCTTGCCGGTCACGTGTGGGGTGATTCTCCGTGCCGGTCACCGCACAGTTGTGAAGATTTTGTACCTGCGCGGTTGCCACACCGTTTTCACAACTCTTCAACATTGAGGTGGGTTCGCATCCAGAGAATGGCCCCGTGCGCAACCCGATCGCCGGCAGCGGCGACAATTGCCCCAACTGCGGCGCCTCCCTCGCCCCCGACCAGCGTTACTGCCTGGCCTGCGGGCACCGGCGGGGCGACCCCCGCCTGCCCTTCATGGACGCGGTGGTCTTCATGGAGTCGGCGAAGCAGCCGGCGCCGGCCGAGACCGCTGTGGCTGCGGCACCGGTTCCGGACCGCCGCCCCTTCATGTCAGCCAACGCCTCCCTGGTCGCCGGCGTTGCGACCCTGATCCTGGCGATCGGCGTCGGGGTGCTGATCGGCCGCTCCGGCGATGGCGGCGCGAGCAACGCGGCTGCCCCGGCCCCGCAGGTGATCACGGTCGGCGGCGGTGGCGGCGAAGTGGCCTCGACCGCGAAAGCAGGCGGAGGCAAGGCAAAGGACGGCAACGCCGCCGCGGCTTCTGACAAGCCGAAAACGGCGACGCAGAAGAAGGCGAAAAAGAAGCTCGAGACCGGCAGCAGCGGCACCACGAAGGCGGTCGAAGAAGTCTACGAACCGGCTCCCGGAGTGAAGATCGCCCCGCCCGAACAGAAGATCGGCGGCGAATGCGACCCCGGCGTCGCCGGTTGCGGCGACAACGGCAAGTTCGAAGGGACCTTCTTCGAATGAGGCTCGTCGACCGCTTCCGCCGCGCTCCAACCCCTTCGCAGACGACCGGTCAGCAGAACCCCGCGGCGAACGGCTCCGCGCCGGCGGCCCTGAGCTCCGCCTACGGCGAAGAGTTCATCGTCGACCTCGAGCGCCGGCGCGAGCAGCTCGTGGCCAAAGTCGCCGAGCTGCAGTGGGACCTCGGCGGCCTCGTCTACGAGATGGCCGTCCGCAACAGCATCGACGTCGAGGTGATCGTCAAACGCGCCGTTCCCCTCCAAGACGCCGACGCCGAACTGGCCGAGGTCGAACGGATCCTCCGCATGGAGCAGACCGGCACCGCCGGCGTCTGCGCCGGCTGCGGTTCCCCCCACTCGAGCGGCGCCACCTTCTGCTGGCAGTGCGGCAAGCCGCTGCTCACCCAAGTCTCAGGCGACGAGATCCTCAAACGCTGAGTCGCCTCAGCCGAAGCGGCCGGTTACGTAGTCGCGGGTGCGGGGGTCGCGGGGCTCGCTGAAGATCTTCCCGGTCTCGTCTACCTCGATCAGGGTGCCGACGGGCTTGGGGCCGGCGGTCTCGAGGCTGAAGAAGGCGGTGCGGTCGGCTACGCGGGCTGCCTGCTGCATGTTGTGAGTGACGATGACGATGGTGAAGCGGCCTTTGAGGCTGTGCATCAGGTCCTCGATCGCGCCGGTGGCGATCGGGTCGAGGGCCGAGGCGGGCTCGTCGAGGAGGAGGACGTCGGGCTCGATCGCGATCGCGCGGGCGATGCAGAGGCGCTGCTGCTGGCCGCCCGAGAGACCGAGGGCGCTGTCCTTGAGCCGGTCTTTCACCTCGTCCCAGAGGGCGGCGCCGCGCAGCGCTTTCTCCACCCGCTCGTCGAGGCCGCGGCGCAGGCCGAGGTTGCGCGGCGCCCAGGCGACGTTGTCGTAGATCGACTTCGGGAACGGGTTCGGTTTCTGGAAGACCATCCCGATTCGCCGCCGCACCTCCACCCGATCGACGTTGGAGCCGTAGATGTCGTGGCCGTGGTAGAGGATCGAGCCCTCGATCCGGAAGCCGGGCACCGGGTCGTTCATCCGGTTGAGGCTGCGCAGGAAGGTCGTCTTGCCACAGCCCGAGGGGCCGATAAGGGCGGTGATCTGGCCGTGGCGGATGCCAAGGGTGACACCGGCGAGCGCCTGCTTGGAGCCGTAGAAGATCGAGACGTCGCGGGAGTCGAAGACGAGCTCCGGCGCAACCAACGGCTGCGCTTCCACCGTCGTCGCGGTGCGGCCGCCCGGCAAGCCGGTCTGGATCCGTACTCGCGAGGGAACCTGCTGACCGGCATCCTGGGCGAGGTCGACGCGGCTGTTCATGATGAGCTCAACTTTCGTTTGCTGCGGGCCAAGAGCGCCCGGGCGCCGAGGCTCGCGAAGAGGATGAAGGAGACGAGGAGGAGCGACATCCCCCACGCTTCGGTGAAGCCTTCGGGGTTGCCTTCTTCGGAGAGTTTGTAGATCCAGGTGGGGACGTTCGGCAGCGCTTCGAAGGGGTTGACCGAGAACGCTTTCGGGTCGAAGACCGAGGTGGTGAGGATCAGCGGCGCGGTCTCGCCGGCGGCGCGGGCGACGGCGAGGACGGTGGCGGTGACGATCCCGCCGATCGCGGTCGGCAGCGTCACCGTCAGCACCGAGCGCCAGCGGGCGACCCCGAGCGCGTCGGAGGCTTCGCGAAGCCCTAGCGGCACCAGCTGCAGGACCTCCTGGGAGCCGCGGGCGATCAGCGGCAGCTCGATGATCGCCAGCGCCAGCGACCCGGAGAAGGCCGACTGCTGCTTGTGGTCGACGAGGAGGGCGAAGACGAAGAGCCCGAGGATGATCGAGGGCAGGCCGTTGAGCAGGTCGAGCGTCAGCTTGAGCAGGCGGGTGCCCCTGGCGCCGGCGTACTCGGTGAGGAAGAGGGCGATCAAGACTCCGAACGGCATTGCCATCGCCGTGGCGACGAGGGCGATGACGATCGTCCCCAGCAGCATCGGCCCGACTCCGGTGGGATAGCCGGTGAAGATGAAGTCGAGATCGATCGCCTTTGCACCGCGGGCGACCACGGTCCAGATCACGATCGCGAGGACGGCGATCGCGGCCACGGCCGCCGCGGTGGCCGCAACCTCGGCGCCGCGGCTGACGATGCGGCGCCGGCGCAGGTTCCCGCTCGGCGTCAACGGCGCCGTCGGGTCCGGGGTCAGCTGCTCGCTCATCAGCCGACCGCACCGCCGTAGCTGAAGCGGCGGCCGATCCAGCTCGCGATCAGGTTTGCGCCGAGGCCGATCACGAGCAGGATCACGCCGCAGTAGAAGAGCGAGGCCTTGTGCAGTTCGGTCAGGGCTCCGGGGAACTGGAGGGCTATCCGGGAGGCGAGCGTGTCGCCGGTTTTGAACAGCGAGGCCTGGATTTCCGAGCCGGCGCCGATCACCTGTGAGACGGCGATCGCCTCGCCGAGGGCGCGGCCGAGGCCGAGGATGCAGGCGGCGACCACGCCCGAGGAGGTGGTGGGGAGGACGACTCCGCGGACGACCTCCCAACGGGTGGCGCCGAGGGCGGCGGCCCCGTCCTGCAGTTCGGCCGGCACCGACCGGAAGAGATCGCGGGAGATCGAGGCGATGATCGGGATCACCATGATCGTCAGGATCAGGCTGGCGGTGAAGACGCTGAGCCCGGTCGTTTCCTGGGTGCCGAAGATCGGGATGAAGCCGAAGGTGCTGTGGAGGAACGGCTCGAGCTTCGACTGCACGAACGGCGCCAGGACCAGCAGGCCCCAGAAGCCGAGGATGACGCTCGGGATCGCCGCCAGCAGCTCGACCAAGGGGCCGATCACCGCGCCCAGCCCCTTCGGGGCCAGGAGCGTGAGGAAGAGGCCGATCGCGATCGCGATCGGCGCCCCCAGCAGCAGGGCGAATGCCGAGGTGACGGCGGTGCCGAACAGGAGCGAGCCGGCGCCGAAGACGCCGAAGTTGGGTTGCCACACGGTGTCGGTGAGGAAGCCGAGGCCGAATTTCGAGATCGCCGGCGAGGCCCCGTGGACGACCTGGTAGCCGACCAAGACGATGATCGCACCGGCGGCCAAAGCCGCGAGCAGGCAGATTCCGAACAGGGCTCGGTCTCCGAAAGTATCGACGCGCTTGCGCAGATCGCTGACGCGGGCGCCGCGCTCGGGGACGCGGCCGGCGGCAGAGGTGGAGGCGCTCATCGCGCGCACCCTAAGAAAGAGGGGTCACTTTCTTGTAACTGATTTGTTACTTCGCTCTTTCACGGAATTGACACACCTTTGTGAATCTTTCTGTGGAGGCTTGCGCCGTCAATCCACTGGAAAGGAATCCCATTGCTTCGCAACAGGTTGCTTGTACTGCTGATCGCGGCCCTCGCGGCGGTAGGAGCTATGGCCTCGGTGACGGCGGCCGCAGCCTCTGCCGCGGTTACGGGCGCCGGCTCGACGTTGGTCGCTCCGCTGATGGCGAACTGGATCACCAACTTCGAAATCAAAGAAGGCATCCCCGTCAAATACTCAGCCGTGGGGTCGGGCACCGGTATCGCCCAGATCACCGCGCGAACCGTCGACTTCGGTGCCTCCGACGCGCCGATGACGCCTGAACAGGCTGCCGCCTGCAACGGCTGCGTCCAGGTTCCGTGGGCCCTCTCGGCCACCGGCCTCGGGTTCAACATCCCGGGGGTGAAGAAGCTGAACCTGACCGGCAAGATCATCGCCGGCATCTACTTCGGCACGATCACCAAGTGGAACGATCCGAAAATCAAGGCAGTCAACAAAGGCGCAAAGCTGCCGGGTCTGACCATCACCCCGGTCTTCCGCAGCGACGGCTCGGGTGACACCTATGCGTTCACCAACTACCTCTCGAAGGTGAGCCCCGCCTGGAAGAGCGAAGTCGGTTACGCGACCACCGTCGGCTTCAAAGCCGGCGTCGGCGCCAAAGGCAACTCGGGCATCACCGCGACGGTGACGAAAACCCCGGGTGCGATCGGCTACATCTCGGCCTACTACCTGATCGCCTCCGGCGTCCACGCCGCCGCGGTTCAGAACAACGCCGGGAATTACGAGCTCCCGAACATCCCGAACATCGCGAGCGCCGCCTCGACCGTGACGAAGCTGGGCTCGGACAACGCGGTCAGCATCACCAACCCCCCGAAGAAGGCGACGATCGCCTACCCGATCTCGACCTTCACCTACGCGATCATCCCCCGTGACGCGAAGCAGAAGGGGTTCCTGCAGCAGTTCGCCAACTACTGCCTGACTATCGGCCAGAAATATGGCGCCGCGCTTGACTTCGCGCCGCTGCCCAAGGTCGTCAAACAGGCGGGTCTCAAAGCAGTCGCTTCTCTGTAGCCAGAGGCAGCAGTTCCTCCCAGACCGGCATCGGGCTTTGGCCCGGTGCCGGTTTTTCGTTCTCTGCCTTTTCACATCTCCGCGGCGGCGATCGCGAACTCTGTAGGTGACAGAGAGATTCGAAATAGGGAGACACCGATGACTTCCCGTGTTGACATGCATTGCCACTCGACTGCCTCGCAGCTCTCGAAGCTGGGGGTGCAGCGGTCGTTGGGCCTGCCGGAGTGCGCGACGCCGCCGCAGGAGGTCTACGAGCTCGCCAAGCGGCGGGGGATGGACTTCGTCACGATCACCGACCACGACACGATCGACGGTTGCCTCGAGCTCGCCGATCGTCCCGACTGCTTCATCTCCGAGGAGCTGACCGCCCGCTTCGCCGGCGAGCCCCAGGCGGTGCACATCCTCACCTACGGGATCGATCCCGGAGATCACGAGTGGCTGCAGGCCCATTCCGGCGATGTCGAAGCCTGCGCCGCATACCTTCACGAGCGGGGGATCGTCTGTGCCCTGGCGCACCCGTTCTTCAACGTCGCCGCGCCGCTGACCCGGCGCCACCGGCGGCGACTGGCGGAGCTGTTCCCGATCTGGGAGGTCCGCAACGGCTCGCGGGCCGCCGAGCTGAACATGCCCGCCGTGGTCTACATCGAGACCCACGGCGGCACCGGCATCGGCGGCTCCGACGACCATGCCGGCGTCGACATCGGCCGCACCTTCACCGAGGCGCCCGCGGCCGCGACGCCGGAAGAGTTTCTGGGGTGGCTGCGGCGGGGAGAGGCCGAGGCTTGCGGCGAGCAGGGCAGCGCGGCCAAGTGGGCGCACGCGGCGCTCGGGCTGGCCTCACGGGTCCTCGGCGACGGGCCGGCCGACCCGCCGGACCCAGCGACCGTGCTCAAGATGGTCGACCGCGTCATGCGCGAGGGCGACGCTCGCCGCGGTGCGATCGGAGCGGACCTCGGGCCCGAGGACGCGCGCCGGCTGGTGCGCGCCTGGCTCGACGCGGTCGGCCTCGACTTGCGCACCGACGAGCTCGTCGGGTTCCTGCAGTCCGACGGGTTCTTCCACGCCGACCTGTTCCGCCGCGCCAAGCGAATGCATGAGCGCCGCCTGCGCAAGGCGGTCGAGCGTGCCGTCGCTGTCGGCGCGGAGCTGGCCGCGGGCCGCGGGCTCGCCGATCC
>DASSMM010000074.1:0-38617 GCA_035688825.1 Solirubrobacterales bacterium | reverse complement strand
TCGACTTCGTCCACCCGGCGACCACCCACGACGAGACGATCGTCACCCTCCACAGCTTGCTCGACCGCGACGTCTACCGCGGCGGCGCGATCGTCGTCGGGCCGGTGCGGCGCGGGCGCGGGCGCAAGGTCCGGGTCGAGCGGCGGATCGTCCCCGTCTCCGACTCCGAGGAGAAGCGGATGGAGGTGCTGGAACGGGAGATCTGGCGGATCGCGGTCGAGAACCTCGACTACCCCGAGCAGCACGCCTGGGCGGCGCTGGCCGGCGCGCGGGTCAACACCCAGGGCTGGCGGCGGGCGCGGGCGATGCTGCAGAACGACAGCACCAAGGAGCTGCGCCGCCGCTTCCTGCTCACCTGCGTGCAGCGCAACCGCAATGCGCAGCTGCGGCTGAAAGCGCTGGGCGAGATCGCCGACCTCGGCGACGCCGACGCCTTCGACGACGCGATCGACATCGTCGGCACCTGGAGCCGCGAGGACAAACGGGCGGGGACGAAGACGCTGCTGCAGGCGCTGATCGACAAGCGGATCGGCCGCCGCGACCAGGCCCAGGCGTGGGTCTGGCGGCTCGCCTCCTACACCCGCGAACTGCACGAGGAGTACGCGGTCCAGCGCTGGCCGGAGACCAAGCGCCTGCTGGGGCTGCTGGTCAACTCCTCCGGCCGCGCGCACGGGCGCAACGCGCGCCGGCTCGTCCACGCGGCGCGCAAACAGGACCGGCGGCTGGCGGTGGCGCTGCTGGCGGCGGCCGTCTCCCATACCCCGGAGGGCGAGGAGGTCCTGCGCGGGGCGCGGATGCGGATGGCGCGGAAACCGTCGGCGGTCGCGCGCGAGCTGCTGAAGAACTTCCCCAAGGGCGGCAAGCGCCGGCGCAAGCGCAAGCGCGGCGGCGCGGCGCAGGGCGAGAACGGCCAGAGCGAGAACGGGAACGCGCCGGAGGCGGAGGCGAAAGAGAAACGGCCTCGGCGGCGGCGCAAGCCGAAGAGCTCAGAAGCGGGTGAGGTGGACCTCGCCGGCGCCGACGGCGATGCGGTCCCCGCCGGGAGTGACGACGACGAGGTAGCCCCGGTCGTCGACGCCGTCAGCGACGCCTGAGCCGCCCTCCCACTCGACTTCGCGGCCGCGCAGGGCGTCGCGTTCGCGCCAGGACTCTAGGACTTCGTCAGGTTCCGCTTGGATCCAGTTGTGCAGGCGTTGGCTGAGGACTTCCGTTGCCGCTGAGGGGGCGGAGGGAGGGGGTCCGGCGGACAACAGCGGGGAGGGTCCGGCGGACCCCCTCCCTCCGCCCAAGTGACCGGGGTTGAATAGCGAGATGGCGGTCTTTTGGAGCTCGGGGGGGAACTCCTCTTTGGAGATCGAGAGGTTTAAGCCGACGCCGATCACCGCCCAGCCATCCTGAGGGCGGGCCTCGATCAGGACTCCGGCCAGCTTGCGGCCTGCGACGTGGATGTCATTGGGCCACTTGACCTTGCACTCGAGGCCGGGGTTCAGTTGCTCGGCTGCCTCGCAGACGGCGAGGGGAACAGCTAGAGGGAGCATCGTGTGGCGCTCCTCGAGGGGGCGGACGATGGCGGAGTAGAGGAGGGCCTTGTCGGGTGGGGCGGTCCAGGTGCGGCCCTGGCGGCCGCGGCCGGCGGTCTGCTCGGCGGCGGTGACGACGGTGCCGTGGGGCGCGCCCGCTGCGGCTAGCTCACGAGCGCGGGAGTTGGTCGAGTCGGTGCGGCTGAAGTGACGATGCGGGACTCCGAAAGAGGCGATGTCGAGTTTGTAAGGCATAGCCGTACAAAAGCGACACGCGCTACCTCGAAGCGTCGGCTAAAACCGCGTCGAGGAGGCCATCGATGTCGTGGCGTTCGGCCTCTACGGCTACCTCGAGGCCGGCGGCGCGGGCGGTCTCGCTGGTCACGGGGCCGATCGAGATGATGCGGGCGTTCTTGGGGAAGCGGTCGCCCAGGGCCTCGACGAGGTTGGTAACCGTTGAGGAGGAGGTGAAGGTGACGTAGTCGGCGCTTTGCGCACGCTCGACCTCGGACTCGTCGGGCTGCTCGCGGACGGTCTCGTAGAGCGGGACGACGTCGACTTCGGCCCCGCGCTCGCGCAGGACGTCGGGGAGGACGTCGCGGGCCTCGGCGGCGCGGGCGACGAGGACGCGCTTGCCCTCGACCTCGACCTCGGCGAGCGCTTCGACCAGCGCCTCGGCGACGAAGCGCTCGGGGATCACGTCGGCGGTGATGCCATGGGCGGCGAGGGCGCGGGCGGTGCCGGGGCCGATTGCGGCGACGGTGGCGCCGGCAAGGGCGCGAGCGTCCTGTCCCGCCGTCTGCATCGCCTCGAAGAGCAGGTGGACGCCGTTGGGGCTGGTCAGGCAGACGAGGGCGTAGTGGCCGATCCGCTCCACCGCGTCGCGCACCTCCTGCGACTCGGTCCGCGGCTCGATCCGGATCGCCGGCAGCTCGACCACGTCGGCCCCGAGCTCGCGCAGCGTCCGGGCGAAGCCGCTGGCCTGGGCGCGGGCGCGGGTGACGACGACGCGACGCCCGTGCAGCGGTCGCCGCTCGAGCCAGCCGAGCTGCTCCCGCCGCCGCGCCACCTCGCCGACGACGATCAGCGCCGGCGCCTTCACCGCCTCGCGCTCCACCGCCTCGGCGAGCGTCCCCAGGGTTGCGGTGACGGTTCGCTGCCCTGGCATGGTCCCGCGTTCGATCGCCGCCGCCGGCTCCTCGGGATCGCGCCCGGCCTCGATCAGCGCCGCCGCGTTCTCCGGCAACCGTTTCACCCCCATGTAAAAGACGAGCGTGCCGGGGAAGCGGGCGAGCGCCTCCCAGTCGAGCGCGCTCTCGGTCTTCTCCGGGTCCTCGTGGCCGGTGACGAAGGCGACGGCGGAGGCGTCGTCGCGGTGGGTGACGGGGATGCCGGCGTAGGCGGTGGCGGCGACGCCGGCGGTGATCCCGGGAACGACCTCGAACTCGATGCCGGCCTCGTGCAGCGCTTCGCCCTCCTCGCCGCCGCGGCCGAAGACGAAGGGGTCGCCGCCCTTGAGACGGACGACGGTCTTGCCCGCGCGGGCCGCCTCGATCAGCCGCTCGCCGATCTCCTCCTGCGGCACCGAGGGGACGCCGGGCTGCTTGCCGACGTAGACGACCTCGGCGTCCTCGCGAGCTCCGGCGAGAGCGCCGGGCGGAATCAGGCGGTCGTAGAAGATCGCATCGGCGACCGCGATCAGCTCCAGCGACCGCACGCTCATCAGCCCCGGGTCGCCAGGCCCGGCACCGACCAGGTAGACCCGGCCGCTCACGAGCGTGCCTCCGCGCGGTCGAGGAGGTCGCGGGCGCCGGCGCCCAGGAGGCGCTGGGTCAGTTCGGCGCCGACGAGGCTCGGCTCTTCAGCGCTGCCCTCGTGGCGGTCGCGGATCCACTCGCTGCCGTCGGGGAGGCCGACGAAGGCGTCGATCGCCAGCGCTTCGCCTTCGACCCGCGCGTGCACCCCGAGCGGGGTGTTGCAGGTCGCTTGCAGCAGCGCCACCACCGTCCGCTCGGCGGTCAGCTCCCGCATCGCCTTCAGGTCGTTGA
Source organism: Solirubrobacterales bacterium (assembly GCA_035688825.1). Classification (GTDB taxonomy): domain Bacteria; phylum Actinomycetota; class Thermoleophilia; order Solirubrobacterales; family 70-9; genus VAYN01. The sequence goes on along the minus strand of DASSMM010000074.1, from coordinate 35,049 downwards.
CGGAGGCGGCGGCGTCGCCGGCCTCCGCCTGGTCGGAGCGGACCTGCAGCGCCAGCGCCCCCTGCCCGGCCGCCGGGCACATCTGCTCGGCCGGCAGCGCGAAGCCGATCTCGCTCTCCCGACCCAGGCGGCGCAGACCGGCCGCCGCGAGGACGATCCCGTCGAGCTCCCCCTCGGCGAGCTTGCGCAAGCGGGTGTCGACGTTGCCGTGCAGCTCCTCGACCCGCAGGTCCGGTCGCGTCGCCAGCAGCTGCGCCCGGCGCCGCAGGCTCGCGGTCCCGACTCGCGCCCCCTCCGGCACCGTTTCCAGCGAGTCGCCGACGCCGATCCAGATGTCGGCGGGGTCCTCGCGCTTCGGCACGCCGGCGATCTCCAGCCCCTCGGGCATCTCGCTCGGCAGGTCCTTCGCGGAGTGGACGCCGATCTCGGCCTCGCCCGCCAGCAGGGCCCGCTCGACCCCGCGGACGAAGCGCGACTTGTCCCCCGGCTCCCCGTCCGAGCTCGCCTCGACCAGCTCCGCGCCGCCGAGCCGGTCCGCGACCCAGCGCGCCTGGGTCAACGCCAGCGCGCTCCCGCGCGTCGCGATCCGCACCTCAGCCCTTCTGGTTCTTGCGACGAAGCTCCGTCACGTTGCTCCGCGACTCGCCCTCCGGCTCGGTCTCGACGTCAAGGCCGAAGAGCTCGCGCAGGGCGCTGACGTAGAAGTAGGCCTCGTCGGAGCCGGCCGAGCGGCGGATCCGCAGGGTCGGGTCGTGCAGGAGGCGCGAGGCGATCGCCTTCGCCATCGTCTCCAGCCGCTCGCGGTCGGCCTCGCTGAGGCTCTCCCAGCGGCCCTCGTTCTCGGCCAGCACCCGGCGCACGATCTCGTCGCTGCTGGCGCGCAGGGCGCTGATCGTTGGCACCACCTCCAGCGAAGCGAGCCAGCGCTCGAAGCGGTCGAGCTCGGCGTCGATGATCTGCCGTGCCCGCCGCGCCTCGGCCTCGCGGCCGCTCTCGTTGCGTTCGACGATCTGCTGCACGTCGTCGATGTCGTGGACGCTGACGCCCGGGATCTCGCGGCAGGCGGGGTCGATGTCGCGCGGCACCGCCAGGTCGATCGCCAGCAGCGCCCGCTCCGGCCGCGCCGCCATCACCTGCTCCAGCCCTTCCTGCTCGATGATGTGGTGCGGCGAGTTGGTGGCCGTGACGACGATGTCCGCGCTTGTCAGCTGCTCGGGCAGCTCTTCGAAGCGGACCGCGGTGCCGTCGAAGCGCTGGGCGAGGCCGATCGCGCGGTCGTAGTGGCGGTTGGCGACGAAGACCGTGGCGACGCCGCGGGCGACCAGCGCCTTGGCGACGAGCTCGGCGGTCTCGCCGGCGCCGACGACGAGGACCCGCTTCCGGGAGAGGTCGCCGAGCGCCCGCCGCGCCAGCTCGACGGCGACGGAGGGGATCGAGACGCCCTTCTGGCTGATCCCGGTCTCCTCGCGGGCGCGGCCGCCGGCCGAGAGGGCGCCGCGGAAGAGGCGGTTGAGGATCGGCCCGGTCGCGCCCTCGACCAGCGCCAGCTCGTAGGCGCGTTTGACCTGCCCCTGGATCTCGGCCTCGCCGAGGATCATCGAGTCGAGCCCGGCGGTCACCTGCAGGAGGTGGCGGGCGGCGTCGGTCGCGCGCAGCGAGTAGAGGTGGCCGAGCAGCTCGGTCGGGCGGATCTCCGCCTGGCGGGTCAGCACCCCGAGCGCGGTCGACTCGGCCTCGACCGGGTCGGAGACGATCAGGTAGAGCTCGGTCCGGTTGCAGGTCGAGATCGCCGCCGCCTCGTGGATCCCGCTCGCCGTGGTCAGCTCGGCGAGGGCGCTGACGGCCCGGCCCTCGGTCAGCGAGAGGCGCTCGCGCAGGTCGAGCGGCGCGGTTTTGTGCGAGACGCCTAGGGCCAGTAACTCAGACATCAGTGCCGCCTCCTCCGCTCCCCCGAGACGCCAAGGGCGTCTCACTTCCTCGTCGGGGGGCGGCCTGGGCCTCTTTTTTCTCCTCGGCAATCGCGGCCACGTCTCTCAGTTCGCGCTCGATCCGCCCAAGTTTGGCCGCCATGATCGCGACGTAGACGACGAGCAGGACCATGAAGACGACGTAGGCGCCGGCGACGTACTTGCCGGCCTCGTCGAGCGGCAGCGCCGGGGCGGCGAGGGGCAGCAGGGCGGCGAGCTCCAGCATCAGCTCACCTCCGGGGCGATCCGCGAGGAACCGCCGCCGACCGGCGCGTCGAGCGCTCGCCGCAGGCGCTTGACCTGCCCCGAGGCGCTCTTCGCCGTCAGCTCGAATTTGACCAGCGTCGTCCACAACAACCCGATCGCGACCAGCATGCAGAGGAAGGTGAGCATCATCTCGCCGGGCATCCCGCCTTCGGCGGTGGCGAAGGTGCGCGGGTGGACGAGGCTCTGCGCCATCCGCACCGCCATGAAGTTGAGCGGCACGAAGGCGCCAGCGGTGACCGCGAAGACCGAGGCGTAGCGCGCCTGGCGGTCGCGGTCCTCGATCGCGTAGCGGAAGGGGTAATAGGTCGCGTAGAGGAGGAAGACGATCAGGAAGCTGACCAGGGTCGGCTCGTCCCAGACCCACCAGTGCCCCCATGAGGCCTTGGCCCAGATCGCGCCGGTGATCAGGACGGCGACGCCGAAGATCACCGAGATGTGGATCGAGACGTAGGAGTAGGCGTCCCACCTGCGGTTGTTCGTGCGCAGGTGGGCAATCGCGAAGACGCCGCCGACGATGAACCCGACCAGCGCCACGATCGCCAGCGGCACGTGGACGTAGAAGATCTTCTGGATGAAGCCCTGGTCGGCGTCGAGCGGCGCGTAGAAGAAGACCAGCGAGAGCGATAGCGCGAGCATCGCCACGGTGGCGATCGAGAGGGGCTTCAGTCCTTTGCCGTACATGCTCAGAAGGGAGTGGGGACGGGTGGTTCCCGGTCAGTCCTCGAGCAGGAAGTCGAAGACGGCGTAGCCGACCAGGCCGAAGATCAAATCGTATAGGCCGAGCACCATCAGCCAGGTTCCGAAGCGGTGGTAGGAGGAACCGCCCAGGGCCAGGAGCGGCTCGGTGGCGCCGGTCGCGGCGATCATCAGCGGCACCACCAGAGGCAGGAGGACCAGCGGCACCAGCAGGTCGCGGGCGCGCGAGTTGACCGCCATCGAGGAGATCAGGGTGCCGGTGGCGGCGAGGCCGAGGTCGGCGAGCAGGAGGACGGCGACGAGAGGGCCGAGGCCGCCGGCGCCGTCGAGGAAGAAGACCGCGAAGATCGGCACCGCGACCAGCTCCAGCGCCGCCAGGTAGACGATCAGCGCCGCGACCTTGGCCCCGAAGAGGACGCTGCGGTCGATCGGCGCCAGGCGGATCGCGTCGAAGCCGCCCTCCTCGCGCTCGGCGACGAAGAGGCGGTTGATCCCGAGCACGGCGGCGAAGAGCAGCGTCGCCCAGAGCACCCCGGCGGCGAGGCTGCCGGAGAGGCTGGTGCGGTCGAGGCCGAAGCGGAAGATGACGAAGGTGGTGACGCTGAACAGCGCCATCGCGGGCAGCGACTGCAGCGTGCGCAGCTCCGAGCGCAGGTCCTTGGCGAGGATCGCCGCGAAGGCGGCGCGGGAAGGGGTCACGAGACCACCGCCGCCTCGCCGATCCCGAGCCGCAGCACCTGGTCGGCCTCGGGGAGGTGGCGCTCGGGGTCGTGGGTGACGACGACGCGGGTGCCGGCGCCGGGGCCGATCAGCTCGCGTGCCAGCTCGCGCCCCTCGACGTCGAGGTTGGAGTCGGGCTCGTCGAGCAACAGCAGCTCCGGCCCGTGGAGGACGCAGCGGCAGATCGAGAGGCGCTGGCGCATCCCGGCCGAGAGCTCGGCGACCCGCTCGTCGGCGCGCCGCTCCATCCCGACCGCCCGCAGCAGCTCCTCGATTCGGGCCTCGGCGGCGGCGGGCTCGATCCCGTGCAGGCGCGCCTGAAAGCGCAGGTTCTCGCGCCCGGAGAGGTCGCGGTAGAGCAGCGGCTCGTGGCCGAGGTAGCCGATCCGCCCGCGCAGCTTCCAGGCCTCGTCCGGCAGCGAGCAGCCGAGCACCCGCACCTCACCGCCGCTGGGCCGCAGCAGCGTCGCCAGCACCCGCAGCAGCGTCGTCTTCCCGGCGCCGTTGGGCCCGAGGACGATCAGGGATTCACCGGGCCCCAGGGATAGGTCTACGCCATCCAAAGCGACCCGTTCGCCGAATTCCCGACGCAGGCCGCGCAGCTCGATCACCTCGCTCACGCGGTGGATTCTCCCCAAGTGCGCGGTGAGCGGTCAGTTGGGACCACTCCTCTGTGCTCAAGCGACCACTGGTCGCGGACGTCTCAGCTGCGGCGCTTCTGCAGCGTCCGCCGGCCGACCTTGAGCAGCGGGCCCATGCCCTCGCGCAGGGCTTTGGCGCGGACCTCGCCCTTGCCGTAGAGGATGCGGGCGGAGGCGCGGACGGCGTCGCCGAGGGTCTGGTCGTAGGGGTGCCACCAGAAGTCGCGGGCGAGGCCGGGCTCCCAGACGTTGTTCTTGATGTTGACGCACTCGTAGAAGCCGAATTTCGAGTGCGAGCGGCCGAGGCCCGAGTCCTTGACCCCGCCCCAGGCGCACTGGCAGGTGCCGTGGCTGAAGGAGTGGTCGTTGACCCAGACCATCCCCGACTCGATCCGCCGGGCGATGCGGGCGCCGCGCCGGCGGTCCTTGGTCCAGACCGAGGCCCCGAGGCCGAACTCGGAGTCGTTGGCGAGGTCGATCGCCTCCTGCTCGGAGTCGACGACGACGATCGGCAGCACCGGGCCGAAGATCTCCTCGCGCATGATCCGCATCTCATGGGTGACGCCGGTGAGGACGGTCGGCGCGATGTAGCGCCCGGCCTCGAGCCCGGGCGGGTCGACCGGCCCGCCGCAGCGCTTGGTCGCGCCGGAAGCGACCGCGTCCTCGATCAGTTCGACGACGATCCCGTACTGCTCCTCGGAGGTCATCGGGCCGATCGCGGTCTCCCACTCGATCGGGTTGCCGACCCGCAGCTTCTCGGCCTCGCGGACGACGCCCTCGGTGAAGCGGTCGGCGACGTCGCGCATCACGTAGACGCGCTCGATCCCCGAGCAGGTCTGCCCGGCGTTGGCGAAGCCGCCCCAGACGGCGCCGGAGATCGCGTTGTCGAGGTCGGCGTCGGAGCAGACGATCATCGGGTCCTTGCCGCCGAGCTCCAGCACGCTGCCCTTGAGCTCGCCGGCGCAGACCTCGCCGACCACCCGCCCGACGTCAACTGAACCGGTGAAGAAGACCTTGCCGACGGAGGAGCGGCAGAGCGCATCGCCGATCCGGCCGCCGCCGTGGACGACCCGGACCAGCCCCTCGGGCAGCCCGCCCTTCTCGAAGACCTTGGCGATCCGCTCGCCCAGCAGCGGCGTCAGGCTCGCCGGCTTCAGCACCACGCCGTTGCCGGCCATCAGCGCGATCGCAACCTCGCCGAAGGGGATCGACCAGGGGTAGTTCCAGGGGGCGATCACCCCGACGACGCCGATCGGCTCGTAGCTGAAGCGGCTTTTCTTCGAGAGCGCGAAAGCCTGCGTCATCCGGACCTTCTCGTCGGCGAGGATCTTCGGGCCCTGCTTCGCGCACCAGTGGAGGGCGTCGACGGTCGGCAGCAGCTCCATCGTGTAGCTCTCGTTGCGGGGCTTGCCCTGCTCCAGGGTCAGCAGCTCGGCGATCTCGTCGATGTCGTCGAGCAGCGCCTCCGCCGCCCGCAGCAGGTACTCGGCCCGCGTCTTCGCCGGCAGCTCCGCCCAGGCCGGCTGGATCCGCGCCACTTCGTCGACGATCCCCTGCACTTCCTCGGGCACGATCGTCGGCACCGTGCCGACCAGCTCCCCGGTCGCCGGGTTGAACGACTCGAGGGTCGAGGTGGACGGGGCCGTCTGAACTGCCGTTGCGCTCTCCATACTTCGATTCTACGGTGGCCGATCAGCTTTTCGACACGGGCGACGCGGCGGATTCGCAGTCGCGGGAACCCGGGACCGAGGTTCCCGCGGACGCGCCGCTGGCCGTACGCATGCGCCCACGCTCGCTGGACGAGGTGATCGGGCAGGAGCATGTGCTCGGCGAGGGGTCGGCGCTGCGGACGGCGATCGAGGGCGGCAAGCCGCACAGCGCGATCCTCTACGGGCCGCCCGGGGCGGGTAAGACGACGCTGGCTCGGATCGCGGCTTCGGGGGCGCAGGGGGCCTTCGAGGAGGAGTCGGCGGTGAACGCGGGCAAAGCGGAGATCCGCGGGGTGATCGAGCGGGCGCGGGAGCGGCGGCGGGCGAACGGGCGGCCGACGATCCTCTTCCTCGACGAGATCCATCGCTTCAACAAGGCCCAGCAGGACGCGCTGCTGCCGGCGGTCGAGGACGGGACGCTGACGCTGATCGGGGCGACCACCGAGAACCCTTACTTCGAGGTCAACTCGGCGCTGCTCTCGCGCGCCCAGGTCTACGAGCTGCGGCCGCTGGAGCCGGCGCAGGTGGAAGAGTTGCTGCGGCGGGCGCTGAGCGATCCCGACCGCGGGATCGCGAATCCACCCGAGGTGACGCCCGAGGCGCTGGAGATGCTGGCGCAGCGCAGCGGCGGCGATGCCCGGGTGGCCCTCGGCGCCCTGGAGCGAGCCGTCGAACGCGTAGCCGACATCGGACACAGCGGGGTGGGCTCGACGGCGGCTGCGGTCGATGTCGCCGCGGTCGAAGACGCGATGCAGCGCAAGGCGATCGACTACGACCGCCAGGGCGACCGCCACTACGACTTCATCTCCGCTTGGATCAAGGCGACGCGCGGCTCCGACGTCGACGCCTCGCTCTACTACCTGGCGGTGATGCTGGAGGGCGGCGAGGACCCGCGGTTCATCGCCCGCCGGATGGTCATCCTCGCCTCCGAGGACGTCGGCAACGCCGACCCGCAGGCGCTGCTCGTCGCCGACGCCGCGGCGCGGGCGGTCGACCGCGTCGGCCTCCCCGAGTGCGCCCTCAACCTCGCCCAGGCCGCCGTCTACCTCGCCCTGGCACCGAAGTCCAACGCCTCCCACAAGGGCCTCTCCGCCGCCCGCGCCGAGGTTCGCGCCCATGGCGCCAAGACTCCCCCCGACTACCTCCGCGAAGCCCACTATCCCGGCGCCGCCGCGCTCGGCCGCGGCGAGGGTTACCGCTACCCCCACGACGAGCCGGGCGGGGTCAGCGACCAGCCGCTGTTGCCCGAGGAGCTGCAGGGCCGCCGCTTCTACGAGCCGACCGATCGCGGCTTCGAGGAGGAGCTGAATCGGCGGGTGACAGAACTTAAGAAGAAATTAGACAACGCGTAAAGCAACGGCGCAACTTCCAGTACGCCTTCGGTGTTTATAAGGCCGGACTCCCAAGCTAAGCCAGGGAGAACCGACACCCCGGCCAGGAGGCCAGGACTGGGGGCCTCCGGCCGGGCCTGTTGCACAAACAGGGGGAACGAGGGCGTCGAGCGGACTGGGCTCGACGCCCTCAAGTTTTAGGGGCGGTAAACCCGATCGCCTATCGTGGGCGGGTGCCCGAGAAACAGCCCGAGAAGCTCCGCCTCGGCGGCATGGCCCTGCGCAACGGGCTGCTGATCCACGGCCCGACCCACTGGGCGGCGGCGGTGCGCAAGCCCGACGGCGGCATCGAAGTCGCCTCCGAGCGCAAGCCGGAGCTGGCGCCGGGCCTGGTGGCGAAGCTGCCGGGCCTGCGCGGGCCGGTGAAACTGGCGGAGGCGATGCTGGTCCTGCCGCTCGCCCGCCGGCGGCTGCCGTCCGCCCGGATGCCGTTCGAGGACCGCCGGGTGCTGGCCGCGGCCGCGACCACGATCTTCGCCAGCTCGGTGCTGCGCAAGCGGGCGCCGGCGACGGCGCTGCGCGAGGGGGTCGTGCAGGCGATCGGCGTGGTGCCGGCGCTGGTGGCCCTGGCCGACCGCGACCTCGCCGCCTACCACGGGGCCGAGCACAAGACGATCGCCGCCTACGAGCGCGGCATGGTCGACGAGGTCGCCTCGGTGCCGAAAGAGCACGACCGCTGCGGCTCCAACCTGATCGTCCCGATGATGCTGCTCTCCGCCGGCGGCACCGTGCTGCTGGAGAGGCTGGTCGAGAAGCCGAGCAACGCCGCCCGCGCCGGCGTCGGCCTCGGCGGTGCCTCGCTCGCGGTCGAGATGTTCGCCTGGAGCGACCGCCACCACGGCGACCCCCTGGCCGAGGCCTTCCACACCCCCGGCCGCGAGATCCAGCGCCACTGGGCGACCAAGGAGCCGACTCCCGAGCAGCTCGAGGTCGCCGTCGCGGCGCTGGAGGAGATCCTTCGGGCCGAGGCCGCATAGACTCCCGCCTCGTGTTCGGCCGCATCGACCACATCGGAGTCGCCGTCGAGGAGATCGATGCCGCGATCGCCCTCTACGGCGAGAGCTTCGAGATGGAGCTCGCCCACCGCGAGACCGTCGAGTCGCAGGGGGTCGAGGCGGTCCTGCTCGACGTCGGCGACGGCCACGTCGAGCTGCTGGCGCCGCTCGGCCCCGACACCCCCGTCGGCAAGTACATGGCCAAGAACGGCCCCGGCCTGCACCACGTCGCCTACGCGGTCGACGACATCGACGCCACCCTGGAGAAGCTCGCCGCCGCCGGATTGCGGCTGATCGACTCCGAGCCGCGGGTCGGCATCCGCGACAGCCGCGTCGCCTTCCTCCACCCCCGCTCGACCGGCGGGGTCCTGACCGAGATCGTCGAACCCGCAGGAGGTCACTGATGGCAGACGCGCAGCGAGTCGAGATCGGCTTCGAGGGCGGGCAGGTGATCTCCACCCGCCTTGCCGACGGCGATCTCAAAGACCTGCGGGCGCGTCTCGAGCAGGGCGGCTGGTACGACCTCCCGACCGAGGAGGGGACGATCGCCCTCTATCTCGGCAAAGTCCAGTTCCTCCGGGTCGAGGCCGGCGAGCACCGAGTCGGCTTCGGCGCCGGCTCCTAGCCGGGGCGATGCGAGCGCGGCACCTACTCGGCGCAGCCGCAGCCGCGACCCTGGCCGCTGCCCTGTGGTGGCGTAAGAACCCCTCCGCCTGCCCCTACGGCCAGCGCTTCTGGGTCGAAGCCCCGCACCCCTTCATCACCCGCGACCGGCTGAAGGAAGTACTGCGGCCGCAGCCCGGCGAGCGCCTCCTGGAGCTCGGAGTCGGCACCGGCTACTACAGCTGCGAGCTGGCCGAATGGGTGGGGCCAGAGGGAACGCTGGAGCTGTTCGACCTCCAACAGAAGTTCCTTGACCACACCATGCGTGTCGCCGCCGACCGCGGGCTGACCAACCTCGTCTCCACCCAAGGCGACGCCACGCAGCTTCCCTACGAGGACGCTTCGATCGACGGCGTGATCCTCACCGCCGTCCTCGGCGAGATACCTCACCGAGCAGCTGCATTAAGCGAGATCCGCCGCGTCCTCAAATCCGATGGCCGCCTCGTAGTGGGCGAGCTCTTCGGCGACCCACACTTCACCTCCCGCGGATCCCTCCGACGGCTCGTTGCAGATGCGGGGCTGGAAGTAGTCGAGTACTCCGGTCCCCGACTCGGCTACTTCGCCAAAGTGGTAACCGACCAAGCCTCGCTCCGCGAGATGGGACACACGGCCGTCCCATAGGCACGGCCGTGTGCAGCGAGATCAGCTGTTGTGTATGAAGACAGCGCTGTGATTTGTGATTTTCTCAACGCCTGTATAACGCGCTTCTGACGGGCAGAGGAAGTTGCTTGCGGTGCGAGGAACTTTCGCGTTGAAGGTGAGGGTCGTGCCGCTGATGGTGCCCATGGTCGTCCCGGCGCCGGTGCCATAGACGCAGGAAGTGCCGAAGATGCCGTTGACTGTTATTTCCGTTTCTCTTCCCACTACTGAGCCTTGAGTTCCACTGGTCCAGTTGATTTCAAAGCTCCCGGTTTTCAGGGTCGTAACGGTCCTCGTGCATTCGAACCAATCGATGATCGAGAGGATGATCATGATGGCACTGCCAATCTTTTTGATGGTTCCTTTGTTGTTCTTGCTTGCACATGTGGCGAGAGTGGTGCCTTCGAGAGTCTCGAGGACGGAACTTCCGGACGCACTCGATTGAAACGTGGTGATCGGTGCGCTGCACGGTGTGGTGTTGGTTGTGCAGATGTCGTCGGCCGAGGCAGGGCTGGCCCCGAACGTGGCGATCAGTAGCAAGGCCGCGAGGACTCCGAGAAAAGGATGCTTAAGGTGCTTCATCATGTGTTCCTTTCGTGCGACGCGCGTGGCGCGCCAGTTCCTTAAGCTCTTGTCATAACGCCTCCCGGCCGTTTAAGCAAGAAAACTTTTGCAATGTGTTAGATCAGGTGTAGACGGGCGTGGGCCAGGGCCGTCCGCGCCGCATTGCCGCCGGGGCCGCCGTGCAACCCGCCCCCGGGGTGGGCCGAGGCCGACGCCAGGTAGAGGCCGCGCACCGGCGTGGTCGGCCGGCCGAGCCCCGGGTAGGGCCGGAAGATCGCCTGCTGGTAGAGCTGGGCGGTGCCGCCGTTGATCGCTCCGCCGACGAGGTTGCGGTTGTAGCGCTCCAGGTAGAGCGGGGTCTGGACGTGGCGGCTGACGATGCGACTGCGGAAGCCGGGCGCCATCCGCTCCACCTGCTCCTCCATGCGGTCGGCGAAGCGCTCGGCATCCTCGCCGTCCCAGTCGCCGCGAAGCCCCTCCTCGCCGGCGTCGCGGGTCGGATTCTGGGGGACGTGGGTGTAAGCCCAGGCGGTCTCGGCTCCCTCTGGATGGCGTGACGGATCGACCATCGAGTACTGGCCGAGAACGAGGAAAGGGTCGGCGGGAATCGTCCGCTCGGCGAGCATCACCGTCGCTTTCGTCAGGCCGTCCATCCCCTCGGCGACGTGGACGGTGCTCGCCCGCCGCGCCTCCTCCGCCGTCCACGGGATCGGCTCGCGCAGCGCCCAGTTCACCTTGAAGGTCGAGTTGTCGTACTGGTAGCGGCGCAGGTCCTCGCGCACCCGCTCGGGCACAGCGTCGGGCGGCACCATCTTCAACATCAGCGCCGGCGCGCCGCAGTCGGCGAGGATCGCCCGCTTCGCCTCGAAGCGGCGGCCGTCGGCGGCGATCGCGGCGCGGGCGCGGCGCCCCCTCACCTCGATCCGCTCGATCGGCGTCTCGCAGAGGACCTCGCCGCCTTTGGCCCGCAGCCGCCGCACCAGCGCCGCGGTGATTTCCCCGGCGCCGCCCTCGGCGACCGGGTAGCCGTGCTGCTGACCGAGCCCGCAAAGGACCCAGCCGAAGAGGCCGCCGCCGGAGCTGTCGGGGGTGAGGTCGGCGTGGAGGGCGTTGCCGGCGATCAGCCAGCCGCCGCCCTCGCCGCGGAAGTCCTCCTCGGCGATCCGCCGCGCCGGCAGCAGCGAGAAGCGGGCGAAGTCGGCGAGCCCGCGCGGGCCGAGCGCGCTCAGCATCCCGAGGCTTGGTCGGATCGGCGGCATCGGGGTCAGCAGCGCCCCGACCAGGTGCGGCCCGGCCTTGCGCCAGAGCTCGAAGAGCCGCCGCCAGGCGTCGCCGTCGCCCGGAGCGAAGGAGTCGAGGGAGGCGCAGGTCTCCTCCAGGTCCATCGAGAGCAGGGCGCAGCGCCCGTCGGCGCTGGGGTGGGCGACGACCCCCTGGGCGCTCAGCCAGTTGAGCCCGTAGGACTCGAGCTCTAGCGGCTTGACGTAGCGGGAGGCGAGGGTGAGCGGGTAGAAGGCGCTGTAGAGGTCGTGGACGAAGCCCGGCGCAGTGACTTCGCCGCTGCGGACGGCGCCGCCCGGCTCGGGCTGCTCCTCGCAGACGACCACGTCCCAGCCGGCGTCGGCGAGGTGGTTGGCGGCGATCAGGCCGTTCGGCCCGGCGCCGACGACGACGGCGTCGGTCTTCACCCGAGCCCTATACCCGGGGCATCCATCCTCAGCCGCGCCCGATCGCCCTCAGCATCCCGTCCCAGGCGCCGAGCGCCTTGACGGCGACGCTGGGGCGCCCGCCGAACCCGCCGTCGGTCCTGCCCGCGCTCTTGCCGTCACGCAGGGCACCTTCCCCCGCCGGGCGGTCGCCGGCCGTGTGCTCGAGCCGTGCCAGCGCCTGCATCGCCCGCTTGGCGAGGCTGCCGAAGTAGGAGTAGAAGAAGACCTGGGCGCGGGCGAGTCCCCCGGCGACAAGTTCGTCGCGGGGGTGGCGGATCGTGGAAACGACCGCTTCGGCCACCGAGTCCGGCGAGTAGACGGAGGGGAAGGGCGGTTGAGGCGGCAGCAGCCCGGTCGAGCTCTCGAGGTTGTTCCAGAGCGGGGTGTCGACGGCGCCGGGGTGGACCACCGAGATCGTCACCGAGGAGCCGCCCTCTTCGAGCTCGACCCTGATCGTGTCGAGGAACCCGACGAGCCCGTGCTTGGAAGCGGTGTAGGCGGCCATCCCCGGCAGCGGCATCAGGGACGCGATCGAGCCGACGCAGACGACCGCGCCGCGCGAGCGCTCCAGGTGGGGAAGAGCCTCGCGGACCGTGTCGACGGCGCCGCCCAGGACGGTGTCGACGGTCTGCTTGAAGTCCTCCGGGTCGGTCTCGGTGAAGCGGCCGAAGGAGAGGCTGGCGGCCGAGGTGACGAGGACGTCGAGCCCTCCGAGCTCCTTTACTGCCTTCTCCACGGCAGCGCTGAGCGCCTCGCGGTCGGTGACGTCGGCGACGACGGTGATCGCCTCGCCGCCCTGCTCGGCAAGCTTGCGCTTCGCCGCGGCGAGGCCGAGCTCGTTGCGGGCGAGGATCGCCACCTCGGCGCCTTCGCGCACCAGCGCCTCGGCGACGGCGAGGCCGATGCCGCTGCTGCCACCGGTGACGAGGACTCGCTGGCCGGGCAGCGAGCGCTCCTTCATCGGGTTGCCTTCCGGGGTGCCCTCGACCAGCCGCTTCAGCCGCGACAGCGCCTCGGCATTGCGAACCCGCAGCGCCTGGTCGGCGACCGGGTTGCCGGCAACCAGGGAGGTGAGGCGGTCGCCCGGAACCTCCTCCATCGTCAGCTCCGTCCCGCCGGCGCTCTCCTCGAGGTCGATCGCGATCGTCGCGGTGCCCAGTGGCCGCGCCTTCGCCTGCAGCGCGATCCGGTGGGGCGGGTCGACCTCGATCACCTCGGTGTGGTCGTTGAGACCGATCGGCCAGCTTCCGACCTTGTGGTGGAAGCGGGAACCAACCTCGGGAAAGTTCTCGTCGTGGTCGCGGATGCCGGCGGCGCCGACCACCCATTCCGGATAGCAGTGCGGGTTGGAGAGGACAGCGAAGACATCCCCGGGGGAGGCGTCGATGTGGACTCGGTTACGCGCCATCTTCACCCTCCGCCAGCGCCATCACGCCGTTCTCGGCGCCGTCGCCGTCGTGGAAGAAGTCCCAGATCTCGACTCGATTTCCGGCCGGGTCGAAGAAGTAGGCCGAGCGGTCGCCGCCCTCGTGCTCGATCGGGCCCTCGACCTCGACCCCGTGCTCGCGCAGCCTTCCGCTGAGGGCGTCGAGCCCGTCGGCGCCGACGGAGAAGGCGAAGTGCACATGGCGGCCGCCGCGGTCGGAGTACTCCTTCTCGCCCGGCGACCAGATGCCGAGCCGGCAGCGCTCGCCGACCCCGAGCCAGACCCGGCCCCCGTCTTCGGCGAGGATCTGCCTCAGCCCCAGCTTCTCTTCGTAGAAGCCCCGGAGGCGATCGACTTCGTCGGTCTCCAGGACCAGCTCGCAGATTCCGGCGATGGTCATGGTCCTGGCTTCCCCTTTTCGTCCCGGTTCAAGCTTTGGCTGAGTGACGAGAGCAGTCGCGCGGTGATCGAGCTGGAGAGCCGCAGCTGGGACTCGGCCCGCGGCGGGGCGAGCTGCTCCAGGTATCCGCGCGAGCGCTCCGCCACGTCGGGGGCGAGCGGGGCGGCGAGCGCGGCCGCGGTCTCGGCGGCTTCCCGCACCACCGCCGGCTCGACGCTCAGCAGCAGTTCGAATTCCCGCTCGGCGTCGCTGCGATGCGAGCGCCCGGGCGGCTCCCAGGCCACCATGCAGACCCCGTGCTCCGGTGCCGCGCAGACCAGGGCCCACTCCCGGCTGACGGGATGGGAGCGGTCGACAGGCAGCTCGGCCGGCGCTCCTCGCGGCTGCCGCAGCCGCTCGAAGTCCGCGAAGACGAAAGCGCCCTCGGCGCCGGCGGCGAGCTCGCGCCAGCGGGACTCGCTCTGGCGATAGAAGCGCTCGCGCTGGAAGGAGCCGATCAGCAGCGCCCGCTCGGCCCGGGCGGCGCTCTCCTCCTCGACCGCGCGGGCAAGCGGGGTGAGGTGGCGCTTGCGAACCGTCATCTGCTGCAGGTCGGGTCGGCGCTCGCGAAGCTGCGCGAAGAGCGAGGGGATGCCGGAGGGGGCGAGGCGGGCGTGCCCGATCGCCACCGGCAGGGCGATCCCGCGCTCGCGCTCGGCGACGACGCGGAGGATCCGCTCCACTTCCTCGGATCGATAGCGGCGGTGGCCGCTCGGCTCGCGCCGCGGCTGCGGAAAGTCGTAGCGGCGCTCCCAGGCGCGCAGGGTCGCTTCGCTGATGCCGGTGGCCCGGACGACGTCGCCGATGCTGAGGAGGTTCTCGTCAAAGTTAGACACGGGGTACAGGTTTATCTATACAGGCAGACGGCTACCCGTTGGAGTGAACGCCCAACCAACGAGGAGGCAGGAAATGTCAACCATCGAGGAGTCGATCGAGGTCAAAGCGCCGCTGCGCGCCGTCTACAACCAGTGGACCCGGTTCGAGGACTTCCCCCGCTTCATGGACGGGGTCGAAGACATCCGCCAGCTAGACGAGACCCACCTTCACTGGGTCGCGGAGTTCGGCGGCTCGCGCCACGAGTGGGATGCCGAGATCACCGAGCAGAAGCCCGACGAGCGGGTCGCCTGGCGCAACACCGACGGCAAGGAAAACGCCGGCGTCGTCACCTTCCACCGGATCGACGACGACACCACCCGGGTGATGGTCCAGATGGACTTCGTCCCCGAGGGGATCAAGGAGAAGATCGGCGACGCTCTCGGCGCGGCCGACCGCCGCGTCCACGGCGACCTCGAGCGCTTCAAGGAGCTGGTCGAGGCGAACGGCGCGAACGGCGGCTGGCGCGGGGAAGTGAAGCGGCCCGACGAGGTCTAGCCGAGCCCCTTCAACCCACCGTTGTCGTACTCCCAAGTTCGGCACAAATTCCAGCGGTTAGGAGCACTAATTCGGTGTAGGTTCGTTTAATCAACGCTCCGGATGAGCATCGTCGCGGGAACGACGACGGCTGGGAGTGGGGTGAGGCACACAGGGTCTGTCTTCGGTTGGCCTATCGCTACGCGAGCAATCCGAGCGAAGCCGAGGACATAGCTCAGGATGCCCTGCTCCGCGCCTGGCGTCGGCGCTCGACGCTGCGCGATGCCGAGCGCCGCAACCAGTGGCTGGCGGCGATCGTCCGCAACGAGGCTTTTCGCCAGCACGCGCGGGTGCGGCCTGACCCGACGGCGACGATCGAGTTCCGCGAGGGGGAGGAAGACGAGCGGGTGCTGGCGGCGGTCGAGCTCGCCGACCTCCACGCGGCGCTGCGGGCCCTCAGCGACCGCGACCGCCGGCTGCTGGAGATGCGCTACGAGGAAGACCTGACCCAGGCGACGATCGCCAGCCGGCTCGGGATCCCGGAGGGGACGGTGAAGGTGCGCCTGCACCGGGCCCGGGCGAAGCTGCGCCTGCTGTACGCAGGGGCGACCGTCGCTACCTGAAATTCGGACCGCTGTATAAGGACGGCGGCGGCCGTCGCGACGAACATCTCGTCATGAAGACGGCACCGCGTCAGATCGTCGCCTTCGGCGGCGGCGGCTTCTCGATGGAGTCGGGCAACCCGCTGCTCGACGACTATGTCCTCGGCCTGGCGGAGGCGGAGCGGCCGCGGGTCTGCTTCCTGCCCTCGGCCAGCGGCGACGCCGACCACTACATCGTCCGCTTCTACCGCGCCTTCTCCGCCCACCGCTGCGAGCCCAGCCACATCTCGCTGTTCCGCCGCGAGCAGGGCCCGACCGACCTCCGCCGCCACCTGCTCTCCCAGGACCTGATCTACGTCGGCGGCGGCAGCGTCATCAGCCTGCTCGGGGTCTGGCGCGCGCACGGGATCGACTCGATCCTGCGCGAGGCCTGGGAAGCGGGGGTGATCCTCTGCGGCCTCTCGGCCGGCTCGCTCTGCTGGTTCGCCGAGGCGGTGACCGGGTTCCACGGGGAGCCGAAGCGGCTGCGCGGGATGGGGCTGCTGCCGTTCAGCAACTGCGTCCACTACGAGCGCGGCTCGAAGCGGCGCGAGTCCTACCACCGCTTCCTGCTCGAGGGGATGCGCGGCGGCTACGCGGCCGAGGACGGGGCGGCGCTCCACTTCGTCGGCGAAGAGCTGAGCCGCGTCGTCGCCTCGCGACCGGAGGCTCGCGGCTACCGGCTCGACGTCGCTGGGCGCCGGGTGGTCGAGATGCGGATCGCCACCACCTTCCTCGGCGACCACGAGGCGCCGCCCGCCGCCCCGGTACCGGAGGCCCTCTCGACCGCTTCTGCCGCCCCGGCCGCCTGATGAGCGGCAACGGCCGGCTTCCCGCGGCGGCGACGCCGGTGCGTCGCATCCTCACCCTCGGCGGCCACGAGTTCAGCTCGCGCCCCCCGGACCGTGCGGTCTGCGAGTTGCTGCTGCGGCTGGCGAGCGAGCGCGGCGGCGAGCGGCCGCGAATCTGCATCCTGCCGACCGCGAGCGGCGACACCTCCGAGCAGATCGCCAGCTTCTACGCGGCCTTCGGCGAGCGCCCCTGCGAGCCCTCCGACGTCTCCCTCTTCCGGCTCGGCCGGCGGCCGCTGGCGCTGCGCGACCACCTCCTCTCCCAGGACCTCGTCTACGTCGGCGGCGGCAGCATGGTCAACCTGCTGGCGGTCTGGGAGGCGCACGACATCGCCTCGATCCTCAGCCTCGCCTGGCGCCAGGGGATCGTCCTCGCCGGCCAGAGCGCCGGCGCGATGTGCTGGTTCGAGGCCGGGATCACCACCTCCTCGGGCAAGCCGCGCGCCGCCGCCGGGCTCGGCCTCCTCTCCGGCAGCCTCTGCGTCCACTACAACAACGAACCCCAGCGCCGCGCCGCCTACCTCGAAGCGGTCGGCGACGGGATGCCGAGCGGCTACGGCCTCGACGACTACGCCGGCCTGCTCTGGGAGGGCGAGGGTAGCCCCTCGGCCCTGACCGCCCGCCGCGGCGCCCGCGCCTACCGGGTCAGCTCGCGGGAGGGCGAGGTCACCGAGTCGCCGCTGCCGGCTCGCTTCCTCCCCGCCCCCGCGCCCGCCGCCCTGCGCGAGGACATCGCCGAGTTCCGCCGCATCAGGACGATGCGCAAACGCGCCGGCTGGCTCGGCTGAGGATCTTCAACCGCAACTTTCGGACCCCGGCCATGTCTGCTCGGGTATGCGGGTTGCGCTGGTCATGTTGTTGTTGCTGCTCGTCGGCGCCCCCGCGGCCGCGGCGCGCCCCGGGCAACTCGACGCGAGCTTCGGCCACCACGGCCTCGGCGGAGGCGGGCTCGGGCCTCACTACGCGGAGACCTCCTTCTCCTCGGTCGAGGAAGCGCCCGACGGCTCGATCCTGGCGGGGCGGGACTCTTTCCTGCGGCGGTATTCGCCGGCCGGCAGGTTCGAGGGCAAGCGCCTCGACGGCTACGTCGAACCCGCTCCGGCGCGGACGGTGACGGCCGACGGCAAGGTCCTCGAAGCCTCCCACGGCAGCCAGGTCAAGCGGCTGAACCCCGACGGGTCCCTCGACACCAGCTTCAACGGCGGCGAGAGCAAAGAAGTCGGCTTCCACATCGAAGCGCTGCAGCCGCTGCCCTCGGGCAAGGTCATGGCTGCCGGGACGATGATCTTCGAACCGCTCATCCACGGTTCCATCCGCGAGGTCGGCCTCGCCGTGATCGACCCCGACGGCACCCTGGATCCGGGCTTCGGCGGCGACGGCAAAGTCGAGCTGCGCCGCGACGACGGCGTGATCGGCGAAGACTTCCTGGGCCTGGTCGGACGCTCGGAGGGCGCGGTCGTCGTCGGCACGGAATTCGTCGTCGCGGTGGGCGCCGACGGCGCCTTGGACAGGGCTTACGGGAGCGCGGGCACCGCCCCTCTCGGCAAGTCGAGGATCCTCGCCTTCGAGCCGGGCCCGGACGGCCGGGTCGCGGTCGCCGGCTCGACCGAAGGACTGGAATGCTGCACGCTGAAACGGAGCCGCCACTTCTTCGTCGCCCACCTGGCCCCCGACGGCAAGCCGGACCCGGCCTACTCGGGCGGCAAGGGGATCGCCCTGGTGGGAGGGGTGGAGGACAGGGCGAGCGCGGCGCTGTTCGCGCCCGACGGCGCCGTCACCCTCGCCGGCAGCACCACGGTGCCCGGCGGCGTCGACTGCCTCGGCCCCATCCGTTGCAACGAGTCGACGCCGGTCGTAGCTCGTTTCGACGCCGGCGGGTTGCCCGATGCCGGCTTCGGTCGCGGTGGCCTGGCCCGGATCGAGCGCCTGACCGGCCCAGGCGACGAGGCGGTCGGCGGGGAGATCGCCGAACGGCGTGGCGGCGGCTACCTCCTCGCGGGCGGCGGTGGACCGGAAGGTTCGGTTGCCTTCCTCGCCGCGCTCCAGCCGAACGGGGAGCTCGACCGGAGCTTCGCCGACGACGGCCTGCTGACCGAACGCGCGCCGGAACCCAGCTCGACGGACGTGGAAGCCGTGGAGACGGCGCCGGGCGGCAAGCTGCTGGTCGGCGTTTGGAGCAACGCCGGCGCCTTCACCGGGCCGATGCTCGTCCGCTACGACCGTGAAGGCAGGATCGACCGCGGCTTCGGCGGCGGCGACGGTTACGTGCGCCTCGGCTCGGAAGGCGGGGTCGACGCGATCGACGTCGACGCCCGTGGGGGCAGCGTCGCGTTGACGAGCGTGGGGACCGTGGTCGGCGTGACGCCTCGAGGGGCGATCTCGCCTCTCCACAGGCGGCAGTCGGTGCCGAGTGGCTCGGGAGCCCACTTCCGCGGCTTGGCGATCCAACCCGACGGGAAGATCGTCCTCGCCGGCACCGACCAGGGCCATCGCGCCCGCCACGCCAACATCCTGGTGGCGCGGCTACTGCCGGGCGGAGAGCTCGACCCCGGCTTTGGCGAGGGCGGCTACGCGAGGGCCCGGTGCCCCGCTCACGGTCGCTGCCGCGCCCGCAAGGTCATCGTCCAGGGCGACGGGCGGATCCTCCTCGCCGGCCGGATGACGGGAAGCGGCATCGTTCCGAGCGAGAACTACAAGAGCCGAACCGTCCTCGCTCGTCTACGAGCCGACGGCGAGCCGGACCGGAGTTTCGGCGGCGACGGCTTGGTCAGCCTGAGGATCACGCGGGACAGCGCCGCCGCCGACCTGGCGCGCAGGGGCAACCGCATCTTCGTCGTCGGCTCGGCCCTGCCGTCGCGCGGCAAGTCGCACGGCTTCCTGGCGGCGCTGACCGTCGACGGCCGCCTCGACGGCGGGTTCGGCCGCGGTGGGGTCATCCGCCCGCGAGCACGCTGGGCTTACCCGACGCAGGTCGCGACGGTCGGTCGCCGGCTCTTCGTTCTCGAGGGATGGAGGAGCCCGACGCTCCTCGCTTTCCACTTCGACGGCAGCGAAGACCGCAGCTTCTCCCGCTCGGCAACCCGCGGCCTCGTCCAGCGCTACTCGGACCGCGCGATCGCCGCCCAGGACGGACAGGTCATCCTCGCCTGGTCTCAGCACGTCCGCGGCACGAAGAATCGGCGGGGCTTCTCGCGGCTGCGCCTCGCCCGCCTGAGATCCTAGTTCCGTCGCATTCCTGCCGCTGAATCTTGACTTTCTGCGCGCAACACATTGCAACTTATCGTCTACAGTTGCCATGATGGAGGCACTGAAGATGGAGCGCGAGATGACTCACTGGAACGACGACCGGCTCGACGAAATGAACGGTCGGATGAAAGAAGGCTTCGCGGAGGTCGACAAGCGCTTCGAACAGGTCGACAAGCGCTTCGACAAGGTCGATGAACGCTTCGTTCGCCTCGAAGGCGAGATGAAGGAGGGCTTCGCGGAGCTCAAGGCCGAGATTCGTCAGATGGGCGACCGCTTGGAAAAACGCATCGACCGGGTTAGCAACCGCCTCGACCGTTTTATGTTCACGATGATTGCTGCCGGTGTTGGCCTGCTGGTCGCCGCCCTGAACGGTGGCCTGAGCTGACTACTGAGCCCTTCTACTCTCCCGCTGCCGGCGGTGCGGTCGGGTCTGAGCCCTCTTCGCCGAGTTTCTCCCGGGCGATGTAGTCCTCGGCGAGGAGGAGGTTGTCGCGCGAGCGCTCGACGACGTTGAGCAGGTCGCCCATCAGCGAGACCTCCTCGACCTGCTCCTTGACGAACCACTGCAGGAACTGCTCGGCCCGGTAGTCCTTCAGCTCCCGGGCGAGCTCGAAGAGGCCGAAGATCTCGTCGCTGACCCGCTGCTCCTGCTGCAGCGCCATCCGCACCGGATCGCTGCCGGTGGCGAAGGTGGTCTGCTGGGACTTGATGTCCGGGATGCGGACCTGCTCGCCCACGTCGAGCAGGTAGCGGATCATCATCATCGCGTGCTCGCGCTCCTCCAGCGCCTGCCGGTAGAAGAAGGCGGCCAGGCGGGGCAGGGTTTCGGCGTCGTAGTAGACGGCCGCGGCCACGTACTGCTGCGAGGCGGCGAACTCGTTCGAGATCTGCTCGTTGAGGGCGTCGGCGAAGGACTTGTCAGGCATCTCGGCTCCTTGTCGCGGGGGCAGGCGACCCCAACGTAGCCGAAAGTGCGAATTCGGCTGGCCGAAGAAGAACCGGAAGGTGAGAACGCACTTCTTTCCGCATAGCGGAGAGAAAGGCGTTTTCGATCAGAGCTTCCAGCGGAAGCCGAGGTCCTCGATCGTCGGCTCCAGCGGGCTCGAGGGCAGCCCCGGCTTCGTCGCCTGCTCGGGGTCGTTGTAGCCGCCGGGGGCGACGTCGTTGGGCGTGTCGGGGTGGAAGATCGAGGCGAGGTACTGGATCTGGCCGCGGCCCTGGCCGAGCTCGGTCTGGCCGCCGCCGTAGGCGCCGATCCCGCGCTCCTCGCAGTAGTCGTAGGCGGCGAAGAGGTTGCGGATCGGGCCGAAGCGCGAGGGCTTGACATTGACCGTCTTCGGCGGCGACCAGGGCATCGCCTCGATGTCGGCGATCGAGTGGATCGGCGCGTCCCAGGTCACCCGCTCGGCGACCGGTTCGAGCACCGGCCGCGTCTCCTCGGTCACATCGGGATCCTCCAGCCAGGCCTTCGGGAAGGCTTCGATCAGCTTCGCGTAGAGCTCGGGGTCGGTCTCGACGTCGACCGGCGTTCCTTTGTAGAAGCCCTTGAGGTCGATCGAGTCGACCGCACCGGTCTCGACCAGCGCCGCGATCAGCTCGTCGTCCCAGTCGTTGGTCGCGTCGAGCTTGAAGCGCAGGGTCGGGTAGACGGCAAGGCGCGCGCGCAGCGGCTCGATCGAGGAGCGGTCGCCCTCTTCCCAGCCGGCCAGGCGCATCGAGTTGACGAAGTTCACCGGCTTCGGCTCGCGCCCGAGGATCGCGGCGAGGTTGGTCCCTGCCTGGCGCAGAGCCAGGTCGAGCGCCGCCGACTCGAAGGCCCAGCGGCGGTAGTCGCGGGAGACGTCTTCGCGCTCCGGCTCTCCGGCCGGGAAGAGGTCGATCCCGTCGAGCCGCTCGGAGAACTCGGCGAAGGTGAAGCTGCCGCCCAAGCCCTCCGGCGGCCCGTGGCTCTGCTGACCGATGTGGTCGACGGCGTCGTAGACGACGTCCTCGCCGATCCCCTCCTCGCCGCCGCCGCGCAGCTTGACGATCGTCGTCAGCCGTTCAAACGAGCCCATCGCAATTTCGAGCCCTTCGAACTCACAGCTCTCCACTTCCAAGGGCAGGTCCGCGATCGCATCGAAGCTGGACACGCCCCGGAGCGTAAAGGAGTCGGATGAGGGGGTCTCCGGACCCTCCCCGCTGTTGTCCGGAGACCCCCTCATCCGACTCCCTCAACGCGTCACGCGAAGGGTCCTCAACTCCCGATCCGATCCCCCGCGGACATACCCACCATGCGCGAGGCTTTCGCGGATGAAGTCGAGCGTCTCGGGGGTGAGCCGCTCGCCGGGAAGCACGTTGGGGATCCCCGGCGGGTAGGCGGCGAGGCCCTCGGCGGCGATGCGGCCCGCGGCGGCGTCGAACGGGACCACTTCCTGGGGACCGAGGAAGGCTTCGCGCGGGGTCAGCACCAGCTCGCCCCAGGGTGGCGCCGGCGCCAGCTTCTCGTCCGGGGCCCCCGGCGTTTCCTCCAGCTCGGCGACCGCGGTGCGCAGGCCCTCGACCAGCCGCTCGCCCGCCGCCTCGGGGTCCTCGCCGACGCCGAAGATCGCGACGACGACGTTGCCGGAGTAGAGCTCGAGGTCGAGGTTGGCGGTGTGGAAGGCGGCTTTCCAGAGGCGCTGCGCGCTCGACCCGGTCCCGCGCACGTCGATCCCCAGCCGCAGCGGGTCCCAGCCGGCGACGCCGGGGTGGCCGACCAGCCGCTCGTCGAGGACGTCGAGGCCGGGGATCTCACGGATCCGCTCCCGCGTCCGCTCGATCGCCGCCAGCGCCTTGCCGAGCAGTCCCTCCCCGTGCATGTACATCTGCCGCCGCTGTGCGTCGAGCGAGCCGGAGAGCAGACCGCTGGGGCTGGTCGTCTCGACCAGGCTGACGCAGCGGTCGACGATCGCCGGGTCGATGCGTCCCCCCTTGCCGAGGTGGAGCATCGCCGCCTGGGTGAGGGCGCCGACGATCTTGTGGGTCGAGGAGGTGACGAGGTCGGCGCCGGAGGCGAGCGCGTCGGTAGGCAGCGCCGGGCTGAAGTGCAGGTGCGCGCCCCAGGCCTCGTCGGCCACCAGCGGCACGCCGCGCGAGTGCGCCACCTCGGCCAGTGCGGCGACGTCGGCGCAGGCGCCGAAGTAGGTGGGGGAGACGATCATCGCCGCGACCGCGCCGGGCGTTTCATCAAGGGCCGACGCCAATGAGTCGGGGGTGAGCCCGTGGGCGATTCCCAGCTCGGGGTCGAGCTCGGGGGCGACGAAGGTCGGCCGCATCCCGCTCAGGACCATCCCGTCGATCACCGAGGAGTGGACGTTGCGCTGGATCACCACCCGGTTGCCGAGGTGGGCGAGGGCCATGCAGGCGGCGTGGTTGCCCTGCGAGGCGCCGTTGGTGAGGAACCAGGAGCGGGCCGCGCCCCAGGCCTCGGCGGCGAGGTCCTGCGCCTGCTGGAACGGCGTCGGTTCGGGTCCGATGTCGACCCCTTCGGTGACCGAGGGGATGTCGTTGCGCAGGCCGACCTCGCCGACCAGCTCGGTCATCGCCGGGTCGGCGCCGAGGCCCCCCTTGTGGCCGGGGACCTGGAAGCGGCCCGTCTCGAGCTCGGCGTAGGCAAGCAGGGCGTCGACGTACGGGGTCGAGTCCTGACCGGGATCGGACATCGAATCGAGTCTACGGGTCGGCCTGCTGGGCCCTTGGACAATCGAGCCGCCGATCTTTGTCCACTGCCGAGGGTGTGCGTGCTGGACAATCGGGAGATGCGCCACACGCGCCTTGGCTACTGGATCGAGGAGGCAGGCACGGTCGCGCCCCGCCCCGCGCTCTCCGGCGACCGCGAGGCCGATGTCCTCGTCGTCGGCGGCGGCTACACGGGGATGTGGACCGCCTGGTACGCACGCCGGCTCGAGCCGGAGGCGCGGATCGTCCTGCTCGAGGCCGAGGAGGTCTGCGGCAGCGGGCCGAGCGGCCGCAACGGCGGCTTCTGCAATGCGATGTGGTTCTCGCTTGCCTCGATGCGCGCCCGCTGGGGCGCCGAGGGCGCGCTGGCGACCGCCCGCGCCGCCCAGGCGGCGGTCGACCGGATCGGGCGCTTCTGCGCCGAGCAGGAGGTCGACGCCTGGTTCCGCCCCGCCGGCTACGTCCAGGTCTCGACCGCCCCCGCCCACGACTGCAGCTGGCTCGACGCGGTCGAGGCCTGCCGGGAGATGGGCGTGCCGGAGATGCTGCGCTCCCTCAGCCGCGAGGAGGTGGCCGAGCGCTGCAACTCACCCGCCTTCCGCGCCGGCGCCGAGTCGCCGACCTCGGCGACCGTGCAGCCGGCCCGGCTGGCGCTCGGCCTGCGTGAGCAACTGCTGGCGGCCGGCGTCGAGATCTACGAGTCAACCTCCGTGCGCTCGTTCCGGGAAGCCTCCGACGGCGTCGAAGCGAGGACCGACGGCGGCAGCGTCCGCGCCGCCCGCGGCGTCCTCGCGATCGGCAGCGCCGCCAAGGGTCGCCGCGGCCCGCTGCGCGGCCGCCTCACCGTCGCCTCCTCCCACATCGTCCTCACCGAGCCGGTCCCCGACGTGCTCGAGGAGCTTGGCTGGACCGGCGGCGAGTGCATCACCGACTCCCGCTCCCTCCTCCACTACTTCCGCACCACCAAGGACGGCCGCATCGTCTTCGGCTGGGGCGGCGGCCGGATCGCGATGGGAGCCAGAACCAAAGGCCGCGCCGAGCTGGACGCCGCCGTCATCGCAGCCGCCGCCGACCACCTCCACGACTACTTCCCCCAGCTCCGCGGCCGCCGCATCACGCACGCCTGGGGCGGCCCGATCGACGCCTCCCCGACCCACCTCCCCGCCGTCACCACCCTCGCCCAGGGCAACGCCTTCGTAGCCGCCGGCTACACCGGCAACGGCGTCGGCCCATCCAACATGGTCGGCCGCACCCTCGCCTCCCTAGCTCTCGACCGGTCAGATGAGCACACCCACCTGGCCTTTATCGACCACAAGACCCCCCGAGTCCCCCCCGAGCCCTACCACTGGCTCGGCGGCGAATCGATTCGCTTCGCGATAGAGAAAAAAGAGCAAGCAGAGATGGCAGGTCACCAACCCGGCCGAGTCGCCGCAGCGATAGCGAAGGTCCCCGAGCTGATCGGCTTCCACATCGGCCGCTAGAGGCGCTCGCGGTAGGGGTCAGGTGCCCCTCTCCCAGAGACCGTCGCGCAGCTGGGCGTAGTGCTGGGCGCCGTCGTGGTCTCTGGAGCCTCTGGAGAGGGGCACCTGACCCCTAAGTCGCTGCCGGAGCCCCCGCCGGCACCGCAATCGTCGACTCCTGTTCAGGTCTGACCGAAGTCATCTTTTCCGCCCGCCTCTGCTGCCAGGTGGCGAAGCCCATCGTGGCGCAGGTGAAGAAGAAGAGGATCATCGCGATCACGTTCACCTCGACGGGGATGCCGCGCTGGGCGGCGCCGAAGATGTAGAGGGGGAAGGTCACGGTCGTCCCGGAGTTGAAGTTGGAGATGACGAAGTCGTCGATCGAGAGGGCGAAGGCGAGCATGGCGGCGCCGAAGATGCCGGGCATGATCAGGGGGAGGGTGACGAGCCGGAAGGTCTGGAAGGGGCTGGCGCCCAGGTCCTTGGCCGCCTCCTCGAGGTTGCGGTCGAAGCCGATCAGGCGCGAGCGCACGACGACGACGACGAAGCTGATGCAGAACATGACGTGAGCGATCAGCAGGGTTTCGAAGCCGAGGTTGAAGGTGCCGAGGAGGAGGAAGAAGGAGAGCAGCGCCGAGCCCATAACCACCTCGGGCGTCGCCATCGGGATCACGATCAGGAAGTTGGCGGCGCGGCGGCCGAAGAACTCGTAGCGGACCAGGGCCATCGCCATCAGGGTCCCGATCACGGTCGCGATCACGGTCGCCAGCACAGCCAGTTTGAGGCTGGTGACCAGCGCTTCGTTCAGCTCCGGGATCCCGAAGGCGTTGCTCCAGTGGTCGAGGGTGAAGCCGACCCAGGTGAAGTTGTAGCGGCCGGCGGGATCGTTGAAAGAGAAGCCGAAGATGACGGCGATCGGGATCAGCATGTAGAGGACGACGAGGACGCCGACGATCTGGACGGCGTGCTCGCGCAGCCAGCGCCAGGCGCCTTCCCCGCGGCCGCTCATCAGACTGCCTCCTCACCCATCAGCGCCTCCGAGCCGGCGAAGCGGATGTAGATCAGGACGAGGATCAGGATCGCCGCCATCAGCACGAAGGAGAGCGCCGCGGCCGCCGGGTAGTCGCTCTGTTTGAGGTAGAGCGACTGGATCACGTTGCCGATCATCTGGTTGCTGGCGCTGCCGAGGAACTGGGCGTTGACGTAGTCGCCCGACGCCGGGATGAAGGTCAGCAGCGTGCCCGCCACCACCCCTGGCGCCGAGAGCGGCAGCGTCACCCGGAAGAAGGTCTGCGATGCCGACGCGTAGAGGTCCTTGCCGGCCTCGATCAGGCGCACGTCGATCCGCTCGAGGCTGGCGTAGATCGGCAGCACCATGAACGGAAGGAAGTTGTAGGTGAGGCCGGCGATCACCGCCCCCCCGGTCGCCAGGACGTGCCCTTCCGGGGCCAGCCCGACGGCGTCGAGCACGCTCACCACCGGGCTCTGGTCGGAGAGGATCGTCTCCCAGGCCAGGGTCCGGATCAGGTAGGTGGTGAAGAACGGGGCGACCACCGCGAACAGAAACAGGTTGCGCCAGCGCCCCGCCTTGAAAGCGATCGTGTAGGCCAGCGGGTAGGCGAGCAGCAGCGCGAACAGCGTCGCCAGCCCGGCGTAGATGAACGAGCGCTCGAACTGGGTGTCGTACAGCGAGAGCGCGTCCGAGTAGTTGGCCCAGTGCCAGTCGAAGTGGTAGGAGCCGAAGACGCCGGCGTTGAGCGAGAGTTCGGCCAGGTAGTAGAGCGGTACGACGAAGAACAGAAGCAGCCAGGCCGCTCCCGGCCCGAGTAGGAAGTAGGGAGCGACCCGGCGCCTCATCGACTCAGCCGTTCAGGACCGCGTTGAAGGCGCGGTTCAGGTTCTGTTCTTCTTCGCCGCTCGGCGAGGGCTGGATCGTGCAGTTCTTCGTGAAGGACTTGCTCGGGAAGATGAGCTGGTTCTTCGCGATTTCAGGTTCTTCCTTGAGGAGGATTTCTTTCACGCCTTCGACCGGGCTGACGTAGTTCACGTAGGCCTCGATCTGCGCCTCGTTCTGCGGTTCGTAGACGTAGTTGATCCACTCCTCGGCCGCCGTCGGGTTCGGCGCCCCGACCGGGATCACCATGTTGTCCGACCAGAGGATGCAGCCCTCGGTCGGCATCCGCCATTCGATGTTCGGGTTGTCGGCCTGCAGCTGGACCGCGTCCCCGGACCACCCGATCACCGCGACCGCATTGCCGCTGGTCAGGTCGGCGCCGTAGTCGTTGCCGGTGAAGCGCCGGATCTGTCCCGATTCCGAAGCCGACTTGATTTTGTCGATCGCCTTCATCCAGTCCGCTTCGCTGGCGTTGGTCGGATCGATGCCGAGGCACTTCATCACCAGCGGCACCGTGTCGCGGAGTTCGTTCAGCATCTCGACCTTGCCCTTGTACTTCGGGTCGAAGAGGTCGCAGATCGACTTCACGTCCGGCGCCAGGTCGGTGCGGACGATGATCCCGGTCATCCCGCTCTGCCAGGGAGCGCTGAATTCGCGCTTCGGGTCATACGACGGTTCTTTCAGGTTGGCGACGAGGTTCTTTTCGAAGTTCGGCAGGGCCGACTTGTCGAAGTTCTGCAGGTAGCCGAGTTCGTGCATTTTGTTCGCCATCCAGTCGGTGACGACGAAGAGGCTGCGGCCGCCCGATTCGCCCTGTTTCAGCAGCGGATCCATCTTCGCGAAAAACTCTTCGTTGGAGTTGACGTCCTCGATGTACTTGACCGAGAGGCCCGTTTCCTTTTCGAAGTCCGGGACGGTCTGCTTGTCGATGTAAAGGGGCCAGTTGGAGATCGTGATGTCGCCCGTGGCCTTCTTTTCGAGCTTCACTTCTTCGGCTTCGGTGTCGCCGCCGTTGATGCCGCTGTCGCCGCCGCCGCAGGCCGCGAGCCCGAAGGCCAGCACCACCGCCGCAACCAGAACCGCCACCAGGGCGGTGATCCTCCGTGGGTCCTTCTGACTCGCCATCTGCCATCAACCTCCGTGGGTGGTTTCCAGTTGCGACTGGTCGGCGGCGCGAGCGCCGTCGTCGTCGCGGGGCGCCGGCGCGCTTGCGTCGGGCGACTCGCGGACAAGGTGCATGTGCTCGGGTTCCCAGCTGAGGGCGACCCGGGCGCCGCCGCCGGGCAGGCGCTGGCGCTCGGCCTCGTCGGCGTTGGGGACGAGGACGGTCATCCGCGTCCCCTCGCCGAGGTCGACGGCGATCTGGGTGGCCGTGCCGAGGTAGAGCGAGCTGGCGACGATCCCCTCGACCCGCGCCTGGTCGGCGCCGTGGCCGTCTTCGCCGAGCTCGACGCGAAGCTTCTCGGGCCGCACCACCGCGTGGCAGCGCTCGCCGGAGGAGAAGCCGTCGGTCTCGGTGGCGATCGTCTGCCCCTGGTCGAGCCTCACCTCGTGGGGCCCGGCGACCGTCGCCGGCATCAGGTTTGAGACGCCGATGAACCCGGCGACGAAAGTGGTGGCGGGGCGGTCGTAGACCTCCTCCGGCTCGGCCACCTGCTCGACCTTGCCGCGGTTCATCACCGCGATCCGGTCACTCATCGTCAGCGCCTCCTCCTGGTCGTGGGTGACGTAGACGAAGGTGATGCCGACATCGCGCTGGATCCGCTTCAGCTCGACCTGCAGTTCCTTGCGCAGTTTCAGGTCCAGGGCCCCGAGCGGCTCGTCGAGGAGGAGGACTTTCGGCAGGTTGACGAGGGCGCGGGCGAGGGCGACGCGCTGCTGCATCCCGCCCGAGAGCTGCGAGGGGCGGCGGTTGCCCTCGGCGGCGAGGCCGACCCGCTCGAGCTCGGCCGTGACCCGCTGCTCGATCTCCCCCTTGTCGACCCTCTTGCGCTTCAGCCCGAAGGCGACGTTGTCCTTGACACTGAGGTGGGGGAAGAGTGCGTAGCTCTGGAAGACGGTGTTGGTCGGTCGTTTGTGCGGCGGCAGCTGGGCGACGTCTTCGCCGTCGATCCGGACTTCGCCGCTGGTCGGGCGCTCAAAGCCGGCGATCATCCGCAGCGTCGTCGTCTTGCCGCACCCGCTCGGGCCGAGCAGGGTGAAGAACTCGCCCTGCGCCAGCTCCAGGTTGAGGTCGTCGACCGCGGCCAACTGGTCGAAGCGCTTGGTGACGCTTCGCAGCTCGACGCTCGGGGTCTCTCCGTGGGCATCCATCAGTGCTTCAACAGCCCTCCTGTAGTGCGGAGCTTCTACCCGCATGCGCGGGTAACTATCAGCGACGGTAAGCCCCGGTGGAAGGCGGCGCAAGGGGCGAATGTCCTAAAAGCACAGAGCTAGCTTGTACTCTGTGTACAAGTCGATCGTCAGTCCTTGACCCAAAGACCACTTGCGATTGTTGGAGACGGGCTCTAGTTTTGTCCATAACGTCGTAATCGAGGAGGAGGGCGAAATGGCCACTGCGTCAAAGGCGCCAGCAGGAACCGATCTTCAGCAACTCGCCCGCCAGCACCTCTGGATGCACTTCTCGCGGATGGGCACGTACGGGCCCGACCACGAGATCCCGATCATCACCAGGGCCGAGGGCTGCTACGTCTACGACGAGCACGGCAACCGCTACCTCGACGGTCTCTCCGGCCTCTTCTGCTGCAACGCCGGCCACGGCCGCACCGAGTACGGCGAGGCGGCGGCGCGCCAGATCGAAGAGCTCGACTTCTACACGCTGTGGTCCTACGCCCACCCCAAGGCGATCGAACTGGCGGCGCGGATTGCGTCGATGACCCCCGGGGACCTCAACCGCGTCTTCTTCACCTCCGGCGGCTCGGAGGCGGTCGAGTCGGCGTTGAAGCTGGCGCGCAACTACCACCGGGTCCACGGCAAAGGCCAGAAGCACAAGGTGATCGCCCGCGAGGTCGCCTACCACGGCACCTCGCTCGGGGCGCTCTCCGCCACCGGCATCACCGACCTCCGCGCCCAGTTCGAGCCGCTGACCCCGGGTGGCTGCCACGTTCCCAACACCAACATCTACCGCTGGCCCGAGGACCGCGACCCGCTCTGGGCGGCCGACGCGATCGAGGAGCGGATCGTCTTCGAGGGCCCGGAAACTGTCGCCGCGGTGATCCTCGAGCCGGTCCAGAACGCCGGCGGCTGCTTCGTCCCGCCCGACGGTTACTTCCAGCGGGTGCGCGAGATCTGCGACACCTACGACGTGCTGATGATCTCCGACGAGGTGATCTGCGCCTTCGGGCGCCTCGGCCACTACTTCGGCTGCGAACGCTTCGACTACGTGCCGGACCTGATCACCGTCGCCAAGGCGCTGACCTCGGCCTACGCGCCGATGGGCGGCGTCATCGCCTCCGACAAGGTCGCCGAGCCGTTCATGGAGGGCAACGCCTCCTTCGCCCACGGCTTCACCTTCGCCGGCCACCCGATCGCCGCGGTGATCGCGATGGCCAACCTCGACGTCTTCGAGCGCGAGGACCTCTGCGGGCAGGTGCTGCGCAAGGAGGGCGAGTTCCGCCAGATGCTCGAGTCCCTGCACGACCTGCCGATCGTCGGCGACGTGCGCGGGGCCGGCTACTTCCACGCGGTCGAGCTGGTCAAAGACAAGGAGACGAAAGAGAGCTTCAACGACGAGGAGTCTGAGGAACTGCTGCGCGGCTTCCTCTCCGGCGAGCTCTACAAGCGCGGGTTGATCTGCCGCGCCGACGATCGCGGCGACCCGGTCGTGCAGCTATCGCCGCCGCTGATCGCCGACACGGAGCAGTTCGAAGAGATCCACGACGTCCTGCACTCGGTCCTCTCCGAGGCGTCGGATCGGATGGTCGGGGGGTCGCGCTCGACGGCGCCCGCGCCCGGCCGGAGAACGTCGATCTAGGGGACGACGGTGCTCACCG
This sequence comes from Solirubrobacterales bacterium, assembly GCA_035688825.1. GTDB lineage: Bacteria > Actinomycetota > Thermoleophilia > Solirubrobacterales > 70-9 > VAYN01. The sequence continues at coordinate 4,090 of DASSMM010000074.1, read as the reverse complement.
TCCAGAGCCTGCTCGACGAGCTCGACCTCGAGCTGGCGGCCGGCTCCGACGCCGCCGCGGCGCCGGTCCGCTGGGTCCATATCTCCGAGCTCCAGGACCCGACGCCGTGGCTGTCGGGCGGCGAGCTGATGCTGACCACCGGCATCCCGCTCGACACCGCCGCCAAGCAGCGCGCCTTCGTCGGCATCCTCGCCGACCGCAACCTCGCCGGGCTCGGCTTCGGCACCGGCTTCACTCATAAATCGCTGCCGAAGGCGCTGGTCGACGAGTGCGAGAAGCGCGGCTTCCCGCTCTTCGAGGTGCCCTACTCGGTCCCGTTCATCGCGATCACCGAGAAGGCCTTCGCGAAACTGGTCAACGAGCAGTACGAGGTGCTGCAGCGGGGGGTGGCGGTGCAGCGGCGGCTCGAGCGCCTGGTCCTGGAGGAGCGGGGCCTGGAGGAAATCGCCGCCACGGTCGCCTCCGCGGTCGGCGGCACCGTGGCGATCCTCGACGGCCGCGGTGAGCGGCTCGCCGGGCGCGGCTTCCGCCGCCAGCTCTCGGCCGAGGCGATTACCGCGATCCGCAAGGAAGCCCTCAGCCACGCCGGCGACGGCCACCCCTTCGTCCCTTCGCACCCGACGGTGGCCGGGCGGGCGCTCGCGCATCCCGTCATCTCCCCCGGCGGCGGTCCGCCGCAGGCCTGGGTAGTGATCGTCCGCGACTCCGGCGGGCTCGGCGACTTCGAGCGGCTGATCCTGCAGCAGGCGGTGGCCGTGGTGGCGCTGGAGCTGATGCGGCGCCGGGTCGCCCGTGAGACCGAGCGGCGGCTGGCCGGCGACGTGCTGGCGGCGGCGCTCGGCGGCCGCATGGACCCGACCGAGCTGCGCCGCCGGCTCGAGCCCTTCGGGATCGGCGAGGAGGCGGCGGTGCTCGTGTTTTCACTCAGCGACCCGGGTGAGGCGGCGGCGACGCTGGAAGCGGCGCTCGCCGCCGACGCCTGCTCGGCGGTCGTCGCGCCGCATACGGTCAACGGCCGCGAGCTGCTCTGCGCGGTGATCGACTGCGCCGAACGCGACCCGGTCGACGTCGCCGCCGAGGCGCGCACGGCGCTCGCCCGCGAGCGCGGCCCGGTCCGCGCCGCCGCCAGCCGCCCGGCTCCGCCCGACCGCCTCCGCCACTCCTTCCACGAGGCGCGCTGCGCGCTCGAGGCGACCGCCTTCGACAACGGCTCCGCCCCCGACGTCGCCTCCTGGCGCGACCTCGGCGCCTTCACCCTGCTGCTCTCGATCCAGGACGACGACGCGCTCGACCTCTACTGCGACAGCGTCCTCGGCCCGATCGAACGCGGCGACGAGGAGTACGGCGGCGAGCTGCTGCGCTCGCTCGAGGCCTTCATCGAGCAGAACGGCCAGTGGGAGCGGGCGGCGCGCCAGGTCTACTGCCACCGCCACACGCTGCGCTACCGGATGCGCAAGGTGGAAGAGCTGACGGGCCGCGACCTCTCGCGGGCCCACGACCGCATCGAGTTCTGGTTGGCCCTGCGAGCGAGGGAGCTTGTCGCATGAAGATCGGAGTTCCGACCGAGATCAAGTCCGACGAGTACCGGGTCGCGGTCACCCCCGCCGGCGTGCGCGAACTGAGCGAGCACGGGCACGAGGTGATGGTCCAGGCCGGCGCCGGCGAGGGCAGCGCGATCAGCGACGAGGACTACCGCGCCCAGGGGGCGAGGATCCTCCCCGACGCGGCCGGGGTCTTCGAGGCGGCGGAGATGATCCTCCACGTCAAGGAGCTGCAGCCGGAGGAGATCGAGATGCTGCGGCCGGGACAGCTCCTCTTCACCTACCTGCACCTGGCGCCGGACCCCGAGCAGACGCGCGGGCTCTGCGGCGCCGGGGTCACTGCGATCGCCTACGAGACGGTCGAGGACGCGCACGGGCGGCTGCCGCTGCTGGCCCCGATGAGCGAGGTGGCGGGGAAGATCGCCACCCAGGCGGGCGCCTTCATGCTGGAGAAGCCGCTGGGCGGCAGGGGGATTCTGCTGGGAGGGGTGCCGGGTGTCGCCGCCGCCAACGTGATGGTGATCGGCGGCGGCGTGGTGGGGATGAACGCCGCCTTCATCGCGATCGGGATGGAAGCCGACGTCTTCGTCTTCGACCGCTCGATCGACCGCCTGCGCGAGCTCGAAGTGATCTTCGGCGGCCGCTGCTCGACCGTCTACTCGACCCGGCTGGCGGTCGAAGAGATGCTGCCGAACGCGGACCTGGTGATCGGCGCGGTGTTGGTTCATGGGGCCCGGGCGCCGTACGTGATCCGCCGCGAGCAGCTTGCGCTGATGAAGCCCGGCGCGGTCCTGGTCGACGTCGCGATCGACCAGGGCGGCTGCTTCGAGACCTCGCGCCCGACCACCCACCGCGACCCGACCTTCGAGGTCGACGGGATCACCCACTACTGCGTCGCCAACATGCCCGGCGCCGTCCCGATCACCTCCACCTACGCGCTCACCAACGCGACCCTGCCCTACGCGATAGCTCTGGCCGACCTCGGGGTAGACGAGGCGATAAGGCGGGACCCGGGCCTGCGGCCCGGCGTCAATGTCGCCGCCGGCAAGGTCACCCACCCGGCCGTCGCCGAGGGAGTGGATATGGACTACGTGCCGGTCGAGGAGGCGCTCGGACTCGAGCGAACTTTGCAATGAGCATCAAGAGGGAGGACTGAGATGAGCAGCTACGCGGTTGTCAACCCCGCCACCGGTGAGACCGTCAAGGAGTACGAGGAGATCAGCGACGACGCGCTTCGCGCAGCGATCGACCGCGCCTATCAGGCCTCCAAGTCCTGGCCCGTTTCGACCTCGGTCGCCGACCGCGCCGCGCTCGTGCGCAGGGTGGGCGAGCTGCACTCCGAGCGGCGCGAGGAGCTGGCCGAGATCATCGTCCGCGAGATGGGCAAGCCGATCGAGCAGGCGCTGATGGAGGTCGACTTCGCCGGGATGATCTACGGCTTCTACGCCGACAACGCCGAGGACCTGATGGCCGACGAGCCGATCCAGCTCTCCGAAGGCGAGGGCACCGCGGTGATCCGGCGCAGCCCCTTCGGCGTCTTGCTCGGGATCATGCCCTGGAACTTCCCCTACTACCAGGTGGCCCGCTTCGCCGGCCCGAACCTGGTGATCGGCAACACGATCCTGCTCAAGCACGCGCCGCAGTGCCCGGCATCGGCGGAGGCGATGCAGAAGATCTTCGACGACGCCGGCTTTCCCGAGGGTTGCTACGAGAACATCTACGCCAGCAACGAGCAGATCGAGTGGGTGATCGCCGATCCGCGCGTCCACGGCGTCTCCGTGACCGGCTCGGAGCGGGCCGGATCGGCCGTCGCCTCGATCGCCGGCAAGCACCTGAAGAAGGTCGTGCTCGAGCTCGGCGGCTCCGATCCGTTCATCCTCCTCGGCACCGACGACCTCGACGAAGCGGTGACCGCGGCGGCTGAAGCCCGGCTCGACAACACCGGCCAGTCCTGCAACGCGGCGAAGCGGTTCATCGTCGTCGACGAGCTCTACGACGACTTCCTCGCGAAGTTCCGCGAGAAGCTGGAGGCGGCGAAGCCCGGCGATCCGACCTCCGAGGACACCGAGGTCGGCCCGCTCTCCTCGCAGACCGCCGCCGACCGGCTCGAGGAGCAGGTCAAGAAGGCGGTCGCGAACGGCGCCGAGGTGGTCGTCGGCGGCAACCGCGACGGCAACTTCTTCGAACCGACGATCCTCACCGGGATCAAGCCGGGCGACGAGGCCTCCCAGGAAGAGTTCTTCGGGCCGGTGGCGCAGGTCTACAAGGTCTCCTCCGAGGAGGAGGCGGTGGAGCTCGCCAACCAGACCCCGTTCGGGCTCGGCTCCTACGTGATGACCACGGACAAGGAGCAGGCCGACCGGGTCGCCGATCGGATCGAAGCCGGGATGGTCTACGTCAACCTGGTCGGCGCCGACGCTCCCGAGCTGCCGTTCGGCGGCTTCAAGCGCTCCGGGTTCGGGCGCGAGCTCGGCCGCTACGGCGCCGACGAGTTCGTCAACAAGAAGCTGATCCGAACGAGCTGAGTCAGCCGCAGGCTGCCGCGGTCG
>DASSMM010000073.1:0-12387 GCA_035688825.1 Solirubrobacterales bacterium | reverse complement strand
TCGCCGCGGTCGGCGGACACCAAAATCGTTTTCTTCATGTTTCTTGTCTCAGTTCAGATAGGTACGCACGCCGGGTGACCGCTCTTCGGTCACCAGGCGAACCTGCCCTTCTGGCTGAGGCGCGCTTGCATGTGAATGCTCTGCAGTACTCCGATGGCCAGGAAAGTCGCTAACACGGAGGATCCTCCGTAGCTCATCAGCGGTAGGGGAATCCCGGTGATCGGCATGATCCCGAGGTTCATCCCCACGTTGACGAAGACCTGGAACAGAAGCATGCCGGCGATACCGCCGGCGACGAGAACCCCATAGGAGTTCTTCGAGAGCGTCACGATCCGCAGCGCCCGCCAGATCAGCAGGGCGTAAAGGGATAGGACTAATGCGGCTCCCATGAATCCGTAGCGCTCACCGATCACCGCGAAGATGAAGTCGGTGTGCCGCTCGGGAACGAAATCGAGCCGCGTCTGGGTGGCCCGGTCGCCACGGCCGGTCTTCTCCCCGGAGCCGATGGCGATCTTGGCCTGGTTCTGCTGGTAGCCCGCGTCGCTCGGGTCCCCGCTGGGGTTCGCGAAAGAGGTGAGCCTCTCTTGCTGGTACCCCTTGAGGATCGGCGTCCCGATCGCAGGAGCGATCACGAGGACGATCGATACGAGAGCGGCGAGAGCGGCGCCGATCACCGCGAAGTGCGTCATTGGGACGCCCCCCACGTACATCACGGCGAGAGTCGCTGCCCCGAACACCAATGAGGTGCCGAGGTCGGGCTGCAGGAAAACAAGTGCAGCCGGCGCGAGGCCCAGACAGAGGTAGCGCACTGTGCGCTGCCTCGCCGAGCCCCGCCGAGCGCCATCGATGACGAACCCGGCAAGCGCAAGCACGAGCAGGAGCTTGCCGAGCTCCGATGGCTGGAAAGAGAAGAAGGGAAGTTCGAAGGCGCGCCGCGAGCCGCGGGCGGCAAAGCCGAAGACGAAGACCAGCGAGACGCTGGCGCAGAGGAAGGTGTAGATGCCCACCCGCAGCTCGCGGAAGCGCGAGTAGTCGATCCGGGTCAGCACGAGCATCCCGACGACCCCGAGCACGCCGTAGATCGCCTGCCGGTCGAGGTAGTAGTGGGGGCTCCCCGGAACGTCGTTCTGGGTCGCCTGCCCGAGCGTGAAGACGCTGAAGACGACGAGGCCGACGGCGGCGATCGTCAGCAGGGTGTCCATGTGGGCGAGGCCGAGGCGCTCGCCGATGCCGACGTGGACCGCGAAGGGCTCGGGCCGGGCCTGTCTGGTTCTGGTGGCGTACATCATTCGATTTCGGCTTCGCCGCCGCCTTCTTCCCCTTCAGCGCGGCTTTCGGCCGCGATCTCGTCGTGGAAATAGGCTTCGAGGATCGTGTGGGCGGCGGGGGCGGCTGCTTGAGCTCCGAAGCCGCCTTCCTCAATGGTGACTACCGTCACGATACGCGGATCGGGGTACGGGGCGAGGACCGCGTACCAGGATTGGTCGGCGTGGCCCGGCCGTTCCGCCGTCCCGGTCTTACCGGCGACCGGGATCGGGAAGCTGCCGAAGATCGGCTCCGAGGTGCCGCCCGGGCCCTGCGCCGCCTGGTGCAGGCCTTCCATGATCACGCTCCGCGTCCCGGGGTCGATCTTGATCTTGCGGCGCGGCTTCGGGTCGAATTCCTTCAGCACCCGCCCGGCCGCGTCCTCGACTTCCATCGCCAGGTGCGGGGTGACGATCGTGCCGTCGTTGCCGAGCGCGGCGTAGGCGATCGCCATCTGCAGCGGGTTGCTCTGCAGATCCCCCTGCCCGGTCGCCAGCTGGATGTTGTCGCCGGAGGACCAGGGCCGTTCGGTTTCGCCTTCGGCAAACAGATCGTCACGCCATTTTTTGGTCGGGAGGAGGCCGTCGGTGTTGACCGGGATGTCGATGCCACTGGCACGGCCGATCCCGAGCTTGTGCGCCCAAACCTGCAGGTCGTTGGTCTTCCACATGTCGAGCCCGAGCGTGTAGAAGAAGACGTCATCGGAGACTTCGAGGGCGGGCACCAGGGAAAGGGGCCCGTAGGCCGCGCCTTCGGCGTTCTGGAAGCATTCTTCCGGCCCGACGCAGAGCTGGCCGGGGTCGTTGATCACGGTGTTCGGCGTGATCACCTTGTTTTCCAGCGCCGCCAGCGCGGTGATGATCTTGAAGGTGGAGCCCGTCGGGTAGAGCCCTTCGGTGGCGCGGTTGGCCAGCGGGGCGGTGGTTTCGTCGCGGTAAAGGGTGTTGACCTCGGCCTGGGTCAGCGGCGGGATCAGGTCCGCCGGTTCGAAGGTCGGGAAGGAGCCGAGGCCGAGGATCTGCCCGTTGTGGACGTCCATCGTGATGAAGGCGCCGGGCAGCCCCTGCGAGGCGAGGGCGCTTTCGCCCGCTGCCTGGACTTCGGGGTCGATCGTCAGCTTCAGGTTCTCGCCCGGCGTCGGCGCCTTCGAGACGAGCTGGCCTCCCGGGGTCGGCTGGCCGAGCGCGTTGACCTGGATTTTCTCCAGCCCCGGCTGCCCGCGCAGGAACTTGTCGTAGGTGTACTCGACCCCGCCCTTGCCGATCTCGTCGCCGGGTTCGAGGCCCTTGTACTCGGGTTCCTTCAGCTCTTCTTCGTTGATCTCGCCGACGCTGCCGACGACGTGGGCGGCGAAGGTGCCGTCGGGGTAGTGGCGGACGAAGACCCGCTGCACCGTCACCCCGGGAAATTCGCGCTGGTGTTCTTCGATGTAGGCGATCAGGTAGAAGCCGACGTCCTGGCGCAGCGTCACCGGCGCCCCGGCGGCGACTTCTTCGCCTTCGCGGATCGCCTTGCGCACCTTCGGCAGCGACATGTGCGCGAGCTCGCCCAGCCGTTCCAGCTCTTCTCGTTCTTCGACCTGGTCTTCGGGCAGTTTGCTGGTGTTGAGCTGCAGCGCCAGGCTGGTGCGGTTGTCGACGATCACGTTGCCTTCGCGGTCGAGGATGTCGCCGCGCGGGGCGATCACTTTGAACTCGCGGGTGCGGTTGTTCTTCGCCTCGGCCAGGTACTTGTCGCCGTCGAGGACCTGCAGGTTCCAGAGCCGGAAGAAGAGGACGCCGAAGAGGGCTACGGCGACGCCGCCGAGAACCGCGACCCGCAGCGAGAGCCGGCTGCCCTGCGGACGATCGTCGTTGCGCAGGTACACCGTCCTATGCTCCCATGACCCGCGGTCGCCTGCCACGGCTCGGCCTCATCACCCGCGGCCGCCGGCGACGGCGCAGCTGCGCGGCGGGCTCCTCCACCAGCGCCGGCCGCAGGAGCCGCCGCAGCAGGGCGTAGATGCCCCAGCCGAGGAAGAAGGCGAAGATGCTCTTGAGGATGATGTCGCGGGCCACCAGCGGGCTGACCGGGGCGTCGACCCCCAGCATCAGCTCGACCGCGCCGAAGCCGAGCTCGGCGAACAGCGTCAGCGCCATGCAGAGCAGCGGCGGCACCAGGGCGCTGTGGATCTCGAAGCGCTCGCGGAAGAGGCCGGCGAGGTAGCCCGTCGCCAGCAGGACCAGCGAGCCGCCGCCCAGCGGGGCGATCAGCAGGCAGTCGAGCAGGAAGCCGACCCAGAAGCCGCAGACGGCGCCGGTCAGGGTGCCGCCGAAGAGCCCGAGCACGACCACCAGCGAAGGCAGCACGTCGGGGCTGACGTGGAAGAGCGCCACCTGGCTGAAGAAGGAGAGCTGGAGGATCACCCCGACGATGACGATGGCGACGATGCGGGCAAGGATGTTCGGCGTCAGGATCACCCGCGCGAACCTCCCGTCAGCACCTGGACGAGGTCGAGTTCACGGAGGTCGGCGAACGGCCGCACGTGGACCTGCTGCTGGGCCTCTTGCTCGACCAGCGGCGCCTCGGAGACCTCGCCGATCGGCAGGTTCGGCGGGTAGCTCGATTCGATCCCCTGCCCGCGCCAGCCGGAGGTCACCACCGACTGGTTCTTGCCGACCGGTTTTTCGCTGTCGAGGAAGTCGAGGATGAGGTCGCTGGGATCGCCGACCGACGGTTTCAGGACGCCTTGGACACCGCTGGGGACGACCTTCGCGGCGACGGCGCTGGAGTGGTCGGCGATCAGGGTGACGCGGGCGCTGCCGCCGGTCACCGCGGTCACCCTGCCGACGAGGCCGTCGCCGTTGACGACCGGGTCTTCGACCTCGACCCCGTCGCCGGAGCCGACGTCGACGGTGACGTCGGCGAACCAGACGGTCGGCGAGCGCCCGATCACGCGGCCGGTGACCGGCGTGTAGCCGGAGGGGATCGCGCCGCTGCGGTCGAGCTTGACCAGCTTGCGTAGCTGGGCGTTTTCGGCGATCGCCGCCTGCGAGCCGACCGCCTGCTTGCGCGCCACTTCGAGTTCCTCGTGCAGGCGGGCGTTGTCCCCCTTGGCGTCGAAGGTCTCGTCGAACCAGTTGACGAGGTCGCGGGCGGGCTTCAGCGCCCGGTCGGCGACCGACTGGATCGGGCTGAAGATCGTCGCCACCCCGCGCTGGACGCCGTCGGAGCCCTGCCCGTAGGTGACGCTGAGCAGGGCAAAGGAGCCGACGATCAGCAGCGCCAGCACCGCGCGACGGCGGCGTACTTGCTTTCGGTACACGTTCTTAGCTCGGGGTCTGCATAGGGGAGCGCCGGCTAACGCCGGGGGCGCGCTCCGTTGTTCTTACCGGCGCGGTGGATCGTCTCGACCTCCTCGAGGGAGATGCCGGAACCGACCGCCACGCACGTCAACGGCGACTCTGCCAGTTGACATGGCATCTGGCACTCGTCGCGCAGGCGCTGCTCAAGTCCTTGCAGCAGCGCGCCACCGCCGGCGAGGGTGATGCCGCGGTCCATGATGTCACCCGCGAGCTCCGGCGGGGTGCGGTCGAGCGTCTCCTTGACCGCGGCGACGATGTGGCTGACCGGCTCTTCGAGCGCGCCGCGGACCTCCTCGGAGGTCAGCTCGACCGTTTTCGGCAGGCCCGAGACGAGGTCGCGGCCGCGGATCTCCGTCCGCACCTCTTCGGGCAGCGGCGAGGCCGAGCCGGCCTCGAGCTTCACCTCCTCGGCGGTCTGGGTGCCGATCGCCAGTTTGTACTTCGCTTTGCAGTGGGCGACGATCGCGTCGTCGAGCTCGTCACCGCCGACCCGGATCGACTGCGAGACGACGATCCCGCCGAGCGAGATGACGGCGACCTCGGTGGTGCCGCCGCCGATGTCGACGATCATCGAGCCGGTGGGCTCGGCGACCGGCAGGCCGGCGCCGATCGCGGCGGCCATCGGCTCCTCGATCAGGTAGGCCTGGCGGGCGCCGGCGGAGAGGCAGGCCTCCTCGACCGCCCGCTTCTCGACCCCGGTGACGCCGGAGGGCACGCAGACGACGACGCGCGGGTGGGCGAAGCGGTTGGAGTGGACCGAGGTGATGAAGTGCCGCAGCATCTGCTCGGTGACGTCGAAATCGGCGATGACGCCGTCCTTGAGCGGCCGGATCGCGGTGATCGTCCCGGGCGTGCGGCCGAGCATCCGCTTCGCTTCGACGCCGACCGCGTGGACCTGGCCGGAGACGGAGTCGATCGCCACCACCGAGGGCTCGGAGAGCACGATCCCGCGCCCCCGCACGTAGACCAGCGTGTTGGCGGTCCCGAGGTCGACGGCCATGTCCCTGCCGCCCAAGCCGATCTTGCCGAAAAGGCCCATTTACAGGGCCGATGATGGCAAACGCGTATAAGCGTTCTGTGAGTTTGCTCAGACCCGCTCGAACAGCCGCGGCGCCAGCTCTGCCAGCAGCCCCACCGGAAGGCCGACGACGTTGGAGACGCTCCCCTCCAACCGCTCCACCAGACTCGATCCCAGGGTCTGAATCGCGTAGCCGCCCGAGCGGCCTTCCCACTCGCCGAAGCGGACGTAGCGGTCCTTTTCCTCCTCGGAGAGCTGCTTGAAGACCACGGTCGTCTTCTCCACCCCCACCCGCTCCTCGCCATCAACCACGACCACGAGCCCGCTCATCACGGTGTGAGCGCGCCCGGACATGCGGTCGAGGTACTCCCGTGCCTCCGCAGCATCGACGGGCTTTCCGAGCACCTCGCCATCCAAGACCACGTCGGTGTCGCAGCCGATAACGACCAGCTTCGGGTGCGAGGCGGGCGTGCCGAGCACGACCCCGCGCGCAGGTATGCCCGCCTCGCCCAACGCCCTGACCTTCCGCAAAGCGTTCAAGCGAACCAGCTCTTCAGCGTCTCCGTCGGTCAGCTCCTCGACGCCGGGAACGACAACCTCGAACTCAACGCCGAGCTTCTGCAGGATCTCCCGCCGCTGCGGAGACCCAGATGCGAGGACGACCCTCAGGAGAGCTCGGGGAACCAGATCCCGATCTCGCGCTCGGCCGATTCGTCGGAGTCGGAACCGTGGACCATGTTGAAGGTCACCTCGAGCGCGAAGTCGCCGCGGATCGAGCCGGGGGCGGCCTCGACCGGGTTGGTCGCGCCGATCAGCTGCCGGGCCGCCTTCACGGCTTCCTCGCCCTCCAGGACCATCGCCACCAGAGTGCCGCCGGTAATGAAGGAGACGAGCTCGCCGAAGAACGGCTTGTCGGTGTGCTCGGCGTAGTGCTGGTTGGCGATCTCTTCGCTCGCCTGCATCGACTTGAGAGCGGCGATCCGCAGCCCCTTGCGCTCGAAGCGGGCGATCACCTCGCCGGTGAGGGCGCGTTCGAAGGCGTCAGGCTTGACGAGGATCAGGGTCCGGCTCACGGGTGGGGCTCCTTTGCTCTTTGGTTGGCTCGGCCCCTTCTCCCGCCTCCGGCGCAGCTTTCCTGCGGCGCGGCGCGGCCTCGCCTCTCGACGGCTGCGCCTGGCGCTCCTCGGGGTCACGACGTTTACGGCGCGGCCGCTCCTCGCCGCCGCCTCTCAGGTTGGTCTCGCAGTAGGGGCAGAGGCCCCAGCGCGGGTCGACCGGCTTGCCGCAGCTCGGGCAAGGGTCCTTGAGGCGGCGCTGACAGTTGGGGCAGCGCAGGTAGTTCTTCTCGACCGGGTACTCGCAGTTGGGACAGCTCTGCTCGCGAAGCTGGCGCACCCGCAACTCGGCGGCTTTGATCTCCAGCTCGCGCTCGTGGGCGTCCTCCAGGTACTCCGGCGGCCGCACGATCGCGTAGACGGCGGTGCCGACGAAGGGGAAGAAGGAGGCGACGGTGGCGCAGGCGATCAGGAAGGGGTCGGAGATGCGGCGCCGGGCGTCGAGGTAGGTGTAGACGATCAACGCCAGCCAGAGGACGACCAGCAGCAGCAGGAAAAGGGTCGCGACCAGATTGAGGCCGTCGTTGGTAATGCCGAAGATCGCTAGGAGCATGGTCTGAGGGCGCCGCTGAGGGAGCGGCAGTCTACTTCGCCGTCGCCGACGTTGATCCTGTCTCTACAGGAAGAGCCTTCCGAACAGGTAGCCGACCCCGAAGAAGAAGAGGATCACGATCGCCACCACGGCGGCGACGAGGCCCATCATCGAGAGCAGTTCGGAACCGGCGCTGCGGGGGCGATCCATCCCGAAATCCTCGCATAGTCAGGGAGCGAGGACCGCTCGGGCGGGAGCGATTGCATAGTGGGAGCCGGCTACCAGGACCACAGCCTCGGGCTCCTCGGCAGCCAGGGCGATTGCGCGCTGCAGGGCCGTTTCGAAGCTCGACTCGGCCTCGGCCGTCAGGCCGGCGGCCTGGCAGCCGGCGGCCAGCTCTGCAGCCGGGCGGGAGCGGGCGCCGGGGCGGCCGTGGCCGGCGAGGGCCGCGGCGGGCAGCTCGGTGCAGACGGCGCGGTCCAGCGCCGGCGCCAGCGCCGCGATCATCGCCTCGGCGTCCTTGTCGGCGAGGATGGCGAGGCAGGCGATGACGCGCCGTCCTTCCGCGACGACGGGGAGCGAACGGGCGAGCGCCTCCGCCCCGGCCGGGTTGTGGGCGGCGTCGACGAAGACCGGCGGCTGCCCGGAGATCTGCTCCAGGCGCCCGGGAACTGTGACGGTGGCGGCCACCTCCGCCGCCCGCTCGGGCTCGAAGCGACCGAGGAAGGCCTCGGCCGCCGCGCAGGCGATCGCGAAGTTGCGGCGCTGGAACTCTCCGGGCGCCCGCAGATCGACCTCGAACCGCGGCTCCGGCGGAGCCGGCACCAGGCGCGCGTTCCGCTCCCGCGCCGTCGCTTCGGCCAGCGCCCGCACCTCGTCGGAGACCTCGCCCAGCACCAGGGTGGTCTGGTCGCGCAGGACGGCGAGCTTCTCGGCCGCGATCTCGACCTCGGTCTCCCCCAGCCACTCGGTGTGGTCGAGGCCGATCGAGGTGAGGACGGTGACCTTGGAGGGGATCGTGTTGGTGGCGTCGAGGCGGCCGCCGAGCCCGGCCTCGATCACCCCGGCCCGCACCCGGGCGCCGGCGAGGGCGACGAAGCTCGCCGCCGTCGCCGCCTCGAACTGGGTCACCGCCTCGCCCTCCTCCAGGGTCCGGTTCACCCCCTCCGCCGCCCTGGCCACCTGCTCGACCGCCTTCGCCCAGGCCTCCGGCGCCACCTCCTCGCCGTGGACGAGCGTGCGCTGGGACCAGCGCTCGGTGTGGGGCGAGACGCAGGCGCCGGCGCTGACCCCGTGCGCCTCCAGCAGCGCTGCGGTCATCCGCGTCACCGAGGACTTGCCGTTGGTGCCGACGACGTGGATCGAGGCGAAGCGGTGCTGCGGCATCCCCAGCGCCGTGGTCAGCTTGCGCATCCGCTCGAGCCCGAGTCGCCAACCGACCGGTTCGAGGGAGTTCAGATAGGCGTCCGGGTCGATCAGCTCAGCTCGGCGAGTTCGTTGCGGTAGCGCTCCAGCTTGCCCCGCTCCTCCTCGACCACCTCGGCCGGGGCCTTGGCGACGAACTTCTCGTTGCCGAGTTTGCGCTCGCCGCGCTCGACCTCGGCTTTCAGTTCCTCGCGTCGCTTCTCCAGCCGCGCGGCGACGGCCGCGGCGTCGAGCTGGTCGGAGTCGAGGACGCGGACCGGGCCGACCGAGGCGACCGGCTCCGCCCCCACCCCATCGAACTCGAAGCGCGAGAGGCGGGCGACGAAGTCGGGTGGCTCGACCCCGTCGACCACCGCCGGCAGCGTCGCTCCGACCGGGACGCCGGCGAGGTCGCGCCAGGCGCGCAGGCGCTGGGTCAGGCGGATCCCGCCCTCGACGTCCGCCTCGGCCGCGTCGTCGAAGAGCGACTCCTCCGCGGTCGGGAAGGCATGGATTGCGAGGTGGCCCTGCCGGGCCGGGTGGTAGCTCCAGATCTCCTCGGTGACGAACGGCATAGTCGGGTGCAGCAGCGCCAGCACCCGTTCCAGCGCGTAGAGCAGCGTCGCCGAGACCTCCGCCTCGCCGTCGTAGAGGCGCGGCTTGACGATCTCCAGGTACCAGTCGCAGAGGTCGCGCCAGAAGAACGAGTAGGCCTCCTGGACGGCGTGGGCGAAGTCGTAGGTCTCGAGCTTCTCGGTCACCGAGGCGACGGTGCGCTCCAGGCGCGAGAGGAGCCAGCGGTCCTCGACGCTGGTCGGCCGCGGCGCCGGCTCGACCTCGGCGGCGTTCAGCAGGATCAGCCGGCCGGCGTTCCAGAGCTTGTTGGCGAGGTCGCGCCCCTGCTGGACCTTGGCGTCGGAGAAGCGCACGTCCTGGGTCGAGGACATCGCCAGCAGGCCGAAGCGCAGGGCGTCGGCGCCGTGGACGTCGATTTCCTCCAGCGGGTCGATCCCGGTGCCGAGGCTCTTCGACATCCGCCGGCCGTCGCGGGCCTGGATCACCGAGTGCACGTAGACGTCGCGGAAGGGGACCCGGCCGGGGAACTCGAGCCCGGTCATGATCATCCGCGCCACCCAGAGGAAGAGGATCTCCCGCGCCGTGGTGAGGAAGCTGGTCGGGTAGAAGGCGCGCAGCTCGGGGGTGTCGTCGGGCCAACCGAGGGTCGCGAAGGGCCAGATCGCCGAGCTGAACCAGGTGTCGAGCACGTCCTCCTCCTGGCGCAGTTCACCGTTGCAGCTTGGGCAGCGCTGCGGCTCGGCTTCGGCGACGATCGTCTCGCCGCACTCGTCGCAGTACCAGACGGGGATCCGGTGGCCCCACCAGAGCTGGCGCGAGACGCACCACGGGCGGATCTCCCGCATCCAGTCGAGGTAGACGCGCTTCCACTGCGGCGGCGTGATCCGCACCTCGTCGCGTTCGACCACTTCGATCGCCGGTCGCGCCAGCTCGTCCATGCGGCAGAACCACTGCAGCGAGATCAGCGGCTCGATCCGCTCGCCGGAGCGGTGCGAGAAGGGCACCGAGTGGGTGTAGGGCTCCTCGGCGCGCAGGCGGCCCTCCTCGCGCAGCGCCTCGACCACCGCCTTCTGCGCCTTGGCCGCGGTCATTCCGGCGAAACGACCGGCCTCCTCGGTCATGCGGCCGTCGGGGCCGATCACGCCGATCTCCTCGAGCTTGTGCCTGCGGCCGATCTCGAAGTCGTTGGGGTCGTGACCGGGGGTGATCTTCAGCGCCCCGGTCCCGAACTCGACGTCGACGTGGTCGTCGGCGATCACCGGGATGCGGCGCCCGACCAGCGGCAGGACCACATGCCCGCCGACGAGGTCGCGGTAGCGCTCGTCGTCCGGATTCACGGCGACGGCGGTGTCGGCGAGCATCGTCTCCGGGCGCACGGTGGCGACCGTCAGGACCCGGTCGGAACCCTCGACCGGGTAGTCGATCGAGTAGAGGACGTCCTCGACCTCGCGGTTCTCGACCTCGAGGTCGGAGATCGCCGAGTGCGAGCCCGGGTCCCAGTTGACCATGTAGTTGTCGCGGTAGATGTAGCCCTTGTCGAAGAGCCGCTTGAAGACGCGGTAGACGGCCTTGACGTAGCCCTCGTCGAGGGTGAAGCGCTCGCGCTCGTAATCGCAGGAGGCGCCGAGCCGCTTGTACTGCTCGACGATCCGCGAGCCGTACTCGGCTTTCCACGCCCAGACCCGCTCGACGAAGGCCTCGCGGCCGAGATCGTGGCGCGTCTTTCCTTCTTTCTTCAGGTCTTTCTCGACCACCGCCTGGGTGGCGATCCCGGCGTGATCGGTGCCGAGGATCCAGAGCGTGTTCTTGCCCCGCATCCGGTTCATCCGCACCAGCGCGTCCTGCATCGAGCCGTTCAGCGCGTGCCCCATATGAAGAGCCCCGGTCACGTTCGGCGGCGGGATCGCGACCGAGAAGTTCTCCTCCGGCGTCCCCTCCGCCTCAGGGTGGAAGTATTCGCCCTCGATCCACTCGCGGAAGATCCGCGCCTCGACCTCGGTCGGGTCGTAGCGGGTGGTGCTCTCCAGTTTTTGCCGGTCCCCCGCGCTCACGGGGGCGAGTCTAAAGACGCTATGCGGTTTCTTCGCTGAGCCCCGGGTCGGCGGGGCCGATGTCCTGCTGGACCGCCTCGGTGACGAGCGTCGGGCGGCGGCTCTCGGTGATCGTCTCCTTGGTGACTACGCACTTGGTGACGTCGCGGCGCGAGGGCAGCTCGAACTGGACGTCGAGCAGCGTCTCCTCGAGGATCGAGCGCAGGCCGCGGGCGCCGGTCTCGCGCTCCAGAGCCTTGTCGGCGATCGCCTCGAGGCTGTCCTCGGAGAAGACCAGCTCGATGTCGTCGAACTCGAAGAAGCGCTGGAACTGGCGGGTGAGGGCGTGCTTGGGCTCGGTGAGGATCGTGCAGAGATCGTCGCGGCTGAGCTGGTGGATCGCGGTGATCACCGGCAGGCGGCCGATGAACTCGGGGATCAGGCCGTACTCGACCAGGTCCTCGGGCAGCACCTGCTCGAACCATTCGCCGGCGTCCTTCTTCTGGCGCGAGGAGATTTCGGCACCGAAGCCGATGCCGCGGTCGCCGACCCGCCGCTCGATCACCTTGTCGAGCTCGGCGAAGGAGCCGCCGCAGACGAAGAGGATGTTGGTGGTGTCGATCGTCAGGAACTCCTGGTGGGGGTGCTTGCGCCCCCCCTGCGGCGGCACCGAGGCGGTGGTCCCCTCGAGGATCTTCAGCAGCGCCTGCTGGACGCCTTCGCCGGAGACGTCGCGGGTGATCGACGGGTTGTCGGCTTTGCGCGCGATCTTGTCGATCTCGTCGATGTAGATGATCCCGGTTTCGGCCTTCTTGACGTCGAAGTCGGCGGCCTGGATCAGCTTCAGGAGGATGTTCTCGACGTCCTCGCCGACGTAGCCGGCCTCGGTCAGCGCGGTCGCGTCGGCGATGGCGAAGGGGACGTTGAGGATCCGCGCCAGCGTCTGCGCCAGCAGCGTCTTGCCGCAGCCGGTCGGGCCGAGCATCATGATGTTCGACTTCTGCAGCTCGACGTCGGTCTCGTCGGACTGGGCGATCTGGACCCGCTTGTAGTGGTTGTAGAC
>DASSMM010000072.1:0-6367 GCA_035688825.1 Solirubrobacterales bacterium | reverse complement strand
ATCCTCCTGCAGATCCTCGAGGACGGGCGCCTCACCGACGCCCAGGGTCGCACCGTGGACTTCCGCAACGCGATCGTGATCATGACCTCGAACATCGGCGCCGGCGAGATCGCCAAGAACACCTCGATCGGGTTCACCGTCGCCGACGAGACCGGCATGTCCTACGACGACATGAAGAACCGGATCATGAGCGACCTGAAAAAAGTCTTCCGGCCGGAGTTCCTCAACCGGATCGACGAGGTGATCGTCTTCCACAAGCTGGCCAAGGACGAGGTCAAGGAGATCATCGACCTGATGATCAACCGGGTCCGCGTCCAGGTCGCCGAGCACGAACTGCAGCTGGAGCTGACCGACGAGGCCAAGGACCTCCTGGTCGACAAAGGCTGGGATCCGTCGATGGGCGCCCGCCCGCTGCGCCGGGCGATCCAGCGCTACATCGAGGACCCGCTGGCCGACGAAGTCCTTCGCCAGGGCGAGATGACCCCGGGCTCGACGGTGATGGTCAGCCGCAACGCCGCCGGCGACGAGGAAGACAAACCGCTCGACCTCGAGATCATCGCCCCGCAGAAGCCGAAGCGCAAAGCCGAGCCGGAGCGCGAGAAGGTCGGCGTCGGGGCGAAGAAGGACGACGGCGAGGGCGAGCCCGAGGGCGACGGCTCCGACGGCGCCGGCGACGAGTCCTAGCCTCCTGACCTGAGGTAGTTGGTTATGAGAGAGCCGGGCCGGGCCGCGATCGGCACCTGGAGCGGAGGGCGGTTCCTCCGCTTCGGGGAGGCGATCGCCGAGGAGCGGCTGCAGGCGCTGCTGCGCCCAGGCGGCGGCATCGACACGCTCCTGACCGCCGACGCTTACGGCCAGGGCGAGGCGGACCTGGTGCTGGGGCGGGCTCTCACGGGCGTGCCGCGGGACGAGTACTGCCTGATCGGCGCCGTCGGCCACGACTTCTACGAAGGCGAGCGCGAAGGGCCGAAAGGGTTCCCGCGCTTCACCGACCCGCGCCTGCGCGGCCCCGACGGGTACGGCGACTACCTGCGGATGGCGACCGAGAAGAGCCTCGAGCGCACCGGCGCCGACTCCTTCGACCTGTTGCTGCTCCACAACCCCGACCGCATCGGCTACTCGAGCGAGGTGGTCTGGGAGGCGATGGCGGCGCTGCGCGAGGAGGGCCTGGCGGCGCGGATCGGCGTCGCTCCGGGGCCGGCCAACGGCTTCACCCTCGACATCATCTCCTGCCTGGAGCGGTTCGGCGAGGCGATCGACTGGGCGATGATAATCCTCAACCCCCTCGAGCCCTGGCCGGGCGAGCTCTGCCTCGACGCCGCGGCCAAGCAGGACGTCAGGGTCCTGACCCGGGTCGTCGATTACGGCGGCCTCTTCTGGGGCGACGTGCGGCCGGGGATGGAGATGGCCGAGCACGACCACCGCAAGTTCCGCCCCGGCAACTGGATCGAGGAGGGCCTGGAGAAGCTCGACAAGCTGCGCCCGATCGCCGAGCGCCACGACCTCACCCCGATGCACCTCGCCTGCAGTTGGAACCTCGCCCACCCGGCGGTCGAGTCGGTGGCGCCGACCCTGATCCAGGAGATCGGGCCGCAGGCCCGCGCGATCGAGGACAAGCGCGCCGAGCTGGCCGCCCTCCCCGCCGAGCAACGCCTAACCGACGACGAGGTAGCCGAGATCCGCGCGATCGGAGACAACGCCAACTGCATGCCCCTCAAGGGCGCCAGCGCAGAACACGAGGGTGAAGAGCGCCCCGACCGCTGGCCCCTCACCGACGACCTCGCCGACGTCGGCACCCGCTGGGGCATCGACCCCCAGCGCGACCTCGTCGCGTCTCACTAGCTCAGGACCAAGCGCTCCTGTAAAGGGGTCCGGTCATCCTCCGCTCGAATTTGTCGCGGCCCTATGTCGGGCCAGCTCCCGAACATGCTGCTCTCCTATGGAGAGCAGGAATCAGATTGCATATCGCGGCTTCGCGACATTCGATCGGAGGACGACCGGACCCCTCACCAACACGCTCTGGCTGACGAGCTGCACGCGAGACCGCAAAGGACCGCGTTTATCGCGGTTTCTCGCGGTCTCGTGAAAGCGGGGTCTCGAACACTGTCGCTCGGAGGGATGGGGGGTCCCTCTCGGACCCGGCGTCCTGTTGCTGGCACAGATCACTCGGCGAGAGACGGCCACTTAGAGGCCAGCAACCCAGGGTTCGAGAGGGACCCCCCATCCCTCCCTACGAGTGCGGTTTGTCCTGAGCCGTCTATAGCTTCGCCCTCGATGAGAATCGATGACGCGAACCGGAAGTGGTGGACGCTGGCGGGGGCCTGTGCGGGGCTGTTCCTGCTGATGCTGGACTCGACCGTGGTGGCGCTGGCGCTGCCGGCCATCCGGCACGACGTGGATGCGAGCGCGGAGGGGCTGCAGTGGGTGATGAACGGCTACCTGCTGACGATCGCGGTGCTGGTGGTGACCGCGGGGCGACTGGGGGACATGTTCGGGCGTAAGCGGGTCTTCCTCGCCGGGATGGTGTTCTTCGCGCTCGGGTCGGTGGTCTCGGGGGCCGCGCAGGACCAGGACATGCTGATCCTCGGCCGGGTGCTGCAGGGGGTGGGGGCGGCGCCGATGCTTTCACTCTCGCTGGCCCTGGTCTGCAACGTCTTCCCGGCCGCCGAACAGCCGCGCGCACTCGGCATCTGGGCCGCCGTCTCGGCGGTGGCGCTGGCGATCGGCCCGCTCGCCGGCGGCGTCCTGATCGAACTCGACTGGCGGGTGATCTTCTGGATGAACCTGCCGGTCTCGATCCTCGGGATCGCGATCACCCTGGCGGCGGCGCCGGAGTCGACCGACCCCGGGGCGGGCAGCCGGATCGACTGGCCCGGCCTCGCGGCCCTCAGCGTCGGACTCACCGCCGTCGTCCTGGCGCTGGTCCAGGCCCAGGCTTGGAGCGCGGACGCGGTCGTCGTTCTCGCGATCCTCGGCCTGCTCTCGCTGGTTGCCTTCTGGGCGATCGAGCACCGGGTCCGCGCCCCGATCGTCGAATTCGAGCTCTTCCGCAACGGCCCCTACTTCGGCGCCAGCGCCGCCGCCTTCGCCCTCGTCGGCGCCTACTGGGCGGTGATGTTCTTCCAGCCCCAGTATCTCCAGGACGTCCGCGGCCACTCCCCGATCCTCAGCGGCCTGATGATCCTGCCGGTAACCGTCCCGATGATCTTCATCTCCCCCTTCTCCGGCCGCCTGATCAAACGCTTCGGCGCCCGCCGGCTGATGACGACCGGCATGTTCTGCGGCCTCATCGGCCTCCTCGTCCTCACCCGCCTCGGCGCCGACAGCTCCTACCTCCTCCTGCTGGTCGGCTACCTCCTCTTCGGCATCGCCCTCGGCCTCGTCTACGCCCCGATGTCAACCGCGGCGATGGCAGCAATGCCACCCGACAAAGCCGGCATCGCCTCCGGAGTCCTCGCCATGGACCGAGTGCTCGCCGGCGCCGTAGCCCTCGCCGGGACCGGCGCCGTCTTCCACGCCCTCCTCGACAACCACTCCTTCGCCGCCTCAGTGGCCGGCTCCACCTGGGTAGCGGTAGCCCTCACCGCCATCGGCACCGCCCTGACCTGGACCTACGTCCGCGACCCGGGAGAGCCGGTCCCGGAGACCCAGCACCAAATGCACCACCGCCGCTTCCACCTATGAGGTGAGGGGGTCCTCTGACGAAGGCTCCAGAGACCACACCCCGCAGCTAGCCCACGTTCCAGCTGCGCGACGGTCTTCGGCAGAGGACCCCCTCACCTCACCACGCCCCGCTGCGCGACGGTCTTCGGCAGAGGACCCCCGCACCTCACCCAGACCCCCCCACTTGACAAACGCTATTCCGACCTGTCCACTCGGAATGCAGCAGACCGCATTCCAGAGCCCTTTCTGCCATCCTTTTCCGCGATGCCTTCTTTGCCTGGGGATGAGCTTCAAGAGCTTTCAGAACGCCAAGATCCCCGGCTCCTCAGAGCACTCGACGTAGTCGCCCCCGGCGGCGCCCTGCGCGAGGGGATCGACAACATCGTCCACTCGCGGACGGGCGGGCTGCTGGTCGTCGGCGACCTCGACGACATCTCGCACCTGCTCTCGGGCGGGATCAAGCTCGACGTCGACTACACGCCGGCGATGCTCTACCAGGTGGCAAAGATGGACGGGGCGATCGTGCTCAACGGCGAGGCGACGAAGATCGCCTGGGCCAACGTCCAGCTCATGCCCGACCCGACGATCCTCAGCTCGGAGACCGGCACCCGCCACCGCACCGCCGAGCGCGTCTCCAAACAGACGACGGCGCTGGTGATCGCGATCTCGCAGCGCCGCGACGTCGTCTCCCTCTACGTCGAGGGCACCAAGTACATCCTCCAGGACATCCCGGCCGTGCTCGCGAAAGCGAACCAGGGCCTCGCCACGCTCGAGAAGTACCGCCAGCGCCTCGACCAGGTTTCGGCGCGGCTGACGCAGCTCGAGTTCGACGGCGGCGTCGTCCTCCACGACGCCCTCTCGGTCCTGCAGCGGGCCGAGCTGGTGACGCGGATGGCGGTCGAGGTCGAGCGCTACATCGTCGAGCTAGGCACCGAGGGCCGGCTGATCGAGATGCAGCTCGAGGAGACGATGGTCGGCGTCGCCGCCGACAAGACCGCGCTGATCCGGGACTACTCGGTCGAGGACTCCGAGCAGAACCTGACCGCGGTCCTGCAGGCGCTCGGCCGGATGCCGCACCAGGACGTGCTCGACTTCGGTCGCCTCGCCGAGCTGCTCGGCTACGACCGCAAGGTCAACACCCTGGATTTCGCGGTCGGCCCGCGCGGATACCGCGTGCTGGGCCGGGTCCCGCGCATCCCCAAGCTTGTCGTCCAGAAGATCACCCACGAGCTGGGCGGGCTGGAGGAGGTCCTCGCGGCCTCCGACGAAGAGCTCGCCGCCGTCGACGGAGTCGGGGCCCAGCGCTCCAAGGACATCCGCGAGGGCCTGCGGCGGCTCCAAGAGGTTGACCTGGTCGACCGGTACTTGCAGAGCTGACGGCACTGGGCCGTCGAAAACGAAAGGAGTCACCCCATTTCCGAGCTAGACGAGGCCACTGTGGAGGCAGTCTTCGAGGAGGACGTGGAATACGTCTGCGACTTCGAGGAGGGCGACAAGGTTGTCTACCCGCATCACGGCGCGGGCCTGGTGATGACCAAAGAGACGCGCGAGCTGATGGGTGAGGAACGCGAGTACCTCACGATCAAAATCCTCCACAACGAGCTCACGGTGATGGTCCCGTGCGAAAACGCCGGCAAGGCGGGCCTGCGACGGGTCATCGACGAGGAGGAAATCAAGAAGGTCACAGGAGTCCTCACCGACGACGTGTCGGAGATGCCGAAGAACTGGAACCGGCGCTTCAAGTACAACCGCGAGAAGATCAAGACCGGTGACGTCTTCGAGCTGGCCGAGGTCGTCCGCAACCTCGCCATCCGCGAGATGGAAAAGGGCCTGTCCACGGGCGAGAAGCAGATGTACACCCGGGCGAAGAAGATCCTCGCCTCGGAGTTCATGTACGCGCTCGACAAGGACGAGGAAGGCGCCGAGGAATACCTCGACAGCCTCCTCGAGGAGCGGTTCGCCGCCACTGCGACCGCCTAGCAGTCCTGCCGTAACCGCCGTCATCGCGGCCGCCGGCTCCGGGGAGCGTCTCGGAGCCGGCGGCCCGAAGGCATTCGTCCCGGTCGCGGGGCGGCCGATGGTCGAGTGGTCGATCGCGGCCTTCCGCGCCTGCGAGAGCGTGCACTCGATCGTCGTCGCGGCGCCGCCGGGCCACGTCGGCGACCTCGGCGGCCACGACCTCGGCGTCGTCCCGGGCGGCGCCACCCGCGCGCAGTCGGTCGCCAACGCGCTGGAGGCGGTCGGCACCGCCTACGTCGCGGTCCACGACGCCGCCCGCCCGCTGCTGACGCCGGAGCTGGCCGAAGCGCTCGTCGCCGACCTCGACGCGAACGAGGATGCCGCCGGCGTGATCGCCGCAGCCCCCGTCACCGACACGATCAAGCGAGCGACCGAGAACTCCAGTGCGGATTTGAGCACCTCAGGGGTGCCGAACTCCGCACTGAAGATCCTGACCACCGAAGATCGCTCGCGGCTGTGGCGGGCGCAGACGCCACAGGTGTTCCGAACGGATCGTCTGCGCGAGGCTCTTGTAACTGGCGAGCGGCCCGAGGAGGCCACGGACGAGGCGATGCTGGTCGAGGCCGCGGGGGGGACGGTCCTGATCCACCCGGTCGCTGAGCAGAACCTCAAGGTGACGACGCTGCTGGACCTGCGCATCGCGGAGCTGCTGCTCGCCGAGCGCTAGGAGGGGTCGGGGGGGTGG
>DASSMM010000071.1:0-16498 GCA_035688825.1 Solirubrobacterales bacterium | reverse complement strand
TCCGTGCTGCGGGGGTCGCGTCCTGTGTTGCTCCACTGGACCAACTTAGGTCTGTTTATGTGCGGAATCGCCCCTCAGACACGCCGATGGGCAGAGCTTGGCCAACCGTTCGACGCGGCCGCCGGGGCTCCGCCGGGTACGCCGTAGACTGGTGGATCGGCCGGACTCCTGGCCCCCTGGCCCTCACCACATACGGGAAGTCGCAACGTGTCGCTCACGATCGGAATCGTCGGTCTGCCGAATGTCGGCAAGTCGACCCTGTTCAACGCCCTGACCAAGAACGACGTGCTGGCGGCCAACTACCCGTTCGCCACGATCGAGCCGAACGTCGGCGTGGTCGGCGTCCCCGACGCCCGCCTCGCCCAGCTCGCCTCGATCCGCGAGACCGACGCGATCTGCCACGTCGTCCGCTGCCATACCGAATCCGACGTGCCGCACCCCGACGGGCGCGTCGACCCGCTCGCCGACATCGAGACGATCGAGACCGAGCTCGTCCTCGCCGACTACGACCAGGTCGAGCGGCGGCTGCCCCGGGTCGCCAAGCAGGCGAAGACGGGCGACAAAGAAGCCCAGGTCGAGCACGAGTGGCTGCAGGCGGTGCACGAGGCGCTGGCGGCCGGGCGGCCGGCGCGCTCGATCCCGGCGCCCGAAGGCGCGCCGGACGCGGTCCGCAACCTCCAGGCACTCACCACGAAGCCGATCCTCTACGTCGCCAACGTCGACGAGGGGGATGCGGAGCCGCCGGAAGCGGTCGTCTCCCACGCCAACTCGGTCCATGCCGGCGTGGTCGCCGTCTCCGCCCGGATCGAGGCCGAGCTGGCCGAGCTCGACCCGGAGGAAGCCGCGGAAATGCGCGAGAGCTACGGGGTCGAGGGCTCCGGCCTGGCGCGCCTGGTCCGCGCCGCCTACGACCTGCTCGAGCTGATCACCTTCTTCACCGCCGGGGAGGGCAAGGAGGCGGTGGCGCGGCCGCTGCAGCGCGGCGCCACCGCGCTCGAAGCCGCCGGCACGATCCACACCGAGATCATGGAAGCGTTCATCAAAGCCGAAGTGATCGGCTGGCAGGACCTGGTCGACACCGGCGGCTACGTCGCCGCGAGGGACAAAGGTCTACTCCGCATCGAGGGCCGCGACTACGAAGTCCAGGACGGAGACGTCATAACCATCAAGGTCTAAGTCGTGGTTCCTTTGTCCTATATATCCGGACAAAGGAACCACGCGATACGTCTAGGGTGAGTCCATGAAGGAACGGGCGCGGTTCCCGGAGGTGGCGGCGAAGGCCGGGCACTACGAGAGCTTCTACATCAAGGCCTGCGACCCGGGCGGGGGGCGCGGGGTCTGGATCCGGCACACCGTCCACAAGCGCCCGGGGGCGGAGCCGAACGCCTCGATCTGGTTCTGCTTCTTCGACCGCAGCGCGCCCGGGCCGCGGGCGACGAAGGTGACGGTGCCGGCGGCGCAGCTCGAGGCGCCGGCGGGCGACTGGATCCGCGTCGCCAACGCCGAGATCGGCCCCGGCCGCGCCGAGGGCTCCGTCGACACCGAGGCGCTCAGCGCCGCCTGGTCGTTCACCTTCCAGGGCGACGCCGAGCCCTGCAAGTACCTGCCGGCCGACTGGCTCTACAAGGCGCCGCTGCCGAAGACCAAGTTCCTCGCTCCCTATCCCGACGCCCGCTTCGAAGGGCGGCTGGAGATCGACGACACCGCGATCGAGCTCAGCGGCTGGCCGGGGATGATCGGCCACAACTGGGGCTCAGAGCACGCCGAGCGCTGGGTCTGGCTCGAGGGCACCGGCTTCCCCGACGCGCCGAACACCTACTTCGACGCCGGTGCTGCCCGCGTCCGCCTCGGCTCCCGCACCAGTCCCTGGATCCCCTCGGGGATGCTGGTCCTCGACGGCGAGCCACACCGCCTCGGCGGCCTCGGCGCAATCCCCTCCGCCCGGATCGAGGAGCAGCCGACGGTCTGCAGCTTCCGGCTCCCCGGCAAGGACATCATGGTCCACGGCCGCGTCAGCGCCCCGGAGAAGGACTTCGTCGGCTGGATCTACGCGGACCCGCAGGGCCCCGAGCACCACACCGTCAACTGCTCGGTCGCCGACCTCGAGCTGACCGTCGAACGCCCGGGCCTGCCGCCGCGTCAACTCACTCTCGACGGCGGCGCCGCCTACGAGTTCGGGATGCGCCCGGACCAGCAACAAGACCACGGCATCCCGATCCAGCCCTACCCCGACGGCTGAGCCTGTCGAGTTTGTTACCCAGGAGGAGACAAACTCGCCATGGCCTGGCGGGGGCGCGGCGCTACTGGTTGATCTGGGCCGCGGTCCTGCCCGTGGCGCTGTGGGCGCTCCTGCGCCTGCTCGGAATCGACAGCGGATTTCCACTCGCGCCGCTGATGGCGTTCACGCCCTACGTGGCAATCGTCGCCCTGCTCGTCGCCGGTCTCGCGCTCGCTCTGCGCAACTGGGCTGCCGCCACGGTCGCCCTGGCGGCGACGCTCCTGCTGGCGATCGCCGTGCTGCCGCGAGCGGTGGGGGACGGGACCGTCAGCGCCAACGGACGCGAGACCTTTGTCGTCCTCGCCGCCAACGTCCACTACGGGAGCGCCGATCCCGCGGCGCTGGTCGCCTTGGTCGATCGCGTTCGCCCGGACGTCCTCAGCGTCGAGGAGTTGACGCCGAGCTTCGCGAGAAAACTGACCCGGAGCGGGCTCCGCAGGCGGTTGCCGGAGGCCGTTCTCGAGGCTCATCGCAGTTCCTCCGGCGCCGGCCTCTATTCGCGCTGGCCGCTCCGCGCCCTACCCACTCCACGACACTTCTTCTTCCGAATGCCCCGCGCCGAGCTCCGCCTCCCTGGCGGCCGGAGGGTGCGCGTAGTCGGTGTCCATCCCTTCCCGCCCGAGACCAACAACACCACCGAATGGGAAGAAGCCCTCGCCGGCCTGCCGAGCGGCGGACGCGGCACCCCGTGGGTCCTCGCCGGCGACTTCAACGCCACCCTCGACCAGTCGCAGCTCCGCGACCTCCTCGACCGCGGCTACCGCGACGCCGGCGACGTTGCCGGGGAGGGCCTCGACCCGACCTTCCCTGCCGGCGGCCACCTGATCCCGCCGGTGACGATCGACCACGTCCTCGCCGATCACCGCCTTGGGATCGTCAGCTACTCGGTCGAGGACATTCCCGGCTCCGACCACCGCGCGGTCGAGGCGGAGCTAGCGCTGCCCTGAGACCACCTTCTGGAAGGTCATCCAGGTGTCGTAGCCGCCGAGGGCGACCTCGAGGTCGGTGCCGGTGACGGTGCTGACGCCGCCGGTGCCGTAAAGCTTGGCTTCGACGATCCGCGGCGAGACGCCGGTCTTCGTCACCACGACCTTCTTCAGGCGCCCCTTCAGGTAGGAGCCGAGCTTGGCGCTGATTTCCGGGCCGCTGAATTTCAGCGTCCATTCGTGCAGCGGGCAGGCGGAGTCGAAGGGGTCGGGGACGCCGACCAGGTAGGGGACGGGGGAGCCGAAGACGTTGACGGCGCTCTCGGTGTGGCCGCCCGAGCAGGCCGAGTAGAGCGTCTGGGCGACCTTGCCGCCGTACATCACGACCTGGCCGCGGGTTGCGGCGACGGCGGCGTTGGTGCTGGTGTACTCGCTTTCGAGCCCTTTGTAGACCTGGCTGCGGGTGTCGGAGTAGAGGTCGAAGCCGTTGCCGCCGACGTCGCCGGTGAGGGCAATCGAGCGGACCGCGACCGCCTGCGCCTTCAGCTCCTCGGCCGGCCAGGAGGGCGGCACCTCGTTCGGCATTACCCCTTTCACGTACTGCTCGAGCGCCAGCGCGTTGACGACGTTCAGCGAGCCGGCCTCGCTTTCGGTCGGCACCGTCTCCAACGCCCCGCGGTAGGTGCCGTAGCCGGCGATCGTCACCTTCCCCGGCCCGGCGGCGCGCAGCGTGCGCCCGCAGTTGGCGAGGCGCTTGCCGCCGGAGCTGCGCAGCTTCACCGTGTTGCCGTCGCGGTGGGCCTGGTAGCTGCGGCGCGGGTCGAGGCGGATGCCGCAGCCGCTGGTCGCGCCGCTGAAGCCGACGTCGCCTCCCTCGATCCCCAGCAGCACCCGCACGACGCGGGCGCCCTGGACCGTGCCCAAGCTGGTCCCGGTGTAGTAGTGGCCGAGGATGAAGCGGTAGCTCTTGCCGTGCTCGGCGTAGCCGTAGGCGCCATAGGCGCTCATCCCGACCCCGTGGCCGAATCCGCGCCCGTGGACGATCCAGCTGACGCTCGCCTGGGCCGCGAGCGGGTAGAGGGAGAGCAGGGCAAATCCCGCCGCGCAGGTCGCGAGGAAGGCACGGAATCTGGGGGCGGTGTTCCGCATTGCGGTGATGGACATCTCCGAAGGAACAGATTCAACGTTGCGGAGTAGCGGCCTGCATCGGCGGGGGCGTACCCTGGATGCACACCCCGATTCGAGGAGGGCGCGATGGCGACGCAGACCGTAGAGGCAACCGACCACAAGCTCCTCGCCGCCGGCGAGTGGCAGGCGACGGGCGAGTGGGACGAGGTGAAGAGCCCCTACGACGGCAGCGTCGTCGGCCGGGTCGCGCAAGGCGACGAGGCGCTCGCGAACAAGGCGATCGAGGCCGCCGACGAAGCCTTCGAGGCGACCGACTTCCCACAGCACGAGCGGGCGAAGGTGCTCGACCGGGCCGCCGAGCTCGCCGCCGAGCGCCGCGACGAGCTGGCGGCGACGATCGCCGCCGAGGCCGGCAAGCCGATCAAGACGGCGACGCTGGAGGCCGAACGCTGCGTCTCCACGCTCGAGTTCTCCTCGGTCGAGGCGCGCAAGCTGACCGGCGGCACGGTGCCGATGGAGGCCGCCCCGGCCGGTGTCGGCAAGCTCGGCGTGATGCTGCGCGTCCCCTACGGCGTGGTCGGCGCGATCAGCCCCTTCAACTTCCCGCTCAACCTCGTCGCCCACAAGCTCGGCCCGGCGATCGCCGCCGGCAACGCGGTCGTCCTCAAGCCCGCCGGTCAGACGCCGATCTCGGCGCTGAAGCTGGCCGAGATCCTGGTCGAGGCCGGGCTGCCCGACAACTGGCTCTCGGTCATCCCGGGGCCGGGCTCGAAGGTCGGCAACGCGATCGTCGAGCACCCGCTGACCAAGGCGATCACCTTCACCGGCTCGGCGCCGGTCGGCTGGGACATCCGCTCGAAGGTCCCGCACAAGAAGGTCAACCTCGAGCTCGGCTCGAACGCGCCGCTGATCGTCGACGCCGACGGCGACTGGGAAGCGGCGGCGGACAAAGCCCAGCTCCACGCCTTCTCGCACGCCGGCCAGAGCTGCATCTCGATCCAGCGGATCCTCGTCCACGAGTCGATCGCCGACCGGTTCACCGAGCGGCTGGTGAAGAACGTCGAAGGGCTGACCGTCGGCGACCCGCTCGACGAGAGCACCGACGTCGGCCCGCTGATCACGCCCGACGACCGCGACCGGGTCAAGGAGTGGGTCGACGAGGCGGTCTCCGCCGGGGCGGAGCTGCTGGTCGGCGGCGAGCTCGTCGACGAGGGCCGCTGCCTGGCGCCGACGCTGCTGAAAGCACCGCCGAAAGCGGCGAAGGTCTGGTGCGAGGAGATCTTCGGCCCGGTGGCGACGATCGACACCTTCCGGGTCTTCGAGGAGGCGCTGACGATGGCCAACGACTCCAAGTTCGGCCTCCAGGCGGGCGTCTTCACCAGCGACATCGGCAAGGGCCTCGAGGCCGGCCGCACGCTCGAGTTCGGCGGCGTCCTGATCAACGAGGTCCCGACCTTCCGCGCCGACCAGCAGCCCTACGGGGGAGTGAAGGACTCCGGCAACACCCGCGAGGGCCCGGCCTACGCCGTCTACGAGCTGACCGAGGAGCGCTTCGTGACCTTGCAGGGGTAAGGGTCACTCCGTCCTCCTCGGCGAATAGGTTCTCGCTGTAACCGAGTCGAGGAGGATCGCGGTGAGTCGCTTGAAGGTGAAGGGCTGTCTCTTGTTCGTGTCGTTGCTCGCAGTGGGGGCGATGGCTCTGCCTGCTGTCGCCGCGGCCAACCTCGTCGTCAACGGGGATTTCGAGGCCGGCAATCTCAGCGGCTGGCACGTCAGCAACGATCCCCCCGACAGCGGCAACTGGTTCGCGTACTCGGGGACCGAAATCCCCGAAGAACCGATGGCCACCCCCCAACCTCCGCCCCAGGGCGAATTCGCGGCAAGCACGGCGCAGGGAGACCCTGGGCAGCACATCCTCTACCAGGACGTGGCGCTCGGCGACGGCGCCCACGAGCTCTCGCTCGAAGCGTATTTCCAAAGCTTCGCTCCACTCAGTAGCCCGCCGACCCTGGACTGGACCGTCGAACCCAACCAGCAATACCGAATCGACGTGCTCAAGGCGGGGGTGCCGCTGACGACCCTGGATCCGGCGGACATCCTCGCCACTCTGCTCCACACCGAAGAAGGCGAAATTCCCGCGATGGGGCCCACCACCCTCACCGCGGACCTCAGTGCCTTTGCCGGTCAGACCGTGCGTCTCCGCCTGACCGAGGTGGATAACCAGCTCTACTTCTACGCCGGGGTCGACGCCGTTTCGATCAGCGGCAGCGCACCGCCTCCGCCACCACCTCCGGTTACGCCGGTCGCTTCGCCCTCACCACCGCCGCCTCCCTCCAACGCCTTCACCTTCGGCAAGCTGAAGCTGAACAAGAAAAAGGGGACGGCGAAGCTGCAGGTGAACGTGCCGGGAGCGGGCTCCCTGACCGCAACCGACGCGAAGAAGAAAGGCAAGCGGATCCGTAAGGCGACCGCGACTGCGACCGCCGCCGGAACCGCGACGCTGATCCTGAAGCCGACCGCGAGCGGGATGAAAACGCTGAAGGCGAAGGGGAAGCTGGCCTTCAAAGCACTCGTCACCTTCACCCCGACCGGCGGCACCGCGGCGAGTCAAAGCCGCAACGGGAAACTGAAGCTCACCTTGCCTGGGTGATTCGCAGGCCCGCGCTCCGGGTAGACCGGAGCGCGGATGAAGCAACCTGGCGCCTGGACGAGGGCCGCAGCTTTGACTGGGGCGTTGGCCCTCGTCCTCGGCGCTGCTTCTCCTGCCGCGGCCGATCCGCTCGGCCAGAGCACGCTCCAGCAGCGGATCGTCCCGCTCGGCGCCGCCGGCTTCGATCAGCTCGGGACGGGGCCCGGCGAGCCCTACTCGGTCCGCGAAGGCGGCTTCGGGAGCGCCCAGCCCGGGCGTGAGGGCAGGCGCGTCTCGATCGCCTACTTCGGCCAGCTCTCCGACTTCCAGCTCGCCGACGAGGAGAGCCCGGCGCGGGTCGAGTTCAGCGATCCCGCCGGCTCCCCGGTCGAAGCCGCCTTCCGCCCCTGGGAGGCGCTGGAGCCGTTCATCGATGACGCGATGATCCGCCAGATCGACGCCTTCTCGGGCGCCTCGCCGGTCGCCTCGGGCGACGGTTCGCGGGCGCCGATGGGCTTCGCGATCGACACCGGCGACTCCGCCGACAGCCAGCAGCTCAACGAGACCGAGTGGGTGCGGACGCTCTTGGAGGGGGGCACCCTCGACCCCGACAGCGGCATCGACCCGGCGGGGTACACGCACCCGCTCTGCCCGGCGCTCGGTGTGCCCGGAGCCGCGGAGGCCGTCGGCTACACCGGCGTCCAGGACTACGGCGACTACGCCGAGGGCCTCGATCCCTACTTCTACGACCCCGACGAACCGCGCGGGGCGGCGGCGGGCTGGCCCGAATATTCCGGCCTGATGGATCGGGCGCAGCAGCCGTTCGAGGCGGCCGGTCTGGACGTGCCGAGCTACGTCGCCTTCGGCAACCACGACGGGCTGGTGCAGGGGAACCAGGCGGCGAACGCAGCCTTCGAGCAAGTCGCCACCGGCTGCACGAAGACGATGGAAGGGGTGCCCACCCTGGTGCCTCCCGATCCCGCCCGCCGCTACGTCTCCAAAGCGCAGTTCAAGCAGGTCTTCGAGGAAGGGACGCAGGCCGACGGCCACGGCTTCGGCGACGTCGACCCGGCCGAGGAGGCCGCCTCGCACGGGGCCGCCGGCTACTACTCGTTCGTGCCGGCGCCGGGGCTGCGGATGGTCGCCCTCGACACCGTCTGCGAGGGCGGCGTCGCCGGGCCCTGCGCCGACGGCAACGTCGACGACCCGCAGTACCGCTGGCTGGAACGGGTGCTGGAGGAGGCGAAGGCCGCCGATCAGCTCGTCGTCATCTTCAGCCACCACGCGATCCCCAGCCTGACCGCCGACGTCCCCGACGAGGCGGCGCCGCCCTGCACGGCCCCCGACTCCCACGGCCATGACGTCAACCCCGGCTGCGACGTCGACCCGCGGATCTCGACCCCGATCCACCTCGGCGACGACATGGTCGCGCTGCTGCACCGCTACCCGAACGTGATCGCCTGGGTCGCCGGGCACAGCCACGTCAACGACGTCACCCCTTACCCGAGCGCTGACGGGCACGGCTTCTGGAGCATCCGGGTCGCCGCCGAGGCCGATTGGCCCCAGCAGGCGCGGCTGCTGCAGGTCTTCGACAACCGCGACGGCACGCTCTCGATCTTCGGCACGATCGTCGACCACGCGAGCGCGGCGACCGCGCCGGCGCCGGGCACCGCGGCCTCGTCGATGTCGCCGGCGGACCTCGCCTCGATCGGCCGCACCCTCTCCTACAACGACGCTCAGACCGGCGGCCGCGCCTGCTCTCCCGAGCCCTGCGGCGAGGGCGGGCCGGACGACCGCAACGTCGAGCTGCTCGTCGCCGACCCGCGCCGCAGCGCCTCCGAGCCGCCCCTGCGGGTGACCGCGGTGAAGCGGCGGGTCGGCGCCCCGACCGGCACCTGCGCCCACCGCATCTACGGCAGCCGCAGGAGCGAGCGGCTGCGCGGAACCGGCGGCGGCGACCTGATCCTCGCCCGCGGCGGCAGGGACCGGATCCGCCCGCGCGGCGGCGCCGACTGCGTCTACGGCGGCCGCGGCGCCGACCGGATCGAGGCGCGGCGGGGCGGCCGCGACGTCATCCGCTGCGGCCGCGGCCGCGACGTCGCCTACGTCGACCGGCGCGACAGGGCGAAGGGCTGCGAGCGTGTCGCGCGCCCCCACCGCAAGCGGCGCAGCTAACCAGATGCTGACGGGACGAAAACGTCCCTATGCGGGACGAAATCGGCCCGTCAGCAGCTAGTCGAGCGTGCGTTCGACCTCGTCGGCAAGCGCCGGGTGCTGATAGGGCCCGGGTGCGCGTAGCCGCTCGATCACGTTGCGGCGGCTGACCGGGTCCTTGTCCTGGCTCAGCTTGCGCTTGCAGACGAAGCGCTCGACCCGCAGCCGGATCCCGACGGTGCCCCTGGCGAACGGCGTCGCCCACTCGCGCTCGAGGAACATCGGCTCCTCGACGCGCTGCTCGAAGCGCTCGACCAGCCGCGTCAGCGTCTCCAGGTTCTCCTCCTCGCTCAACACCTCCGGCGTCCCGTAGAGGTGGGCGACGCTGAAGTTCCAGGTCGGCGCCCGGGTCGCCCCCGGCCCGTACCAGCTAGGCGACACGTACCCGTGCTCCCCCTGCACGATCGCCAGCAGCTCGCCCTCCCCGATCCCATGCAGCTCGTCGTCGGGCTTGCCGAGATGGGTGAGGATCGTCAGCTCCTCGGCGTCTGGATCGACCAGCACCGGATAGTGCGAAGCGACCAGGCCGCCGTTGGCGCTGACAAGCGTCGCCCAGGGGTTCTCTTCGATCAGCTCACGGACGACCTCCGGGTCGTCACAGTCGTACGCCGGGTTGTGCCGCACGCCCAGAACTATGGCGGCGTTCGTCCTTTTGCGGGCTCATGCCCTGAAAAGGACGAACGCCGAGGGGCTACTCGTGCGGCCGCGCCATCCGGCGGTGGTCCAGCGCCTCCTCGAGGACGGCCGGCTCCACCCCCTGCTCCAGCGCGACCTCGCGCAGCGAACGCCCGGACTCCGCCGCCGCCTTGACGATGTCGGCGGCGCGGTCGTAGCCGATGTGCGGGTTGAGCGCGGTCGCCGTCGCCAGCGTCGCCTCGGCGTGGCGCTCGGTCATCTCCTCGTTCGCCTCCAGGCCGGCGACGCACTTCTCGTTCAGCAGGCGCGAGGCGCTCGCCAGCAGCTTGATCGAGTGGAGCAGGTTGCGGGCGATCAGCGGCACGCGGACGTTGAGCTCGAACTGGCCCTGGCTGCCGGCGACGGTGATCGCGGCGTCGTTGCCGATCACCTGGGCGGCAACCTGGATCACGACCTCCGGGATCACCGGGTTGACCTTGCCGGGCATGATCGAGGAGCCCTTCTGCAGCTCCGGCAGGCGCAGCTCGGCGAGGCCGGCGCGCGGCCCGGAGCCCATTAACGCCAGGTCGTTGGCGATCTTGTTGAGCGAAACGGCGTAGACCTTGAGCGCGCCCGAGAGCTCGACCAGCGCATCGCGGTTGCCCTGCGCCTCGAAGGCGTCGAGCGGAGCGGAGATCTGCAGGCCGGTGTCGGCGGCGAGCTTCTCGCGGACCTTGGCGGCGAACTCGGGGTGGGTGTTGAGGCCGGTGCCGGTGGCGGTGCCGCCGAGCGGGATCTGCCCGACCCGCCGCAGCGTTGCCTCGACCCGCTGGACGCCGAGCCGCACCTGCGCCGCGTAGCCGCCGAACTCCTGGCCGAGGGTGACCGGGACCGCGTCCATCAGGTGGGTGCGGCCGGCCTTGACGACGTCGGCGAACTGCCGCGCCTTGCCTTCCAGCGCGCCCTCGAGCCCGCCCATCGCCGGCAGCAGGTCGTGGGTGACCTCGTCCAGCGCCGCCAGGTGCACGGCGGAGGGGAAGACGTCGTTGGAGGACTGGCCCATGTTGACGTGGTCGTTGGGGTGGGCCCCGTCGCCGGCGAGGTTGGCGATCACCTCGTTGGCGTTCATGTTCGAGGAGGTGCCGGAGCCGGTCTGGAAGACGTCGACCGGGAACTGGTCGTCGTGCTCGCCCTCGGCGATCGAGCGTCCCGCGTCGGCGATGCGGTCGGCGAGGTCGCCGTCGAGCTTGCCCAGCGCGCCGTTGGCCTCGGCGGCGGCGCCCTTGATCCGGCCCAGCCAGCGCACCACCGGCACCGGCACCCGCTCGCCGGAAACGGGGAAGTTGTCAACGGCCTTGGTGGTCTCGCCACCCCAGAGTTGCTCAGTCACGCTCAAGATGAAGCCTCCGTCGAAGATCTTTGGGGAGCACGGAGCGTATTGCCCCGCCGCCCTCGGGCGCGTTGCTAGCCGCCGGAGCGGCCGGCGTCGAAGCCTTCGCGGTAAGCGGAGAGGAAACTTTGGGAGAGGGGTTGGCCGCCGGGGGCGTAGCGGGCGGCGACGGTGAGGCGGCGGACGAGGTCGGAGTGGATGCCTTCGCTGGTCTCGGCGCCGCGTTCGGCGGCGCCCAACAGGTACCCGAGCTTGACGGCCGCATCGCCCCCGTCTTCTTCGCGCGCCTGCGCGTTCAGCGTCGTCGCCGTCTTGACCGTCGCTTCGCCGACTCGGGCGAGATCGCCGGCCTTCTGGTTCTCGGCGAGGCAGTCGCTGATCGGCGTCTCCCCGTTCAGCAGCACTTCCCCCGGCGCATCCCGCAGCGCCTTTTCGTAAGCCGCCGCCCCTTCGAGGCAGGCGACCGGCGTCGAATCCCCCTGGCTCCCGCAGCCGCTCCCGGCGAGAGCGGCGAGACCGAGGGCGGCGAGGAGCGCAGCGGCAGCGAAACGCATCGCCGCATCCTATGGACCCGGCCCCCTCACCCGAACTGCATCAACTTGACTATCTCCTAGGTGGTCAAGTTGATTCGGTTCGGATCAGTCGACGCGGGGGGAGAGGCCGCCGAAGGAGGCTTGGGCGACGCCGCCGGAGGGGCGGGGCGGGGGCGGGGGCTCGGGCGGCTTCGTCGGTTTGGTCGGCGCGGTCGGTTGCACGCCCTTGAGGCTGACCGAGAAGACTTCGACCCACTGAGCGAGGGTGTATTCGGGGGCGACGGCATGGTTCCAGGAGAGGTGGAGGTGGTTGCCGCAGCCGTGGCCGGCGTCGCCGTCGTAGCCGACCCAGCGGAAGGGAGCGCGGGGTTTGCCCTGGACCGGCTCGGCCCAGTTGGCGAGGCGGGTGATCCCGGCCCAGGTCGAGTCGCACTTGCCGTCGCCGTTCAGCGGCACGACGTCGACCGCGAGCCCGTTGTAGTGGTCGGAGCCGCGGGTGTGGCAGCGGTTGCAGCCGGCGTGTTCGCCATTCGGCAGCGGCCCGGAGTAGCCGTCGGTGACGAAGATCGGGTAGCGCTTGGCGATCCAGCGCAGGTCCGGGAGGATCCGCTTGTCGACCATGTCGCCTTCTTCGTGCGGGATCGAGGCCGGGATCGGGACGATCTTGCCGGTCGCGTAGAGCAGCTTCGTCGCCGGAATCGGCGCCGCCTGCGAGTAGGCGCAGACGGCGAACAAGGGTGCAAGGGAGAGAGCGAGGACCGCGAGGGCGCGCGTCCAGGCGTGGGCGAGGAGACGGTGGCTCACCCCGGAGTTATCGGCCGTACGACGCCGGCCCCTTGAATCCTGCCCCACCGCAACCGAACTGCATCAACTTGACCACCCGGCAGACAGTCAAGTTGATGCAGTTCCGGGAAGGGGTGGGTTGTTCCGGTTTGGCTAATTGGCCAGTAGGGTTCGCGCGTGCCCACCGTTCGCGAGGCAGCCTTCGATCTCTTCCGCGCCCACGGGATGACGACGATGTTCGGCAACCCGGGCTCGACCGAGCTGCCGATGCTCGCCGACTTCCCGGGCGACTTCCGCTACGTGCTCGGGCTGCAGGAGGCGGTCGTGGTCGGGATGGCCGACGGCTTCGCCCAGGCCTCCGGCAAGACCACCGTCGTCAACCTCCACACCGCGCCGGGGGTCGGCAACGCGATGGGGGCGATCTTCAACGCCCAGGCCAACCACTCGCCGCTGCTGATCACCGCCGGCCAGCAGGCCCGTGCCCAGATCACCCTGCAGGCCAACCTCACCAACCGCGACGCGACCCGGATGCCGCACCCGCTGGTCAAGTGGTCCTACGAGCCGCCGCGGGCCGAGGACGTGCCGCTGGCGCTCGCCCACGGCGCCCACCTGGCCGGGCTGGCGCCGCGCGGCCCCGTCTTCGTCTCGCTGCCGATGGACGACTGGTACGCGGAGGTCGACGAGGCCGACGCCCGGGCGGCGATCGACCGCCAGGTGACGGGGCGCGCCGTCGCCGACCCCGAGGCGGTGCGGGCGCTGGCCGAGCGCCTCGACGCCGCCCAGAACCCGGTCCTCGTCGCCGGGCCCGACATCGATACCGCCGGCGCCTGGGACACCGCCATCGCCCTCGCCGAGCGCCAGCGCCTGCCGGTCTGGGCCTCGCCGGCGACCGGCGGCGTCCGCCTCGGCTTCCCCGAGAACCACCCGAACTTCCGCGGCGTCCTGCCGCCGGCGATCGGCCCCGTCGGGCAGACGCTCGAGGGCCACGACCTGATCCTCGTCGCCGGCAGCTCCGTGTTCCCGTACTACCCGCACATCCCGGGACCGCTGTTGCCCGAGGGCGCCCGCCTGGTTGCGATCACCAGCGACCCCGACGAGGCGGTGCGGGCGCCGATGGGCGACGCGATCGTCGCCGACGTGGGGCTGACCCTGGCCGCCCTGCTGGAGCAGGCGCCCGAGTCCTCGCGCCCGGTGCCGGAGCCGAACCCCGGCCCGCAGGAAATCCCGGCCGAGGACCCGCTCAACGCCTCGACCGTCCACAGCGCCCTCGCCGAGGCGATGCCCGAGGACGCGATCGTCGTCCTCGAGTCCCCCTCCAGCACGCTGGCCCTGCGCAACCAGCTGCGCATCTCCCGGCCCGGCAGCTACTACTTCAGCGCCGGCGGCGGCCTCGGCTTCGGCCTCGCGGCCTCGGTCGGGGTGCAGCTGGCGCAGCCGGACCGGCCCGTGGTCTGCGTGCTCGGCGAGGGCTCGGCCCAGTACGCGATCACCGCCTTCTGGAGCGCCGTCGCCTACCAGGCTCCGGTCACCTTCCTCGTCCTCCGCAACGAGGAGTACGCGATCCTCAAGTGGTTCGCCGAAGTCGAGCAGGTGAACGCGGCGCCCGGCCTCGACCTGCCGAAGCTCGACGTCGCCGCCGTCGCCGAGGGCTACGGCGTCAAGGCGCACCGGGCCAAGGACCGCGACGAAGTCGCCGCCGCCCTCGGCGCCGCCCTCGCCTCCTCGCAGCCGGAGCTGGTCGAAGTCCCGGTCGCGCCGGGGATGTCCCTGTTCTAGGTCGTGGTTCCTTTGTCCGCTATGGGAGGACAAAAGAACCACGAGTTGAGCGCTCGCCTAGCCTGACGTCATGGCCCTGCTGCAGCGCCCTCGTCCTTCGGTCCCGCCGCCGCCGAGCCAGCCGGTCCCCGATCGCGCTCCGGACTCGCTTGCCGCCGGGGTCGACCGGGCGCTGCGCGCTGACCTCGAGCGGCTGCTCGGCCCCGACCGCGTCCTCCACCGGGTCAGCGACCTCGTCGCCTACGCCTCCGACGCCAGCCCCTACCGGCTCTTCCCGCGGGCGGTGGTCGAGGCGCGCGATGCCGACGACGTCGCCAAGGTCCTCCGCTTCGGCCGCGACCGGGGCATCCCCGTCACCTTCCGCGCCGGCGGCACCAGCCTCAACGGCCAGGGTCAGAGCGACGGCATCCTCGTCGACGTCCGCAAGCACTTCGGCGGCGTCCGGGTCGAGGACGACGGCGCCCGCGCCCGGGTCAAGCCGGGGACGATCCTCGGCCACGCCAACCGCGTCCTCGCCCCGCACGGGCGCAAGCTCGGCCCCGACCCGGCCAGCACCGACGTCTGCACGGTCGGCGGCGTCGTCGCCAACAACTCCGGCGGGATGCGCTGCGGCGTCAGCAAGGACTCCTACTCGACGGTGCGCGAGCTGACCTTCGTCCTCCCCTCGGGGACGAAGATCGACACCGGCGCGCCCGGCGCGGCCGAGGCGTTCGCCGCCGCCGAGCCGGAGCTGGCCGCCGGCCTGGAGGCGATCCGCGACGAGATCCGCGCCGACGCCGAGCTCGCCGACCGCATCCGCCGCAAGTTCGCGATCAAGAACACGACCGGCTACCGCCTCTGCGCCTTCCTCGACGCCGACGAGCCGCTGGAGATCTTCCGCCGCCTCCTCGTCGGCTCGGAGGGCACGCTCGCCTTCGTCGCCGAGGTCGTCTTCGAGACCGTGCCGGTGCCGCCGGTGACGACGACCGCCTGGGTCCACTTCCCCGGCATCGACGAGGCGATCGCCCCGGTCGGCGACCTCGTCGCCTCCGGCGCCACCGCGGTCGAGCTGATGGTCGCCCCGGCGCTGATCACCGCCGCCTGGAACATGGTCGGGGCGCCGCAGGAGTGGAAAGAGCTGCCGCCCGAGTCGGCGGTGCTGCTGGTCGAGTTCGGCGGCGCCGACGAGGGTGACCTCGCCGCGCAGGTCCTCCGCGCCGAAGCGATCCTCGGCTCGCACGAGACGATCCGGCCGATCGCCTTCACCCGGGACCTCGAGGAGATCGAGCTCGCCTGGCGGGTGCGCGAGGGCCTCCACGGGCTGATCGGTCGGGTCCGCCCAGAGGGGACCGCGCTGATCGTCGAGGACGTCTGCGTTCCGCCGGAGCGGATCGCCGAAGGCGCCAAGGACCTGCAGGCGCTGCTCGGCGAGCACGGCTTCCTCCCCGGCGTCGCCGGCCACGCCTCGGCCGGGAACCTCCACTTCATGCTGACGCCGGACTTCGCCAAGCAGGAGGACCTCGAGCGCTACGAGGCCTTCATGGGCGGCCTGGTCGAGCTGATCGTCGAGAAGTACGACGGCTCGCTGAAGGCCGAGCACGGCACCGGGGTCAACATGGCCCCTTATGTAGAGCGCGAGTGGGGGGAGCAGGCGACCGAGCTGATGTGGCGGCTGAAGCGGCTCGCCGACCCCGACGGCGTGCTCTCGCCCGGCGTCGTCCTCAGCCGCGACCCCCGCGTCCACCTGCGCAACCTGAAAACGACGCCGGCGATCGAGGACTGGGGCGGGGCGACGACCTGCGTCGAGTGCGGCTTCTGCGAGCCGGTCTGCCCCAGCCGCAACCTGACGACGACGCCGCGGCAGCGGATCGTCCTGCGGCGGGAGATGGCGCGCCAGCCCGAGGGCTCGCCGGTCCAGCGGGCGCTGCTCGAGGAGTACGAGTACGACGCGGTCGAGACCTGCGCGACCGACGGCTCGTGCCAGCTCGCCTGTCCGCTGGGGATCGACACCGGGCGGATGGTCAAGGAGCTGCGGGTCGCGCAGCATGGCGAGCGGGCGGAACGGGCGGCGCTGGCGGCGGCCAAGCGTTGGGGAGCGGTCGAGAAGCTCTCGCGGGTGGGACTCCGAGTTGCCGGACCGATGGTGCGTAGGACGAAGCGCGGGCGGGGGCTGCCGGGGCCCGGGCGGCAAGGGGGAGCGGGTGACCCCTCCCGGACAACAGCGGGGAGGGTCCGGGAGGGGTCACC
>DASSMM010000070.1:0-11444 GCA_035688825.1 Solirubrobacterales bacterium | reverse complement strand
GACGGTGAACCCGATCGAGGTGTTCTTGGCGATCTCGCCGGCGCCGATGTTCGAGGTCATGATCACGATCGCGTTGCGGAAGTCCACGGTGCGACCCTGGGCGTCGGTGAGGCGCCCGTCCTCGAGGATCTGCAGGAGGATGTTGAAGACGTCCGGGTGCGCCTTCTCGATCTCGTCGAGCAGGAGCACGCTGTACGGCTTGCGCCGCACAGCCTCGGTGAGCTGGCCGCCCTCGTCGTAGCCGATGTAGCCCGGGGGCGAGCCGACCAGGCGGCTGACCGCGTGCTTCTCCATGTACTCGGACATGTCGATCCGGACCATCGCCTCCTCGTCGCCGAAGAGGAACTCGGCAAGGGTGCGGGCGAGCTCGGTCTTGCCGACCCCGGAGGGGCCGAGGAAGATGAACGAGCCGGCCGGGCGCTTCGGGTCCTTGATCCCGGCGCGGGAGCGGCGGATCGCTTTCGAGACGGCGGTGATCGCGACCTCCTGGCCGATCACCCGCTTGTGGAGTTCCTCCTCCATCCGGATCAGTTTCTTGGTCTCGGCCTCGGTCAGCTTGAAGACCGGGATGCCGGTCCACATCGAGACGATGTCGGCGATCTCCTCCTCGCCCACCTCGGGCCGCTCGCCGTTCTCGCCCTCGGCCCACTCGTCTTCGAGCTGGCGCTTGCGGGTGGTGAGCTGGCGCTCGGTGTCGCGCAGGTTGGCGGCCTTTTCGAACTCCTGGGCCTCGATCGCAGCCTCCTTTTCGCGCCGCGTCGTCTCGATTTCCTCCTCGAGATCGCGGTACACGGGCGGCGTGCTCATCGACTTGATGCGCATCCGCGAACCCGCCTCGTCGATCAGGTCGATCGCCTTGTCGGGCAGGAAGCGGTCGGAGATGTAGCGGTCGGCGAGCTCGGCGGCGGCTTCGAGGGCGTCGTCGCGGATCGTCACCCGGTGGTGCTGTTCGTAGCGCTCGCGCAGCCCTTCGAGGATCTTCACCGTGTCCTCGGGCGAGGGCTGGTCGACCCTGATCTGGGCGAAGCGACGCTCCAGCGCCGAGTCGCGCTCGAGGTACTTGCGGTACTCGTCGAGCGTGGTGGCGCCGATCGTCTGCAGCTCGCCGCGGGCCAGGGCCGGCTTCAGGATCGAGGCCGCGTCGATCGCGCCCTCGGCGGCGCCGGCGCCGACCAGGTTGTGGAGCTCGTCGATGAAGAGAATGATGTCGCCGCGCTGGGTGATCTCTTTCATCACCTTCTTGAGGCGCTCCTCGAACTCGCCCCTGTACTTGGAGCCGGCGACGAGGGCGGCCAGGTCGAGCGTGTAGATCTGCTTGTTCTTCAGCAGCTCGGGGACTTCGCCCTTGTTGATGCGGGCGGCGAGACCCTCGACGACGGCGGTCTTGCCGACGCCGGGCTCGCCCAGCAGCACCGGGTTGTTCTTGGTCCGGCGGGAGAGGATCTGCATGATCCGCTCGATCTCGGTTTCGCGGCCGATCACCGGGTCGAGCTTGCCCTCCTCGGCGAGGCGGGTGAGATTGCGCCCGAACTGGTCGAGCAGTTTCGAAGACTTTTTGCCCTCGCCGGAGGCGCCGCCACCGCCGCCGCCCTGGCGACGGCCGCCGGGTCCGGAGAGCATGCGGATGACCTCGTTGCGGATCTTGTCCGAGTCGGCGTCGAAGTCGAGCAGGATGCGGGCGGCGACGCCCTCGTTCTCACGCACGAGGCCGAGCAGGATGTGCTCGGTGCCGATGTAGTTGTGGCCGAGCGAGAGCGCCTCGCGCAGCGCCAGCTCCAGCACCTTCTTGGCGCGCGGGGTGAAGGGGATCTGGCCGGAGGTGACCTCCTCGCCGGAGCCGACGATGCGGACGACCTGCGAGCGAACGCGTTCCACGGTGATGTCGAGGGACTCGAGGACGCGGGCAGCCAGCCCCTCCTCCTCGCGAAGGAGACCGAGCAGGATGTGCTCGGTGCCGATGTAGTTGTGCTTGAGCGTCCGGGCCTCCTCCTGCGCTAGGACGACGACCTGGCGAGCCCTCTCAGTGAATCGCTCGAACAAATGAAGACCTCTTCCTGGTTGAACAAACCCGGGATACCCGGATTCGTACCGCCGGACGCCTGTCTTCCCTATCGGGAGGCGTCCATCTGTCCCTTAACTCTACCGGGCGCCGAAGTCCGGCTTCTGGTGCAGTTAGGGCGCTAAGAGCGACTTTTCACGCGAGACTCGTCACGTTCCCGTGTGACCGGCCCCCCGCGAGTGGCGA
The DNA here is from genome assembly GCA_035688825.1 of Solirubrobacterales bacterium. Lineage (GTDB taxonomy): Bacteria > Actinomycetota > Thermoleophilia > Solirubrobacterales > 70-9 > VAYN01. The sequence goes on along the minus strand of DASSMM010000070.1, from coordinate 9,199 downwards.
GTTAACGTGCCTATAGGACGGTTAACTCGCCACTCGCTCAGCTCCGCATCGCCGGGAAGAGCAGGACTTCGCGGAGGGTTTTGGCGCCGGTGAACATCATCACCAGGCGGTCGATGCCGAGGCCGACGCCGCCGGTCGGCGGCATCCCCTGCTCGAGCGCTTCGACGAAGGCCTCGTCGTAGGGCTGGGCCTCCTCGTCGCCGCGGGCTACCTCGGCCGCCTGCTGCTCGAAGCGGCGCCGCTGCTCGTCGGGGTCGTTGAGCTCGGTGAAGGAGTTGGCGACCTCGACGCCGCCGACGAAGGCCTCCCAGCGCTCGACCAACCCCTCCTCGGAGCGGTGGCGCTTGGCGAAGGGGGAGAGCTCGACCGGGTAGTCGAAGATGAAGGTCGGCTGGATCAGCCCCGGCTCGACGTCCTTGGAGAGCAGCCCGTCGACCAGCTTGCCCCAGCCCTCCTTCGGGTCGGGCTCGGTCCCCATCGCCGCCGCCAGCGCCTCGCGGGTCGGGTGCTCGACGATGTCGATCCCCGACTTCTCGAGGATCGCCTCGCGCAGGGTGATCCGGCGCCACGGCGGCGCGAAGTCGATCTCGACCTCGCCGCGCGGGACCTTCGTCGTCCCCAGCACCCGCTCGGCGGTCTCGGCGACCAGCAGCTCGAGGTCGTGGGCGGTCTTCTCGTAGTCGGCGTAGGCCTCGTACCACTCCAGCATCGTGAACTCGGGGTTGTGCTTATGGGAGACGCCCTCGTTGCGGAAGTCCTTGCCGAGCTCGTAGACGCGGTCGATGCCGCCGACGACGAGTTTCTTCAGGTAGAGCTCGGTCGCGATCCGCAGGTAGAAGTCGCGGTCGAGCGCGTTGTGGTGGGTCGTGAAGGGCCGGGCCAGGGCGCCGCCGTAGAGCGGCTGCAGGACCGGCGTCTCGACCTCGACGAAGCCGTGCTCGTCGAACCAACGGCGGATCTCGGAGATCGTGCGGGCGCGGGTGCGGAAGGCGCGGCGGCTCTCCTCGTTGGCGATCAGGTCGAGCTCGCGGCGGCGGAAGCGGGTCTCGGTGTCCTCGAGCCCGTGGAACTTGTCGGGCGGCGGACGCAGGCTCTTCGCCAGCAGGCGCCAGTGGTCGATCGAGAGCGAGAGCTCGCCGCCGCGGCGCGTGGCCATCGCCGTCCCCTCGGCGCCGACGATGTCGCCGAGGTCGAGGTCGACGAGGAGCGCGTAGGCCTCCTCCCCGAGCAGGTCCTGGCGGGCGTGGAGCTGGATCTGGCCGCTGCCGTCGCGGATGTCGAGGAAGCAGGCCTTGCCGTGGCCGCGGCGGGCGACGATCCGGCCGGCGACCCGGTGGCGCGACTCGGTCTCCATCCCCGGCGCCAGCCCCTCGTGGGCGGCGCGCACCTCGCCGATCTCCTCGCGGTCGGCAAACTCGTGCGGGAACGGCTCGATCCCCGCCTCGCGGATCCGCTCGAGCTTGTCGCGTCGATCGCGAAGGACGTCAGAAAGCTTTGGCTCTTCAGTCACGTTCTGAGAGGTCGCGAGAGCAAGCAGATCGGGGGAAGCAGGCCGGAGGCACCACGCGAGCGTATTTCAATACGTGAGCGTGGTGGCGAGGCCGATGACCCCGAGATGCGCCGCTTCCTGGCGCTCTCAGGCCTTCTCGATTTTCGTGATTTTCAGTTTTTTCTTCGGCCCGCGCGGGACCTCGACGGTGACGATGTCGTTGCGCTTTTTCCCGATCAGCGCTTTGCCGATCGGCGACTCGTTGGAGAGCTTGTGCTCCAGCGGGTTCGCCTCGGTCGAGCCGACGATCTGGAATTTCTGCGAGTCGCCGGTTTTCTGGTCTTTGACGTGGACGATCGAGCCGAAGGCGACCTCGTCGGTGCTGATCGCCTTCTCGTCGATCACCTGGGCGCGCCGCAGTTTCTCTTCGAGCTGGGCGATCCGCGCCTCGAGCAGGGCCTGTTCGTTCTTGGCGTCGTCGTATTCGGCGTTCTCGGAGATGTCGCCGAATTCGCGCGCCTCTTTGATCCGCGCCGCGACCTCGCGCCGTTTGGTCGTCGAGAGGAACTCGATCTCCTCTTTCAGTTTTTCCAGTCCCTCGGGAGTGATCACGGCCTGACGCACTTGACGACCTCGCTTTGGATTGAAAAAGGGAGCCTTTCCGGTCTCCCTGGACCTAAAAAAACGCGCCTGATGCGGCCGGCGACGGCAGCAATCCCAGGCACGGAGTCGCGGGATTATAGCGAGGGTGACCAGCCGGCCAAATCGGGTTCTGGACGCCCTGTTCAGGCGACTGCGGCGGGGGCCGCGAGGCCCCCGATCAGCTCCCGCGCGCGGGCCAGGTCGGCGCTGCGCTGCAGCTCCTCGGCGACCTCCTTCGGCGCCTCCAGCCGCTCCGCGTACCAGGGGTGGAATTTGCGCAGGTAGCGCTCGGCGCGCTCGGCGCCGAGGTGCTCCTCGGCCCGGTCCGTCACCCACAGCCACTCGGCGACCATCTCCTCGCGGCTCGGCGGAGCGGCGCGGCGGCCGGTCAGTTCCTCGAACACCCAGGGGTTGCCGAAGGAGCCGCGGGCGATCATCACCGCGTCGGCGCCGGACTCCTCGTAGGCGCGGCGGGCGGCCGCGGCGCTGGAGAGGCCGCCGGAGATGATCACCGGCACCTCGATCCGCCGGACCAGCTCGCGGGCCAGCGCGTAGTCGGGCGAGCCCTTGTGGCCCTTGGTGGCGACGCGGGGGTGGAAGGCGATCGCGGCGACCCCGGCCTCCTCGACCAGGCGGATCGCCAGCTCGAAGCCGGAGCGGTCGCCGGCCTCGATCCCCGAGCGCAGCTTCACCGTCACCGGCAGGCCGCTGCCCTCGGCGGCACCGCGGGCGAGCGCCAGGGCCAGCTCGTGGTCGCGTAGGAGCTGGGCGCCGGCTCCGGTCCGGCGTACCTTGGGCACCGGGCAGCCCATGTTGATGTCGATCAGGTCGGCGCCGGCCTCGGCGGCGATCTCGGCGCCCGAGCGCATCACCTCGGCGTCGTGGCCGAAGAGCTGGATCGAGACCGGGTGCTCGTCGGGGTGGATCCGCATCAGCTCCCGCAGGGTGCGCTCGTTGCGGTAGTGCAGGGCGAAGCTGGAGACCATCTCCGAGATCGCGAGACCGGCGCCGTGGCGTTTGGCCTGCAGGCGGACGAACCAGTTGCCGATCCCGGCCAGCGGCGCCAGCAGGACGCGATTGGCGATCGGCACGCCGCCGATCTCGAAGGGCTCGGTCAGGGCCGGGCGGGAAGCTCCGTTGTCATCGGTTGCGCTCATGGATCAGTCGCAGACCCTTCAAGGTCAGCAGATCGTCGACCTCGTCGATCGTCTCGGTGAAAGGGACGACCGCCGAGGCGTAGCCGCCGGTGGCGAGCAGGTGAGGGTTCGGGAGTTCGTCTTCGATCCGCCGGACGATGCCGTCGATCAGGCCGGCGAAGCCGAAGATGAAGCCGGAGTTGATCGCGGCGCGGGTCGAGCGGCCGATCGCTTCGGTGGGCTCTTCGAGGTCCATCCGGGTGATCCGGGCGGCGCGTTCGATCAGGGCGCTGAGCGAGGGGGCGAGGCCGGGGCCGATCGCGCCGCCGAGGTACTCGCCCTCGGCGGAGACCGCGTCGATGTTGATCCCGGTGCCGAAGTCGACCGAGACGCAGGCCTCGCCGAAGCGGTCGTAGGCGGCGATCGCGTTGACGAGGCGGTCGGCGCCGACCTCGAGCGGGTTCTCGATCCGGATCGGCATCCCCGTCTTCACCCCGGGCCCGATCGTCAGGCACTCGGCGTCGAGGTAGCGCTCCGCCAGCTCCTCGAACTGACTGCCGAGCGGCGGCACGACCGAGGAGACGCAGACCGCGTCGATCTCGCTGAAGGAGCGGCCGCAGAGCGAGAAGAGGCCGGCGATGCGCTCGGCGAGCTCGTCTCCGGTCGCGCCGGACCGGGTCTGGAAGCGCCAATGCTCGACCAGGTCCTCGCCGTCGAAGGCGCCGAGGTGGGTCTGGGTATTGCCGACGTCGACCGCGAGGAGCATCGGGCGATTATCGCGTCAGAGAACTGGCCAGGTAGCCAAACCGGGTCGGTTCTGCATAGGATCGCCCGCATGGACGCCCGCCTCTACGTCATTCCAGGCTCACACCCGAGCTACGCCGCGGCGCTGATGCTCGGTCACAAGGGCATCCCGTTCAAGCGCACCGACCTGATGCCGGTGCTCTCGAAGGGCGTGCTGCGAGCGGTCGGCTTCCCCGGCATCACCGTGCCGGCGCTGAAGATCGACGGCGACAAGGTCCAGGGCTCGCGCCAGATCGCCCGTGAGCTCGAGCGCCTGCGCCCCGAGCCGCCCCTCTTCCCCGCCGACCCCGCGCAGCGCGCCAAGGTCGAGGAGGCCGAGAGCTTCGGCGACGAGGAGCTGCAGCACCCGATCCGCCAGCTCCTCTGGTGGGGCTTCAAGCAGGACCGCTACCCGATGGCGACCTACTCGGAGGGCGCGAAGCTCGGCGTCCCGATCGGCCTCGCGGTGAAAACCGGCGGCCCCCTCGTAGCCCTCTCCGCCCGCTTCAACGAAGCAAGCGACGAGAACGCCCGCGCCGCCCTGCAGAAGCTGCCGGCCCTCCTCGACCGAGTCGACGCCTGGATCGGGGACCGAACCCTGAACGGCGAGCAACTCAACGCCGCCGACTTCCAGATCGCCCCCAGCATCGCCCTGGCGATGACCCTCGACGACCTCCGCCCGGCGATCGAGAACCGCCCCGCCGGGGCGCTGGCGAAGCGCGTGGTCCCGAACTACCCCGGCCGGATGCCTGCGGTGCTACCGGCCGAGTGGCTCGACCCGCTGGCCGGGCCCGAGCGCGTCTAGCGCCTCCACGAGCCGGGTCCCGTCCGGCAGCGTCAGTCCCGGATCCAGCTCGAGCAGGGGTACGAGGACGAAGCGGCGGGTGGTCACCTCGCGGTGCGGGAGGGTGAGGCGGTCGGTGGTGAGCTCGAGGTCGCCGAGGAGGAGCAGGTCGACGTCGAGGGGTCTTGGGCTGTGGCGGGGGAGGTCGAATTGGCGGCCGCGCTCGGCCTCCACTCGCTTGCAGGCGTCGAGCAGCTCCTCGGGCTCGAGGTCGGTGCGGATGCGGACGGCGGCGTTGAGGAAGTCGGGCTGGTCGAGGATCTCGCCCACCGGCTCGGTCACGTAGGCGGAGGAGACGGCCTCGACCTCGATGTCTTCCGCTTCCAGCAGCTCGATCGCGGCGCGGAGGTGGCCGGCAGAGTCGCCGACGTTGGAGCCGAGCCCGAGGTAGCCGATCCGTTGCTCGGCCACGCCTCAGTCTTCGGCTTCGCCGTCGTCTTCGACCGTGCGCTCCTGGGTGACCTCGACAGCCACCTCCTGGATCGCCAGCGGCAGCGGCGGCTCGGGCTTGGCGGCGCGGACCCGCACCGATTCGCAGCCGTAGCGCTCCATCAGCCGCTCCCCCACCACCTGCGCCAGGCGCTCCAGCGTCTTGTAGCTGCGCTCGGTCGCGGCGAGGGCGACGATGTCGCAGACCTGGCCGTAGTCGACGGTGTCCTCAAGCCGGTCGGTCAGCACGGCGTCGCAGTCGGGGACGTCGAAGGAGATGTCGAACTCGAGCCGCTGCCCGACCTCCTGCTCGGCTTCCGAGACCCCGTGGTGGGTGTAGATCGAGAGCCCGCGCAGCTCGATTTCCGCGCTCGAATCGATCCCGTTGCCGTGCGACTCCATGCCGGGGACGCTACCCGAGTATCGCCGTCGCCACGGCGAGCGCCTGGCGCATCTCGGCGACGTCGTGGACGCGGAGGACGTCGGCGCCCTCGGCGGCGGCGAGGATCGAGGAGGCGATCGAGCCGCCGAGGCGATCGTCGGCGGGCGAGCCGTCGACCTTGCCGATGAAGCTCTTGCGCGAGGTGCCGATCACCAGCGGCCGCCCGAGCTCGCGCAGCTCCCCGAGCCGGCGCAGCAGCTCCATGTTGTGAGCGCCGGTCTTGCCGAAGCCGATCCCGGGGTCGAGCCAGACCCGCTCCTCGTCGATCCCGGCGGCGACGGCGGCCTCCAAGCGCTCGGCGAGGAAGGCCTTGACCTCGGCGACGACGTCGTCGTAGCGCGGGTCCTCCTGCATCGTCCGCGGCTCACCGAGCATGTGCATGAGGACGACGGTGGCGCCGCGCTCGGCACAGAGCGAGGCCATCTCCGGGTCGCCGCGCAGGGCGGTGACGTCGTTGACGATCTCGGCCCCGGCCTCGAGGGCAGCCGCGGCGACCACGGCCTTGGAGGTGTCCACAGAGACGTGACAGTCGGCGGCGACCAATCCGTGGATGACGGGGATGACTCGCCGCAGCTCCTCCTCGGCGCCCACCGGCTCCGCCCCGGGCCGCGTCGATTCGCCGCCGACGTCGAGGATCTCCGCCCCATCCTCGATTAGTTGGAGCCCATGAGCAATTGCCTGTTCCGGATCGAGGTAGAGGCCGCCATCCGAAAAGGAATCGGGAGTCACGTTTACGACCCCCATAAGTTTCATGGCCCTGCGTCCTGACCGGCGCCTGGCGGCGTCCTCAGTCGCTCGTGCGCAGAGCACACCACGCTCCCTGCGTCCTTGCCATGCTTGGTCAGGACGCGTCGCCGCCGGCGAAGCCGGGGCGGGGACGAGGCGACGGGCGCGGGCCCTCGCGCTGGGGCCGTTCGGCCGTCGGCGCCGGCGGGGCGGGCTGGCTCGGCTCCTCCTCGTCGGTGAAAACTTCCTCGGCCGATTTGCCGTCGAGCAGGGCGATGAACTCCTTGGCGTCGATCGTCTCCCGCTCCAGCAGCAGCTTGGAGACCCGCTCGAGGTCGTCGCGGCGCTCGTTCAGCAGGCCCTTCGCGGTCTGGTGGGCGCTCTCGACGATGCGGCGGATCTCGTCGTCGATCTCGCGGGCGATCTCGTCGGAGTAATCGGGCTCGGAGCTGAACTCGCGGCCGAGGAACGGCTGGCCGCGGTCGTGGCCGAAGACCCGCGGCCCGAGGCGCTCGGACATCCCGAACCGCATCACCATCTGCTTTGCCGTCTCGGTCACCTTTTCGAGGTCGTTCGACGCCCCGGTGGTGATCTCGCCGAAGACGATCTCCTCGGCGGCGCGGCCGCCCAGGGTCATCGCCATCGTGTCGGTCAGCTCGGCGCGCGTGGTGAGGAACTTGTCCTCGGTGGGCAGGCTGATCGTGTAGCCGAGCGCCTGGCCGCGGCTGATGATCGAGATCTTGTGGACCGGGTCGGTGTTCTCCAGGAGCTGCCCGACGATCGCGTGGCCGACCTCGTGGTAGGCGGTGACGAGCCGCTCCTTCTCGCTCATCACCCGGGTTTTCTTCTCGGGGCCGGCGATCACGCGCATGATCCCCTCCTCGAGCTCCTGCATCGTGATCTCGCGCTTGCCCGAGCGGGCGGTCAGCAGCGCCGCCTCGTTGATCAGGTTGGCGAGGTCGGCGCCGGTGAAGCCGGGGGTCTGGCCGGCGAGCGTGTCGAGGTCGATTTCGCGGCCCAGCGGCTTGCCGCGGGTGTGGACCTCGAGGATCTTCTTGCGGCCCTTGCGGTCGGGCCGGTCGACGACGACCTGGCGGTCGAAGCGGCCGGGCCGCAGCAACGCCGGGTCGAGGATGTCGGGCCGGTTGGTGGCCGCGATCAAGATGATGTTGTCCTTCATTTCGAAGCCGTCCATCTCGACGAGGAGCTGGTTCAGCGTCTGCTCGCGCTCGTCGTGGCCGCCGCCCATGCCGGCGCCGCGGTGGCGGCCGACGGCGTCGATCTCGTCCATGAAGATGATGCAGGGCGAGTTCTGCTTCGCCTGCTCGAAGAGGTCGCGGACGCGGCTGGCGCCGACGCCGACGAACATCTCGACGAAGTCCGAGCCGGAGATCGAGAAGAAGGGCACGCCCGCCTCGCCGGCGACGGCGCGCGCGAGCAGGGTCTTGCCGGTCCCGGGCGGTCCATATAGGAGGACGCCCTTGGGGATGCGGGCGCCGAGCGCCTGGAACTTCTTCGGGTTCTCGAGGAATTCCTTGATCTCCTCGAGCTCCTGCACCGCCTCGTCAACGCCGGCGACGTCGCGGAAGGTGATTTTCGGCGCGTCCACCGACATCCGTTTGGCTTTCGATTTGCCGAAGTTCATCACCCGTGAGCCGCCGCCCTGCATCTGGTTCATCAGGAAGATCCAGAAGCCGAAGAAGAGGACGAAGGGCAGGACCAGGGTCAGCAGCGAGAGCAGACCGGAGCTGCCGGAGCCGTGGACGTCGGTCGTGACTTCGTATTTCTCGAGCTGGTTGACGAGGCTTTCTTCGCCGTCGGGCGGGTATCCGGTCGAGAAGCTTTCGCCGTTGGTGCGCTTGACGTCGAGCGTGTTGTCCTTCGTGTTGACGTCGACTTCTTCGATCTGCTCCTTCGCGATCAGGCCTTTCGCGCCGATCAGTTCGTTGTACGACGCGGACTCGCCGCCGCTGCCGTCGCTGATCACTTTCTGGGCGATGAACGCCAGAATCACGACCAGGAGGATCGGGAACGCTGCGCTTTTGAAAAAACGCCTCACGAGGAAGAAATCAGCGTACCAGGGCGGATTTTCCGCTAATCGGCCAGGGCGGCGACGAAGTCGAGGTTGCGGTACTTCTGAGCGTGGTCGAGGCCATACCCGATCGCGAATCGGTTGGGGATTTCGAAGCCGATGTAGGCGGGTGACAAATCCACCCGGAGTCGCTCGGGCTTGGTCAGCAGCGCGCAGGCCCGAAGCGAGGCCGGTTCGCGGGCGTTGAGGTTGCGCATCAGGTACTGCAGGGTGAGGCCGGAATCGATGATGTCCTCGACGATCAGCACATCGCGGTCCTTGATCGGCGCGTCGAGGTCCTTGAGGATGCGGACGACGCCCGAGGAATCGGTCTGCGAGCCGTAGCTGGAGACCGCCATGAAGTCGATCTCGCAGGGGACCTCGATGTGGCGCATCAGGTCGGCGAGGAAGAGGACGGCGCCCTTCAGCACCCCGACCAGGATCAGCTCCTTGCCCGCGTAGTCGCGGCTGATCTCCGCCCCCAGCTCCGCGATGCGGCGCTGCAGGTCCTCTCTGGAGACGAGGGTCTCGCCGATCACGGGCTCGTTCATCGCGCCGCAGTCTAGATATGGGGCGCCGACGGTCCGTCCGCGGGGGGCTCGGCGCGGATGACGCCGCGCTCGAGCACGGCGCGGAC
>DASSMM010000069.1:0-14482 GCA_035688825.1 Solirubrobacterales bacterium | reverse complement strand
GCCGCGACGCCGGAAGAGTTTCTTGCGCACCTGCGGCGGAGGGACGCCGAAGCAGGGGGCGAACAGGGCAGCGCCGCCAAGTGGGCTCACGCTGCGATGGCCTTGGCGACCAGGGCTCTGGCGTGGGGGGAAGGGCGGGGGTCCCTCCCCGGACAACAGCGGGGAGGGTCCGGGGAGGGACCCCCGCCCGCCCAGACGAGCGCGCCAGGTCCGGATCCAGCCGCGGTGCTGAAGATGGTCGAACGGGTGATTCGCGAGGGGGCCGCTCGCGGGGGGAAGGTTGCCGCAGATGTTGGTCCTGACGACGCGCGGGCTTTACTCGAAGCCTGGCTCGACGGGATCGGGCTCGACCTGCGTGGTCGGGAGCTGATCGCCTACCTGCAGTCGGACGACTTCTCCCATGCTGACCTCTACCGCCGCGCCCGTCGGATCCACGACCGCCGCCTGCGGGGCGCGGTCGAGGACGGGACCAGGGCAGTCGCGGAGGGTGACCTCGGAGCCGCCGTCAACGGGCTCTTCGAGGCGCTGGTCCCCGCGGTTCCCTACGCCCCTGCGACCGCGTTCCTCGGCGCCGAGAAGGCGAAGCTGCGCGATCGGCGCGGCGAGCGCCGGCGGGTTGCGGTGATCGCCGACGGGATCGGCTCGATGCACGGGGTCACCCACACGATCGAACAGATCCGCGAGCGCGGCGTCCCCGGCTTCGAGGTCGACATCGTCGGCACCGATCCCGGCGTCGACCGCCGCCTGCCCGCCGCGGCCGAGCTGGAGGTCCCCTTCTACGAGGGGATGGCGCTGGGCGTCCCGGGGCTGCCGGACCTGGTCGAGGTCCTCGCCGACGGCTGCTACGACCTCGTCCACGTCACCGCCCCCGGCCCGGCCGGGATCGCGGCGACGCTGATGAGCCGGATCACCGGCGTGCCGCTGATCGCCAGCTACCACACCGAGATCGCCACCTACGCCGGGATGCGGACCCAGGACGAGACCCTGGAGGCGCTCACCCGCGCCGGCCTCGGAGCCTTCTACAGCGCCCCCGGCGCCGTCCTCTCGCCGAGCCCCTCGGCCGACGCCTCGGTGATCGCCCTCGGCGCCGACCCCGCGCGGGTCGGCCGCTGGGAGCGCGGCGTCGACACCGACCGCTTCGACCCCGCCAAGGCCGACCGCGACGCCTTCCCCGGCGAGATCAAGGTCCTCTATTCGGGCCGCCTGACCCGGGAGAAGGGCGTCGACCTGCTCGCTGAGAGCTTCATCTGCGCCCACGAACGCGATCCGCGGCTGCATCTGCTGCTGGCCGGTGGCGGGCCGGAGGAAGCGGAGCTGCGGGAGCGGCTGGGGGAGAGGGCGACCTTCCTCGGCTGGCTCTCAGGCGAGGATCTGCCACGCGCCTACGCCAGCGCCGACGCCTTCCTCTTCTGCAGCGGTACCGACACCTACGGCCAGGTCATCCTCGAGGCCGCGGCCAGCGGGCTGCCGGTGGTCGCAGTCGCCGAAGGCGGACCGGCGACCCTGATCGAGAACCGTCACACCGGCCTCCTCTGCCGCCCCGACGCCGACCAGATCGCCGGCACCCTGCTGCAGCTCGCCTCCTCACCGGAGCTGCGCCGCCAGCTCGGAGATGCCGCCGCCCGCGCCGCCCGCGCCCGCTCCTGGGAGCGATCGCTTGGGCAGCTCGCGGCCGGGTACCGGTGCGCCCTCGACGCCGCCGCGACCGGCGGCTCGCAGGCCCTCTCGCGTGCCGCCTGAGGAGGGCGATCAGCCGGGTGCCCCTCAGTACGATGGGGGCATCGACGACCCCGCCCTCTACTTCAACCGCGAGCTTTCCTGGCTCGACTTCAACCAGCGGGTGCTCGAACTGGCCGAGGACCCGGAGGTGCCGTTGCTGGAGCGGGTCCGGTTCTGCGGGATCTACGCCAACAACCTCGACGAGTTCTTCATGGTCCGCGTCGCCGGCCTCTTCGACCAGCTCGACGCCGGAATCGAAGCGCGCGGGCCCGACGGGCTGACGCCGAAGGAGCAGATCGACGCGATCCAGCAGGAGGTCCTCGAGCTCGACGACCGCCTCTGCCGCTGTTTCGGCACCGACCTGCGCCCCGCCCTGGAGGAGCAGGGGATTCGGATCGTCACCCTCGACACCGCCACCGACGAGGAGCGGCGCGAGATCGACACACGCTTCGAGCAGCAGGTCTTCCCGGCCCTGACCCCCTTGGTGATCGGCCTCGGCCGGCCCTTCCCCTACATCTCCAACCTCTCGCTCAGCCTCGGGGTGCTGCTGCGCGACGCCGAGAGCGGTAACGAGATCATCGCCCGCGTCAAGGTGCCGAAGGAGCTGCTCGGCCGCTTCCTCCCGCTCGGCGACGGCGGCCTCACCTTCGTGCCCTTGGAGGAGATCATCGGCTCCAACCTGGAGGCGCTCTTCCCGGGGATCGAGGTGATCGACCACGGCTACTTCCGGGTCACCCGCGACGCGGACTTCAACGTCTCCGACGAGGCCGACGACCTCCTGCAGGCGGTTCAGGACGAGCTGCGCCGCCGCCGCTTCGGTGAGGTGGTGCGGCTCGAGGTCGCCTCCGACATGAACCCGAAACTGCGCGCCCAGCTCGTCGAGGCGTTGCGGCTGGAAGACCGCGAGGTCTACGACATCGAGGGGCTGCTCGACCTCGCCGACCTGACTGCGATCGCCGATCTTCCCGGCCACGCCGAGCTTCGCTACCCGCCCTGGACCCCGGTCACCCAGCCCCGCCTGCACGGCGAGGACGACGACCCGGTCGACATGTTTGCCCAGATCCGCCAGCGCGACATCCTCGTCCACCATCCCTACGACTCCTTCAACACCTCGGTCGAGCGCTTCGTCACCCAGGCGGTCGCCGACCCCGACGTGCTGGCGATCAAGCAGACCGTGTACCGGACCAGCGACGACTCGCCGCTGGTCCCCTCGCTGATCCGCGCCTCCGAACGCGGCAAGCAGGCGGTCTGCATGGTCGAGCTGAAAGCGCGCTTCGACGAGGAGGCGAACATCCACTGGGCGAAGTCGCTGGAGGAGGCCGGCGTCCACGTCGTCTACGGCATCCCCGGCTTGAAGACCCACGTGAAGGCGATCCTCGTCGCCCGCCGCGAGGGCGATCAGGTGCGTGAGTACGTCCACGTCGGCACCGGCAACTACAACCCGAAGACGGCCCGCCTCTACACCGACCTCGGCCTTTTCACCGCCGACCCCGACCTCGGCGCCGACGTCGCCGAGATGTTCAACTTCCTCACCGGCTACGGCCGCCCGGCCGGGTTCCGCAAGGTGCTGGTCTCGCCGACGACGATGCGCAACCAGATCGTCGCTGAGATCGAGCGCACCGCCGAGGCGCACCAGGCCGGGGAGGAGTGCCGGATCGCCCTGAAGATGAACGCCCTGGTCGACACCCGCTGCATCCAGGCGCTCTACGAGGCCTCGCAGGCCGGGGTGCAGATCGACCTCAACGTGCGCGGGATCTGCTGCCTGCGACCGGGGGTAGAGGGAGTCTCGGAGAACATCCGCGTCTGCTCGATCCTCGGGCGCTTCCTCGAGCACTCGCGGATCTACGCCTTCCGCCGCGGCGAGGAGACCCGGGTGCTGATGGGCTCCGCCGACCTGATGCCGCGCAACCTCGACAGCCGTGTCGAGCTGGTGACCCCGGTCGAGGACGCGGCGATCAAGGCGGAGCTGCTGGACGTGCTGGAGCGCTCCCTGGCCGACAACGCGAGCTCTTGGGAGCTCGGCTCGGACGGCTGCTGGACCCGCCGGGAGTCGGACGGAGAACTGCGCAACACGCAGGAGGAGCTGATGGAGCGACACTCAGCTCGCGCCGCCGAGCACCTGGCCACCTCTGCCGCCTGAGCCGCGCTCCCGCTTGTTACATCTCTAGGATGCGGCGGCAGTGGCGCGCTTCTCGCTCCTCCCTCGCGATCGGACCTTCTTCGACCTCTTCATCCAAGCGGGTCAGAACTCCGTGCGGGCGGCGAAGCTGCTCGACGAGATGATGCACACCTGGCCCGATTCCGGGACCCTCTCGCGGGAGATCGTGATCGCCGAGCAGGAGGGCGACAAAATCACCCACGAAATCGTCCAGCGGCTGAACTCGACCTTCGTGACGCCGATCGATCGCGAGGACATCTACGGGCTGGCGACGCAGATGGACGACATCGTCGACTACACCGAGGAGGCCGCCGACTTCCTCGGCCTCTACAAGATCGAGGCGCCGATGGAGCAGGCGACGGCGCTGACCAAGGTCCTCGTCGCCTCCTGCGAACAGCTCGCGATGGGGCTGGAAAAGCTGCCCACGTTCAAGGACCTCGACAAGTACTGGATCGAGATCCACCGGCTCGAGAACGACGGCGACCGGATCTCCCGCGACGCCGTCGCTTCGCTCTTCTCCAACGGGATCGACCCGATGGTCGTAATCCGCTGGAAGGACATGTTCGCGGTGCTCGAGGAGGCAATCGACGCGACCGAGACGGCCGCTCAAATCCTCGAGGGCATCGTCATCAAAAACTCCTAGGCCGTGGATTCCGACGTAATCCTCGTCATCGTCGTCGCCACCGCCCTGGCGTTCGACTTCACCAACGGCTTCCACGACACCGCCAATGTCGTCGCCACCTCGATCTCGACCGGGGCGGCGCGGCCTTCGGTGGCGATCGGGTTCGCGGCGGCGCTCAACTTCGTCGGCGCCTTCATCTCGATCAGCGTCGCCGCGACCGTGGCCAAGGACGTCGTCGACGCCGAAGTGATTACGCCGACGATCGTCTTCGCGGGCCTGATCGGGGCGATCGCCTGGAACCTGGTCACCTGGTATTTCGGGCTGCCTTCGAGCTCCTCGCACGCGCTGATCGGCGGGGTGGTCGGTTCCGCCGTCGCGGCGGTCGGGTTCGACGCGGTCCTCGCCGAAGGCCTCGTCGGCAAGGTCCTGATCCCGGCGGTGGTGGCCCCGATCCTCGCCTTCCTCGTCGCCGGCATCGCGATCGGCATCTCCTACCGGGTGGTGGGCAAGCAGCGCCCGGGGATCGTCAACCGTGGTTACCGCTACGGGCAGATCGTTTCCGGCGGGCTGCTGGCGCTCGCCCACGGGACCAACGACGCCCAGAAGACGATGGGCGTGATCACGCTGGCCCTGATCGCCAACGGGACCCTGGGAGCAGAAGCCGATCCGCCGACCTGGGTGATCGTCGCCTCGGCGACGGCGATCGCCCTCGGCACCTACAGCGGCGGCTGGCGGATCATCAAAACCACCGGCACCCGGATCATCAAGATGGACGCCGCGCAGGGGTTCTCGGCTCAGGGCGCCGGAGCGGCTGTGATCCTCGCCTCGACCCACTTCGGCTTCCCGCTCTCGACCACGCACGTGATCAACGGCGGTGTGATGGGGTCCGGAGCGGCGAAGCGGCTCTCGGCGGTGCGCTGGGGCGTCGCCGGCAACATCCTCGTCGCCTGGCTGCTGACGCTGCCGGCGGCGGCGGCGATCGGCGCCCTCACCTACGGCTTCACGCAGATCTTCGGCACCGGGGCGCTGGGGCCGGTGCTGGTGACGCTGATGGCGCTCTCGCTGATCGTCGCCGCCTTCGCGCGGCGGGCGCGGCAGGGGGCGCCGGTCGAGGCGGCGAGCGCATGATCGCGACGATCGTCGAGGGCAAGGATCTCTGGCAGACCGTCGTCGCCTCGGTTGTCGCCGGGCTTGGGGTCACCTTCCTCTTCTCGCTGGGAATCTGGGGGACGAGCCAGTTCGTCGAGCTCAGCCGCGGCGATCGCCAGGGGCCCGCAACCGTCGCCGGCGTGGTCGCGTTGCTTGCCTTCGCCGCGGTCGCGGCCGCGGTGATCATCGGCATCCTCGTGATGACCCAGAAGTAGCTGCTGCCCGCTCGTCCTACACTTGGGGAGTGCGAACCGCGCGCAACGTAGAGATCGTGATGCTGCTCGCCCTGGGCGTCGCCTTCCTGCCCGGCGGCGGCAACGTGGCCGAAGCCGTGATCACGGCCCTGACCATGGCCCTCCTCGCCGGGATCGCCTGGATGCTCTACGTCTTCAGCCGCGAGAACCAGTTGACGCTCTCGACCCTCACCGACGGCCGCCGCGCGATCTTCTACGGCGCCTTCGGGATGCTGGCTCTGCTGATCGCCGGCAGCGACAAGATGTTCTCCACCGGCGGCGGCACCCTGCTGTGGATCGTCCTCCTCGCCGCGTCGGTCGCCGCGATCTGGAAAGTCTGGATGGAGGCCAACACCTACTGAGTCAGGCGGTCACGCTTTCGCGCGTGAGCTGACTCCGAATTGTTTGTTTGTGCGCGCCATGCGTGCGTTCGGGCCTGTGACGGTCCCGGCATGCCGCCGGGAGCCGAGAACGCAGCGCACGGGGAGGAGGGGACCGCCTCGGTCGAGCTGGTCGCCGTGGTCCCCTTCCTGCTGCTGGCGGTGCTGGCGGTGGCGCAGATCGCCCTCGCCGGCCAGGCCCTCTGGTCGGCGAGCGTGGCCGCGCGAGCGGGAGCGCGGGCGGCGGCGGTCGGCGAGGATCCGGCCGCTGCCGCCCGTGCCGCCCTGCCGCCTTCGCTGCGGCGGGGGGCGAAGGTCGAGGACGACGGGGGCGTCGAGGTCCGGATCGAGGTTCCCCGGCTGATCTCGTCGCTGCCGCCGGTGCGGGTCGGCGCCACCAGCTCACTGGAGGGCGGCGATGGCTGAGCGGGGGCAGGCGACGGTGGAGCTGGTCGCGGCGCTGCCGGCGCTGCTGCTGGCCGGGCTGGTGGCGCTGCAGTTGCTGGCGGCCGGATACGCGATGACGCTCGCCGACGGCGCCGCCGAGGCCGGCGCGCTGGCGCTGGCTTCCGGCGGCTCGGCCGCCGACGCGGCCCGGGAGGCGCTGCCCGGCTGGGCCGAGGACGACGTCTCGGTCTCGGTCGAACGGGGCGAGGTCTCGGTGCGGCTGCGAGCGCCCTCGCCGATCCCGGCCCTCTCGGAGCGGCTGACGATCGGCAGCAGCGCCAGCGCGAGGGCGGCGCGATGAGCACGGCGACCACCTTCCTCAACCCGCTGAAGACCGGCCCGACCGTGGTCGTCGCCGCCGTGGGAGAGGCGGAGGGGTCGCGCGGGGCCGCGGCTGCCTTGGCCTGCGCGGGGGCGGAGGTCGATCTGGCGACCCTGCTCGTCGACGTCGGTGGGAGGGCGCCGCGGCCGGCGCTGCTGGCCTCGGCGGCCGCCCAGAAGCTGGAGGAGCGGCTCGGAGCGCACCTGCCGGATGCGCGGGTCGCGGCGCGGGGCCAGGTCTGCCATCTCGCGGTGCCCGTGGAGGCCGAGGGGATCGCGACCGCGGCGGCGGCAATCGACGTCGCCCGCGGCGCGACCGTCGTGCTCCACCTACCGCCGGGCCTGTTGCAGGAGGCACTGGAGGGGGGGATCGCCCTGCGCCCGACGGGAGTGCTGCTACGGGCCGACCTCCCGACGGACCGGCCGCTCGTTGCTCTTGCGGTGCGGGACCTCCTCCACCGCGACCTGGCGGTGGCGGTTCTGAAGCGGCGGCTGAGCTGGGTGGCCGAGCGGCGAGCGCTGTTCGGCGCGCTTCCGGCCGGTGCTCCCGGAGGGCTTTCCGAGAGGTTCGCGGCACGGCTTCTGCGGACGCGCCGATGAGCTTGCGCGAGGAGAGGGGGCAGGCGCTGATCCTGGCGCTGGGGGGCGCGCTGGCGCTGATCGCCGGGGCGCTGGCGCTGGTGGCGATCGCCGGGGCGGTGACCGGCAAGGGGCGGGCGCAGCGGGCCGCCGACCTGGTCGCGATCTCCGCCGTTCGCTCGATGCGCGACGACCTGCCGCATCTCCTGGCGCCGCCTCACCTGGCTGACGGGCGGCCGAACCCGAACCATCTGGAGAAGGGTCGCTACCTGGCGCGCGCGGAGGCCGCTGCGTTGGCCGCCGCCCGGGCGAACGAGGTCGATCCGAGGCGAGTTCGGGTGCGCTTTCCCGATGCGAGCTCCTTTGTCCCGGTGCGCGCCGAGGTCACGGTTGTCGCGGCGCTGCGCGAGGGCAACGGTCACCGCGTCGAAGCCTCCGCGGTAGCCGAAGCGGCGGCTCCCTACGGGACGGCCGCTGCGGACGGCGCGATGGGGATGGCGACCGGCGGCGGCTACAGCGGCCCCTTGATCTACCGGGACGGCGAGGGGATGAGGCCCGACGTGGCCGCCGCCTACGACCAGATGGCCGCCGCCGCCCGCAGCGACGGCATCGTCCTCATGGTCGTCTCCGGCTTCCGCTCGGATGCCGAACAGGCGGAACTGTTCGCCGCCCACCCCGATCCGACCTGGGTGGCGCCCCCAGGCCACTCCCTGCACCGCTGCGCGACCGAGCTCGACCTCGGTCCCTCTTCCGCCTACGGCTGGCTCGCAGGGAACGCGACCCGCTTCGGGTTCGTCCAGAGGTACTCGTGGGAGGCCTGGCACTACGGCTTCGACGCCGGCCCCGATCCCTGCTCACCGACGGGAGAAGCGGTGAGCTCCGGCGGCGAGGAAGCGATGAGCGCGACGTCGATCGCGCTGCCGGCGTTCGTCCCGGCGCAGTACCGCGACCCGATCCTCCGCTCCGCCGCCCGCTGGGGGGTTCCGCCGGCGCTGATGGCCGGCCAGCTGATGGCCGAGTCCGGCTTCGATCCGACCGCCGGCTCTCCGGCGGGCGCCCAGGGCATCGCCCAGTTCATGCCCTCGACCGCCGCCTCCTACGGCCTCGCCAACCCCTACGACCCTGTCGCCGCGATCGACGCCGAGGCCCACCTGATGCACGACCTCCTCACCCAGTTCGGCTCCCCCGAACTCGCCCTCGCCGCCTACAACGCCGGTCCCGCCCCGGTCGAAGCCTGCCACTGCATCCCGCCCTACCCCGAGACCCAGGCCTACGTCACCCGCATCCTCGCCCTGATCGGCGGCGCCGGCGCGATGATCATGCCCAGCTTCGAAGTGCGCCTGGTCGCGTGAACTTCCGGGTCAAGAGGATGCGCAACGTTCACCCGGCGGCGCTGAAGCATGGAGTGGCCGCCGCTGACGTCAGGCATGCGCTGCGACACGCACTCAGAGTGAAGGAGGAGGATGACCGGCGACGCCTCTACCTGGGTCCAGCACGCAACGGGGAACTTCTAGAGGTGGTCACGGCATTGCGCCCTGACTTGTCGGAGGTCGCTATTACATGCAATGACGATGCGACCGAGATATTCGAACCTGCTGCCGAGGGAATGATGGCGGAGCCAAAGAACTACGGACGCTTGGTGACTGGTGAGCTCCTCACCGATGAGCTGATCGAAAAGCTGTCGAAAGAAGCCGAGGAAGGCTGGGAGGTCGAGGAGCTGCTCACGTGGCGGCAGGTCGACGAGAATCCCCCGCCGGCTCCAGATGCTCGTGGACGAACCGAACCACTGCGGCGCCCTCGCCGACGGCGATAGCGCAGCGCTTGATCGAGCCGGCGCGGACGTCGCCGGCGGCGTAGACGCGGGGGACGGTGGTTTCGAGCAGGCCCCCGGCGCCTACGTCGGGGCCGGTGAGGACGAAGCCCTTCTCGTCGCGGGCGACGGTGTCGCCTAGCCAGTCGGTGCAGGGCGAGGCGCCGAGGAAGAGGAAGAGGAACGAGTAGGGAAGGCGGGTGCCGTCGGTGAGCGTGACGGCTTCGAGCTTGCCGTCGTCGCCGTGCAGTTCGGCGATTTCGCTGCGGTCCCGGATGTGGACGCCGTAGCGGTCGAGCTCGTCGATCAGGTAGCGGGACATCGTCTCGCCGAGGTCGGCGCGGCGGTGCAGGAGCGTGACCAGGGCGCCGCCGCGGGCGAGCCAGACGGCTGCCTGTCCGGCCGAGTTGCCACCGCCGACGACCCCGACCCGCTGGCCGCCGCAGATCTGCGCCTCCGGCGGCCCCGCCGCGTAGAAGACGCTGAAGCCCTCGTACTGCTCGAGGTCGTCGGCCGGCAGTTTCCGGTATTCGGCGCCGGTGGCGAGGACGATCGCGCGGGCGGCGATCTCGTTCCCCTCCTCCAGCCGCACCACGTGGTGTCCGTCGCCCGGCTCCAGCGCCTTGGCCCGGTACGGGGTGGCGGTGCGGGCGCTGAACTTGCGCGCCTGGGTCACTGCCCGGCTGGTCAGCTCGCTGCCGGTGATCCCGGCCGGGAACCCGAGGTAGTTCTCGATCCGGCGGGAGCTTCCGGCCTGCCCGCCGAGCACGGTGCTCTCGATCACCAGCGTGTCGAGCCCCTCCGAGGCGCCGTAGACCGCGGCGCCGAGGCCGGCGGGTCCGCCGCCGATCACCAGCAGGTCGACCTCCTCGCGCGGCTTCAGCTCCAGCCCGATCCCGAGCGCCCGCGAGAGTTCGCCGTCGCTCGGCGCCCGCAGCTCGACCCCGCCCGGCAGGCGCACCAGCGGAATCTCGTCGGCCGCCAGCCCCTCCAGCGTCCGCGCCGTCTCCTCGTCCTCGGCCGAGTCGACCCAGGTGTAGGGGAGGCGCTGGCGTTTGGCGAACTCGACAAGCTGCCGCGTCGCCTCCGAGTGGCGCGGCCCGAGGATCTCGACCCCGATCCCCTGCCGCTGCTGCAGCAGTTCGCGGCGCTGGACGAAGGCGGAGAGGAGGATGTCGGAGAGCGGCGCGTCCTCGAGCAGCAACTTGCGCAGCTCTTCGCGCTCGACCGCGATGTAGCGCATCGGCTCCGTCGCCACCGCGGTGAGGAAGACCGTCTGACCGGAGAGCAGGTTCATCTCGCCGAGGAAGCCGGAGGCGCCGTGGCGGACGATCTCCTGGCCGTTGCCGTCCAGCACCGCCGCCTCCCCCTCGAGGATGGCGATGAAGGGGTAGGTCTCGTCGCCGATCCGGAACAGCTCCTCGCCGACCGCGGCCGTCCGCTCCTCGCCGTGCTGGGCCAGCGTCTTCAGCTGGCTGTTCGAAAGCACACGACCGGTGGGGCGGGCCACGCCCGTAGGCTACCCGGCGATGAAGCCCGTCCTGCTCGCCCAGCTCAGCGACCTCCATCTCGGCGCCAACTGGGAGGAGGTCGACCCGCAGCCGCGCCTGGAGCAGGTGATCGAGGCGGTCCGGGCGCTGCCGAACCCGGTCGACGCCGTCGTCGTCTCCGGCGACCTCAGCGACTCGGGCGACGAAGCCGACTACCTGCTGGCGCGCCGCCTGCTCGACCGCCTGGACGCGCCCGTCCATGTCCTGCCCGGCAACCACGACCTCCGCGGGCCGCTGCGGCGCACCTTCGAGCTGCCGGGCGAGGGAGACGACCCCGTCGACTACGCGGTCGAGGTCGGCGAGCTGCGCCTCGTCGTCCTCGACTCGATCGTCCCCGGCCAGGACCCGGGGGCCTTCGGCGCCGAGCAGCTGCGCCGGCTCGACGAGGAGCTCGGCAGCCGGCCCGAGCAGCCGACCCTCCTCGCCATGCACCACCCGCCGCTCCCGACCGGGCTGCCGGAATGGGATGCAATCAACCTCGCGGTCGCCGAGCGGGAGGCGCTGGCCGAGGTCGTCGCCCGCCACCCGCAGCTTCGCGGGATCGTCGGCGGCCACCTGCACCGCACCACCGCTTCAGCGCTCGCCGGCTGCCCGGTCCTCGCCGCCCCCAGCACCTACCTGCAGATGCTGCCCGACTACATACCCGCCGACTTCGAGGACGACGACGCGGTCGTCTGGACCGACCCGCCCGGGTTCGCGCTGCACGTGCTTTTGGACGGGGAGCTCTCCTCCCAGGTCGAACTGCTTGGACCCAACCACGGCGGGTAGCGGAACCGCGAATCCGGCGACCAAAGGAGCGTCATGCGCAATCCCTTCACCCACAAGAAGCTGACCGAGGTCAAGAACTCGGCGCCGGAGTTCGGCTTCGGCGACGACCTCATGGAGGCGCGCTTTGCCAAGGACGACTTCGAGGCCGAAGACACCGGCTTCAGCTTCCACCGGATCATGCCGGGCAAACGGCAGCCGTTCGGCCACGTGCACGAGGAGGCGGAGGAGGTCTACGTCGTCGTCCGCGGCAGCGGCCTGCTCAAACTCGACGACGAGATCATCGAGGTCGAGTCCCTCGACGCGATCCGGGTCTCGCCGCAGGTGACGCGCGCCTTCGAAGCCGGCGACAACGGCCTCGAGGTGCTCGCCTTCGGCCCGCGCCGCGACGGCGACGGCAAGCTCGTCCCCGACTGGTGGACCGACTGAGCGCGAGTCTGTCTCAGCCTCTCCTCGACGACGGTTTTCACGGACTCGCGAGTTAGACTGCGCGCCGATGGCCACCGAGGTACAGGGAGTCGAGGGGATGAAGGCGCTGGTCGGCCAGGAGGTCGGCCCGAGCGAGTGGCGCACGATCACCCAGGCCGACATCGACGCCTTCGCCGAGCTTTCCGGCGACCACCAGTGGATCCATGTCGACCCCGAGCGGGCCAAGAGCGAGAGCCCCTACGGCACCACGATCGCCCACGGCAACCTCACCCTTGCCACCGTCGACGGCTTCCGCGGCGAACTGATCTCCTCCACCGGCTTCGCCCTCGGCGTCAACTACGGCTGGAACAAGATCCGCTTCCCCGCCCCGGTCCCCGTCGACTCCCGCATCCGCGCCAAAGCCGAGGTCGTTTCCGTCGAGGAGAAGGGCGGCGGCTGGTACGAGGTCATCACCCGCTTCACCCTCGAAGTCGAGGGCGGCGAGAAGCCGTGCTTCGTGGGTGACTCGGTGACCCGGGTCCTGGCGGCGGACTGACGCCCCCGACTTTCACCCCGCCATAGCGAGGCGAAAGTCGGAGAGGCGAGCGGTGGCTGCTACTTGACCGTCAGCGTGCCTTCCATGCCGGCCTGGCGGTGGCCCGGGATGGAGCAGTAGTAGGTGTAGGTGCCGGGTTCGAGTTCGACTTCGGCGGAGTCGGAGCCTTCGGAGATGACTTCGGTGCCGCCGATTTCTTCGCCATTTTCGTCTTCGATTTTGACGTCATGGGGGACGGGCGAATCGTTGGTGAAGTTGATCGTGGCTTTGCCGGCTTCGGCGGTCGCGGTGTCGCTGGTGAAGGCGAGGTTGCCACTGGGGTCGGCTTCGACGTCGACGGCCGAGCCGGAGCCGGCGCTGCCGCCTTCGGCTTCCTTGCCGCCTTCTTTTTCTTCCTGGGTGGTTTCGGTCTGACCGCCGGCGGTTTCTTCGCTCGACGAGGTGTCAGAGCCACCGCCGCAGGCGACCAGCGCGAGCGCGGCGAGGACCAGGGCGAACAGGGCTGCGAACTTCTTCATCACGTTCCTTTCCCGCGGGGACGTTGTCGGGACGACTCTAGTCGCGATACGTAAAGGGCGGCTACCCAGTTCAGCGACCGTGGAACTCGGGCGTGCCGCCGCTGAAGAAGGTCTCGACGCCGTTGCGCAGGTCCTCGGTCGCCATCGAGTCGGCGATGCCGTGGCGCTCCAGCTGCAGATGGTCGTTGATGCTGTTCTCGATGCTGACCCCGACCAGCTTCTTCGCCATCCGCACGTAATGGGGAGCCTTCTTGGCGAGCTCCTCGGCCTTCGCCCGGGCTGAGCTCATCAGCTCGTCGGGCTCGACCACCGCGCTGACCAGACCCAGCTCCTTCGCCTCCTCGGCCTTCAGGTTCGGGTCTTCGAGCAGCAGTTCCAGCGCCTTGCTCGGCCCGACCACGCGCGGCAGGAAGTAGGTCATGCCGCCATCGGGCGAGGCGCCGATTCGTCCGTAAGCGGGGGCGAAGAAGGCGCTGCTCGCGGCGATCCGGATGTCGCAGGCGAGCGCCAGCGAGAACCCTGCCCCGGCCGCCGGACCGTTGATCGCCCCGATCACCGGATACGGGATCCGGCGCAGGTCGATGATCGCCTGGTGCAGGACCTCGGCCCCGCGCCGCACGTCGGAAGGTAGGTCGATCTCACCCGATTCCACCCCTTTGCGGAACCAGTTGACGTCGCCGCCGGCGCAGAACGCCTGCCCGGCGCCGGTGATGATCAGCCCTCGCAGCGGCGCCTGGTCGGCGAGCCAGGCGAACGCCACCGTCATCTCGCCGATCAGTTCCGGGCTCATCGCGTTGAAGGCGTCCGGCCGGTCCAGGGTCAGCGTCCCGATCTCCCCGTCGATCTCGATCCGAATCGTGTTCAGCTGTGGCGGGTTGATAGTGGTGCTGGTCATCTGACTCTCCTGATGGTCTGGTCGCGCGGTTTGGCCGGGTGGCCAGCAGCCTACCCTTTGAGCAGTGGCAAAAGGCAACGAGAAAGCCAAGCGGGAGGGGGCGCTGAGCCGCGCCGAGCGGATCGCGCAGCAGCGCAAGTCGCTGCCCGACCAGCCCGGCGTCTACCTGTTCTACGACCGTGACGGCGAGCTGCTCTACGTCGGCAAGGCCCGCTCGATCCGCAAACGCATCGGCTCGCACTTCTCCGGCGGCGACGGACGCCTGACCTCGCGGATCGACCGGATCGAGTCGCTGGTCACCGCCAACGAGGCCGAGGCGCTGCTGACCGAGCAGAGCTTCATCAAGCGCCACCGGCCGCGCTTCAACATCCG
>DASSMM010000068.1:0-32772 GCA_035688825.1 Solirubrobacterales bacterium | reverse complement strand
GACGTCGGTGATCACGGCCTTGACCCGCATCCCGTGGTCGTAGCGCTCGTTGTAGACCTGCTCGGACTTCGGCAGCAGCGCCTCGACCCGCTCGCGCAGCTGGACCAGCGTGTAGCGCTTGTCGGACTGCTGGATGATCCCGGTGATCAGCTCGCCGACCCGGTCCTGGTCCTCGTCGTACAGCATCTGCCGCTCGGCCTCGCGGATCCGCTGCAGGATCACCTGCTTGGCGGTCTGGGCGGCGATCCGGCCGAAGTCCTCGGGGGTGACGTCGCGGGTATCGATCTGATCCTCGTAGGGGGCGATCATCTCCGGGTCGAGCTCGGGATCCTCCGGCTCTTTCATTTCCCCGGTCTCCGGGTCGACTTCGGGCTCCTCCTGCTGCTCGGCGGCTTCGGCCAGCAGCTTCTCCTCCAGCTCGGGAGGCAGGATCAGTTCGAAGACGCGGAAGTCGCCGGTTTCGTGATCGAGGTCGACCCGCGCGTATTTGGCGGCGCCGGGAGTCTTCTTGTAAGCGGAGAGGAGGGCGTCCTCGAGGGCGTCCATCAGCCGGTCGGCCGAAATGCCCTTCTCCTGCTCGAGCGCTTTGACTGCGTCGACGATCTCTTTGCTCACTGAAGCGACTCCTTGGTCTCGGAACTGGTGGCTTTGCGGCGGTCTCTGTACTTGGGACCCGGCGAGGACACCTCGAGCGAATAATCGACCAGCAGGTGGTTCATGTGCTTGGTGACCCTTTCGCAAAGCGCGAGATCGACGCCGCCGGGGTGGTCGATGAAGAGGCGCAGGGCGTCGGTCCTCGGTTTCTCGAGGGCGACCAGATCGATCTCCGAATCGAGCTCGGAGAGCTGCTGCTGGATGTCTTGCTCGGTGGGGTCGGCCATGCCTGGGGGTGACTTCTACTCGGGGTCTTTATCGGGGTCCGGGCGTAAAAAAAGTGGGCCAGGCCCACTCCTCGACACCGCATAGGGACAGAAAAGCTTGCAGCCAGTATAGCCCGCTCAGTGCGTGGGCCTGCGGGATTTTTCGCGCAGGCGGTCGACCTCCTGCAGGATCGCCTCGGCGATCTCGTCCTTCGCGGCGATCGGCACCTCCGTCTCCGCCTCCCTGCCGATCAGGGTCACCGCGTTGCGCTCGCTCTCGAAGCCGATCTCGGGATCGGAGACGTCGTTGAAGACGATCAGGTCGACGCCCTTGCGCGCGAGCTTGCCGCGGGCGCGTTCGACCGCCTCCTCTTTGCCGGCGCTCGCTTCGGCGGCGAAGCCGACGATCGTCTGCCCCTCGGCGCGGCGGGCGCTGAGCGAGGCGAGGATGTCCTCGGTCGGCTCCAGGGAAAGATCGAGCCCCTCGGCGCGCTGCAGCTTGCCTTCCGCCTGCTGGGCGGCG
This sequence comes from Solirubrobacterales bacterium, assembly GCA_035688825.1. Lineage (GTDB taxonomy): Bacteria > Actinomycetota > Thermoleophilia > Solirubrobacterales > 70-9 > VAYN01. The sequence goes on along the minus strand of DASSMM010000068.1, from coordinate 31,389 downwards.
CGGAAGTCGGCCGGGGCCGCGGCCATCAGCAGGACGTGCGCCTGCGGGAACTCCGCGGTGGCGGCGCGGGCGAGCTCGCCGGTGGTCTCGACGTCGATCCGCCGCACCCCCGCGGGCGCCGGCAGCGCCACGTTGGCGGCGATCAGCGTCACCTCCGCCCCGCGCTTCGCCGCCGCCGCGGCCAGGGCGATCCCCATCCGGCCGCTGGAGCGGTTGCCGATGAAGCGGACGGTGTCGATCGGCTCGCGGGTGCCGCCGGCGGTGACGAGGACACGGAGGCCGTCCCAGGGCCGGTCGCCGCCGGGAAGCGAGGCCTCGATCCGCGCCAACAGCAGCTCGGGATCGGGCAGGCGCCCGCGGCCGTACTCGCCGCGGGAGGCGAGCTTCCCCTCCTCGGGCTCGATCACCTCGACGCCGCGCTCGCGCAGGGTCGCCAGATTCGCCTGGGTCGCCGCGTCCGCGTACATGCGGTCGTTCATCGCCGGCGCGACCAGGCGCGGCGCCGTGCAGGCGAGGAAGGAGGTGGTCAGCATCGAGTCGGCATTGCCGGCGGCCAGCTTCGCAATCGTGTTCGCCGAGGCCGGTGCGACCAGGTAGGCGTCGCAGCGGCCGGCCAGCTCCAGGTGGCCGATCGGGTCGTGCGTGACCGCCTCCTCGCCGGGGAAGGCGCCGCGCATCGGGTCGCGCTCGAACTCGTCGATCAGGACCGGGGAGCCGACGATCCCCTCGAACGAGGCGGCGCCGACGAACCGGGTCGCCGTCTCGGTCATCAGCACCCGCACGCCGTGCCCGGCCAGCGTCGCCAGCCGGGCCAGCTCCAGAGCCTTGTAGGCGGCGATGCCGCCGCTGACGCCGAGAAGTATTCGGGCCATGCCCCGGTTTTAAAGCACGCCCGTCATGCGGGCGGCCCCGAACCTAGGCGCGGTACTCGTATTTCAGCTTGCCCTGGGCGAGCTCTTCGAGCGACATCGAGAGGTAGTTCCTCTCGGCGTTGGTCTCGACCATCGGCGGCGGGTACTCCCCGAAGCCGCCCTCACCGAGGTTGTGGAAGTAGCTGTTGATCTGCCGAGCCCGCTTCGCCGCGACGACGACGGCGGCGTAATGGGAATCGGCGTGGTCCAGAAGCTTGTCTACGCGTGGTTTGATCATCGGCGAGCGAGTCTAGAGGATCAGCCCGCCGGCGCCAGGCCCAGCTCCGAGCGGACCACTTCGATCAGCTCGCCGGCGGCGCGGGTGACGTCGTCGTTGACGATCTGGTGGTCGAAGTCGTCTTGGGCGGCGAGCTCCTGCTCGGCCACTTTGAGGCGCTCGTCGATCGCCTCGGTGGAATCGGTGCCGCGGCCGATCAGTCGCTTGCGCAGGACCGCGGGGTCAGGTGGGGCGATGAAGATCTGGACCGAGGCGAGGTCGGTGGCGCGCACCTGCTGAGCGCCCTGGACCTCGATCTCGAGGACAACGGACTTGCCGTGCTCCAAGCAGCGTTCGACCTCGCTGCGCAGGGTCCCGTAGCGGTTGCCGCTGTAGGTGGCGAACTCGAGGAAGTCGTTTTCCTCTTTGCGCTGCTCGAACTGCTCCGGGGTGAGGAAGTGGTAGTCGCGCCCGTCGACCTCGCCCTCGCGCGGCGCCCGCGTCGTCGCCGAGACCGAGAGCTCGAGGTCGGGGACGCGCCGCAACAGCTCCCTGATCAGGGTTCCCTTGCCGACGCCAGAGGGTCCGGTTATGACAAAGACTTTTGCCATAAGGCTGCGAAAACCAAGCAGATCGGCCGGACGCAGGGAGCGTGGCGTGCTCTGCACGCGAGCGACCGAGGACGCCGATATGCGCCGGTTTGCAGGAGCCTTAGCGGCGAAGCTGGGAGATCAGCTCGGCGCGCTGGCGCTCGGAGAGGCCACCGATCGTCTTCGACGGCGAGATCCGGCACTGGTTGAGGATCCGGTTCGTCTTCACCCGGCCGTACTTGGGCACGGCGAGGAGCATGTCGAAGACCTTCGCCGTCTGCACGTACTCCGGCGGATCGAGCAGGATCGTCTGGATGCTCGCCCGGTTCGCCTTCAAATCCTTCTTCAGCTTGGCGCGGGCGGTGCGGATGTCGTTCGCCCGCTTGAGGGCCTCCATGCGCTGGTCGAGAGATCGTTCCGGCGCCGCGAGAGAGGATTTGACTGGAGGGGCAGTCATGGTGGGCGGCGAGTATAGCCGCGACTTTGGGGGCTGCAAGGCGGAAACCCCGAAAAGCCCCAAAATTCGCGTGAACCTCTAGTCGAGGTCGAGTGTCTAGATGCGCAAAGACGCCTGATACATCTCGGTTTCCAGCTCATTTGCGATCCGTAAGCCCGCTTTCGGGTCGCGAAAACTCTCGGTCCCCACCGCCACCAGGGTCGCCCCGGCGGCGAGGAACTCGGCCGCGTCGGCGCCGGTGGAGATCCCGCCCATGCCGATGGCGGGGATCTCGGTGACCGCGGCGACCGCCCGCAACTGCTGCAGCGCGATCGGGCGCACCGCCGGTCCCGAGAGACCGCCATGCCCGGCGGCGAGCGCGGGGGCCCCGCTCGCTGGATCGATCGCACTCGCCTTCAGCGTGTTGATCAGCGAGACCGCATCCGCGCCGCCCGCCTCGGCGGCGACGGCGACGGCCTCAGGCGCGGCGACGTTCGGCGTCAGCTTGACGATCAGCGGCTTCTCGGTCAGCGGCCGCAGCGCCTCCATCAGCGCCTCGGTCTCCGACGGCTGCTCCCCCACGATCAGGCCGGAGTGGACGTTCGGGCAGCTCACGTTCAGCTCGATCGCGGCGACCTCGTCGCGGGCCTCGACAGCCGCGACCAGGCGGCTGAACGCCTCGCGGCTGGTCGCCATCACCGAGACGATCAGCGGCACCGGCAGCTCGGCGAGCTGCGGCAGGTCCTCGGCGAGGAAGCCCTCCGGGCCCTTGTTCGGCAGCCCGATCGAGTTGATCATCCCGGCCGGCGTCTCCCAGATCCGCCGCGGCTCGTTGCCGGCGCGCGGCTCCGGCGTGATCGTCTTCGAGACGAAGGCGGAGAAGGGGAAGTCCTCGAGCAGCTCATCGCCGAAGACCCGGCGCGCGGCGATCGCGTCGTAGGTCCCGGAGGCGTTGATCACCGGATGGGCGAGCTCGATCCCGCAGAAGTCAGGCATGCGCCACCTCGGTTACCGCGTCCCCCCGCACCACCGGCCCGTCGACGCAGAGCCGCATGTAGCCGCCGCCCACCTTCGGCACCGCGCAGCCGAAGCAGGCGCCGAAGCCGCAGGCCATCGGCGACTCCATCGCCAGCTCGCAGGCGACGCCGTGCTCCGAGCAGAGGGCGCGGACGGCCTCGAGCATCGCCGGCGGGCCGCAGCTATAGACGACGGCGGAGGCGGCGTCGTCGCCGGTCAGCATGGTTGCGAGGAGGTCGGTGACGTAGCCGTGGTGGCCGGCGTGACCGTCGTCGGTGGCGAGGCGGACGTCCGGGCAGAGGGTGCCGCCGGCGCAGAAGAGCTCGTCCAGGCCCCCCGAGTGCTCCTGGTTGCGGAACCCGAGCAGGACGCGCAGGGGGATGCCGCGCTCGACCAGGCGGCGACGCCAGATCGCCATCGGGGCGATGCCGATGCCGCCGCCGACGAGGATCGCTCCGGCGGCGTCGGGGTTGACCTGTCTCGGGGTCGAGAAGGAGTTGCCGAGCGGGCCCGTGACCCAGACCCCCTCCCCCGCCTCCAGCTCGCAGAGCCGGTCGGTCCCGGGGCCGACGCTCTCGACGAGGAAGTCGAGGCGGACGCCCTTCTTCGCCGGGGCGGCCTCGGCGACCGAGATCGCCCGGGGCAGGAACGGCCGGCCGGCCGCCTCCCCCCAGCTCCGCTCGGAGGCGAGCATGTAGAACTGGCCGGGCTCGGGGGCGGGGCCCTCGCGGTCGAGCAGGGAGAAGATCCGGTAGCCGCCGGTCGCCTGATCGGCGGCGACCTCGCAGAGGCGGCGGCCGAAGGGCGCCGTCATCGCGGCTGCGGCTCTCCGGTGACGGTCCCGTGGATCTCCTGCAGCGAGCGCACCTCGGCGTCGCCCTGCTTGGCGGCGGCGATCGCCCGCGCCGCGGCGGTGGCGCCGGTCATCGTGGTCACGCAGGGGATCCCCTGGCGGACGGCGGCGGTGCGGATCTCGTAGCCGTCGGTGCGGGCGCCGGAGCCGGTCGGGGTGTTGATGACGAGATCGCATTTGCGCTTGCGGATCAGGTCGAGGACGTGGGGCGAGCCTTCCTGCAGCTTGTTGATCGGCGTCACCGGCACCCCCATCCGCTCGATCGCCTGGGCGGTGCCGTGGGTGGCGATCACCTCGAAGCCGAGGTCGTGGAAGCGGGTCGCGAGCTGGGTGGCGGCGGCCTTGTCGGTGTCGGTGACGGTGATGAAGACCGAGCCCGACTCCGGCAGCCGCACCCCGGCCGCCGCCTGGGCCTTGCCGAAGGCGGTCGGGAAGTCGCCGGCGATCCCCATCACCTCGCCGGTGCTCTTCATCTCCGGACCGAGGACCGAGTCGGCGCCGGCGAAGCGGGCGAAGGGCAGCACCGCCTCCTTGACGCTGACATGCTCGGGCATGCCCTCGGGAAGCTCCTGGTCGGCCAGCTTCTCTCCCAGCATCAGCCTGCAGGCGAGCTTCGCCAGCGGCACCCCGATCGCCTTGGAGACGAAGGGCACCGTGCGCGAGGCGCGCGGGTTGGCCTCGATCACGTAGAGCCTGCCGCCGGCGACCGCGTACTGGATGTTGATCAGGCCGATGACGCCGAGCTCCAGCGCGATCTGCTCGGTGGTGGCGCGGATCTGGTCGAGCATCGGTTCGCCGAGCGAGAGCGGCGGGATCACGCAGGCGGAGTCGCCGGAGTGGACGCCGGCCTCCTCGACGTGCTGCATGATCCCGGCGACGTAGACCTCCTCGCCGTCGCCGAGCGCGTCGACGTCGACCTCGATCGCGTCCTCGAGGAAGCGGTCGAGCAGCAGCGGGTGCTCCTGATCGGCCTTCACGTTCGCCTCCAGGTACTTCTTCAAATCCTCGGTCGAGTAACAGATCTCCATCGCCCGGCCGCCGAGCACGTAGCTGGGGCGGACCAGCAGCGGGAAGCCGACCTCTTCGGCGATCACCTCGGCCTCCTCGGCCGAGAGCGCGGTCCCGTAGGGCGGATGCTCGACCCCGAGTCGGCGCAGCATCGCGCCGAAGCGGCCGCGGTCCTCGGCGAGGTCGATCGCGTCGACCGGCGTCCCGAGCAGCTTCACCCCGGCTTCTTCGAGGGTGCGGGCCAGCTTCAGCGGCGTCTGGCCGCCGAACTGGACGATCACGCCCTCCGGGTTCTCCTGCGCGCAGACCGCGAGCACGTCCTCCGCCGTCAGCGGCTCGAAGTAGAGGCGGTCGGAGGTGTCGTAGTCGGTGGAGACGGTCTCCGGGTTGCAGTTGACCATCACCGCGTCGCGGCCGAGCTCGCGCGCGGTCATCGCCGCATGCACGCAGCAATAGTCGAACTCGATCCCCTGGCCGATCCGGTTCGGGCCGGCGCCGAGGATCACCACCGAGTCGTTGTCGCCGCGGCGGATCTCCGAGGCGGGTGGCGAGCCGTCGTGGCGCCGGCGCTCGTGGCCGGAGTAGTAGTAGGGCGTCGCTGCCTCGAACTCGGCGGCGCAGGTGTCGACCGCCTTGTAAGTGCGCGCGAGGCCGTCGGTGCCGTCGCCTTCGGTGGCCAGCGCCTGCAGCTCGCGCAGGAACCAGCGGTCGACCAGGCAGCGCTCGTGGACCGCCTCGACGTCGAGTCCGCGCTCGAAGGCGGCGAGGACCTGGTCGAAGCGCTCGGCGCAGGGAACCTCCAGCGCCGCCAGCAGCTCCTCGTCTGACTCCGGGATTTCCGGCGCCGAGTCGAGCTCGCGCGAGCGCATCGCCTTGGCGAAGGACTCGCGGAAGGTGCGGCCGATCGCCATCGCCTCACCCACGCTCTGCATGTAGGTCGAGAGCCGGCCCTCGGAGCCGGGGAACTTCTCGAAGGCGAAGCGCGGGATCTTGGTGACGACGTAGTCGATCGTCGGCTCGAAAGAGGCCGGCGTGGCGCGGGTGATGTCGTTGGGGATCTCCTCCAGCGCGTAGCCGACCGCCAGCTTCGCCGCCATCTTCGCGATCGGGAAGCCGGTCGCCTTCGATGCCAGCGCCGAGGAGCGCGAGACGCGCGGGTTCATCTCGATGACGACGATCTCGCCGGACTCCGGATCGACCGCGAACTGGACGTTGGAGCCGCCGGTCTCGACCCCGATCGCCCGGATCACCTTGATCGCCTGGTCGCGGAGGTCCTGGTAGAGCGGGTCGGTCAGCGTCTGGGCCGGAGCGACCGTGACCGAGTCGCCGGTGTGGACGCCCATCGGGTCGACGTTCTCGATCGAGCAGATGATCACGACGTTGTCGTTGCGGTCGCGCATCACCTCGAGCTCGAACTCGCCCCAGCCGATCACCGACTCCTCGACCAGGACCTGGTTGATCGGGCTGGCGGCGAGGCCCTCGGAGACCACCTGCAGGAGCTCGGTCTCGGTGTTGCCGATCCCGCCGCCCTGGCCCCCCATCGTGAAGGCCGGGCGGACGATCGCCGGCAGCGAGATCTCGCCGGCCGCCAGCTTCTCCTCGACCTCGGCGACGTTCTCGACCGTCACCGACCAGGGGATCCGCAGGCCGTGCTCGTTCATCGTCTTGCGGAATTCCTCGCGGTCCTCGGCGCGGCGGATCGCGGCGGCGTCGGCGCCGATCAGCTCGACCCCGAGGCGATCGAGCGTCCCGTCCTCGAACAGGGACATCGCGATGTTGAGAGCGGTCTGGCCGCCGAGGGTCGGCAGCAGCGCGTCGGGGCGCTCCTTTTCGATGATCTTGGTCACCGGGCCGGGCAGCAGCGGCTCGATGTAGGTGCGGGTGGCGAACTCCGGGTCGGTCATGATCGTCGCCGGGTTCGAGTTGACGAGGACGACTTCGTAGCCCTCCTCCAGCAGCACCTTGCAGGCCTGCACGCCGGAGTAGTCGAACTCGGCCGCCTGCCCGATCACGATCGGCCCCGAGCCGATCAGGAGGATCTTCCGGATGTCCTCGCGCTTAGGCACTCTCCACCTCCCGCGCCCCTGCCAGGCGCTTCTCCAGGTTGTCCCGTACCGCCGGCCACTCGTCGTCGACGACCGAGAAGTAGGCCGAGTCGCGGACGCCGGCGATCGGCATCTGCATGTGCTTGCGGAAGATGCCCTCGAACTTCGCCGGTAGCGCTTCCATCGCCCCGCGGGAGCGCTCGTTGCGGGCGTCGGTCTTCAGCTCGACCCGCATGCAGCCGAGGTCTTCGAAGGCGAAGCCGAGCATCAACAGCTTCGCCTCGACGTTGGCGCCGCTGCGCCAGACCGAGGGCGTGAGCCAGGTGTTGCCGATCTCGACGCCGTCGTGGATCGGGCGCGGGGCGAGGTAGGAGGAGCTTCCGAGCGGGTCGCCGTCGGCGGTTAGGGTCGCGAAGCCGTGCTCGTCGCCCATCTTGCGGGCGAGCAGGCGGCCGTCGAACCACTGGTCGAAGCCGTCGTCGGTCTCGGTGACGCGGCGGTCCATCCACTGCCAGACCTCGGGATGGATCGCGACCGAGCGCAGCGGCTCGCGGTGCTCCTCGACCAGCGGCTCGAGGCGGACCCGGGCCCCCTCCAGCACTCGGTCCGGCGGCGGCCAGATCACGCGGCCAGCTCCAGGAAGCGGTCGAAGAGATGGCGGGCGTCGTGCGGGCCGGGGCCGGCCTCCGGGTGGTACTGGACGGTGGCGCCGGGGACGTCGCGCAGGACCAGGCCCTCGACCGTGCGGTCGTAGAGGTTGAGTTGCGAGAGCTCGGCGACGCCGAAGTCGGTGTCCCAGCGGACCGGCTCGTCGCCCTCGATCTTCGTCTCGCCGCCGGGGCCGACGACGGCGAAGCCGTGGTTCTGGGAGGTGATGTCGATCCGCCCCGTCTCCAGGTCCTTGACCGGGTGGTTGGAGCCGCGGTGGCCGAAGGGCAGCTTGTAGGTCTGCAGGCCGACGGCGCGGCAGAGGAGCTGATGGCCGAGGCAGATCCCGAAGACGGGCTTTCGGCCGAGGACGCCGCGGACGGTCTCGACGACGTAGTCGAGCGCGGCGGGGTCGCCGGGGCCGTTGGCGAGGAAGACGACGTCGGGGTCCTCGGCGAGCACTTCCACGGGGCTGCTGGTGCAGGGCAGCAGGGTCAGGCGGGCGCCGTGCTCGCGAAGCTGGCGGACGATGCTGAGCTTGACCCCGGTGTCGATGCCGACCACGTGCGGGCCCTCGCCCTCGAAGCGGACCGGCTCGGTCGGGGTGACGGTGCGGGCGAAGTCGGCGCCGTCCATCGAGGGCTCGGCGGCGATCCGCTCGCGCGCCTCGGCTTCCGGCGTCGCCGCCGGGAAGATGCCGCCGCGCATCGCTCCCTTGTCGCGCAGGTGGCGGACCAGGGCGCGGGTGTCGACGCCGCTGACCGCGGGAACGCCGCAGTCGCTCAGCCACTCGAGCCAGCCGCCCTCGGCGGTGGCGACGTCTTCGCGGTTCTTGGCGTCGCGCATGACGACGCCGCGGGCGTGGACGCGGTCGGACTCCATCGCCGCCTGCGAGACCCCGTAGTTGCCGATCAGCGGATAGGTGAAGACGATGATCTGCCCCGCGTAGGAGGGGTCGGTGACCGCCTCCTGGTAGCCGGTCATCGCGGTGTTGAAGACGACCTCGCCGGTGACGGCGCCGTCGTCGCCGCAGGCGAGCCCGTCGAGCCGGGTCCCGTCCTCAAGCAGCAGGTAGGCCTCGCTCATGCGGCAACCACTCCCGATGACTGGAGTCGCATCACGATGCGACTCCGAGGCTGAAGCTGCGCAGGCGATAGGCGACCTGGCCGGCGGCGACGGTCATCAGCACGCGGCCGGTGAGGGTGCGGCCGGCGCACCAGGAGTTGGCGGAGCGGCTCTCGTAGCCGTCCTCGCCGACCGTCCACTCGGCGCCGAGGTCGCAGAGGACGACGTTCGCCTCGGCGCCGGGCGCCAGGGTCGGGCGCGGCAGGTCGAAGGGCTCGGCGCCGCCGCCCATCCGCTCGACCAGGAGGCCGAGGTCGATGACACCCGCGAGCACCAGCTCGGTGTGGAGGGCAGCGAAGGCGGTCTCCAGGCCGGTCACCCCGAAGGCTGCCTGCTCGAACGGCGCGTCCTTTTCCTCCGGCTGGTGCGGGGCGTGGTCGGTGGCGATGCACTCAACCGAGCCGTCGCGCAGGCCCTCGATCAGCGCCTGGCGGTCGCGCTCCTCGCGGATCGGCGGGTTCATCTTGAAGCGGTGCGGGTCGAGGCTGCGGACCTCCTCGTCGGTGAGGCAGAGGTGGTGCGGGCTCGCCTCGGCGCTGATCTGGACCCCGGCGCCCTTGGCGGCGCGGACGATCTCCACCGACTCGGCGGCGGAGAGGTGCTGGACGTGGATGCGCGCGTTCTCGTGGGCGGCCAGGGCGGCGTCGCGGGCGACCATCGTCGACTCGGAGACCGAGGGGATGCCGCCGATGCCGAGCACCGCCGAGACCGGTCCCTCGTGCATCGCGCCCCCCATCGAGAGCCGCGGGTCCTCCTCGTGCAGGGCCATGTTGCCGCCGCAGAGGCGCTGGTACTGCAGGGCGCGGCGCATGACCCCGGCGTCGGCGATCGGCAGGCCGTCGTCAGAGAAGCCGAGGGCGCCGGCTTCGCGCAGTTCGACCATCTCGGTCAGCTCCTCGCCCGCCATCTCCTTGGTCACGGTGGCGAGGAAGCCGACCGGGACCGAGGCGCCGGCGCGGGCCTGCTCGCGCAGGGCGCTGACGTCGGCGGCGGTGGAGACCGGCGGCTCGGTGTTGGCCATCGCCAGGATCCCGCAGTAGCCGCCGGCGGCGGCGGCGCGGGTGCCGGTCTCGACGTCCTCTTTGTGCTCGTGGCCGGGGGTGCGGAGATGGACGTGGGGGTCGAAGAAGGCCGGGAAGGCGTGCAGGCCCTCGGCCTCGACCACCTCGGCGCCCTCGGTCTCGGCCTCGCCGGGCGAGGCGAGGGCGGCGACGTGGCCCTCGCGGACGACGACGTCGTGGACCGAGTCGATGCCGGCGACCGGGTCGAGGACCGTCGCTCGCCGCAGGACCAGGTGCGCGTCCTCGCCGGCGCGCACGTCAAGTTGCTCGCGCAGGCTCGTCGTCGGCAGTTCGCCCTGGGCGCTCATGCGGGGGTTCCGATCGGGGTCGGCCGGCTGCCCTCGCCCTCGGCCGTCGGGGCGCCGGAGTCGCCGCCGGCGAGCAGCTCGTAGAGGATCGCCATCCGTACCACCAGCCCTGCCGCCACCTGCTCGGCGATCAGCGACTGCGGCGAGTCGATCGCCTCGCCGGAGAGCTCGACCCCGCGGTTGACCGGGCCGGGGTGCATCAGCAGCTGACGCGGGTTGAGGCGGCGGCTGTCGACCTGGAAGCAGGCGGCGTACTCGCGCAACGAGGGGACGAAGCTCTCGCTCATCCGCTCCTTCTGCATCCGCAGCGCGTAGACGACATCGGCCTCCTCGATCCCGTCGAGCGTGTAGGAGACCTCGCAGCCGAGGGCCTCGATCCCGCGCGGGATCAGGGTCGGCGGGCCGCAGACGGTGACCTCGGCGCCCATCTTCGCGAAGGCGATCAGGTTGGAGCGGGCGACGCGGCTGTGGAGGACATCGCCGACGATCCAGATCCGGACCCCCTCGAGCGAGCCGAGGCGGCGCCGCAGCGTGTAGACGTCGAGCAGGGCCTGGCTCGGGTGCTCGTGCTTGCCGTCGCCGGCGTTGACGACCGAGGCGGCGGTCCAGCCGGCGACCATCTGGGCGGCGCCGGCGTAGGGGTGGCGGATGACGATCGCGGCCGGGTCGTAGGCGGAGAGGGTGGCGACCGTGTCCTTCAGCGACTCGCCCTTCTCGACCGAGGAGCCGGCGGCCTTGACCGAGACGAGGTCGGCGGAAAGGCGCTTGGCGGCGAGGTCGAAGGAGCTCGAGGTGCGGGTGCTCGACTCGTAGAAGAGGGAGACGACGGTGCGGCCGCGCAGGGTCGGGACCTTTTTGATGTCTCGGCGCCCGACCTCGGCGAAGCTCTCGGCGCGGTCGAGGATCGCCTCGATCTCCTCGCGCGAGAGCTGCTCGATCGAGAGCAGGTGCTTCATCGGCTCACCTCCAGGGTGCTGGGCTCGGAGATCGTCACCTCGTCTGTGCCGTCGATCTCCTCGAGGCGGACGTTGACCCGCTCCTCGCGGGCGGTCGGCAGGTTCTTGCCGACGTAGTCGGGGCGGATCGGCAACTCGCGGTGGCCGCGGTCGCAGAGGACCGCGAGCTGCACCCGCTGCGGCCGGCCGTAGTCGAAGAGCGCCTCGATCGCGGCGCGGACGGTGCGGCCGGTGTAGAGGACGTCGTCGACGAGGACGACGGTGCGGTCGGAAAGGTCGAAGTCGATGTGGGAGGCGTGGACGACCGGCTGGGAGCCGGGTGCCTTGGCGCCGACGTCGTCGCGGTAGAAGGAGATGTCGAGGTCACCGAACGGCAGGTCGCTGCCGGTCAGCTCGCCGAGGAAGACGTGGAGGCGGCGGGCCAGAACGGCGCCGCGGGTGTGGATGCCGACGACCGCCAAGCGCTCGGAATCGGGGTTCCCCTCGGCGATCTCGTGGGCGATCCGCCGCAGCGTTCGCCTCAGATCGTCGTGCTCCAGCACGACCTTCTCGTTCACTTCGTTTGCTTCCTTCCTGGCCTCACGGGACCTGGTTAAAGGACGCGCCCAATGTAGCAGCGCTCAGCGACGGTTGCTAACCCTCGGTTTCCTGCTCTTTCCGCGCTTCCCGGGCTCCGTTCGGGACCAGGTGCGGCTCGCCGCGCTCCGGGAAGGGCAGCTCGACCACGTCGAAGTCGCGCGGGGCGACGGTCGGCTCGAACACCGCCTTCGCCTCCTCGATGACTTTGCCGACGTGGTAGCGGGAGGAGATGTGGACGAGCGCGAGCAACTTCACATGCGCCTCATCGGCGACGGCAGCGGCCTGCCCGACCGTCGAGTGCCCGGTCTCGGCCGCCCGCTGCACCTCCTCCTCGGCGAAGGAGGCGTCGTGGATCAGCAGGTCGGCGTCGGCCGCGGCGGAGACGGTGGCAGGGCTGGGGGCGGTGTCGCCGGTGACGACGATCGTGCGTCCGGCGCGGCTAGGCCCCATCACCCGATCAGGGGTCACGGTTCCGGCCTCGCCCTCGACCGCCTCGCCGCGCTGGAGCGCCGCGTACGCCGGACCTTCGGGAACGCCGGCGGCAGCGGCGGCGTCGGGATCGAACCGCCCCGGTCGCTCGGCCTCGACGAGCGAGTAGCCATTGGCGCGGGCGTTGCGATGGGAGGCCTCGAACGGGCAGACCTTGTAACCGTCGTGCTCCACCTCATCCCCCGGCTTCAGCTCGATCAGGTCGAGGGTGAACCCCAGCCGCCCGATCAGCGGCGAGAAGACCTGGAAGAGCTCGGTCAGCCCCGGCGGTCCGTAGATCTTCAGCGGCACCTGCCGATCGGTGAGGTCATAGGTCTTCAGCAGCCCCGGGATCCCCAGCACGTGATCGGCGTGGAAGTGCGTCAGGTAGATCTCGTCCACCTGCACCAGCCCCAGCGACCGCTGCATCTGCCGCTGCGTCCCTTCCCCGCAGTCGAAGAGCAACCGCTCTCCCCCACGGCTGACCAGCACGGCCGCAGTAGACCGCCGCGCCGAGGGCACCGACCCCCCGGTCCCAAGAAAAGTCACCGCCAAATCCATCGGCGGCGAGCCTACGCGAGTTACGGGCTAAGCTGCCGATTGGGCGCCCGTAGCTCAGCTGGATAGAGCGCTTCCCTCCGGAGGAAGAGGCCACAGGTTCGAATCCTGTCGGGCGCGTCCTCGCTGTGTCGCTTTATGCGTCCTATAGGGCCACTAAAGCGACACGCCTCAGTTTTCGGCGGCTTTGAACCTCGCGACCCACTCCGCGCGGTCGAATTCGGCGGGGTCGGTCTCGGCGAGGAAGCGCTCGAGGGCGGCGATGAAGTGGCCGGGGCGCTCGAGCATGGGGACGTGGCCGGTGTCCTCGAAGATCTCGAGGCGGCTGTCGGGGAGGGCGGCGTGGGCTTCGCGGGCGTGCTCGACCGGGATGATCGGGTCGTTCTCTCCCCAGACGATGAGGACGGGGAGGGTTTCGGCGAGGTAGAGGCGGTCGAGGGCGGCGACGCGCTGGCCCTCCATGCCGACGACCGAGCGCAGGGTGGCGAGGAAGGCCTTGCGGCGCTCGGGGTCCGAGAGGGTCGCGTAGCCGCGGGTGATCTCGGCGAGATCGGCGTTGGGGCGCAGGCCGACGGCGCCGATGCCGCGGCCGATCACGCCGCCGACGGTCTTCCCCACCCCGGCCGTGGCAGTAATGAAGATCTCTGCGCCGGGCAGCGCCGCGGCGCGCAGGATCGGGCTGACGTCGGGGCCGAGGCCGCCGCTGGAGACGAGGACCAGCCGCTCGACCATCTCCGGGAACTGGTAGGTGAACTGCATCGCGACGCCGCCGCCGAGCGAGTGGCCGACCAGCGTCGCCCGCTCGTGGCCGAGCGAGAGCATCAGGTCGCGGAGGCTGCTGGCGAGGGCGCCCAGCGAGTAGTCGCCGCCGCCCGGGGCCGAAGCGCCGTGACCGGGGAAGTCGGGGGCGATCACGGTGTGGTCGATCGCCAGCGGCTCGATCACCGATTCCCAGTTGGCGCAGGTGCCCGCCATCCCGTGGATCAGCAGCAGAACCGGGCCGGAACCGGCTTCGACGAAGTTCATCGGCCGGCCGTGGACCTCGACGGCCCTCGGCTTCGGCTTGGCCCTGCTCAGCCGGGTTGCTTTGGTTGCCACGTCAAGTCCTTACCCCCGAAACGTGCAGAGGTATCGCGCGGCGGCGAATCCGCCCCCGATTCCAATACTGTCGCGCCGTGCGCCTGCCGCCCCGATCAGCCAACCCGCAGGACGATAGGCCCCCGCGCGGCGCCCTGGTCATCGTTGCGATCGGCCTGATCGCCTGCGTCGTCGCCGCCTTGGCCACGGTCGGCAAGGGCGAGGGCGAATCGGCGCACCTGGAATGGGTGCAGTCGGGCACCGCGGCAGACTCGAAGACCACCCCGGTCCCCGGCGGCAAGGGCGAGATGCAGCTGATCAACACCAACATCCGGTCAACCGGCACCAACGTCAGCGGCTACTCGCTCTTCACCGCCGGCTCGACGTTGAAGGTCTCGGCCGGCGCTCCGATCGGCGGCAGCCGCATCCTCTGCAGCGTCAAGGCCCAGAAGGGCACCGAAATCGCCCAGAGCGCCGGCGGCCTGCGCGGCACCTACCCCCGCTCCTCCGAAGAAGGCATCTACAACCAGGAAGTGCCGGAAACCGTGCTGATGGACTTCAGCTCGCACAGCAGCGAACTCGCCACCCTCGAAGTCCTCGACCGACCCAAGCGCTTCACCACCGAACAGGGCGTCAAGCTCGAATGGCCAGAATACGAAGTCGGCACCGAGCACCTCAAGTACTTCATCACCGGCAAGCCGAAGCGGGACCTCGAGCTCCCCTTCTTCACGGTCTGGCGGACGACCAAGGTCCCGGGGGCCGACATCGCCTGCACGATCGAAACGAGCGCCGGCGAAGCGACGGCGACTACGCAGGTGGCGCTCCCGCACCGCTCGCCGCCGATCGACGAAGAGGCGGAAGCCGAAAAAGCCGAAGAAAAAGAAGAACTCGAAGCTGAAGAAGAAGCCGACGAAGAAGGCTAAGCCGGCTTCAGCTTGATGCGGATGCTCGCCTTCGCGGGCGTTCCGTCGGCGTTCCCCGCCGCATCGATTCCCCTCACCCGGAAGACGTGCTTCCCGACCTTCAATCTCAAGGTTTTCGGCGAAGCGCAAGCTGCGTAGGGACGACGATCTAGCTTGCATTCAAAGCGCGCGCCCGGCTCTGAGGAGAAGCGGGCCTTGACCTTGACCTTGGCCTTCGGCGTCTGAACGAACACCAGGCCCTTCATCTGTCGCAACGTCGTCTCTGGAGGAATCCGGTCGGCCGCAGGCGGAGGCGAAGGCTGACCGCTCCCCCCGGCCGTCGTCGGTGGAGTCGTCGAGGATCCGGTTTCGGCGAGGAGCGAGACGTCGTCGATGTCGAAGCGGGCGCAGGACTCGGTCGAGATCGTGTTGTTGAAGCAGGTCACTTCGAAGGTGAGCGGCCTCGGATCCGGTCCGCCCAGCGCTCCCGGGATCGGGATCGTCAGGGTTTCGAAATTGCTCCCCGCACCTAGACGTCGAGCTGCTCCTGCGGGGCGACCAGCAGCTCCGGTCCCTCCGCCATCCCTTTGCCGACCTTGTTCAGGGCCGGATTCGCCGGTGCTCCCTCCATCCGCCGCGGGTCGAGCGGCGCGCACATCGCCACCGCGTCCTCCGCGCTCAGGTCCGGCCGCAGCCAGGCGGCCTCGGCCTCGGGGCTCGGCAGGATCGCCGGCATCCGGTTGTGGACGGGCGCGACGACCTCGTTGGGGGTGGTGGTGACGAGCGTGCAGGTGTAGAGGTAGCCGTCGTCGTAGCCGCGCTCCTCCGGGTCGTCCCATTTCTTGCGGGTGCAGAGGCCGGCGAAGGCGAAGGGCTCGCCGCCGTCGACGGTGAAGCGCCAGGGCTGGCGCGGCTGCTTGGGATCCTCGGCCTTCATCCACTCGTAGAAACCGTCGGCGACGATCAGGCAGCGGTGGCGGAACTTGTCGACCAGCGGGCCGTAGGCCTTGCTTTTCAGCAGGTTCTCCCGTTTCGCGTTGATCATCCGGTAGCCGACTTTGAGGTCCTTCGCCCAGACCGGAACCAGGCCCCAGCGCATCAGCTGTGCCTCGCGCTCGCCCCGCTGCGCCGCCTCCTCGTCAGGCGAGGAGCGGACGACGAGGATCTCCTGCGTCGGCGCGACGTTGAAGCGACCGAGGCCGGGAGGCGCTTTCTCTTTCGCGGGCCCGTTTGCCTCTCCCCCGTCCTTGGCGCTCTCTTTCGCCGGCGCCCCGCCTCGTTCCAGCGCCTTCTCGAGTTCGACCTGGAAGCGGTCGGCGATCTTCTTCGTGTCTTTGCCGGTAACCGTGAATCGCCCGCACATGGGCTCAGCCTAGCCGGCCAGCCCGGCGCCCTCGGGCCGCAGCTCGGCGTGGTCCCGGTACCAGTCGAGGGTGCGGATGAGGCCGTCGCGCAGCTCCACCTCCGGCCGCCAGCCGGTCATCTCGCGCAGCTTGGTCGAATCGACGTACTGGCGGTCGATCTCGCCGGCGGGGTTGCCGGTGCCGAGGAACTCGGGCTGCAGGTCGGTGCCGGAGACGTCGACGATCGTCTGCAGGACCTCGGCGACCGAGTAGGGCCGCTCGCCGCCGGCATTGAAGGCCTCCCCCGCTCCCGGCCCGCCGGCGCCGACCGCGTGCTCGACCGCGAGATAGGCGGCGACGGCGTCGCCGACGTAGAGGAAGTCGCGTTCGGGGCTGCCGTCGGAGCGGATCTGCGGGCGGCGGCCGTCGAGGACGGCAGCGATCGCCTCCGGGATCAGGCGGGAGAAGTTGGGGTCGCCGCCACCGTAGATGTTGGCGAAGCGGGTTACCGCCACCGGCAGGCCGTAGGAGGGCCGGTAGCTGAGGGCGATCGCGTCAGCCGCCGCCTTGCTCGCCTCGTAGGGCGAGGCGGGCTGCAGCCGCATCGTCTCCCGGTAGGGCAGCTCCTCGCTGGGGCCGTAGGCCTTGTCGGAAGAGGCGACGACCACCGCCGGCACGTCGGCACGTCGGCAGGCCTCCAGCAGCGACCAGGTGCCGCGGACGTTGACTTCGAAGGTCTGGGTCGGATCGGCCATCGCGGGGCCGACCAGCGTCTGCGCCGCCAGATGGAAGACGACGTCGAACTCGCCGGCCGTGATCGCCGCCTCGACCGCCGGCGCGTCGCGCAGGTCGACTTCGAGCAGCTCGACCTCGCCGTCGATCCCCTGCAGGGCGAGGCCCGAGCGCGGCGGCGGCGCCAGGTCGAGGACGCTGACCGCGTCGCCGCGTTCGAGCAGCGCCCGCGCCAGGTTGGAGGCGACGAAGCCGTGGCCGCCGGTGACCAGCGCCCGCTTCACGAGGCGTCCACGGGCGCCGCGTCCCAGATCCGCCAGGCAGCGAGGCCGGCGGCCCAGAGGTCGTTCAGCTCCACGGCGTCCTTGTAGGTGTCCATGCAGTCCCAGAAGCCCTCGTGCCGGAAGGCCCGTAGCTGCCCGTCGGCCGCCAGGTGCTCGAGGGGCTCGCGCTCGAGCACGCTCTTCTCGCCGATGTAGCGCAGCGCTCCCGGCTCGAAGCAGAAGAAGCCGCCGTTGATCCAGTGCTCGCTGCGCGGCTTCTCGACGAAGCCGGTAACCGCGTCGCCCCGCAGCTCGGCGACGCCCCACTGCAGGTGCGGCCGCACCACGGTCACGGTCCCCAGCGCTCCCTGCTCGCGGTGGAAGTCGAGCAGCGCCTCGAGATCGATGTCGGCGACGCCGTCGGCGTAGGTCGCGCAGAACGCCTCGTCGCCCAGGCGCTCGGCCAGCGCCGCCACCCGGCCGCCGGTCGGCGTGTCGAGGCCGGTGTCGACGCACTCGACCTCCACCCCGTCCGGCCAGCGCTCGGCGGCGGCGAACTCCTCCACCGCCTCGCCCATGTAGCCCGTCGCCAGCAGGAACCGCTCGAACCCCTGCGCGGCATAGATCTGGATCACGTGCCAGAGGATCGGCCGACCGCCGATCTCGACCAGCGCCTTCGGCACCGACTCGGTCCGCTCACGCAGCCGCGTCCCGCGGCCGCCGCAGAGAATGACTACAGGTGGCTTCAAGAACCGCCGGCTACCGCAGGCAGAATCGTTACTTCGTCGCCGTCGTTGATCGGCGTCTCCAGCCCTTGCTGGAAGCGGATGTCCTCGCCTGAGACGTAGACGTTGACGAAGCGGCGCAGGTCGCCGTCCTGGGTGATGCGGTTGCGAAGGTCGTCGTGGTAATCGAAGACGCTGTCGAGAACCTCTCCCACGGTCGAACCGTCAACTTCCAGCTCTGCTTTCCCGCCGGTGGCGGCGCGAAGCTGGGTCGGGATCTTCACGGTGACTGACATCTAGGCGGCTACCTCCTGGCGGAACTCGCTCTCGAAGCTTTCGAGGCTGGGGTCGATCTCGTGCATCTGGAACGTATCGCGCGTCGCGTCGAGCGTCTTCAGGCCCTCGCCGGTGATGTAGACGACGACCCGCTCGCCGGCGGCGAGCTCGCCCCGTTCGGCCAGCTTGCGCAGGACGCCGACGGTGACGCCGCCGGCGGTCTCGGTGAAGATCCCGGTCGTCTCCGCCAGCAGCTTGATCCCCTCGCGGATCTCCTGGTCGGTGACCGAGTCGACGCCGCCGCCGGTCCTGCGGGCGTGCTCGACCGCATAGGGGCCGTCGGCGGGATCGCCGATCGCAAGGCTCTTGGCGATCGTCTCCGGACGCTGCGGCTTGCAGACTTCCCAGCCTTCGGCGAAGGCGGTCGCGACGGGGCTGCAGCCCTGCGCCTGGGCGCCGTTGAAGACCGGCTGCCTGCCCTCGACGAGGCCGAGGTCGAGCCACTCCTGGAAGCCGCGGCCCAGTTTCGTGAACAGTGAGCCAGAGGCGATCGGGCTGACGACGCGATCGGGCAGCTTCCAGCCGAGCTGCTCGACCGTCTCGTAGGCGAGCGTCTTCGAGCCCTCGGCATAGTAGGGGCGCAGGTTGACGTTGACGAAGGCCCAGGGGCGGGTCTCGGCGAGCTGGGTGCAGAGGCGGTTGACGTCGTCGTAGTTGCCGCGGACGCCGACCAGGTTGGTCCCGTAGACGCCGGTCGCGAGCAGCTTCTGCTCCTCGAGGTTGGCGGGGACGAAGACGTAGGACCGCAGCCCCGCCGCGGCGGCGTGGGCCGCGACGGCGTTGGCGAGATTGCCGGTCGAGGCGCAGGCGACCGTGTCGAAGCCGAGCTCCTGCGCTTTCGCAACGGCGACGGCGACGACCCGGTCCTTGAAGGAGTGGGTCGGGTTGGCGGCGTCGTTCTTGATCCAGATCTCGGCGTCGACCCCCAGCCGCTCGGCCAGCCGGTCTGCCTTCAGCAGCGGCGTCAGGCCCGGCTCCAGCGGGTCGCTCGCCCGCCCCTTGAACGGGAGGAAGTCGCTGTAGCGCCAGATCCCCTGCGATCCCGCCTGGATCCGTCGCTTCACCTCCGCCGCGTCCAACCCGCTGTAGTCGTAGGCGACCTCCAGCGGGCCGAAGCAGTTTTCGCAGACGTAGCTGGCATCCAGCTCGTAGCTGGTGCCGCACTCCTTGCACTTCAGGTTCTCGACTGACATCCGATCCTCTTTCCGCTTACAAAAAAACCTCGCCATCTGTGGGGCGAGGTCCGATCGGACATCCCCCACATCTTCCAAATCGCTCTGCATCTCTGCTTTCGCGACCTGCTGGACTTGGCACCTGTCTCGACCTTGCGGTCGCGATGGTTGCCGGGGCTTCACTGGGCCAGTCCCTCCACCCCTCTAGATGTGGCGCTTATGTGCAGTGGAAGATAGCGAAAGGGTTGACGCGCGGCAACCATTTACCCCGAGAACGCACGCTTTTCGTCACGCCTGACTAACCTAGGCCCACGATGAGCCCGCTGCACCACGAGACGATCGGACTGGCCGATGCCGAACCTTCCGAAACCGAGGCTGCGACGGCCCGGCCGGCGCGGCGAGCTCGTCTCTCAGCCTGCGGCGCCTGAGCCCCAGCAGCCGAACGTAGAGCAGATCGAGTCGAACGCCCTCCGCTGGGTCAACATCGAGTGGCCCGGCTCGCTGGAGCGGACCTGGCTGGAGGAGCACTTCGAGTTCCACGCCCTCGACCTCGAGGACGTCCTCTCCCGCAACCAGCGGCCGAAGATCGACGTCTACGACGACTACCTCTTCATCGTCCTCCACCTGCCGGTCTTCGACCCGAAAGCGGGCCGCCTGGGGACCGGCGAGCTCGACCTCTTCGTCGGGCCCGACTACGTGGTGACGATCCCGAACCTGCCGCTGCAGCCGGTCGAGTACCTGTTCGAGCGCTGCCGGGCCAAAGAGGAGCTGCGCGAACAGCTCTTCTCGCGCGGCTCCGGCTACCTGCTCTACCGGCTGGTCGACGACGCCTTCGACTACTGCTTCCCGATGCTGCGCAAGATCGGCAACAAGCTCGACGCGCTCGAGGACGACATCTTCGAAGAGCGGGCCGAGGAGGTCGTGCGCGACATCTCCAACGTCAAGCAGGAGATCATCAACTTCCGCAAAGTGATCCGGCCGCAGCGACCCGTGCTGCGCGACCTGGAGAAGGTCAAGCAGCGCTACCTCGCCTCCGACCTCGACCTCGAGATCTACTTCGACGACATCGTCGACGCCCACGAGCGGATCTGGGACATGCTCGAGAACTACAAGGAGGTCGCCGAAGCGCTCGAGGAGACCAACGAGTCGCTGATCTCCCACCGGCTCAACGACATCCTCCGGGTGCTGACCGCGATCAGCGTCGTGATCCTGCCGCTGACCCTGATCGCCAGCGTGATGGGGATGAACACCTGGGTGCCGAGCGAACACCACGAGGCCGGCTTCATCACCGTCCTGGTGCTGATGGCGGTGATCCTGATCGGGATGGTCGCCTACTTCCGCAAGCGCCGCTGGCTATAGCCTGGACGGCCCGTGGCAAATTTCCGCATCTGGGCGCCCTGGCGCCTCGCTTACGTGAAGGACGCGTCCAAGGACATCGAGGAGGAGTGCATCTTCTGCGCCAAGCCGGCGGCGGACGACGACGAGGCGAACCTGATCGTCCACCGCGGCGAGCGCTGCTTCGTGATCCTCAACCTCTTCCCCTACACGAACGGGCACCTGATGGTGGCGCCCTACGACCACGTCGGCCGCCTGCAGGAGATCCCCGGGGAGACGCTGGCGGAGATGATGGCGCTGGCGCAGCAGGCGATGGGCCGGCTGGAGGCGGTCTACCAGCCGCACGGCTTCAACGTCGGCTTCAACCAGGGCCGGGTGGCGGGCGCCGGGGTCGAGCACCACATCCACATGCACGTCGTCCCCCGCTGGGCCGGCGACAACAACTTCATGCCGGTGATCGCCGACACGAAAGTGATGCCGCAATCGATCGAGCAGAGCTACGAGGCGCTGAAAGGAGCGTTTTGAACGACCAGTCCCCCCTCGCCCCTCCGGGGATCTTCAAGGCGTATGACATCCGCGGCCTGCACGGCTCGGAGATGGACGAGACGACGGCGCGGGCGATCGGTCGCGCCTTCGCGCGGGTGCTCGGGCGCCTGCGCGGCAAGGAGCCGAGCGAGCTGCGGGTCGGGCTCGGGCGCGACATGCGGCTGACGGCGCCGGCGATGGCGGGCGCGGTGCGCGAGGGGCTCGTCGCCGAGGGCGCCCATGTGATCGACGCCGGGCAGGTTGCGACGGAGATGCTCTACCACCTCGTCGGCTCGCGCGAGCTCGACGGCGGCGCGATGGTCACCGCCTCGCACAACCCGAAGGCCTACACCGGCGTCAAGCTCGTCCGCGAGGGGGCGCTGCCGCTCTCCGGCGACGCCGGGATCGGCGACGTCAAGGCGGAGATCGAAGGCGGGCTCGGCGAGGAGCCCGGCGGCGGCGACGCCGAGGAGGTCGACATCTGGGACGAATTCCGCGCCCACGCCCTCTCCTTCATCGACCCGGCGAACGTGAGGCCGATGAAGGTCGTGGTCGACGGCGGCAACGGGATGGGCGGCCCGATGGTGGGCCCGATCCTCGAGCGGCTCCCCCTGGAGCTGGAGGAGATGTACTTCGTCCCCGACGGGGAGTTCCCCGACCACGAGCCGAACCCGCTGCTGGAGGAGAACCGGCGGATGATCATCGACCGGGTGAAGGGGTCCGGTGCCGACCTCGGGATCGCCTGGGACGGCGACGCCGACCGCTGCTTCTTCATCGACGGCAACGGCAGCTTCTGCGACGGCGACTTCATCTGCGCCCTGCTGGCGCGCTCGGTCCTGCAGAAGAACCCCGGCGCGACGATCCTCTACGACCCGCGTTCGAGCCGCGCGGTCCCGGACCTGGTCGCCGCCGAGGGCGGCCGCTCCGACCTCTCCCGCGTCGGCCACGCCTTCTTCAAGGCGCGGATGCGCGAGGAGGGGGCGGCGTTCGGCGGCGAGGTCTCCGGCCACTACTACTTCCGCGACTTCTGGAATGCAGACTCGGGGACGATCCCGGCGCTGCTGGTCCTGGAGCTGCTCTCGCTCGACGGCCGCTCGATGGCCGAGCTGATGGAAGAGTTCCGCTCCCGATACTTCATCTCCGGCGAGATCAACTCCGAGGTCGACGACCAGGAGGCGAAGATGGCCGAGATCGCCGAGCGCTACTCCGACGGCGAGCTGACCCGCCTCGACGGGATCTCGATCGACTACCCGGACTGGCACTTCAACGTGCGGCCGTCGAACACCGAGCCGCTGCTGCGGCTCAACCTCGAGTCGCTGATCTCGAAAGAGGACATGGAGCGGCGGCGCGACGAGATCCTCGACCTGATCCGGGCGTGACCGCGACGCCGGAGGAGGCGCTGGAGCAGGCGGCGCTGGCCGGCATCCACTGCTTCCCGATCCCGACGCCGTTCGCGGTGGGACGGGTCAACTGCTACCTGATCGAGGACGAGCCGCTGACGCTCGTCGACACCGGGCCGAACTCCGGCAAGGCGCTCGACGAGCTGACCGCACGGCTGGCCGAGCGCGGCCACGAGCTATCCGACCTGGAGCTGATCGTCGTCACCCACCAGCACATCGACCACCTGGGGCTGGTCGAGATCATCGTCGAGCACTCGGGGGCGGAGGTGGCGGCACTGGGCGCGGCCGCCGAGCGGCTGGCAGCGTTCGACGAGGACGCCGAGGTCGAGGACACGTTCGCGGTCGAGGTGATGCTGCGCAACGGCATCCCCGAGGACGTGACCGTGGCGCTGCGCAGCGTCTCCCGCAGCTTCCGCGGCTGGGGCTCGCACGTGACGGTGACGCGACCGCTGGAGGACGGCGGCGCGCTGGAGCTGCGCGACCGGCGCCTACAAGTCCTCCACCGCCCCGGCCACAGCCCCTCCGACACCGTCTTCTGGGACGAGGAGCGCCGGATCCTGATCGCCGCCGACCACCTGCTGCCGAAGATCTCCTCCAACCCGCTGATCACCCGGCCGCTCGACGGCAGCAACAAGCGCACCCAAGCCCTGGTCACGTACATCGACTCGCTGCAGAAGACGCGCCAGATGCCGGCCGAGATCGTCCTCCCAGGCCACGGCGAGCCGATCACCGAGCACGCCGAGCTGATCGACTCGCGGATGAGCGGCTACGACCGCCGCAAGGAGAAGATCTACAAGCTGATCGCCCAGCAGCCGCGCAACGCCTACGAGATCGCCCAGGCCCTCTGGGGCAACGTGGCCGTCACCCAGGCTTTCCTCACCCTGAGCGAGGTGATCGGCCACGCCGACCTGCTGGTCAACGAGGGACGGGTGCGGGAAGCCGACGACGGCTCGGTGATCAGGTACGAAGCGACCTAGTGTCGACTTTGTACGGAATAGCCGAACAAAGTCGACACGCTCAGAGCTGCGCGCCGATCGCGTGGCCGAGAGCGGCGGCAGCGAGCCCGAGGACGATGCTGAGCACGAGGTTGGTCACCGCGATCCGCCGTTTCCCCGCCTCCTCGATCCGCTGCGTCTCCACCATCCAGGTCGAGAAGGTCGTGTAGGAGCCGAGCAGGCCCGCACCGAGAAGCAGCCGCGCGTCCCCTTCAACCGCGGCTCCAGCCAACAAGCCGAGAAGGAAGGCACCGCTGAGGTTGACCGCGAGCGTGCCCATCGGCAGATGCGGATGGAGGCGGTCGGCAACCAGCAGCGTTAGCCCGAACCGCGCCAGCGCCCCGAAACCGCCGAGCACCGCCACCCCGATCCAGACCGGCCAGCTCATGCAGCCTCCGTTCGTCGCGCGAGGGCAGTAGCCGCCTGGGCCCCTACCAGTCCAGCCGCAACGCTGACGGCGAGATAAAGACCAGCAAGCGGCACCCGCCCGGCATCGATCATCTCCACCAGCTCGACCTGAACCGTCGAGAAGGTGGTCAGCGCCCCGCAGAACCCGGTCGTCAGCAGCGGCCGCCGGTACTGCGAATGAGGCAGGACGGTGAACCAGTAGCCGAGCAGGGCAGCCCCGACCACGTTGACGACGAAGGTCGCCCAAGGCCACCCCACCCCCGGGGCCGGCAGCGCTTCCCCAAGCCCCGCCCGCACCAGCGCCCCGAGCGCCCCGCCGAGAAAGATCGCGCCCAGCTCCCGTCGGTCGATCATCGGCGGCAGCCTAGGCGAAGCGCACCGCCATTAGGCTTGCGCGTCCGTGACCGCCCAGCTCCGCTCGCTCCGCCGCCGCAAGCCCGCCAAGAAGCGGATGCTGCTGATCGTCAACCCGTACGCGACGACGGTTTCGGATCGGCTGAAAAACCTCGTGGTCTACGCGCTGCAGGGGCGGTTCGATGTGGAAGCCGTCTCCACTCAGGCGCAGAACCACGCGACGGAGATCGGGCGGGAGGCGCTGGACGGGGGCTATGACGTCGTCGTCGCCTTCGGCGGCGACGGGACGTTGAACGAGGTCGTCAACGGGGTGGCGGGGACCGATCTGCCGGTGGCGGTGTTGCCGGGCGGCTCGACGAACGTGGTCGCGCGGACGCTGGGAATGCCGAACGACGTGGTCGACGCGACCGAGCACCTGCTCTCGCTGGTTGACGATTGGCAGCCGCGGAGGATCGACCTGGGGATGGTCGACGACCGCTACTTCGTCTTCGCCTGCGGGGCGGGGATCGACGCCAGCGTGGTCAAACGGGTGGACCGCAATCCCACGATGAAGGGGAACGCGGGGCCGTACTACTACTCCTGGGCCGGGGTCTCCAGCTTCTACCGCAAGTACCTCGTCAACCCGGTGCGGATGCGGACGACCGTCGACGGGTTCGAGCCGGTCGAGGGCGTGACCACGATCGTCCAGAACTCCGACCCGTTCACCTACTTCGCCAGCCGGCCGATCCGCGTCTGCGAGGGGATCGCGATCGACGACGGCACCCTCTCGATGGCGGTCCTCAAGCGCGCCGCCCAGCGCGACATGCCGACCCTGATCAACCGCCTCTTCAGCGAGAAGAACCCGGCCGCCCGCCATAAGCAGGTCTCCCACTTCGACGACGTCACCCACGCGGTGGTCGAAACCGTCTCCCAGGACAAGCAGGGCCAGTTCCGACCCCTCCCGATTCAGGTCGACGGCGACTACATCGGCGAACGCGACCGGATCGAGCTCAAAGCCGCCCCGGCGGCGCTGACCGTCGTCGCCTAGCTCGGATCAGGCGAGCAAACCCTTCTCACGCGCCCCGGCGACGGTCTCGGCCAGGGTCTCCTCGGCGTCGTGCTGCGGCTTCCAGCCGAGGTCGCGGCGGGCCTTCGCCGTGTCCATCAGGACCGGGGTGTCGGCGGCGATCGCCCACTCGAGTTTCGGCGAGGCGAAGCTGAGGCGACGGGCAGCGGCGGTGCCGACGGTGACCGCGGGGCGCGGGACCGGGACCCAGCGCCAGCCGAGAGCGCGGGCGATGTCGCGGATCTGGATCTCGCCGTCGCCGGCGAGGTTATAGACGCCGGGCGGGCCGTCGCCGCAGATCGCGGCTGCCATCGCCTGGGCGACGTCGTCGTGGTGGACGAGCTGGATCGGGGTCCCGGGGTCGGGGAGGACCGGCGCGACCAACGGCAGCTTTTCCACTCCCTTGCGCACCAGCGGCACCGGATCGCCGACCCGCACCGCCTCCACCGTCTGCTCGATCAGCATCGTCGCCCGCGGGCCGGCGACGATGCAGGGGCGGAAGACGTAGGCCTCGACGCTGCTGCCGAGCAGGAGCTCGTCGAGCAGGTCCTCCAGCTCCGCCTTCTGGCGCGAGTAGTAGAAGCCCTCGCTGCCCCGCGCCGGCACGTCCTCGCCCAGCGGCTGCGGGTTCTCGGGGTGGAAGCCGTAGGCGGCGACCGAGGAGGCGTAGACGAGCCGCTGGACGCCGGCCTTGATCGCCGCTTCGAAGACGTTCCGCGTCCCCTGCAGGTTGATCTGCCGGGTCTCCTCGCGGCTGCCGAAGATCGCGAAGGCGAGGTGGACGGCGACGTCGGCGCCGTCCAACAGCGCCGCCAGCGAGCCGCGGTCGAGGATGTCTCCGCGCCGGTAGGTGACCTTCTTCCACCCTTCTCCGGCGGGATCGAACGGGCGCCGCGCCATCCCGAGCACGCTGCCGACCTCCGGCCGCCGCTCCAGCTCCGACATCAGCGGCTTCCCGATCTCGCCCGTGGGCCCGGTGACTGCGACGGCTAAAGGCATCTACCCCGTCCGACTGGCCGTCCTAGGCGGCCGGGGTGATCCGATACGCGTCGAAAACGCTCTCGACGTTGCGGAGGCGGCTGATGCAGTGCTTGAGCTGCTCGGTGTCGCCGACCTCGACCACGAACCGGTTCTTCACCATCGGGTGGTTGGTCGTGCAGGTGGCGCCGATGATGTTGATCCCGGCCTCGGAGAAGGTCCGCGAGAGGTCCTCGAGCAGGCGGGTGCGGTCGTAGGCGTCGATCTGCAGCTCGACCCGGTAGGCGGCCTCGTTTTCGCCCACCCAGCTCACCTCGACGAAGCGCTCGGAGGCTCTCTTCAAGGCCTTGACGTTCTTGCAGTCGCCGCGGTGGATGGTGATCCCGCGCCCGAGCGAGACGTAGCCCTCGATTTCGTCGCCCGGCACCGGGCGGCAGCACTTGGCCAGCCGCACGGCGACGTTGTCGGCGCCCTTGACGCTGATCCCGTAGTTGGAGGCGTCCTTGGTGCGCCGGGCGCGGTCCTCGCGGCCGGCCGGAGCGCCGGCCTCCTCCTCGACGCCGTCGCCGGCTTTCAGCCGCTGCATCAGCTTGTTGGCGGCGGTCTTGGCGTCGATCTTGGCCTGGCCGAGGGCGATGTAGAAGTCGGTCCCTTTGCGGAAGCCCATCTCGCGGATGACGTCGGCGAGCAGGGGCGA
Organism: Solirubrobacterales bacterium; assembly: GCA_035688825.1. Taxonomy (GTDB): domain Bacteria; phylum Actinomycetota; class Thermoleophilia; order Solirubrobacterales; family 70-9; genus VAYN01. The sequence goes on along the minus strand of DASSMM010000068.1, from coordinate 4,322 downwards.
GCCGGACACTTTCTGCATCGGGATGCCGCGCGTGCGCAGCGCTTCGTCGAGCTTTTCGCGGCCGTTGCGCTCGGCGTCCTCGCGGCGCTCCTCTTTGAACCAGGCCCGGATCTTGTTGCGGGCGCGGCTCGTCCGCACCAGCTTCAGCGAGTCGAGCGAGGGGCCGCGTTTCTGCTTCGCGGTCAGCACTTCGACGATGTCGCCCGAGCGCAGCTGGTAGTGCAGCGGCACGATCGAGCCGTTGACCTTGGCGCCGACGCAGCTGTGGCCGACATCGGTGTGGACGGCGTAGGCGAAGTCGAGCGGGGTCGAGCCCGCCGAGAGGTTCTTCACTTCTCCCTTCGGAGTGAAGACGAAGACCTCGTCCTCGAAGAGGTCGACCTTCAGCGATTCGAGGAACTCGGTCGGGTCCTGTTCGCCCTCGGCCTCGACGAGCTGCCGCAGCCAGGTCATCTTTTCCCGCTGCGGGTCGCCGCTGGCTCCCTCTTTGTAGGCGACGTGGGCGGCGATCCCGTACTCGGCGAGCTTGTGCATCTCCTCGGTCCGGATCTGGATCTCCAGCGGTTTGCCCTCCGGCCCGATCACCGTCGTGTGCAGCGCCTGGTACATGTTGGCCTTCGGCATCGCGACGAAGTCCTTGAAGCGCCCGGGCAGCGGCTTCCAGAGCGAGTGGATGACGCCGATCGCGCCGTAGCAGTCTTTGACCGAGTGGACGATCACCCGCATCGCCGTCAGATCGAAGATCTCGTTGAACTCGCGCCCCTTCTTCGCCATCTTCGTGTAGATCGAGTAGAAGTGCTTGGCGCGGCCTGAGATCTCGGCCTCGATCCCGACCTGCTCGAGCTCCTTGGAGAGGAACTCGCCCGCCTCGGTGACGTAGTTCTCGCGCTCGTCGCGCTGCTGGGCGACCAGCCGCTTGATTTCCGCGTACTTGCGCGGGTGCAGGGTGGCGAAGGCAAGGTCCTCCAGCTCCCATTTGATCGCGTGGATACCGAGCCGGTGGGCGAGCGGCGCGTAGATCTCCAGGGTCTCGTGCGACTTCAGCGTCTGTTTCTGCTTCGGCAGGGCGCCGAGCGTGCGCATGTTGTGGAGACGGTCGGCCAGCTTGATCAGGATCACCCTGACGTCGGTGGCCATCGCCACCATCATCTTCCGGTAGTTCTCCGCCTGCCGCTCGTCGCGGCTCTCGAAGGTGATCCCGGTCAGCTTGGTGACGCCGTCGACGAGCTGGGCGATCTGGTCGCCGAACTCCTCGCGGATTTCCTCCAGGCTCGCGGTCGTGTCCTCGACCGTGTCGTGGAGGAGGGCGGCGCAGAGGGTCTCGGTGTCGAGCCGCATCCCGGCGCAGATCTGGGCGACCCCGACCGGGTGGGTGATGAACTCGTCGCCCGAGTAGCGGCGCTGGTCGGCGTGGCGGTCGCAGGCGAAGTCGAAGGCCTGTTTGACCCTGGCCCGGTCGATCGCCGCGACCGCGACCGCGGTACCGCCGCCGCCGACCATGGCCCCGTCGCCGTTGCCGTTTTCAGCCGCGGAGGAGTCGAACTCCTCGATCACCGCAAAGAGATCGGCCAGGAGCTCCTTGTGCTCTATCGCGGTTTGGGTCTTGCGAGAAATCGCTGGGCCTCCGAAAGTCTGTCGCCATAGGCGCGAAATGCAGCCGAGCGCTGCAGCTCGGTCTTCTCTGAGGATACGACCCGGACGACGCCTGCGCCGCCTTCCGGCGCCCCCTGCAGCAGGCCGAGCTCGCTCAAGACGCGGAAACGGCGGGCGGCGGCCTCCGGGCAGAGCGGGTAGTTGCCAGTCCCCGCCAGGGCCTTGCGCAGCCCCTCGCCGCCTGCTTCACCTAGCTCCCGCAGCGCCCTGAAGCTGCCGGCGACCGCCTCCCGACCCGGCCACTGCTCGGCCAGCGCCTTGCCGGCGAACTCCCGCTCGGGGTCGTTCCAGAGCAGGTGGAGGAAGCCGGGCCCGCGGTCGCGACAGGGAAGGCCGGCGAGCATCTCGTCGTGAGCGCTTCGCGGCGGATCGACGAGGACGACGTGCTCGAAGGCGCAGGCGAGCTCCGGCGCCCGCGCGAGGGCGGCGTAATCGACAACCGCAAGCCCAGCGTCAGCTTTGCCGACCAACCGCTCGATCTCCTCGTCGCCGCAGCGGTGGCAGGCAATCGCCGCCGCGCCGCCGTTGAAACGAGCGAGCCCGGTGGCGCCGTTGCCGAGCCCGGCCCGGCGCGAGGCGTCCGCGCAGACAGCTAAGACCCCAGCCCCGCTGGAAACCAGCTCGGCAATGGCGACCGTGGCCGAAGCGGCGCCCTGAACCACCTCTCGCCCCCCACCGTTCTCGCGAGACCGCGAAGAACCGGAATTATCTGGGTTGCTCGCGGTCTCGCGGTCGAGGTCGGCGTTGAGCTCGGCTTCGAAGCGGGTCCACCATTCGGCTTCGTCGGTGGTGCAGGTGTGCGGGAGGGTCGGCTGCCCACCGTCCGCTTCCGGCTCCTCCAGCGGGTAGAGCTCGCGGAGGACCAGGCGCGGCTCTACCGAGCCGTTCCAATGGTTGACCTCGAGCCGCACCGTCGCGTCGAGCAGGTCCTCGTCCTCGACGCCGAGGCTGGAGCGGCCGAAGGCGACGCCGAGCGCGCGGTGGGAGCCGCTGTGGAGGCTGAAGCGGGCGTGCTTGCCCTCCCCCATGGCGCGGACGTCGGTGACCCGAGCCGAAGGGACGAGCAGACGCACGCCCGGGTTGCCCATCCCGAACGGGGCCAGCTGCTTCAGCTCCTCGGCCAGCTCCAGGCCCAGGCCCACCCCGCCGGCGATCGCGTCCACCTTTTCGGTCCGCCGCAGGTCCTCGGGCGCCAGCACCTCGTTCGCGTGGGCGGCGAACGCCTCGCGGAACGCGGCCACGCTCTCGGCCTTGATCGTCAGGCCGGCGGCAGCCCGATGACCGCCGAAGCCCTCGAGGTGCTCCGCACACGCCTCCAACGCCCCCAGCAGATCGAACCCCGGGATGCTGCGGCCGGAGCCCCGCCCCTCCCCCGCTTCGTCGAGCGAGATCACGACCACCGGGCGGTGGTGCCGCTCGACCAGTCGCGAGGCGACGATCCCGACCACACCCGGGTGCCAGTCCTGCCCCGCCAGCACCAGGCCGCGCGCTTCGCGCAGCTCGTCCGGCAGCTCCCGCCGCGCCGCCTCGGCGCCTGCATCGACCTCCCGCTCGGTCGCGCGCCGCTCCGAGTTGGCCCGGCTCAACTCCTCGGCGATCGCCGTCGCTCGATCCTGATCCTCGGTGAGGAAAAGCTCGACTCCGGCGTCGGCCCGGTAGAGACGGCCGGAGGCATTGATCCTCGGCGCCAGGCGGAAGCCGAGGTCGCCCTCGTCAAGCCGCTCCGGATCGCATTTCGCCGCCGCCAAGAGGGCCCGGATGCCTGGCCGCTCCGCTCTTCGAATCTCTGCCAGCCCCCGCCGCACCAGCGAGCGGTTCTCCCCCACCAGCGGCACCACGTCGGCGACCGTCGCCAGCGCCACCAGATCGAGATCGTGGTCAGAGGCAGGCTCCCGCAGCGCACAAGCCAGCTTCCAGGCCACCGCCGTCCCGCACAGAGACTTGAAGGGGTAATCGCTGATTTCCGGGTGCAGGATCAGGCAATCCGGAAGCCCTTCCTTCGGCTGATGGTGATCGGTGACGATCGCATCCATCCCCAGCTCCTCGGCCAGCGCCACCTCGGCCGCGCAGGTGATCCCGCAGTCCACCGTGAGCAGGAGCCCGGTCCCCCGCTCGGCCAGACGCCGCACGTTCTCGCCGCTCAACCCGTAGCCGTCGGCGACCCGGTCGGGGATGAACCAGTCGACCTCGCCGCCCAGCTCGCGCAGCGTTCTCACCATCACCGCGGTCGCGCAGACGCCGTCGACGTCGAAGTCGCCGTGGACGGTGATCCGGCGGCCCGCTGCGATCGCCGCCTGCACCCGCTCCACCACCAGATCCATGCCGTCGAAGGCGGCCGGGGGATGCGACTCGTCAGCGGCGAGGAAGGCGCGGGCCTGCTCGGGAGTCCGGTATCCGCGCCTGACCAGGGTGACGGCAACCGGCTCGCTCAGCCCGAGCTGGTCGCTGAGGGCTCGCGCCTCGGCGTAGGAGTAAGGCTCTGCGGTGAAAGCGGCGATGGTTTCCGGCACGCTTCCAGGCTAGGAAGCGTCGCGGCGGAAACTGCTCAGCCCGGGCATCGCTCCCACGAAGATGGCGCATCTTCCGCAGCCGTCGTGCAGAGACGACCGTGGATCGACAGCTGTCGCGGCTGGGCGATCCAGTACTGGATCCCTCCACCGGGGTAACGA
>DASSMM010000067.1:0-5094 GCA_035688825.1 Solirubrobacterales bacterium | reverse complement strand
CCGACGCGGACGATGCCGCGCTCGTCGAGGTTGCGCAGGCTCTCCTCGGAGCGGTTCGGGATGTCGCGGGTGATCTCCTCGTCGCCGAGCTTGGTCGTGCGGGCGTCGATCTCGTACTCCTCGATGTGGATCGAGGTGAGTTCGTCGTCCTTGACCAGGCGCTCGGAGAGGATGATCGCGTCCTCGAAGTTGTAGCCCTCCCAGGACATGAAGGCGACCAGGCAGTTCTTGCCGAGGGCGATCTCGCCGCCGCCGGTCGAAGAGCCGTCGGCGAGCACGTCGCCGGCCTTCACCTTCTGGCCGCTTTTGACGATCGGCCGCTGGTGGATGATCGTCCCCTGGTTCGAGCGCATGAACTTGTGGAGCTTGTGCTCGTGCTTCTTCGAGCCGCTGGTGACGACGATCTGCTCAGCGTCGACGTGGGTGACTTCCCCGGCCTCCTCGGCGAGGACGACGTCGCCGGTGTCGATCGCAGCGCGGCGCTCCATCCCGGTCCCGATCAGCGGCGGGTCCGGCTTCAGCAGCGGTACTGCCTGCCGCTGCATGTTCGAGCCCATCAGCGCCCGGTTGGCGTCGTCGTGCTCGAGGAACGGGATCAGCGAGGTCGCCACCGACCAGATCTGGGACGGTGAGACGTCCATCAGGTCGACTTCCTTGGGAGCGGCGGTCGCATACTCCTGCTCGCCGGCGCGGACCAGCACCTGCGGGCCCTTCAATTTCCGGGTTTTCGGGTCGATCTCGGAGTTCGCCTGGGCGATCACCTTGTCCTCGTCCTGGGTCGCGTCGTAGTGGACGATCTCCTCGCTGACGACGCCGTCTTCGACCACCCGGTAGGGGGTGGTGACGAAGCCGTGCTCGGAGATCTGCGCGTAGGACGCCAGCGAGCCGATCAGGCCGATGTTCGGTCCCTCCGGAGTCTCGATCGGGCACATCCGGCCGTAGTGGGTCGGGTGCACGTCGCGGACCTCGATCGGGGCGCGCTCGCGGGTCAGGCCGCCGGCACCGAGCGCCGAGAGGCGACGACGGTGGGTCAGCCCGGACAGCGAGTTGGTCTGATCCATGAACTGGGAGAGCTGGGAGGAGCCGAAGAACTCCTTCATCGCCGCCACGACCGGGCGGATGTTGATGATCGTCTGCGGGGTGATCGCGTCGGAGTCCTCGGTGGTGAGGCGCTCGCGGACCACGCGCTCCATCCGGTAGAGGCCGATGCGGAAGGCCTCCTGGATCAGCTCGCCGACCGTGCGCAGGCGGCGGTTGCCGAAGTGCTCGTACTCGTCGAGGTGGTCGTAGACCTGCTCGCGCGGATAGGTGATCGCCTCCGCGGCGTAGTCTTTGATCGGGTTCTCCTCGTCGATCTCCTCCGGGATGCCGAGAAGTTTCGGCAGCGAGACGAGCTCCTTGACGAGGGCGATGATGTCGTCGTGCGTCAGGACCCGGGTCTCGAGGTCGATGTCGAGGTCGAGGCGGGCGTTGAGCTTGTAGCGGCCGACCCGGGTGAGGTCGTAGCGCTTGGGGTCGAAGAAGAGCTGCTCGAGCAGGGCTTTGGCGGCGTCGACCGACGGCGGCTCGCCCGGGCGCTGCTTTTTGAACAGCTCGATCAGGGCGCCCTCTTCGGTCCGGGTCGCCTCGGTGTCCGCCTCGATCGTGTGGCGGATGTAGACCGAGTTGTCGAACATGTCGAGGAGCTGCTGGTCCTCGACGTAGCCCATCGCGCGCAGCAGGACCGTGACCGGAAGTTTCCGCTTGCGGTCGATGCGGACGAAGACTTTGCCTTTTTTGTCGACTTCGAGCTCCAGCCAGGAGCCGCGGGCCGGCATCAGGTTGGCGATGAAAACCTGCTTTTCGGGGTCCTTCGGCGCCATCACGTAGGCGCCCGGCGAACGGACCAGCTGCGTCACGACGACGCGCTCGGTGCCGTTGATGATGAAGGTCCCGCGCTCGGTCATCCACGGGAAGTCGCCCATGAAGACGGCCTGCTCGCGGATCTCGCCGGTCTCCTTGTTCTGGAAGGCGACGGTCGCGGTCAGCGGCCGCGAGTAGGTCATGTCCTTCTCACGGCACTCCTCGATCGAGTGCGGCGGCTCCTCGAATTTGAACTCGCCGAAGACGATCTGCAGGTTCCCCGTGTAGTCCTCGATCGGGGATATGTCGTTGATCGTCTCCCTCAAACCACCGCTTTTCGGATCCGTCAGTTCCTCGAAGGAACGTCGCTGGATGTCGATCAGGTGTGGGACCTCGAGAGGGTTATCTAGGCGAGAAAAGCTCCTACGGGTTACGGGGGCAGCGTTGGAACGTGCCAAAGTCGGCGACTCCTCGGACGGTCAGAGGGACGTGGATACAGCGCAAATATGGGCAGGGGCACTCAAATGGCGCGCGACGGCGGAAAATAACACACCGCCGCCGGCGCCTTCAAGTTTGGCTCTCCGAGTGGCCTCGGGAGCCCCCCGTCGCTCGCTAGGCGAGTTCGACGGTGGCCCCTGCCTCCTCGAGTTCAGCTTTGAGTTTGTCGGCCTCGTCGCGTTCGACACCCTCTTTGATCGCTTTCGGGGCCTCGTCGACCAGCGCCTTGGCCTCTTTGAGACCGAGCCCGGTGGCCGAACGCACCACCTTGATGACCGGGACTTTCTGCCCGCCCACCTCTTTGAGGACGACGTCGACGGTCGAGGACTCTTCGCCCCCGCCCTCTTCGCCGCCACCGCCGCCGGCAGCGGCGGCCGGAGCCGCGGCCGCTACGGCCGTCGCGGAGACGCCGAACTCCTCCTCGAGCGCCTTGATCCGCTCGGAGAGCTCGAGGACCGAGATGCTTTTCAGCTCCTCGATCCAGTCCTCGGTTGAAGTTTTGGTTGCCATGCTCTTTGCCTACCCCTCTTCCTCGTTTGAATCTTCATTCGAAGCCTCTTCTTCGGCCTCCGGCTCTTCCGCCGGTGCCTCCGCCTGGTCGGCCGGCGGCTCGTTGCCGCTCGCTGCCTCCGTCGGCGCCTCCTCGGTGGGAGCATCTTCGGCTTTCTCGGCCTCGGGCTCCTCGGAAGTCTCTTCGGCCTTCGGCTCCTCGGCGGGAGCCTCCTCGGCCGCCGGGGCCTCGCCGCTGACGAGGCCTTTCTCGGCGATCTGACCGAGCTGCAGGGCCAGGCCCTGGATCATGCTGCCGAGGCCGCGGACCAGACCGGTGAGCGGGCTGGCGACGACGCCGGCGAGCTGGCCGTTGAGCACGTCGCGGCCGGGCAGCTTGGCGATCGATTTGAACGCGGTCTCGTCGAGCGAGGTCCCGTCCATGAAGCCCCCCTTGAAGGTGAGGACCTCGTGCTCTTTGTTGAAGGTCGTAATCGCCTTCGCGGCCTGGGCGGTGTCGCCGCGGACGAAGGTGAGCGCGGTCGGCCCCTGCAGCAGTTCCGGCAGCCGCTCCTCGCCCACCTGGTCGGCGGCGATTTTCGTCAACCGGTTTTTGACGATGCGGAAGCTGGCATCGGCTTCGCGCAGTTTCGAGCGCAACTCGGCGGCCTGGGGGACGCTGATACCGCGGTAATCGACAGCGAAGATCGCCTCAGACTCCTCGATCTGGGCGGCGATCTCTTGTATGGCTGCGGACTTTTCCTCGCGGTTCATGGTCTCACCTGCACCGGGCTTCCAGAGCTTGCGCTCAGCCGGTGGTCTCCGGTTAGCGGCGACGCAGTTTAGGCGGTAACCGGCTCCGGTGCGGTCTCGTCGGCGGAGCTGGTCGCGGCGGCGCCGTCGCGGTCGGTTTTGGCGCCGGCGTCGACCCGGATGCCGGGCCCCATCGTCGTCGCCAGGGTGGCGGAGACGATGTATTTGCCCTTCGCGGCGGAAGGCTTGGCGCGGATGATCTCCTCGATCACGGCGCTGTAGTTCTCGAGCAGCTTGTCCTCGTCGAAGCTGGCCTTGCCGATCGCCATGTGGACGATCGCCTGGCGGTCGGTGCGGTATTCGACTTTGCCCGACTTCGAGTCGGTGACGGCTTTCTCGACGTCGTCGGTGACGGTGCCGACCTTCGGGTTCGGCATCAAGCCCTGGGGACCGAGGACGCGGCCGAGCTGGCCGACGCTGCGCATCATCTCCGGGGTCGAGATCGCGATGTCGAAGTCGGTCCAGCCCTCCTGGACTTTCTCGACCAGGTCCTGGCCACCGACGAAGTCGGCTCCGGCGGCCTCGGCGTCGCGGGCCTGCTGGCCCTGGGCGAAGACGGCGACGGTGACGTCTTTGCCGAGGCCGTGCGGGAGCGCCAGGGTGCCGCGCAGCTGCTCGTCGGCGTGGCGGACGTTGACGCCGAGCAGGACGTGCAGCTCGACGGTCTCGTCGAACTTGGTGCTGGCGGTGTCCTTGACCAGCGCGATCGCCTCGGCCGGCGGGTAGGCGCGGTCGCGGTCGACTTTGTCGTATTGGGCGCGGAATCGTTTGCCGTGGGCCATTCGAAGTTCTCCTAGGCGACGTCGACGCCCATCGAACGGGCGGTCCCGGCGATGATCTTCTTCGCCGCGTCGATGTCGTTGGCGTTGAGGTCGGGCATCTTCCGTTCGGCGATCTCCTGGATCTGGGCTTCGGAGATCGTCCCGACCTTGTTCACGTGCGGCTCGCCCGAGCCCTTCGGGATTTTGATCGCTTCCTTGATCAGGACGGCGGCCGGCGGCGTCTTCGTGACGAAGGTGAAGGAGCGGTCCTCGTAGACCGTGATTTCGACCGGGATGATCGTCCCGCCTTCGCCCTGGGTCTGGGCGTTGAAGGCTTTGCAGAAGTCCATGATGTTGACGCCGTGCTGGCCCAGCGCCGGGCCGACCGGCGGCGCCGGGTTGGCGTTGCCCGCCTGGATCTGCAGCTTGATGACCGTGAGGACTTTTCTTGCCATAAGGGGTTCGAGAGCATAGCTGGCGCGAGAACCAAGTGATCCAAGGACGCAGGGAGCGTGGCGTGCTCCGCACGCGAGCGACCGAGGACGCCGGAGCGCGCCGGTTATCGCGTCAGCTAGATCTTCTTGACCTGGTCGTAGCCCACCTCGACCGGGGTCTCCCGGCCGAAGATCGAGACCAGCACCTTGAGTTTGGCGGCGTCCTCGTTGATCTCGGCGATCTCGCCGGAGAAGTC
>DASSMM010000066.1:0-35301 GCA_035688825.1 Solirubrobacterales bacterium | reverse complement strand
CCGTGCTGGCGGTTCGCGCTTTCAGTTGAACTCAAGTCGGCGCCCAAAAAAAGGGCTAGTCCCGCCACGAGCCCGGCACGACCTCGAAACAGGTCATGCCGGCGATCGCGTGGATCCCCTCCTCCTTCGATTTGTTCATCCGCGCCGCGGCGGCCCCTTGCTCCTTGAGGATGTCGTCGAGGGCCTTGGTCTGGATCGCGGCGATCCGGCGCCAGCCCTTCTCGTCGAGGAGCAGCGGCGTGCGGCTGAGGTGGCGGTCCTCACGGCGGTCGAAGACGCCGGAGGCGAGCGATCTGGCCGCGTCGCTCATCAGGGTTTCGATCACGTAGCCGGAGAAGGCGCTGCGGACTTTCGGGTCCAGCCGCTCCCAGTCGGGGTTGTCGATCAGCGGCCGTTCCACCGCTTTGTAGAAGTGGGCGACCGACCCCCGCACCGATTCTTCTTCCATGATCTCGACCAGGCCCAGTTCGTCCAGCACCCGCACGTGGTAGCTGACGTTGCTCAGCGGCTCGTCGATCTGCTCGGAGATTTCCTTCGGGCTGGCGATCTTTTCGGTGAGGATCGTCAGCGCTTTCACCCGGACCGGGTGGTTGAGCGCCTTCACCAGGACCTCCTGCGGTGAACTGTCGAGCTCTCGCTTCCGCTTCCTGACCTTCCGCCTCTTCCGCGCCACGACTCGTCCTCCCATGCACTCGATGAACTTGAGCGATAGAGCATAAGTGCCGTAATCTTTCGTCGCTAAATGCGCGGGAACAGAAAACCGCTATGAACGATTAGAGCATTTATGCCCCTCTCCATTGCGCAGGTGTCAATGCGCAACATGGGGAGGGGGTGAGCAGGGTGAAGATCCAGACGACGGTCTCCGTGCCGGCGGTCAGCCTGACCAAGTCGGCGTAGAGCAAAGCCGGGCGGGCGCCTTCGGGCGGCCGCCCTTACGCCCCGCCGACCGGCCGTCCCAGATCCTGGAAGTGGGCGGTACTGGGCTCGAACCAGTGACCTTTCGGGTGTAAACCGAATGCTCTCCCAACTGAGCTAACCGCCCGCGAGTCCCATTATTGCTCGCCGCCGACCTCGTTTGAACCCGGCACCGCGCTCGCTCGTATGCCGGGGCATGACTCACTCGGAGCGGTTGCAGAGACGGGGGGGCTTCGTGCTCCTGATCGCGATCGCGGCGCTGGCGGTGGCGGCGCTGCAGGGAGGCCGCGCGATCGGCGCGGCGACGGCGAGCGGCGCCAAGAGCGTCGACATCAGCCACTTCGCCTTCCATCCCCCGACGCTGCGGGTCAAACGCGGCGGCAAGGTCACCTTCGCCAACTCGCAGAACGTCACCCACACGGCGAGCAGCGCCGGCTTCGACACCAAGAACATCGCCCCGGGGACGGCGGTGACGGTGAGGTTCGACAAGAAGGGCACCTTCGCCTACCACTGCAAGATCCACCCCTTCATGAAGGGGAAGATCGTCGTCGAATAGCCTCGGTGGGGATGGACGTCCCCACCCTCTGGCGGGCGGCGCTGCTGCAGCTCGCGGCGGGCGCCGTCCTCTCGATCGCCCTCGCCCTCGCCCTGCCCCACAGCTTCTTCGAGGACTGGGGCTGGCTCGCCGGGCCCGCCGCCTGGATGCTCTGCGCCGCCTTCACCGCCCGCGTCCTGCGCCTGCCGCCCGGCCCGACCCTGCTCGGCGCCGCCCTCGCCGGCCTCCCCAGCATCCTCGCCGTCGTCCTCGGCGTCCACTGGGCCGGCGCCGTTGTGGCGGTGGCCCTCTTCGCCCTCTGGTGCGCCCGTCTGCGCGAGCGGGACCTGCCGGTCGCGCGGTAGCTCAGCCGACCGAGGCGAGCTCGGCGATCGCCTCGCCGCGGCTGTCGAAGACGATGCCGGCGTCGGTCAGGCCGGCGACTTCGAAGATCCGCTGGACCTGGTCCGAGCAGCCGTAGAGGACGAGGCGGCCGCCCTCCGCTTCGAGCTGGCGGCGAACCTGGAGGAAGAGGGCGATCCCGGTCGAGTCGACGAACTCGCAGCTCTGGAGACCGACGACGACAGCCTTGTGCCCGCGCGCGACGCGCTGGAGGACCGCCTGCAGCCGCTCGACGCTCCAGAGGTCGAGCTCGCCCTCGAGCCGCAACTCGCACCGACCCGGCCCGATCGAGCTCTCGGCGATCTGCAGAATCTGCCCCCCGGCCATGGTCCCATTGTCCCAAGATGCTGACTTGGCCGAACTGCATCAACTTTTCCACCCGGCAGATAGAAAAGTTGATGCAGTTCGGGTGGAGCGGCTTCAGGGAGTGAGGTCGCGGACTAGCTGGGCGGCAGGACGGACCTCGCCGATGCGGGCGACGGTCTCGCCGGCGTAGAGGGCGCCGGCATCGACCAGGGTCTCCGGCGCGTCGTCGGTCGGCCCGGCCGGCGAGAGCAGCCGGCTCCCCGGCCGCTGTGCCCGGATCATCCGCAGCTGCACCCCCGCCGGCGCGTACCGCGCCCCCGGAGCGAGCAGGCGGTTCAGCAGCCGATTGAGGCGTGGGCCGCGCAGAACCTCGCGGCGTTCGTCCTCTCTCGCCTCCTGGGCGAATAAGGACGAACGCCGACCGAGGAAGTGCTCGGTGGCGGCGTTGGGGACGACGCGGTGCGGGGCGGGCCAGGCGGCGCCGAAGAGGTCGGTGAGGATCGTCTCTTCGGCTCCGAGGAGGCGCTCCTTATAGAGAGCGCTCGCACGGCTCTCCTCGGAGAGGAGGAAGCGGGTTCCGGCGACGGCTGCGGTCGCTCCCGCGTCGAGGGCGGCGCGTACGTCCGCCTTCTCGGCAATGCCGCCCGCCAGGAACACCGGGTACTCGCTCGGCAGCGCCCGCCGCGCTTCCTCCAGGAGCTGCAGGGCCGGCGTCGTCCCGCGGACGTGGCCGCCTGCCTCGACGCCCTGGACGATGACGCCGTCCGCGCCCGCAGCCTCGGCCCGCTGCGCCTCGGCAACCGAGCCGCACTGGTGCAACCAGACGCCGCCGGTCCGCCGCCGCGGCTGCCCCCAGAAGGTGACGACGACGTCCGCCGCTGCCGCCGCCTCGAACCAGTCGCGCCGGGCGAACGGCAGCAGCACGTTGACCGCCAGCGGGCGCCCGGTCAGCGCCCGCGCCGCCGCCAGCTCGCGGCGGATCGCCTCGGCGCCACCGGTCGCGATCGTCCCCAGGCCGCCGGCCTCGGAGACCGCCGCCGCCAGCTCATGGCGGCTGATCCCGCCGCCCATCCCGGCCTGGACGACGGGCAGCTCCACCCCCAGGCGTTCGAGCAGCGACGACACCCGGGCAGTCTAGGCCGCGCTCGGAAGCGGCCTCCGGGCCGTCAGGCCTCGAGGTCCTCCGGTAGGCGCCCTTCGGCCTCGAGCTTTTCCAGGTGCGCCTCCATCGCCATCGCCGCCATCGGCAGCAGCTCGATCGGGATGTCGTCCCAGACGGCGGCGAGGAGGCCGGCGCGGGAACGCTCGCCCGTCTCGAGCGTCTCCAGGAGCCGGCGCTCGCGCATCTGGCGGTGCTCGACGTATTCGGCGAGCTTGGCCTCGGGATCGGTGATCCAGGGGCCGTGGCCGGGGGCGATCAGCTCGATCTCCTGCTCCTGCAGCAGCGCCAGCGAATCCATGAAGGCGGCGAGGGAGTTGCCGCCGGGCGGGACGATCGTCGAGCCGAGCCCGAGGACGAGGTCGCCGCTGAAACAGACGCCGGTTTCGGTGAGGAAGCAGACGTGGTCCTCGGCGTGACCGGGGGTGGCGAGGGCGCGGAGGCCGAAGTGCTCCTCGCCGCCGGAGGGCAGCACGACCTCGGCCTCGAGCTGGTCGGCGCCCTCGGTGTGGTCGCCGTGGGAGTGGGTGAGGAGAACGAGGCCGATGCCGCCGCGCTCGGCGGCGGCGGCGCGGATCGCATCGAGGTGGCCGGGATCCCCGGAGCCCGGGTCGATGACGACGCAGGGGTCGGAGCCGAAGACGTAGGTGTTGGTCCCTTCCAAGGTCATCGGCCCCGGGTTGGGGGCGACGAACTTCAGAACCTCTGGGTGGCCAGGCGCCTCGTTCATCAACAACCTTGCGGACGATTGGAGAGTTAACCGTCCTATAGCGAGGTTAACTCTCCACTCGTCAGCTAAGCGGCCTCGGCTTCTCGGGCGATCGCCTCGCGCGCGTCCTTGGGCTCGAGCACGACCAGGTCGCCGGCGCCGCGGAGGATCTCCCGCACCAGCCAGGGCTTGCCCGCGTAGGGCAGCTCGACGACGACGGCGCCGTCGGCCAGCTCCTCGACCACGGTCCGCTCCTCGCGCAGCCAGCGCGCCCGCTCGGGCGAGACCCAGACCCGCGCGACCTCGGCGGTCGGCACCTCGCCGTGGGTCATCCAGCCCTCGACCCCGGCGAACTCCTCGACTTCGGGGCGCGGCTCGAACTTCTCCTCGGAGATGCGCGCCTCCTTGACCCGGTCGAGCTTGAAGTGACGGACGCCCTCTTTGGTCAGGTCGTAGCACTCGACGTACCAGCCCTCTTTGCCGTTCTCGAGCCGGTAGGGCTCGACCCGGCGCTCGGTGAACTGGTCCTCGTTCTCCTTGTAGTAGGAGAGCTCGAGCACCCGGCTCTCGGCGATCGCCTGGTTGACGAGCCGCGCGACCTCGGCGTCCCCGCCGCCGGCCGAGGCGATCTCCAGGCCCTCCTCGGAGGGATCGTGCCCCAGCGCCTTGACGATTTTCTCCCGCGCGGTCTGCAGGTCGGACTGCGGCAGGTGGTCGCCGAAGAGGTCGATCGCCGCCACCAGCGCCTTCGCCTCCAGCGGCAGCAGCCGCGCCGGGCGGGCGAAGTTGTCGCCGTAGGGCTGCGAGTCGACCTCGATCTCGTCGCCGATGATTTCGGCGTAGAGGACGTAGGTGCCGCCGCCGAAGTTGACGACGTTCAGCAGGTCGATGTCCTCGCGCAGCTCCTCGCCGGTCAGCTCCAGCCGCTCGCGCAGGTCGGCGGTCTGCAGCCGCTCGCCCCGTTTCGCCGCTTCGATCAGCAGGCCGGCGAGGGTGACGAGGCGGGCGAAGCGCTCGGGCCGGATCGCCGCCTCGCCGCGGCCGTTGGAGCGGCTGCGCTTCGGCTGCTCGTCGAGCGGGCGGTCGACGATCTTCGCCGGGCTGAAGCCGTTCTCGTGGCGGGCCTTCAGCAGCTCGCGGCGCTTCTCGGCCTCCTCGCGCAGGTCCTCGGGGCCGAGAACCTCGGCGTTGGCCCGCCAGCGCAGGACCCAGGCGATCAGCTCGCGCTCGGAGGCGTAGCTGGTTTCGAAGACGCGGCCCTTGCCCGGCGCGTCATCGGACTTCTTCGCGTTGCGGAGCTCGCCGTAGGAGCCGTAATCGCGTTCGATCAGCCAGGCGATCCGCTCGCGGATGAAGATCTTCGCGGTCCCTTTCGTCTCCCCGAGCTGCCAGTCGGCGCGGCTGCCGTAGTCGCGGCGGTCGAAGTCCTCGGGGGGCGAGAAGTCGTGCTCGGCCTTGGAGGCGTAGCCGACCTTGCCCTGGATCCGGGAGAGGCGGAAGACCCGCACCGCGTCGCGCTCGTGCGCATGGCCGATCAGGTAGAACTGCCCGCCGCGGAAGACCAGGTGGTAGGGGTCGACCTTGCGCTTTTCGGTCTCGCCCCGCTCCATCGTGTAGTAGGTGAACTCGATCGTCTTGCGGCGGGAGATCGCGGTCTCGATCTTCGAGAGCCGCTGGGAGAGGTCGCGGCCCCCGGCCGACGCGGTCATCGCCATCTCGACCGGGGCCCGCTCGCCCTCGGCCAGCGGGTTCGGGTGGCCCCAGGCGACCTGCTGCAGCGCCAGGCGCAGCGGCTCGGCGTAGGCGAAGCCGCCGTCGGTGAGCAGCATCAGCGCCGTCGAGAGCGCCGCCAGCTCGTCGTCGGAGAAGGAGATCGGGTCGAGGTAGAAGTTCTCCGGCGGCAGCGAGTAGAGCTCGGCCTCGAAGAAGCCCTCGCCGGGCTTCTCGACCCCGAGCTGGATCCCGAGGCTCTCCAGCTCGGCACGATCAGCGTAGAAACGGCGCGCGAACGCGTCGTCGTTCATGTCGCTGTAGCCCTCTACCTCGCGCTTGATCTCAAGGGCCGAGACCGGCCTTCCCTGAGCCATCAGAAACGAGATGAGAGAGAGCTGGCGGATCAGCTTCTCGGTGTCCTTCGCCACTGGTCGGCAGGATAGTCTGCAGGCACCGTATGGAAGTCCTCCGAAACCTCTTCGGCAACCTAACCGCGGGCATTATCCGGCTTTTGGTGACCGTCGGAATCCTCGCAGCGGTCTATTTCTTCGTCGTCAAGCCCACTCTGGACACGACCGAGAAGATCAGCCACGAAGTCAACGTCAACGTCCAGAAGGGGTTCGAAAAGACGGACCTCACCGACATCAACAAGACGATGGAGCAGGTCAACCGCCAGGTTCAGCGTGAAATCAAGCGCTCGCTGCGCCAGACGCCGAGCCACAGCGCCGCCAACAAGCTGGTCCGCTGCATCCAGCGCGCCCACCAGGACGTCCACAAAATCGAACGCTGCAACGAGAAGTACTAGGCGCGCCTATAGCTGGGTGGCGATGAGTCCGATCAACGCGGCGATGATCGCTGCGGCGCTGCCGATCAGGGTGAACTGCATGCGGTCGAAGCGCTGATTGAGTTCGCTGAACTGCGCATCCATCCGCACTTCCAGACGGTCAAAGCGCTCATCGACCTGCCTGAACCGCTCCCCGGTCTCCGCTTTGGCCTCCGCAAAGCGGCAGTCGACTTTCTCGAAGCCGTCGTCGACCTTCTTGTTGAGGTCGTCGAGCCGCTCGTCGGTCCAGGCCTTTCTGGGCTCTTTCGGCGTCATCACCACCATGAGCATAGCGTAACTCTTTAGCTGCAACGAGAGGCGCGCAGAAAGTAGAAATTGCCGCGCTACTTCGTGCCCGAACTGGAACTTCAGGCGGCGCGCTGGGCGAAGAAGGCGCTGCCCGACAACGCCCGGTCGAAGCCCGACCAGGCCTCGCCGGCGGGGAGCTGACGCTCGATCCGGTCGAAGCTGCCGAGGCGGCCGCCGAGGTTGTCGATCATGTGGACGAGGACGGCCTCGCGGGTGGCGGGGACGACCGGCGAGCCGTGCTCGAGCTGGCCGTGGTGGCTGAGGATGATGTGGAGGACGCACTGGGCCAGGTGCGGGTCGAAGCCCGGCAGGTCCTCGATCGCCCGGCGCACCGTGTAGTAGCCGAGCGGGATCTCGCCCTGGAGGCGGCCGGCGTCGGTGAGGTCGATCGCCAGCGGGTCGTCGTTGTAGGCGACGCTCTTGCCGATGTCGTGCAGGAGGGCGCCGGTGACGGCGACGTCGCGGTCGATGCCGGGGAAGAAGTTGGCCGCGGCGGAGACCGCCTGGGCGACCGAGAGGGTGTGCTCAAGTAGCCCGTGGCGGTAGGCCTGGTGGTAGGTCTTCGCCGCCGGGGCGTCGCGGAAGCGCCGCCAGGTCTCCGACCCCTCGCCGAAGAAGTGCTCCAGCAGCTCCCGCAGTTGCGGGTTCTGCACCGTCGCCAGCAGTTCGCGCAGTTCCCCCTCGAGCTGCTCGGCCGAGACGTCCGACTCCGCCGCCAGGTCCTCGGCCTCGTACTCGTGCGGCTCGGCTTCGCGGATCGCGCTGACCTTGATCTTCGCCCCCCAGCGCTCGCTGATTTCGAAGACGCCGCTGACGAAGACGGGGGAGCCGGTGCAGCAGAGGGCGTAGTGCGCGTCGGCCTCCTCCCAGCAGACCGCCTCGGCGGTGCCGGTGGCGTCGCCGACCGAGAGCCGCAGCCAGGGATCGCCGTTGCGCTTGCGGCGCAGCTCGCGCTCGCGAACCGCGTAGACGCCGCTGACCCGCTGGCCGTCCTCGAGCTCCCCTAGGGGAATTCGGACTGCAGTCTCCGCAGGGGGCTCCGCGGGCGGTTCGGCGGACGGCGGTTCGGCGACCTCCGGCGCGGGCGGGGCGAACGCCTCGATCTGCGTCTGCTCGCTCATCGTTTCCTCAAGGTAAAGACGGCAGCGGACGCGCCTTAGCCTCGCCCCGTTCCTCGAGGCCGAGGAGGCCTAGGAGGTCGCGATCGGTTAGCCGCGCAGCCCGGCCAGGCCGCTGGCACCGCGCTCGACCAGGCGGTCCCAGCGAGCGCCGATCGTGTCGGCCAACCAATCGATCCGGGTCCGCAACGGCGGCGCCCAGAGAGCCAGCGCGGCGGCGCTGCCGAGGGCGGCCCCGGCGAGGACGTCGCTCGGGTAGTGGACGCCGAGGGCGACGCGACCGACCGAGAGCACCGTCGCCGCGACGAGGGACGCGATTCCCCAGCCGCGCTTGCGCAGGAGGATCGCGACGGCGATCGCGAAGGCGGCGGTGGCGTGGTCGCTGGGGAAGCCGGGGTCGGCGGCGTGGCCGGAGAAGAGGTGGACGCCGTGGGGGTCGGCGACGAAGGGCCGGGCGCGATCGACCAGTTCGGAGATCGCCTTGCCGACGGCGAGGCCGAGCCCGGCGCTGAGCACGGCGGCCAGGGAGGCGCGACGCCAGGCCGCATGGGCAGCGCCGCGGGCGGCGAGAAAGACGATCGCCAGGGTCGCCACGAAGAGCGCCTCGGAGGCGTTGACGTAGAAGAGGAGGGGATCCTCGACCGCGTCGTGCTGGTACATGAAGTTGTTGAGGGCGTGCAGGACGGACCAATCCACCCTCCCCACGTTGTCAAAGCTTCTTTACGCCTCGCTAAAGACCTAGAAGGTGATCAAGCTGGCCAGGCCGACGAAGCAGGTAACCATGATCGTCGCCATCGCGATGAAGCCCTGGAACATCATCCGGCGCAGGTCGCGGATGTCAGCATCGACGCGAGCGAAACCCGAGACCATCTGATCCTTCAGATCGTCGAGACGCTCGTCGGTCCAGCTTTGTCTTGCCATCGCCTCCATGATGGCAAGTGTAACTCATTGTCTGTTAGGAATTAGTGGCAAAAGTAAATTTTCTGGGTCAATCCGCAGAAGAAACCGCAAAAAGGCGCCATTCGCCGGGTGCCCCCTTCAGGGTCTTGACGCCGCGGTCGGCGAACTCGAGGCCGGAGCCCACCACGAGCTCGCGGACCGTGCTGGAGACGAGGACTTCGCCGGAGCCGGCGAGGGCGCCGATGCGGGCGCCGATGTTGACCGCCATGCCGCCGACGTCGTCGCCGATCAGCTCGACCTCGCCGGTGTGGATGCCGGCCCGCACCTCGAGGCCGAGGCGCGCCACCTCCTCCTGCAGGGCGCGGGCGCAGCGGATCGCCCGCGCCGGACCGTCGAAGGTGGCGAGGAAGCCGTCGCCCATCGTCTTCACCTCGCGGCCGCGGTGGAGGTCGAGCTGGCGGCGGACGGCGGCGTCGTGGCGCTCCAGTAGCTGGCGCCAGGCGCGGTCGCCGAGCTCGGCGGCCCGTTCGGTCGAGCCGACGATGTCGGTGAAGAGGACCGTCGCCAGCGCCCGCTCGGGTTCGCTGCCGCGGCGGCTGCCGACGAGGAACTCTTCGACCTCGTCGAGCAGCGCGTCCTGGTCGCCGGTCACCGGCAGGTGGTCGGCCCCCTCCAGCTCGACGTATCTGGCGCCGGGGATCGCCTCGGCGAGGTAGCGGCCCTGGCCGACCGTAGAGATGCGGTCATCTCGGCGCTGCAGGACCAGCGTCGGCACGTCGATCGCCGGCAGCACGCTGCGGACGTCGATCTCGCGGTAGAGGTCCATCAGGGCGACGGCGCCGGCGGGGCTGGTGCCGTAGCGCAGCAGCCGCGACCACCAGCGTTCGAAGTCGGCGTCGCCGTCGACGCTCGGCGCCCAGATGTTGACGCCGACCGGACCGCCCCAGTCGCGCTTGACGATCTCGCCCCAGCGCTCCAGCCCCTCGGGCGGGATGCCCTGCGGGAAATCCGGCGCCCTCAGCATCCGCGCGTAGGTCCCGTAGAGGACGAGCGAGGCGACCCGGTCGGGGTGGGTGGCGGCGAAGAGCGCCGACATCGGGCCGCCCTCGGAGATGCCGAAGATCGCCGGCCGCTCGCAGCCCGCCGCCGCCAGCACCGCCTCGAGGTCGTCCATCGAGTCCTCGAGCGTCGGCGGGCGGCCGGTGCGATCCGAGAGTCCCTGCCCGCGCTTGTCCCAGATAACGACCCGGGCGAAAGAGGCGAGGCGACGGAGGAAGCCGGCGGTCAGCGGGTCGTCCCAGAAGAGCTCGACGTGGGAGACGAACCCGGGCACGAAGACGAGGTCGAGCGGCCCCTCGCCGTGGACCTGGTAGGCGATGCTGACCCCGTCGGAGTCGGCGTAACGGGTCTCGATCTGCATCGACTGCATTATGTTGCGCTCGTGATCTCGCGTATCTGGACCGCTTTTCGGACCAGCGTGCGCGCGCTCGCGATGGACCTCGCGAACAGGGACTCGGCGCTGCTGGGCATCTCCACCGCGCTGATCGCCTTTGCGACCTGGTCGTTCACGATCGCCCTAGGCGTCTACGGGTTCGACGCCCACGGGGCCGCCGGCGTCGGCATCGTCGCCCTCGTCCGCTTCCTGCCGGCGGCGCTGGTCTCGCCGCTGGTCGGAGTGCTGATCGACCGCTTCCCGCGCCGGACGGTGATGCTCGGCAGCGCCGTCGCCTCCACCGCCGTCCTCGCCGGCGCCGCCGCGGCCGCCGCCCTCGGCGCGCCGACCGACGTCGTCTTCGCCTTCCCCGCCCTCTTCGCCATCGCGATCTGCGGCTACGGCCCCGCCCACGCGGCGCTGACCCCGACGCTGGTCCACACCCCGGGGGAGCTCTCCGCCGCCAACGTCAGCCACAGCGTGATGGAAAACGCCGGCTCCCTGATCGCCGCGCTCGGCGCCGGCCTCCTCCTGCACCCGACCTCCCCGGCCTTCGTGATCGGCGTCGCCGCGGCGGCGGCGCTGCTCGTCTGCCTGCTGATCCCGGGCGTGCAGAAGGACCACCGGCCCGAATACGAGGTCGAGGAGGACGAGGTGGCGGGCGCCTTCCGCGAGGTGACCCGCGGCGCCCGGGCGCTCTTCTTCCACCCGGCCCTGCGGCTCTCCTCGGCGACGATGGTGCTGCTCTTCTTCTTCGAGGGCTTCATCGAGGTGATGGTGGTGGTGATGGCGCTGGAGATGCTGCACCTGGAGGAGGGCGCGGTCGGCTTCCTCAACGCGACGATCGGGGTCGGCGCGGTGCTCGGCGCCGTCGGCCTGGCGATGCTCTTCGACCGCGGTCGGCTGGTCCCGGCGATCGCCGGCGGCAGCCTCCTGATCGGGGCGGCGACGGTGCTGCCGGGGATCGCGCCGGAGCCCGGGACCACCTACCTCGGCGTGCTGATGATCGGGGTCGGCTTCGTCTTCGCCGAGGTGGCGACGAAGACGCTGATGCAGCGGCTCGGCTCCGACGAGACCTTCGGCCGGGTGATCGGCGCCTTCGAGGCGGCACGCCAGGCGGCGCTGGCGCTGGGCTCGATCGGCGCCGTGCTCCTGGTCGAACTGCTGCACCCCGAAGGGGCGCTGATCGCCGTCGGGGTGTTCATCCCCCTCTTCGTCACCCTCTGCTGGACGCGGCTGCGGGCGCACGAGGTCGGGGCGCCGGTCGAGGAGGAGCGCTACCGGCTGCTGCGCCGCAGCTCGATCTTCTCGCCGCTGCCGCTGGCGACCCTGGAGCGCCTCAGCCACGACCTGCAGCCGGTCGAGGTGGCGGCCGGCGAGGACGTGATCGTGCAGGGGGAGATCGGTGACCGCTTCTTCCTCATCTGCGACGGCGAGGTCGAGGTCTTCGAAGACGGCGTCTTCCGCCGCAACGAGGGGGCGGGCGAATGCTTCGGCGAGATCGCCCTGCTCCACGACGTCCCCCGCACGGCGACGGTGCGGGCGACGGAGGACACCCGCCTGCTGGCGCTCGACCGCGACCAGTTCCTCCTCGCCGTCACCGGGCACCGCCGCAGCCGACAGCTCGCGCACCGGGTCTCCGACGAGCGCTGGCCGGGCGACCACTCCGCCGCGGCGGTCCCGGATTGACCTCGCGGAGCGGGCTGCGGCGGCGGCGCGAACTGGCGATCCTGCTCGTCGTCGTCGGCGCGGCGGCGATCGCGGTCGTCGCCTACGCCACGCACCTGATGCGCTCGCTCGAGCAGCAGAGCGTCGACGCCCGCTTCTCGGTGCGGGGGACGCAGGCGCAACCGGAGGAAATCGTCCTGGTCGAGGTCGACGACCGCACCTTCAGCGAGCTCGGCGT
Source organism: Solirubrobacterales bacterium (assembly GCA_035688825.1). Taxonomy (GTDB): domain Bacteria; phylum Actinomycetota; class Thermoleophilia; order Solirubrobacterales; family 70-9; genus VAYN01. Next base: position 23,074 of record DASSMM010000066.1, on the reverse strand, counting down.
GCAGTGGCCGTACCCGCGCTCGGAGCACGCGGAAGTGATCGACCGGCTGCGCAAGGCGGGGGCGAAGGCGATCGCGGTCGACATCCAGTTCACCGAGCCGACGACGCCGAAGGAGGACAACGCGCTGGTCGAAGCGGTCGCGCGGGCCGGCGGGGTGGTTCTGTCCACCACCGAAACCGACCGCGGCGAAAGCCGGATCTTCGGCGGCGAAGAAGTCGTCCGCGAAATCGGCGCCACGGCGGCCAACACGGTGGTCAAGCCCGACGCCGGGGGCGTGATCCGCAAGATGCACTACGAAATCGACGGGCTGGTCAGCTTCGGGGTCGCGGTCGCCGAAGCGGCGGGGGGCGAGAAGATCGACCCCGGCGAGATGGAAGGCGACGGCGAAGCCTGGATCGACTACCGGGGGCCGCCGGACACCTTCGCCCATTACTCCTACTCGCGGGTCCTCCAGGGCAAGGTGCCGGCCTCGGCCTTCCGCGGCAAGACCGTGATCGTCGGCGCATCGGTCCCCTCGCTGCAGGACGTCCACCCGACCTCGACCAGCGGCGACGAACTGATGCCCGGCCCGGAAATCCAGGCGAACGCGGCCTGGACCGCGCTGCACGGCTTCCCGCTCGCCTCCTCCGGGCTCGTCGTCGACCTGCTCCTGATCATCCTGCTGGCCGCGGTCCCCGCCGCCGTCACCCTCCGCCTCAGCCCGCTGCCGGCGCTGCTGGTCGCGGTCGCGCTGGCCCTCCTCTACGCCGTCGCCGTCCAGGTCGCCTTCGACGGCGGTGCGATCCTGCCGTTCGTCTACCCGCTGCTCGCGGTCGTCCTCTCCGCCCTCGGCGCGCTTGCCGTCAACTACGTCATGGACGCCTTCGAGCGCCAGCGGGTGCACGACACCTTCGCCCGCTTCGTCCCGGCGGCGGTCGTCTCCGAAGTCCTCGCCCGCACCGACGACGACCTGCGGCTCGGCGGCGAACGGCGGGAGACGACGATCCTCTTCAGCGACCTGCGCGGGTTCACCAGCTACTCCGAGCAGCTTGCGCCGGAAGCGGTGATCGACGTCCTCAACCGCTACCTGGGCGAGATGAGCGACGCGATCATGGACCACGGCGGCACCCTCGTCGCCTACATGGGCGACGGGATCATGGCGCTGTTCGGGGCGCCGCTGGAGCAGCCCGACCATGCCGACCGCGCCGTCGCCGCGGCGCGGGAGATGCTGGAAGTGCGGCTGCCGCGCTTCAACGAGTGGATGGAAGGGGCGGGGATGGGGCGGGGGTTCGACATGGGGATCGGGCTCAACACCGGCACCGTGATGACCGGCCAGGTCGGCTCGGCGCGGCGGGTCGAGTACACGGCGATCGGCGACACCACCAACACCGCCTCGCGGCTGGAGGGGATGACGAAAGGCACCGGCCACCAGATCTTCATCGCCGACTCGACCCGGGCGGCGCTGCAGCGGGAGGTCCCCGACCTCGAGCTGGTCGGCGAGTTCGAGGTGCGCGGGCGCACCCAGCCGATCACCTTGTGGACGCTGCCGACCCGCCAGGCGGCGGCGTCAGGCGACGACGAGCAGGGCGGTGGCGAAGAGGAAGAGGGTGTGGAAGGCCTGGTCGACGGCCACGCCGAGGCCTGAGGAGGTCTCGGTCAGCCCCTTGACCCGGGCCATGTAGGCGTAGAGCAGCCGGCGGTCGTCCTGGATCAGGTGGGGGATCGCGATCGCCAGGCCGATCGCCAGCGCCCAGGCCGCGTCGGTTTCGATCCCGATCCAGACGAGGGCCGGGAGGAAGGCGGCCATGTAGGTGAGGACGTGGCTGACGAGGGCGCGGCGATGGAGCGGCTCGGGGCCGAGCCCGCCGGCCTTGTTGCGCGCCTGCCAGTCGGTCTGCAGGAGAAAGTCGCCGACCAGATGGGAGACGACGAGCACGGCGAAGACCTCGACCCAGGTCACGACCGGTGCCCCGCGAGCGCGCTCATCAACCGGCAGGCTATGGCACCGAGCGGCCGTGTCGCCAGTCACGGGCCTGGACTTTTATCCCCTAATTCTCGGTAGGGCTAAAGGTTGTTTGTAAAAAACCGACTAGGTAAGGTTCCCTGCTTCCATGCCCCGTAAACCTCTTGTGGCGGCGGCTATCGCGGTGATTGCGTTCACGGTGTGGGCAGCGGGCGGCTCGGCCGCGGTCACCAACACGATCATCACCTCGGGCCCGACCGGGACGATCGCCACCGACTCGGCCACCTTCGCCTTCACCTCGCCCGAGCAGGGCGGCTTCCAGTGCCGGCTCGACTCGACGGATCCCGGCGACTGGACCGGCTGCACCTCGCCCCAGACCTACTCCTCGCTGGCAGACGGCGTCCACGTCTTCGAAGTGCGGGCGCTGAACAAGCCGCTGAATCCGGATCCGGTGCCGGCGGTCCGGACCTTCGCCGTCGACACCCATCCCGACATCGAACCGCCGCAGACGACGATCGTCTCCGGACCCTCCGGCACGATCGCCGCGGACGCGGCGAGCTTCGACTTCGAATCGAGCGAGGAAGGCAGCTTCGAGTGCCGCTTCGACTCGGTCAACCCCGCCGGCTGGGTGCCCTGCAGCTCGCCGCAGAGCTACTCGTCGCTGGCCGACGGGTCGCACAACTTCGAGGTGCGGGCGACCGATCTGGCCGGCAACGTCGATCCGACTCCCGCCGGCGCCGGGTTCGCGGTCGACACGACCTCGCCCGAGACCGTGATCAGCTCCGCCCCCAGCGGGACGATCGAAACCTCCTCGGCCTCCTTCGCCTTCGAAGCCTCGGAGCTCGGCACCTTCGAATGCCGGCTCGACTCCAACGACCCCGCCGCCTGGAGCCCCTGCACCTCGCCGCAGGGCTACGCCTCGCTCGCCGACGGCGATCACTTCTTCGAAGTCAGGGCCGCCGACGCGCTCGGGCACGTCGATCCGACCCCCGCCTTCGCCGCCTTCAGCGTCTACACCGGCCCGCCGAAACCGGTCGCCGGCAAGACCTTCGACCTCGAACCGGTCGAAGGGTCGATCGAACTGCAGTGCCCTGGCGAAACCTCCTCGGCGCCGCTGACCGGCTTCAAGCAGGTGCCGATGGGCTGCCTGATCAACACCCGCCATGGCGTCGTCGACCTGACCGCCTCGAAAGGCTCCTCCGGCGAGCTGCAGGGGGCCCACTTCTGGGGCGGCGTCTTCGTCGCCACCCAGGACGAAGGCGACAACCAGACGGTCGGGCTGAAGCTGGCCGGCCGGCGGATGTGCGAGCGGCGGGGCGCCGGTAAGGAACCGGTGGCGCGGATCAGCCGTGGCGGCAAGCACGGGCGCCGGCTCTGGGGGAGCGGCAAGGGCAACTACTCGACCAGCGGCAGCTACGGCTCGGCGACGGTGCGCGGGACCACCTGGCTGGTGGTCGACCGCTGCGACTCGTCCACCCTGGTCAAAGTGGCCGAAGGCACGGTCGCGGTCCGCGACTTCGTCAAGGACAAGTCGGTGACGCTGACGACCGGCGAGCAGTACCTCGCCAAAGCGGCGATCCCGCGGCTCGACCCGGACGCGCTGCCGTGAGCCGCCGCCTCGTCCTCCTGCTCGCCGCCGCCTCGCTGCTCCTGGTCAGCGCGCCGCCGGCGCTGGCCGGGGAGAAGCTCTCGATCCCCGATGCGCGTGAGCGGGCCGGCGCCTTCGCCGAGAGCACCTGCGAGCACGACTCGAGCTGCCACAAGGCCGGCGTCCAGAACTGCCGCCGCCTCGGCGACAACGTCGTCCTCTGCCGGATCTTCGATCACCGCAAGACCGAGGAGCAGGGCAACTTCCTCTGCACCCGCCTCGTGCGCCTGGCCCGGCAACCGCCCGAGCCCGGCGTCAAGGTCACCGGCGTCAGCGACTGGACCTGCTGAAGCGACGGGCGATTAGGCCGCGTTCGAGAGCTTCCGCCGCCGCGGCAGCTCGATCACCTGCGCCTGCTCCGCATAAACCGGCTCGAACTCGCTGACCGTGAGGACGACGTAGCTGTACCCGCAGGGGCAGGCCTCGCGGTCGACGTCCTCGAGATCCTCGACCAGGACCTCGGTCTCCTCTTCACAGCTCGAGCAGGCAACGAGAATCTGGAACATGCCTCGATGGTGCCGCCGCCCTCGGACGGATACTCCGCGCTGCAACGGAATTCCCAGCCACCAGGAGAGAGATGGGCACGCTGCGCGAATCGATGTCCGGACAGACGACGATGCGAGAGGTCGTCGAAAAGGAGTTGGGCGAAGAAGTGGTCGCCGTCGCCGCGCTGAGCCAGGGCAAGCCGCCCTCGACGCTCTCGATGGTGACCGGCGCGGCGCTGATCAAGCTCGTCTCCCCCCGGCCCTCGAAGGCGCTGCCGAAGCGCTTCATCCTCGCCGTCACCCCCGACCGCGTCGTCGCCCTCAAGGGGACCCCGATCAGCGACGAAGACGGCAACGACAACGGCGCCCACATCAAAGGCGAGATCGCCTCCTGGAGCCGCAGCGAAGTCACCGCCACCCGCACCGAGGGAGAGGACGGCGGCACCCTCCAGATCCCCGGCGCCTCGATCCCCGTCTTCGACCGCTCGCTCGGCAACCCGAGAGAGCGCGAACTGTTCATGGCGCTGGGAGCCTGAGCGCAGCGAGAGTGGCGAGGGCGGGATTCGAACCCGCGACACCACGATTTTCAGTCGTGTGCTCTACCAACTGAGCTACCTCGCCTGGGCGCCTGAAGCGCGAGGGTCAAGGCTACCGGGAGCGCAGCGAGCGGGGCTGATTGCATGGGGGGATGAGCTGGGCTCGGGCGGTGCTGGGGCTGGTCGCCGCGGTGACGGCGGGGGCGCTGCTGCTCTCGGGCGGGTCGGGGGCGGATCCGCGGACGCCGGCGGGGCTGGCCGGGGAGCCGGCGCCGTTCCTGGGGACGGCGGTCGTCGGCGACGGCGGGTTGACGGCGGCGATCGACGCCTACGGGGACGTGGTCGACCTACGAGCGCCGGGGCCGGCGGGGCGGGCCCTGATCGAGAATCCGGCGGCGCGGCAGGCGGCGGGGACGGTGCCGTCGGATACGGGGATCGTGCCCTGGGTCTCGATAGACGGGCGCCGGGCGCGGCCGCTGTGGACGGCGGACTCGGTCGAGCAGCGATACCGGGAGGGCACCAACGTGGTGGTTACCACCGCGCGGTTCGGGAGAGAGCGGGTTCGCCTCGTCTACGCAGCCGGCTGGTCCCGACTCGCCTGCCTCACCGAGGCGAGTCCGAGGGTGCGGATCGGACTGCGTTCGCACGAGCCCGAAGCTGAGCGTCGGTTGGACTGCGACGACGGCGTGGCGCGAGCCACGGTCCGGGCCGCCGAACGCGGCGATCGTCGCTGGCTGGGGCGGGGCCGACCCCTGGCCGCCTCCGCGCCGCCTTGGGCGGTTGCGATGTACAGGCGCTCGCTTCTGGTCCTGCGGGCGCTGACCGATAGGCGCAGCGGCGCCGTCGCCGCCGGGGCCCGCGACGGCTGGGCCTACGTGTGGCCGCGGGACGCGGCCGCCGCTGTTCTCGCTTTCGCCGCTGCGGGCTACCACGAGCAAGCGGAGAGGACGACCCGCTTCCTGCTCGGTCTGGGTCTGGAGGAGGCGGCCCGTTTCCACGGCGACGGCAGCCCCGTGACGGGGCGGGCGGCCCAGGGAGACGCGATCGGTTGGGTCGCCGCCGCGGCGCAGGCATCCGGGCTGATCGGCTCAGCCCGGCACGCGGCACGAATCCTCTCCCCCACCTACCCGCTGCCCTGGCGCGACCGCGCTGACTACCAGGAGGGCGGTCACGGCGATTACCTCGCCAACGCGATCGCCGCCGACGGGACGAAGGTACCCCTATATGGAGGGAAATCGTCCCGTCGGCTGGTGCGGCGACTGGGGGACCCGAAGTCCGGGCTCGATTCGGCGGCGGCCTGGGCGGTCGAGCCGTTTCGGCGGCGGTCGCTCTACCCCGCGGCGCGGAGGACGATGCTCGCCCTTGCCGAGCACGGCGGGCGGTTCGGGATCACCCCGAGCGAAGGCTGGCCGGGGGTCGATCCCTGGACCGCCCCCACCGCCTGGACCGCCTGGTCGCTCGCCGCCCTCGGCGAACGGCGGCAGGCCCTGCACCTCCTCGCCGACCTGCGCCGTGCTGCCACCTCGGCCGGCGCCCTCCCCGAGCGGGTCGACGCCCACACCGGCGTCCCCGCCTCGACGACCCCGCTCGCCTGGTCCCACGCCTTCGCGATCCTCGCCCTGCGCGAGCTCTGGCCGGGGCGCTGAGTTCGTTGGAGGCGCCCTACAGCTCGCTCCGCATCAGGCCCATCAGCTCCAGGGCGCCGGCCTTGTGGAGCGGTTCGTTGAGGTTGCCGCACTTCGGGCTCTGGACGCAGGAGGGGCAGCCGGACTCGCAGGGGCACTCGGCGATCAGGCGCTCGGCGTCGCCGAGCAGGCGCTCGAACTCCTCGTAGCCGCGGCGGGTGATCCCGACCCCGCCGGGGTGGCCGTCGTAGATGAAGATCGTCGAGCGGCCGGTCTGGAAGTGGACGTTGGTCGAGAGGCCGCCGATGTCCCAGCGGTCGCACATCGCGATCAGCGGCAGGACCGCGATCTGACTGTGCTCGGTCGCGTGCAGGGAGCCGAGCAGCGCCTCGGTCGGCAGTTTGCCGCTGAGCTTGTCCGGCAGCACGTACCAGAGCGCCTGGGTGACGAAGCTCTGCTCGGGCAGCTCGAGGGCGACGATGTCGATCGGTTCCTGGTCTGAGACCGAGACCCGCTGGAAGGCGATCACCTGCTCGGTCACCGAGACCTCGCCGAAGTTGAGCTGCACTCCGGCGACCTCGCGCTGCTCGTGCACGCGTTCGATGTAGATCTCGGTCTCCTTTTTCGGCCGCGTGTACCAGTCGCCGTCGAAGGCGGAGACGAGCGCCCGCCGCTCCTCGATGTCGAGCCGGTCGACCTCGTAGGAGCGGCCGAGGTGGAGGTAGACGGCGCCGGGGTGGATCGTCGTGAAGGCGCGCTCGGCCTCGACCAGGCCGAGCATCTCCCCCGCCTCGCGCTCGATTACCGCGACCGAGTCGGCCGAGGCCGAGCGCAGGGCGATCCGGTTGGCGACGAACTCCGGGCGCCGCGGCAGCAGCTTGCCGCCGACCTCGCGCAGCTCGCCCGCCGCGACCAGCCGTTCGGCGCGCTCGCGCCAGCCCTCGCCGAAGACCTCGTCATCGCTGCTCGTGAGGGGGAGCTCGTAGGCCGCCGCGATCAGGTGCCGGGAGGCGATCTGGTCGTTGCCGTGGTCGAGGATCGCCGCCTCGACCGGACGCCCGAGGAACTCCTCCGGGTGGCGGCAGAAGAACTGGTCGAGCGCGTCCTGGCCGGCGACGTAGACGGCGAGGCCGCGGCGGCGGCGCCCCGCCCGCCCCCACATCTGCCGCAGGCTGGCGACGGTGCCAGGAAAGGTCGTGCAGATCGCCGCGTCGAGCTCGCCGACGTCGATCCCGAGCTCCAGCGCGTCGGTGGCGACGACCGCCAGCAGCTCGCCGGCGGCGAGGCGGGTCTCGATCTCGCGCCGCTGCTGCGGGGTGTAGCCGCCGCGGTAGGGGGCGATCCGCTTCGCCAGCTCGGGCTTGCCGCGGCGCTCGAGGTTTTCGCGGGCGAAGCGCTGGATCAGCTCGATCCCGCGCCTGCTTTTGAGGAAGCAGATCGTCCGCACGTTCTGGGAGACGAGCTCGGCCAGGAGGTCGGCTGCCTCCGAGAGAGCCGAGCGGCGGGTGCCGCTGCGCTCGTCGATCAGCGGTGGGTTCCACATCGCGATCTCGCGGCCGGCGCGCGGCGCGCCGTCGTCGTCGACCAGCTCGAAGGGCGTCCCGACCAGCTCTTCCGCCAGCTCGACCGGGTTGGCGATCGTCGCCGAGGCGAGCAGGAAGCGCGGCTCGCGCCCGTAGGCGCGGGCCAACCGCCGCAACCGCCGCAGCACATTGGCGACGTGGGAGCCGAAGACGCCGCGGTAGGTGTGGGCCTCGTCGACGACGACCCACTCGAGGTTGGCGAGGAAGTCGCCCCAGCTCTTGTGGTTCGGGAGCAGGGCGACGTGGAGCATGTCCGGGTTGGTGAGGATGAGGTTGGAGCGGCGGCGGATCGCCGGGCGCTCTTCCCGCGGCGTGTCGCCGTCGTAGATCGCCTCGCGCAGGCCCGGCGGGCGCAGCATGGCGAGCTTGCGCGCCTGGTCCTGGGCCAGCGCCTTGGTCGGGTAGAGGTAGAGCGCCCGGTCTTTGGGACGCGCGGCGATCGAGTTCAGGACCGGCAGGTTGAAGGCGAGGCTCTTGCCCGAGGCGGTGCCGCTGGTGATGACCAGGTTGGAGTCCTCGGCGAGCTCGAAGGCGCGGAGCTGGTGCGTGTAGAGGGAGTCGATCCCGACCCGCCCGAGGGCGTCCCGCAGCCCCGGGTGCAGCTCCATCGGCAACGGGGCCGGCCGCGACCGCCGCTCCTCCTCGGCCGACTCGGCGACGATCCGCCCGTCCCGCCGAGCCGGATCGATAGCGATCGCCCAGTCGGAGGCGAGTAACGACCCCCCGCGAGCCATCAACTCCCTCCCCGACGGGCCGAAAACGTCCTTATGCGGGACGTTTTCGTCCCGTCGGCGCCTGAGGGGCGGCAGATCTCGGCGGCTACGTGCATCGCCTGGAGGGAGCTGCGGTCGTGGATGCGGAGGACGTCGGCGCCCTCGCGGACGGCGAGGGTGACCGCGGCGACCGTCCCCCACTCGCGCTCGCTCGCGGGCAGCCGCTCGTCCCACGATCCCGCCAGGACCGCGCCGATGAAGTCCTTGCGCGAGAGCGAGACGTAGAGCGGCAGGCCGAGCTCCCGCAGCTCGCCGAGGCGGCGCAGGACCTCCAGGTCCTGCTCGGGGCTGAGGTCGAAGTCGAGTCCCGGGTCGATGGCGATCTGCTCCTCCGCCACCCCAAGGTCCCGGGCGACTTCGATTCTCCCCTCAAACCAGGCGCGCAGGCGGTCGACGACGTCGTCGTAATCCCGCCAGGGCCGATCGACCCGCGGCGGCCCCTCGATGTGCATGAGGACGTAGCCGGCTCCGGTCCCGGCGACCAGCTCGAACATCTCCTCGCATCCACCGGAGATGTCGTTGACGACGCAAGCCCCCGCCTCCAGCGCTCGTCGCGCGACCTCGACCGAGAACGTGTCGGCAGACACCGGCACATCCCGTGGTTCCTTTTGCACGTCATCGGTGCGAAAGGAACCACGCGATTGGCGCACGAGCCCTTCCACCGCCGGGACCAGCGCTGCGGCCTCGTCCTCGGGGGGGACCGGGGGGCCGGCTTTCGCCGCCACGGCGCCGACGTCGAGCATCTCGAAGCCGGTCTCGGCCAGCGCCAGACCGTCCCGCACCGCCTGCTCGGGAGTGCCGCTGCGGGCGCCCTCGAACATCGAGTCGACGGTGACGTTGACGATCCCGGCGCCGAGCGGTCGCGCCAGGTCGAGGGTCCGGTCAGCCAGCCTCCACGCCATCGCCCGCTACGGTAGCGACCGCGCCGATGCCGCTCCGCTGCGTCTACACCGATCTCGACGGGACCCTGCTCGGGCGGGGCAGCTCGCTCTTCCGCGACGCCGAGGGGGGCTTCAGCCTGGCGCAGGCGCGGGCGCTCGAAGCCTGCCACCGGGTCGGCGCCGAGGTCGTGATCATGTCCGGCCGCCGTGAGCCGCAGGTGCACGAGGCGGCGCGGCTGATGGGCCAGACCTCCTACATCTACGAGGCCGGCTGCGCCTTCGCGATCGACGGCGAGACGACGCTGATGACCGGGGCGATGGCGCCGAGCGAGGGCGGGACGATCTACGAGCAGATCGAGGAGCGCGGGATCCCGAAGCTGCTGTTCGAGCACTTCGAGGGGCGGCTCGAGTACCACTCTCCCTGGCACCACGGCCGCGTCCTCTCCCACCTCTTCCGCGGCAAGGTCGACGTCGAGGAGGCGAACGCGCTCCTGCACGAGCGCGGCGACGGCGACCTGCGCCTGCTCGACAACGGCGCGATCGGCCGCCCGATGCCGACCGTCGAGGGCCGCACCCACGCCTACCACCTGGTCCCGAAGCAGGTCAGCAAGGCGGGCGCGGTCGCCGGCCACGCCCGTGCCCGCGGCTACGACCCCGCCGACTGCATCGCCGTCGGCGACTCGGTCGAGGACCTCGAGGTCGCGGCCGCGGTCGGCCGCTTCTTCGTCGTCGCCAACGGGCCCCGCAACGACGAAGGCCTGCGCGCCGCCCTCCCCGCCTGGGACAACGTCACCGTCACCGAGGGCGAGATGGGCGACGGCTTCTACGAGGCGGTCGTCTCCAGCCTGATGGAACGCCGCTAACTCCGCCGACGGGACGAAAACGTCCCTATGCGGGACGAAATCGGCCCGTCGGCGGGTGGGTAGACTCGAACCCATGGACGCGCACGCGACCGTCGCCGAGCAGGAGTACCTGGAGATCATGTTCTGGCTCGAGGAGGCGGGGCTGCCGATGACCGGCGCCAACATCGCCCGGGCGATGCAGCTCTCGCCGCCGACCGTGCACGAGATGATCGGCCGCCTGGTCGACGACGGCTACGTCGAGCGCAACCCGAACAAATCGCTCTCCTTCACCGAGTCGGGGCGCGAGCACGCCAGCTACATCGTCCGCCGCCATCGGATGATCGAGCGCTTCCTCACCGACGTGCTGGGGATCCCCTGGGACGAGGTGCACGAGGAGGCCGAGCGGATCGAGCACGCGATGAGCCCGGTGCTGGAGGAGCGGATGCGGGCGGCGATCGGCGACGCGACCACCTGCCCCCACGGGCACCCGATCGTCGAGGGCGTGCGCGAGCAGGGCTCGCTGCTGGCCGACGTCGAGATCGGCGCCGACGTCACCGTCCTGCGGTTCGAGAACGAGGCCGAGGAGCTGCTGCACTACCTCAAGGACGCCGGCCTCGACCCCGGGCTCGAAGGCAAGATCGAGACCTCCGACGAGGACCGCGTCGTCATCGCCTCGGCGGACGGCAGCCACGAAGTCAGCCGCAGCGTCGCCGAGACCGTCTCGGTCCGCGCCGACCCGGCGCCGCCGCCCCGCGCGGCGATCCCGGAGCAGCTGGTGCTCTCGTCTGACCGCTACGGCCGCTAAACGCGCGCTTCGCGCGTTTACTGCGGCACCGTCATCGTCACGATTGCGTCCCCCGTCGGTTCGTCGCTGCCGCCTTGGGGCTCTTCGGTGACCATCACCGTGTCGACGCCGCTCATGTCGGCGATCGTCGTCTCCGCCTGACCCTTGCGGTCGGGGACCAGCAGCGCCGGAACCGCTTCGATCGTCCCTTCCCGGCGCACCCAGGCCTCCAGGACCTTGTCGGGCGGAAGCTGGTGGAGCTTGGCCAGGTGCAGGGTGCCGCCGTCGCCTTCGCGGACCATCTTCACGGTCACCCCGTGTTCATGGGTGACAAGCGTCGTCGGGCGTTCTTCCCCGTCGGAACCGCCCTTGCCGATCTCGTAGCCGGCGACGACGGCGACCACGAGGGCGATGGCGGCGAGGCCGGTCGCCAGCCGCAGCCCGCGGGTCCCGAAGCCTCTGCGCAGCCACTCCGGGAGGAGGCCGCTGCGCTCACCGCCCGGATCCTCCCCCACGTCCGCACGCACCTCAGCCATCAGCGCCTGGCGCAGCCGCGGCGGCGGCTCCTGCCGCTCGACCGACTCCGGCAGCAGTTGCAGCGCCGGCTCGAGCCAGCGCATCTCGCCCCGGCAACGCTCGCAGCCCTCCAGGTGGCGCTCGAACTCCGCCGCCTCGCGCGGTTCCAGCGCGCCCAGCATGTAGGCCGCCAGGTCCTCGCTCCACCGGTTGTGATCGTTGCCGTTCATGCCAGCCCCTCCGCAAGCTCTCCCCTGATCTTCTCCAACCCGAGCCGCATCCTTCCCTTCACCGTGCCCATCGGCAGGCTGAGGATCTCGGCGATCTCCGAGTGACTGAAGCCGCCGAAGTAGGCGAGCTCGATCACCTTCGCCTGCTCGCCCGGCAGCTTGCCGATCGCCCCGCGCACCTCGACCGCGGTCTCGCGCCGCAGCGCCTCTTCCTCGGTCCGCTCCGCCGCCGGCCGCTGCTCCAGGGCGGACTCGTCGTCGAAGTCGAGTTTCGGTGCCTTGCCGGCCTTGCTGCGGAGGAAGTCGATCGCCCGGTTGCGGACGACGCTGAGCAGCCAGGAGCGGACGCTGCCGCGGGCCGCGTCGAAGCGGGCGCCGCTGCGCCAGACGGAGATGAAGGCCTCCTGGGTCACTTCCTCGGCGGCGGCGCGGTCGCCGACGATCCGGTAGGCGAGCGAGTAGGCGGCACCCCCGTGGCGGTCGTAGAGGACCTCGAACGCCTCCGGGTCCTTGCGGCCGACCAGGGGCATCAGCTCCTCGTCCGCCAGCCGCTCCGCCTTCTCTCGCCGTACCGCCATCGCCTCGATCTTCGCCGCTCCCCTACCCGTTTCCTAGGCGAGGAACGGTTCCACTGCCTTCAGCACCTGCTTTTCGTCGAGCGGGGTGTCGAAGGCCGCGGGGGCCGGTTCGGTCTTGTTCTGTAGCCGGATCGCCGCCGCGTGGCGTGCCTCGACCTGGACGATCCCGCCCGCCGCCGCCAGCACTTCTTTGGACTTGATCATCGGCGCGGCGCCGTTGTAGGCGCTGACGCCGGTGTCCTCGAAGGTCTGCGCCAGCTTCAGGAAGCCGCCGGTGCCGCTGTAGGGGAAGTCGAACTTCGGCTCCGCGACCGGCTTGCCGCCGAGCTGCTTGATCGTCGCCGTCAGCGCTTCGACGTGCTGCTGCTCGTCGTCGGCCAGCAGGTTGACGAGGCTCTTCAGTTCCCCGCTCGGCTTCGCCCGGGTCTTCGCTTCTTCGTAGAACTTCGCCTCCAGGTACTCGAGGGTGAGGGCGAAGTTGAGGATGTCGACGTCGCTGCCGCCGCTCATCGCCAGGGCGCGGCGCACGTACGGGCCGACCATCGTGGCCCCGTAGGCGGAGCCGACGGCGACGGCGCCTTTGGCCAGGAACTCGCTGCGGGTTTGCTCTGCGCTCATTGCTGCTCCTTTCAACCGACGATGAACGGTTCGACGGACTTGAGGACGGTCTTCACGTCGGCGGGCTTGGCGAAGGCCCCATCGGGGGTGATCGTCTTGCCCAGCAGGGTGTTGAGGGCGGCGGCGTGCCGTCCCTCGACGCTGTGGATCGCCAGCGCGCTCGCCAGCACTTCCGGGCTTTCGATGTTGGCCGCCTGCCCGAGGTAGGCGGCGGCGCCGAGGTTCTCCACCGTCGCCGCCAGTTCCAGCACCGACTTCGCGCTCTTCAGCGGGAATTCGGCTTTCGGTTCCGGCGCCGGCTTGCCGCCGAGGCTCTTTACCGCCTGGGTCAGCGCCTGCACGTGTTCGGCCTCCTCGCGGCCGAACTTGCGGATCGTCTCCAGGTCGGCGCCCTTGAAGAGGCCGCTCTTGACGACTTCGGCGTAGAAGGCGGTCTCGAGGTACTCGAGCGTGAGCGCGTAGTTGAGGATGCCGACGTCGCCCTTGCCGAATTCGGCGGTTTCGCTCTTGCCCGCCGGCTTCATCGCGGTGGCGCCGGTGCTCGTGCTGTCGCCGTCGCTGCCGCAGGCAGCGAGAAAGGCGGCGAGCGCGGTGGAGCCGCCGCCGACCGCGAGGAACCTGCGCCTCGATTGGGGTCCCGCCAGCTGCTTGATCTCTGCCATCGCGTAGTCGCCTCCTGGTCGTTTACCTGCCTTGCCTTACGGGGGAGGCATCCCGCGTGGATCAGAATCCCCGGATGGCTCGAACTGCATCAACTTGTCTATCTGCCAGGTGGATAAGTTGATGCAGTTCGGGAGGGGAGGTGCCGGGACGCGGGGGGCGGCGCTGCTGACGCTCGGATCGATCGTTTCGGTGCAGAGCGGGTCGGCGCTGGCGACCGGGCTCTTCGACTCCGTTGGGCCGGCGGGCGCCGTCTTCCTGCGGGCCGGCTTCGGGGCGATCGCGCTGCTCATCTTTACGCGCGGGGCGCCGCTGCGGGTGCGGGAATGGCCGCACCGGGACGTCTGGCTGCTGAGCGTCTCGGTCGCCGCGGTCAACCTCTTCTTCTACGCCGCGCTGGACCGGCTGCCGCTGGGGATCACGGTGACGCTCGAGTTCGTCGGCCCGCTCGGAGTGGCGGTCCTCGGCTCGCGGCGGCCGCGCGACGTCCTCTGGGTGGTGCTGGCGGCGGCGGGGATCGTCCTGCTCTCTGATGGCAGTGGGAGTGGGATCGACGGACTCGGAGTGCTGCTGGCGCTGACCGCCGGCTTCTTCTGGGGTGCCTACATCGTCCTCAGCGACCGGGTCGGCGCCCTGGCCCCCGGTCCGGGTGGGGCGACGATGGCGGCGGTCCTCTCGGCGGCGATGGTGGCGCCACTGGGCATCGCCCAGGGCGGCGGCGACCTCCTCGCCGCCTCGACCCTCGCCGCCGGCGCCGCGGTCGGCGTCCTCAGCACCGCGATCCCCTACGCCGCCGAGATGGAGGCCCTGCGCCGCCTGCCCCGGGCCGTCTTCGGCGTGCTGATGAGCCTGGAGCCGGCGGTCGCCGCGGCAATCGGCTTCCTCGCCCTCTCCCAAGATCTGGAGGCGCTGGAAATCGTCGCGATCGGGTTGGTGGTGATCGCCTCAGCCGGCGCCCTCCGCTCAGCCGCCCCTAGAGACATCTGACGCGCCGCATAGCGGCGTCCTCGGTCGCTCGCGTGCCGAGCACGCCACGCTCCCTGCGTCCTTGCTCTGCTTGGTCAGAAGTCTCTAGGCCGGAGAGCCTGCGCGCAGGTCTGCCAACGCAGCGGCGATCCGCTTCACGCCCTCGGCGGCCTTGTCGGCCGGGACCGGCGCAAACGAGAGGCGCAGGCTGCGCTCGCCGCCGTCGAGCATGAAGTCGGGGCCGGCGACGAAGGTGACGCCGTGGCCTTTCGCCTCCGCCAGCAGGGCGGCGCTGTCGGTGCCCTCGGCGAGGTCGAGCCAGAGGAAGTAGCCGCCGTCGGGGACGACGAACTCGGCCTCGGGGATCTGCTCTTCCAGCGCCGAGACCAGCGCGTCGCAGCGCGCCTTCAGCTCGCCCTTGACGAACTCGATGTTGCGATCAAGCTCGCCGCTGCGGCAGAGCTCGAGCACGATCGACTCGGCCAGCATGTTCGGCGAGATGTAGGTCTCGTTGGCCTTCTTCGCCAGTTTCTTGATCTCGTCCTCGGGACCGGCGAGGTAGCCGACGCGGACGCCGGGGCTGACCGTCTTCGAAAAGGAGGATGCGTGGATGACTTTCCCGCCCCGGTCGAGCGAGAGCATCGTCTCCAGCGGCTCGCCCTCGAAGGGGAGCTCGCGGTAAGGGTCGTCCTCGAAGATCCAGAAGTCGTGCTCGGCGGCGAGCTCGACCAGGCGCCGTCGCTTCTCGACGGAGAGCGTGCAACCGGCCGGGTTGTGGGCGTTGGGGATGACGTGGGCGAACTTCAGCGGCCCCTGCGCCAGCGCCGCCTCCAACTCGCCGACGTCGAGCCCGTCGGCCTCGAGCGAGATCGGCACCAGCTCGACCCCGAGCTGCTGCAGCAGGAGCAGGGTGCGGTCGTAGCTCGGCTGCTCGACGGCGACGCGATCGCCGGGACCGAGCAGGTGCTGAAACAGCATCGCCCCCGCCTCCAGCGAGCCGTTGGTGATCATCACCTGGCCGGCGTCGAGATGCCCGTGCCGCTCCGCCACCCACCGGCAGAGGCCCGGATGGCCGATCCCGACCCCGTAGGAAAGCGCCGTTTCCCAGTCGGAGGCGAGCGCCCGCTGCGCCGCCTCCCGCACCTGCTCGTGGGGGAGGATGTCGGCGCTCGGGGCGCCGCGCGCGAATGAGATCGTGTCGCCTGCCATCGGCCTTCGACCCTAGCAACGCGGCAAGGGCTGCGAACCCCCGCCTATACTCGCGCCGCATGGGGGGCTCGTCCGGTTTCCGCCTCGGCACCGTCGCCCTCGCCGCGGTGCTCGCCTTAGCGCTCGGCGTCGCGCTGCTCGGCGGCTCCGCAAGTGACGCGGCCGGTGGCTACCGCCCGCCGAAGGTCGATCAGACGGAGATGGTGCTGCAACTCTCCGACCTGCCCCCCGGCTTCGGCAACGGCTACCTCGGCGAGGGACGAGGAGACGACGGCCTGCTCTGCGAAGCCTTCAGCGAGCCGTCCGCGCAACACGGCGGAATGGTCGAGTTCGTGCGCAGGTATCGCCCCAAGGGCTGCATCGCCGCCTATGACAGACGCTACGAGATCCCCGGCGAGCAGCCTGCCGCACCGGTCATCTTCAGCGGCGTGCTGGCGCTCGGCAGCGACGCCGCCGCCGAGGAAGCCTGGCGCCTGGTCCCGACGATGCTTGGCCGCGCTCTGATCGGCGGCCCGCCGCGGAAGGTGGCGACGAGCCTCCAGGTCGGCGCGCGGACCCAGCTCTTCCACACGACGCGGGCCTGGTTTCCCTACCTGCTGCGCGGCAAACACAAGTCCTCGCTCCTCGCCTGGCGCAGCGGCAACACCATCGCCGCGGTCGTTGCCTTGGGCGGCTCCTTCGCCACCAACGACCGCGTCGTCGCCGAACTGGCGCCGCGCCAGCAGGCCCACGTGCTCGAGCCGACCCCGTACACCGCCGCCGAACGCTCCGATGCCGAAGTCGGTCTCGACGACCCGGCGATCGACATCCCCGTCTACTGGCTCGGGCCCGTCTTCGAACCAGGTGACGGCCTGCCCGCCAACCGACTGTACGAGTCCGCCTTCGCGGGCAAGCCGATCCCCGAAGAACGCTCGGGTGGTTACGCCGAAGGGCCGTACGCGCCGCTCGAGGTGCTCTATGAACGCATCCGCCTGGCGACCTGGACGCCGCAGAACTGGAAGGTCTTCTCCGGTTCGAAGACCGCCAAGGCGATCACGTCCTGGAAGTGCACCAAGACCCGCACGGTGACGATCCCCAGCGGCAGCGCGACGATCTTCGGCGGCTACAAAAAGGACTACGCGCGCTGCCCGAGGAAGGCACCCCAGGCCTTCACCGCCTGGGTCGACCTTCCCGGGGTGAAAATCGCTGTCAACCCGCCGCCCGCCCCGGACTTCATCGAAACCGTCAACCCGTACGGGTCCTTCGAGGGGATGGAAGCGATCGTCGGTGCGCTGGTCGAACGGCCGAAGCCGGTCTACGGCACTTAGAGCGAGCGCAGCATCTCGGCGGCGATCTGCGCCGTCTCGGTCGGGCTTTCGCCGACCCGCACGCCCTTCGCTTCGAGCGCGTCTTTCTTCGCCTGGGCGGTGCCGGAGGAGCCGGAGATGATCGCGCCGGCGTGGCCCATCTGCTTGCCCGGAGGCGCGGTGAAGCCGGCGATGTAGGCGACGACCGGCTTGGAGATGTCGGAGGCGATGAACTCGGCTGCGCGCTCCTCGGCATCGCCGCCGATCTCGCCGACCATCACGATCAGCTCGGTGTCGGGGTCTGCCTCGTACATGGTGAGGATGTCGATGAAGTCCGAGCCGACGATCGGGTCGCCGCCGATGCCGACGATCGAGGAGTTGCCGGTCCCGGCCTGCTTCAGCTCGTTGCCGATCTGGTAGGTCAAGGTGCCGCTCTTGGAGACGACGCCGATCGGGCCGGGGTCGAAGAACTGGGCCGGGATGATGCCGACGTTGGCCTTGCCGGGCGAGAGGACGCCGGGGCAGTTGGGGCCGATCAGCCGCACGCCCGCCTCCTTCGCCTTCCAGTAGGTGGAGAGCATGTCGAGGACCGGGATCCCCTCGGTGATCGCGATCACCGTCTCGACCCCGGAGTCGATCGCCTCGTCGATCGCCGCGGCGGCGAAGCGCGCCGGGACGAAGATCATCGAGGTGTTGGCGCCCGCCTCGTCGACCGCCCCCTTGATCGTGTCGAAGACCGGCACGCCCTCGACGTCCTGGCCGCCCTTGCCGGGCGTAACGCCGGCGACGAGGTCGGTCCCGTAGGCCTTGTTGCGGAGGCCGTGGAAGGAGCCCTCGCGGCCGGTCAGGCCGGAGACGGCGAGCTTCGTGCCCTCGTCGACGATGATGCTCATGCGGCGCTCCCGGCGAGCTCGACGACGCGGCGAGCGGCGTCGAGCATCGTCTTCTCCTGGTGCAGGTTCGGCAGGTCGGCTTCGGCGAGGATCTTCAGCCCCTCCTCGGAGTTGGTGCCGTCGAGGCGGACGACCAGCGGCACGCCGAGGTCGATCTGCTGCGAGGCGGTGACGATCCCGTTGGCGATCTCGTCGCAGCGGGTGATGCCGCCGAAGATGTTGAAGAGGATCGCGCTCACCTTCGCGTCTGACTTGATGACTTCGAGCGCGTTGACGATCGCCTCGGCTTTGGAGCCGCCGCCGGCGTCGAGGAAGTTGGCGGGCGCGCCGCCGGCCTGGGCGACGACGTCGAGCGTCGACATACAGAGCCCGGCGCCGTTGGCGAGGATGCCGACGTTGCCGTCCAGTTTCACGTAGGTGAGGCCCTTTTCCTTCGCCATCTGCTCCTGCGGGTCGTCGACGGTGTCGGCGATCTCGGCCAGGTCCTGGTGGCGGAAGAGCGAGTTGCCGTCGATCGTCACCTTCGAGTCCAGGGCGACGACGTCGCGGCCGGCGGTGACGATCAGCGGGTTGACCTCGATCAGGGTCGCGTCCTCCTCGCGAGCCACCTCGGCCAGCCGCACCAGCGCCTCGGCCGCCTCGTCGAGCGCGTCCTCGGCGAGGCCGGCGTCGGCGACGATCGTGCGCGCGTCGGCGGCGGTGAACTCGCGGGTCGGGTCGATGTGTCGCTTGACCAGCGCGTCGGGGTCCTCGGCGGCGACCGCCTCGATGTCCATCCCGCCCCTGGCGGAGACCATCGCCAGCAGCTTCTTCTCGCCGCGGTCGAGGATGACCGAGGCGTAGTACTCCTCGGCGATGTCCGAGCCGCCCTCGATCCAGACCTGGTCGACGCGGAAGGGGCCCTCGCCGTGCGGGCCGACGATGTCCATGCCGAGGATCGCGTCGGCGTGGGCGCGCGCCTCCTCGGCGTCCTGGGCGATCTTGATCCCGCCCGCCTTGCCGCGACCGCCGATCAGGACCTGGGCCTTGATCGCGCAGGGGTAGCCGATCCGCTCCGCCGCGGCGACGGCCTCGTCGACCGTGTCGGCGACCTCGCCGCTGGGCACGGGGATGCCGTGCTTGGCGAACAGCTGCTTGCCCTGGTACTCGAGAAGGTCCATGTCCGAAAGGGCGCTGGGGGGAGCGCGACGCGGCAGACTATCCGAATGACATAATGCCGCGCTCGCTCATGGCCCTTCCCAGTCTCAAAAACATCAAATGGGTGACCACCGATTGCTACGGCACCCTCATCGACTGGGAGAAAGGCATCGTCGAGGCCTGCAAGAAAGAGGCGGCCAAAGACGGCTTCAGCTTCGAAGAGGGCCCGTTCCTCGAGCGATTCATGGAGGTGCAGGCCGAAATCATGGCCGGCTCCTACGAGCTCTACGCCGAGGTGCTGCGGCGGACGATCGTCAAAGTCGCCGGCGAGATCGGCTGGGAAGTGGAGCCCTCGCGGGCCCAGTTCCTGCCCAACAGCGTCGCCTACTGGCTGCCGTTCCGCGAGTCCAACGCGGCGATGGACCGGCTGGCGAAGAAATACGAGATCGGGATCGTCTCCAACATCGACGACAAACTGCTCGGGATCTCGCGCCGCCACCTGCGGACCGAACTCGACCTCGTCGTCACCGCCCAGCAGGTGCGCAGCTACAAGCCCGACCCCGTCCACTTCAAAGAGTGCGCGCGGCGGATCGGCGGCAAGAAAGGCTGGCTCCACATCGGCTCGAACTACACGACCGACATCGCGCCGGTGCTGAAAATGAACGTGCCGGTGATCTGGGTCAACCGCCATGGCGAGAAACTGGAAGGCCGCAAAGCCCCCAGCGCCACGGTGAAAAACTTCCGCGAAGCAGTTAAAAAGCTCGGCGCGTCCTGAGCGTCTTCTAGCTTTCACGCCGCAACTCAGGCGTGAGGCGCCGGTTTCGGGGTAAACCGCCCCGAAGCTCTTTCCCCATGCAGATGCCGGAGATACAACCCAGTCCTGCGCGCGCGCCGCTGATCGCGCGCCTCGCCGCCGCGGCGGCGCTGCTGGCGCTGCTCGTCGGGCTCGTCTTCGCCGACACGCAGAAGGCCGGCGCCGCCTCCGCCTCCGCCTTCCCGCCCGAACATCCCAGCTTCGTCGTCATCCAGACCGACGACGAGACGCTCGACCAGCTCTACACGGTCTTCAACGCCGGCGGGATCGACATCCCGGCGATGCCGAACACGCTCTCGATGATCGCCGGGCGCGGCATCACCTTCAACCGCTACTACGTCTCCTATCCCCTCTGCTGCCCCTCCCGGGTCAGCCTGATGACCGGCCGCTACGCGCACAACACCAACGTCCGCGGCAACGTGCAGCCGAACGGGGGCTACCTCGGCTTCAAGTCCCGCGGCGCCTTCACCCACAACATCGCCACCTGGCTGCAGGGCGCCGGCTACCGGACGATTCACATCGGCAAGTTCCTCAACGGCTACGGCGACGAACCGTACGACAACGGCACCGACGTCCCGCCCGGATGGAGCGCCTGGCACACGGTCGAGAACGCCGACACCCACCACTACTTCTACGGCTACTCGCTCAACGACAACGGCACGATCGACGGCCCCTTCGGCGACTCCGGCAGCTGGGACACGCGCGAATACGGCGAACGCGACTACTTCGGCTGCCCGACCACGACGATCGAAGACAAACCCTGCCTCTACGAGACCGACGTGCTGACCCGGATCGCCTGGGAAGAGCTGAACGGGACCTCGCCCGAACAGCCCTTCTACCTGCAGCTCGACTACACGGCGCCGCATGGCGACTTCCGCCGGCCGGCCGGGCCCGAGCCGGCTCCGCGCCACTACACCCTCTTCGACGGCGCCCCCTTCCCGCACGACCGCGAAGAAGGGTTCAACGAGGGCAACGTCAACGACAAGCCCCGCTTCATCCGCGAAGCGCCGTACCTGTCGCTGAACGACATCCACACCTACCGCGTCTACTACCAGAAGGCACTCGCCTCGCTGCGGGCGATCGACGACGGCGTCAAAGTGGTGCTCGACACCCTCGGGGCCCAGCACCGGCTCAGCAACACCTACGTCATCTTCACCTCAGACAACGGCTTCTTCTACGGCGAGCACCGGCTCACCGGCGGCAAGTTCCTGGCCTACGAGCCGGCGACCCACCTGCCGCTGCTGATCCGCGGCCCGGGGATCAAACCCGGCACCGCTACCGGCGAGCTGGCCGGGAACATCGACATCGCCCCGACGATCCTCGAACTCGCCGGGGTGACGCCGGACAAAAGCGTCGACGGCCAATCGCTCGTCCCCTTCTTCCGCGATCCCAGCCTGCGCACCCGGCGCCCCTTCCTCTTCGAGTCCTTCGTCCAGACCGACGACGTCGAAGCCAACGGCGAACCGACCGCGCAGCGGGCGGTCACCGAGGTGCGGTCTCGCCGCAGCGGCACCGCCAAGGCCTCGATCATCGCCCCGCCGAAGGACTACGAGGGAATCCGCCTCGGCCCCTACAAGTACATCGAGTGGCCCGACGGCGAGAAGGAGCTCTACGACATCAACAAGGACCCGAACGAGCTCAACAACATCGTCCGCGTCCCCAACTACTTCCCGATCCGCGCCTACCTCCACGCGCAGCTCATCCGTCTCGAGGCCTGCGTCGGCCGCACCTGCAGAGAAACCGCCCCGCCCTTCCCGCTGACGAAGAAGGAGCAGCAGAAGGTGAGCAAGGAACGGCGCGAAGAAGAACGGCGCAAAGAAAAAGAACGCGAAGAAAAACGGCATCACAAACGGCACGCCTGAGGTTTGGGGGGGTCGGGAGGGGGTCCTCCAGACCCCCCAACCGGAGCGTTGGTTAGCTCGCTAGGGCAGTTATTTGATGACTGCGAGGGTGTCGCCGCTGCCTACTGCGGCGCCTTCGGAGATCGGGAGTTCCTCGACCTTGCCGCTGCGGTGGGCGGTGATCTCGTTCTCCATCTTCATCGCCTCGATCACGCAGATCAGGTCTCCCTCGGAGACCTCGGCGCCCTGCTCGACGGCGACTTTGAGGATCGTGCCCTGGAGCGGCGAGGGCAGGGCCTCGCTGGAGGCGCTTGGGCCGCCGCCGCCCTTGCGCTCCCGTTTGGGCGGCTGTTTTTGACCTCGTCCGCCCGCGGCGGGCGCGGCGGCGACACCGCCCGCGGGTGCCTCGCCGATCACCTTGACCTCGAAGAGCTTGCCGGAGACCTCGACCTTGTAGTCGCGGGTGACGACCTCGCCGCCGTCCTCGCTGGGCTCGGGCGGGCCTGCGTCCTCGGGAGCGGTGGTTTTCAGCCACTCCTTGTCTTCCATCAGGTCGCGGCAGGTCTCCCCGCGCGCCCACTGCTCGGTGGCAAGGATCTTCTTGTGGAAGGGGATCAGGGTGGTGAGGCCGCCGGTGTCGTATTCGTCCAGCGCCCGCAGCATGCGGCGGGTGGCGTGGGCGCGGTCGACGTCCCAGACGATCAGCTTGGCCACCATCGGGTCGTACATCGGCGTCACCTCGCCACCCGCCTCGACGCCGGAGTCGACGCGGATGCCGGGGCCCGAGGGCTCGTGGTAGGAGTCGCCGATCGGGCCCGGGGCCGGGGCGTAGTTCTTGTGCGCCGCCTCGGCGTTGATCCGGCACTCGATCGACCAGCCGCGCAGCTCGACGTCCTCCTGGGCGATCGAGAGCGGCTCGCCGGCGGCGACGAGGATCTGCTCGCGGACGATGTCGACGCCGGTGACCATCTCGGTCACGCAGTGCTCGACCTGGACGCGGGTGTTCATCTCGAGGAAGAAGTACTCGTCGCCGACCTGCATCCCCTCGATCGTGCCGGCGCCGCGGTAGCCGACCGCCTCTGCCGCGTCGGTGGCGATCTTGCCGATCCGCTCGCGCATCTCCTCGTCGACGTGCGGGCCCGGCGCCTCCTCGACCACCTTCTGGTGGCGGCGCTGCAGCGAGCAGTCGCGCTCGCCGAGGTGGATCACGTTGCCGTGCGAGTCGGC
>DASSMM010000065.1:0-100301 GCA_035688825.1 Solirubrobacterales bacterium | reverse complement strand
CGCGCGCTCCTCGTCGATGTTGATCGTCGAGGGCTCGGTCTGCGGGTTGTACTGGCCGATCGTCTCGATCGTGCGCCCGTCACGCGGCGAGCGTTTGTCGGCGACGACGATGCGCCAGATCGGGTTCTTCTTCGAACCCACGCGTCTAAGTCTGATTCGGACTGCCATAAGGGCGCATGAGGTTACAGAAAAGGCACGCCCGGACGCGAAGCGGAGGACGCGCCGCCTGATTCTTAGCGTCTTCGGATCTTCGGGCGCGGTGCGCGCTGGCCGCCGCTTGCGAGCTGGGACATCTGCTGCGGCGTCGGCATCCGCCCGTTGGCCATCGCTTTCATCATCACTTTCATCTGGTCGAACTGCTTGACCAGGTTGTTCACCTGCGTGACTTTGGTCCCCGAGCCGGCGGCGATCCGTTTGCGCCGGGAGCCGTTGATGATCCCCGGGTTGGCACGCTCGCGGGGCGTCATCGAGAGGATGATCGCCTCGACCCGGTCGAGCTCGCGCTCGTCGACGTCGGCGTTCTTCAGCTGCTTCATCGCCCCCATGCCGGGGAGCATCCCGATGATCCCGCTCAGGGGGCCCATTTTGCGGACCTGCTTCATCTGCTTGAGGAAGTCCTCGAGCGTGAACTGGTCGCGCTTCATTTTCTCCTGCAGCGCCTCGGCTTCGTCCTCGTCGACCTGCTGCTCGGCTTTCTCGATCAGGCTGAGGACATCCCCCATGCCGAGGATGCGCTGGGCCATGCGGTCGGGGTGGAACTTGTCGAAGTCCTCGATCTTCTCGCCGGTGGAGGCGAAGAGGATCGGCTTGCCGGTCACGGCTTTGACCGAGAGCGCGGCGCCGCCGCGGGCGTCGCCGTCGAGCTTGGTCATCACGACGCCGTCGAACTCGGCGACCTCGGCGAAGGATTCGGCGACGCCGACGGCGTCCTGGCCGGTCATCGCGTCGACGACGAGGAGGACGTCGTGGGGGCGGGTCTGCTTGCGGATCTTCGCCAGCTCGGCCATCAGGTCCTGGTCGATGTGGAGGCGACCGGCGGTGTCGATCACGAGCACGTCGCGGCGCTCGGCGCGGGCTTCGTCGAGCGCCCAGGAGGCGATCTCGACCGGGTCGGCGTCGGTCCCCTTCGAGTAGACGTGGGCGCCCGCGCGCTGCCCCATCGTCTCCAGCTGCTCGACCGCGGCCGGGCGGTAGACGTCGCAGGCGGCGAGGGCGACGTCTTTGCCCTGCTTTTTGAAGTACTGGGCGAGCTTGGCGCAGGCGGTCGTCTTACCGGAGCCCTGCAGGCCCGCCATCAGGATCACGGTCGGACCGCTGGGGGCCATCGCCAGCTCCGAGCCGGTGCCGCCCATCAGCCCCGCCAGCTCCTCGTTGACGATCTTCACCACCTGCTGGCCGGGATCGAGGCTCGACATTACGTCCTCGCCGAGGCAGCGTTCTTTCAGCGTCTTCGTGAAGCCTTTGACGACTTTGAAGTTGACGTCCGCCTCGAGCAGGGCGAGCCTGATCTCGCGCATCGCCGAATCGACGTCGGACTCGCTGAGTTTCCCCCGCGAGCGGACCTCAGAGAGGGTCGACTGCAGACGTTCTGAGAGCTGGTCGAACATGTCCGAGCAGCTTAGAGCAGCCCTGCGGGCTACTCCGCCAGCAGCGCTTTGGCGTAGTCGCCGGGGTCGAAGGGCCGCAGGTCCTCAAGGGTCTCGCCGACGCCGATCAGCTTCACCGGGATGCCGAGGTCGGAGGCGATCGCGAGGGCGATGCCGCCGCGGGCGGTGCCGTCGAGCTTGGTCAGGACGACGCCGTCGACGTCGACGGACTCGGAGAAGACTTTGGCCTGGCGGAGGCCGTTCTGGCCGGTGGTGGCGTCGATCGAGATCAGGGTCTCGTGCGGAGCCTCGGGGATCTGCTTCTGGATCACCCGGCGGACCTTCGCCAGCTCGTCCATCAGGTTGTTCTGGGTGTGGAGGCGCCCGGCGGTGTCGACGATGACGACGTCGGCGCCGCGGGCACGGGCGGCGTTGATCGCGTCGTAGGCGACGGCGCCGGGGTCGGAGCCCGCTTCGCCGCGGACCAGCTCGGCGCCGGCGCGCTCGGCCCAGGTTTCGAGCTGCTCGGCGGCGGCGGCGCGGTAGGTGTCGGCGGCGGCCATGATCACGTCGAGGCCCATCTCCTTGCTCAGGTGCCAGGCGATCTTGCCGATCGTCGTCGTCTTGCCGGTGCCGTTGACGCCGACCATCATCAGGATCGCGGGCTCGGCCGAAAGATCGATCGGCGCCCGCCCGGTCGAGGCGACCTCGGCGAGGATCTCGATCAGGCGGTCGCGGACGGCGATCCCGTCCATCGGCACCGCGCCCGACTCGACCTCCTGCTCCAGCCGCTCGACCACCGCCGCCGTGGTCGGCGCGCCGACGTCGGCGAGGATCAGCGCCTCCTCCAGCAGCTCCCAGGTCTCGTCGTCGATTTTGTCGAAGACGCTGGCGCTGATCTCCTCCTGCAGCGCCTGGCGGCTTTTCGAGAGGCTCTCGCGCAGTTTCCGGAAGACCCCGCGCCGCTTCTCCGGCGCTTCCTCCTCAACCGCAACCGCCCCCCCAGGCTGCCGCGCCCCCAAGTCAACGATCTCCTGCCAAGTCGTAGTCACGGCGAAGAAAGGTAGCGACCGGCTAGAGGGGGCGGGTGCCTCTCTCCAGACACTCAACCCCGAGCCATAGCGAGGGGTGTCTGGCGAGGGGCACCCGCCCCCTCCTAAGCGACAGCGGAGAGCCCCGGTGCTTCGTCCTCGCCGGATTCTTCGGCGACTTCGCGCGGCAGCCGCCTACTAACCACCTTGGTGACGCCGTCACCGCCCATCGAGACGCCGTAGAGAACGTCGGCGGCGTCCATCGTCCGTTTCTGGTGGGTGACGATGACGAACTGGGCGCGGTCGGAGAAGCGGCGGATGAGCTGGAGGAAGCGGTCGATGTTGGCGTCGTCGAGGGCGGCCTCGACCTCGTCGAGGATGTAGAAGGGGCACGGCCGGGCGAGGAAGACGGCGAAGACGAAGGCGAGGGCGACCAGGGACTTCTCGCCGCCTGAGAGCAGCGAGAGCTTCCGCGTCGACTTGCCGGCCGGGGTGACCTCGATCTCGACCCCGAGCTCGTCGCGCTGTTCGTCCTCCTCCTCTGGCTCCGGCTCAGGTTCGGCGTCAGTGGGCGCCTCCTGCTCCCCCGCCGGGCGCTCCTCATCACGGACCGGCCGCAGGCTGACCCGGCGCAGCCGCCCGCGGCCGCCCGGGAAGAGGTGCTCGACCATCTCCTCGAAGTTCTTGGCGGTCGCCTCGAAGGTCTCCTCGAAGGCCCGCTCGATCTCCGCGTCGATGTCGCGGATCAGCGACTCCAGCTCCCGCATCGATCGCTCGATGTCCTCACGCTGCGCCTGTAGGGCCTCAACGTGCTCGCGGGCTTCGTCGTACTCCTGCTCGGCCAGCGGGTTGACCGGACCGATCTGGGCCCGCCGCCGCTCCAGCCGCTCCAGCCGCTTGTCGATCTCCGCCCGCGCCTCGTCGCTCAGCGCCTCGGTGGCCGGCGGGATCTCCTCGCCGAGCCGATCGGCGATCGACGCGAGCTCGCGCTCGGCCTCGGCGCGCCGGTCGCCGAGGTGGGCGGCCTCGACCTCGGCCCGGGTCAGCTCGTCGGAGGTCTTCTTCATCTCCGCCTGCAGCTCGAACTCCTGCTGCGAGCAGGTCTTCAGTTCTGCGGCGATCTCGTCGCCGTCGTCCTGACCGCCGACCACCTTCTGCTCGATCCGCTCGACCCGGCCGCGGATCGCCGCCCCGGCGGCTTCGGCGGCCTTCAGCGCGCAGCGCACGTCGTCGAGCAGCGCCTCGCCGGCGGCCAGTCGCGCCCGCATCGCCTCGCGGTGGCGCTCGCCGAGCAGGCCCTCGGCGCGTTTGGCATGGCGCGAGGCGCGCTCGGCTCCGGCGCGGACGTCGCCCAGCGCCGCCTCGCGAGCGGCCTCGGCGGCGTCGGAGGAGCGGGCGACGCCCAGCCCCTCGCCCGCGGTCCGCAGACCGGCGTCGATCTCCCCCAGCTCCTCTTCCAGCTTCCGCGCCCGTTCGCCCGGCGCGCTGCCGGGGCCGACGTCGAGCGTCAGCGGCCCGAGCTCGGCCCGCAGTTTCTCCAGCCCCGCCTCCAGCTCGGCCTCGCGGCCGGAAAGGTTGGCAATACGCACCGCGACCCGCTCCTGGTCGCCGCGCAGCTTCGTCAGCAGGCCCCAGGCCTGGGTGCGCTCGCGGTCGCGGGCGGCGAAGCGCTCCTCGGCGGCGGAGCGGCGCTGGGAAACCTCGCTCAGCTGCTGCTCCAGCCGCTCGCGGATGGCGCGCGCCTTCTTCGCCGCCTCCTCGGCCGCGGCGGCGCGGTCGGCGCCGAAGCGCAGCTCCTCGGAGACGAGCTGCGCCCGCAGGCCCAGCTCCTCGCGCTCGATCCGCGCCCCCAGCTCGGCCGCCTGGGCCTGGCGCTTCAGCGGCCGCAGCCGCGCCCGTGCCTCGCGCTCGACGTCGAGCGCGCGGTCGAGGTTGTCGCGGGCGCTGCGCAGCTTCAGCTCGGCCCGGCGGCGCCGTTTGCGGTGCTTGCCGAGGCCGGCGGCCTCCTCGATCAGCAGCCGCCGCTCGCGCGGTTTCGAGTGGATGATCGTCTCCACCCGGCCCTGGCTGATCACCGAGTGCATCTCGCGGCCGAGGTTGGTGTCGGAGAGGACGTCGGTGACGTCGGCGAGCCGGCAGCGGGCCCCGTTCAGCCGGTAGCCGCTGTCGCCGGAGCGGTCGAGCCGCCGCTCGACGGCGATCTCGGAGAACTCGGAGGCGGCGCGCCCGTCGGAGTTGTCGATCGTCACCTCGACCTCGGCGGCGCGGCGCTGGCCGATCCCCTTGCCGCCGGCGGAGATCACGTCCTGCATCGAGGCGCCGCGGATCGCCCCCGGGCTCTGCTCGCCGAGCGCCCAGAGCACGGCGTCGGTGATGTTGCTCTTGCCGGAGCCGTTGGGGCCGACGATGACGCTGACGCCGGGCGAGAACTCCAGGGTCGTCCGCTCCGGAAAGGACTTGAACCCCTTCATCGAGATCGATCTCAGATACATCCACGCACTCCTCGCATCTGGCAAAGGCTCGCGCCCGGCCCGGACGCAACAGCGGGGCGATTAACCCCCAAGATGCGCCAAAGCCTCCTCGGCCGCAACCTGCTCGGCCGCCTTCTTGCTCCGCCCCTTCCCCGTCCCGACCTGCTCGTCCTCGACGATCGCGGCCACCTCGAAGGTTCGCCGGTGCGGGGGACCCGTCGCCGCGACCACCTCATAGGTTACGCGCGCCCCGCGCCGGGCGAGCAGCTCCTGCAGCGCCGACTTGAAGTCCATGCGGGTCTCGGAGGCGAGCTCGATCCGCGGCTCGAACGCCTCGGCCACCGCGGCGGCGGTCCGCTCGAAGCCGAAGGCGACGTAGCAGGCGCCGATCAGCGCCTCGGTCGCCTCCGGCAGCGGCCGGCCGCCTTCGAGCAGGATCTCGGCCGGGATCGCGCCGACGAATTCCTCGGGCTCGTTCGCCCGCAGCATCTCCGGGACGCCGAGCTGCAGGCCGACGTCGGCGCAGGAGACGCCGCTGACCGCCTGGTTGTGGACCTTGGTCAGACCGCCCGCCGCCAGCTTCTCGAAGCTCTCGTAGACGTGGGTGGCGACGGCGAGGCCGAGGACGCTGTCGCCGAGGAAGGCGAGGCGCTCGAAGGAATCGACGCGGCGCTCGGTCCAGGAGGAGTGGGTCAACGCCTGCCGGCGGAGGTCCTCGGGGAGCTCGGCGATCAGGCCCGAGAGGGCGGCAACGGCTGAGTCCTGCTCCGTCGCCAAGGGCCTAGGCGGGCGCGTGCTCGAGGACGAAGCCGACGGCGTCGCCGACCGTCTTGATGTGGGTCGCCTGCTCCTCGCTGACGCTGACCCCGTAGCGGTCCTCGAGCTCCATCACCAGCTCGTAGAGGTCGAGCGAGTCGGCGTCGAGGTCCTCCTTGAAGCGGGTCCCCTCGTCGATCCGCCCGATCTCGACTTCGAGCTCCTCGGCGAGGTGCTCGCGCACCAGGGTGAGGACTTCCTCGCGGTTCATCTGCCCGGATTGTCTATCACGGCGCTGCCGTGTCGCCCTCGGCGGCGAGGGCGGCGCGCCCGGCTCCGCCCTCGGCGAGCAGGGCGGCGGTGCGGCCGACGGCGTCGACCTCGGCGCAGCGGGCGGCGAGGCGGACCGCGTTGGCGATCCCCTCCGGCCCGGAGCTGCCGTGCCCGACGACGGCGATCCCCCGCAGGCCGAGCAGGATCGCGCCGCCGGTCGTGTCCGGGTGCAGCTCGCGCCGCAGCCCGTTCAGCGCCGGTTTCAGCAGCAGGCCGCCGACCGCGGCGACGGGGTTGGAGCGGGCGGCATCGCCGACCGCCGCGGCGACGACCTTCGCCGTGCCCTCGAGCAGCTTCAGCGAGACGTTGCCGGTGAAGCCGTCGGTGACGACGACGTCGACGCCGGCGGCGGGAAGGTCGCGTCCCTCGACGTTGCCGGCAAAGCGGATCCCCGGCGCCCGTCTGAGCAGGCGGTGCGCCTCGACGATCTCCTCGCGTCCCTTGCCCGCCTCCTCGCCGACGGTCAGCAGCCCGACCGAGGGGTCGCGGACCTCGAGCACCGCGGCGCTGAAGGCGGCGCCGAGGAAGGCGAACTGGACCAGGTGCTGGGCGCGGACCTCGACGTTGGCGCCGACGTCGAGGAAGAGGACCGGTTTGCCGGGGACGGGGACCTGGACCGCCAGGGCCGGCCGCTGCACGCCTTTGAGCCGGCGCAGGCCGAAGGTGGCGGCGGCCATCGTCGCCCCGGTCGAGCCGCAGCTCACCAGCGCCGCCGAGTTACCCGCGGCGACGTCGCCGGCGGCGCGGACGACCGAGGCCTCCTTCTTGGCCCGGACGGCCGGAACCGGGTCCTCGTCGTTGGCAATCGCCTCGGCGGTGTCGACAACCTCGATGCCCTCGACGCCACCGAGCCCGAGCGCCCGCTGCGGCCCGAAGACCCGCACGCCGATCCCGTCGGCGGCAGCCAGCCGCGCGCCCTGCGCGAGCACGTCGAAGCCCTGCTCGGCCCCGTAGCCGTCGAGGGCGACCGTCACCGCGCGCCCGGGCGCCACGACTACTCGTGGGTGTGGGGCGCCGTCGGGTCGGCGATCCGCTGGGCGACGACCTCGCGCCCGGCGTAGGTGCCGCAGTTCGGGCAGACGCGGTGGGGAAGTCGCGGCTCGTGGCAGCGCGGGCAGCGGTTCAGGTTCGGCTGCCCGGCCTTGTGCTGAGCGCGCCGCTTGTCGCGGCGGGCGCTGGAAGTTCTCTTCTTCGGGACGGCCATCGGTCGCGGGATGGTACAGGGCTCGGGCCTCAGTAGACCGCCCGCACCACCGCCAGGTCGTCCGCTTGCCAGGCGATCTCGCCCCCGCACCACTCGGCGAGGTCGTCGGCGGCCTCGGGAAAGTCGTAGCCCTCCTCGATCGGAGCCACCTGAACGTCGGCCTTGACGACGTCGCCGATCACGAAGGCGCGAGCCTGGGCGCGGACCTGGCGGAAGAGGTTCCGCTTCTGCTCGGCGCGCAGGTGGTGGACCGAGAGAACGCCGATCACCAGGTCCCAGGGCCCCTCCGGCAGCGGGTCCTCCATCCGCGCTAGCTGCACGTCGTCGTAGTTCTCGCGCGCCCGGAAAACCATGTCGGCGCTGGCGTCGAGGCCGATCACCCAGGCCTCCGGATAGGCCTCGATCAGGCGGCGGGTCGTCTCCCCCGTCCCCATCCCCAGCTCCAGCACCCGCTCGGGAGGGAACGGGATCGCCGCGATCGCCTGCTCCTGCAGCTCGTCGTAGCGCGGGATCTCGGAGCGGATCCGCTCCAGGTAGTTGTCCGGCTTCCAGTGGAATTGGCCCATTTCGTAACCTCGTCGGAGGCAGCCCATCGTAAGTGTCCCGACCAGCGGAGGTGCGGAATGGCGGAAACGCCGACCACGATCATCGATCTCTCCCGCCTCTCCCTGGCCCATGGCGAGGGCAAGCGGCTGGAAGTGCCGGTCGCGCTGGAGCCCTTCGAGCTGGCCGGGCAGACCTACAAGCCCGAGCCCTGGTCGCCGACGGTGCGCCTCGACGTCTCCCGCCCGAGCAACGGATTCGCCTTCCGGCTCACCTTCCCGGTCCATCTCGAAGGGCCGTGCATGCGCTGCCTCGAGCCGGGACAGCTCGACCTCGAGGTCGAGGCGCGCGAGGTCGACCAGGCCGGGACCGACGACCCCGAGCTGCGCAGCCCCTACGTCTCCGACGACGAGCTCGACATCGGCCGCTGGGCCCACGACGCGACCGTCCTCGCCCTCCCCACCCGCATCCTCTGCCGCCCGGACTGCGCCGGGCTCTGCCCCGTCTGCGGCGAATCGCTCAACGACAACCCCCACGAGCACGAGGCGGCCACCGACCCGCGCTGGTCGGCGCTGAAGGACCTGAAACTGGAGTGACGTCGCTTTAGTGGCCGATAGGGCCACCAAGGCGACAGAGGCCTACGGCGCCTGGTCGAGTTCGGGCTGCGGTTCCTCCTCGCGGCCGGCAAGCCGGTCGCGGCCGCGCTGCACGGCGGCGAGGAACTTCTGCAGGTTCACTTCGAGGGTGTTGAGGATCTCGTCGGCGTAGTCCTCGGCGCCGAGGCGGATTTCGCGCTCGCGGGTGCGGGCGTCCTCGACGATCTCGTCGGCGGCGCGCTCGGCCTGCTTGGTGACCTCCTCGTCGGAGATCAGGCGGGCCTGCTGCTCGCGGGCCTCGCGGACGATCCGCTCCGCCTCGCGTTTGGCCTCCGCCAGCATCTCCTGGCGCTCCTTGACGATCCACCGCGCCTGCTTGATCTCCTCCGGGATCGTCGCGCGCATCTGATCGAGGAGGTCATAGATCTCCTCGCGATCCACGCGCACCTGATCCGTCAGAGGGACGGGACGGGCGTTGTGGACGACGTCGTCCAGCTTGTCAATGAGGACCAGTACGTCCATTTTCAGGTCGTAAGCCTACGTGTATGCGGGGGTTTTGGTGCGGATGGGGTCAAAAAGGCCGTTTTTTGCAAGGCGGCGCCCACTCGGACGGACTGGTCGTTCACAGCCTACCTGCCTCCCAGGCGGTCAGCCAGCGCAGAGGCTACAGGCGCCGGGACGAGGTCGGAGACGTTGCCCCCGAAGGTGGCCATCTCCTTCACCCCGGTGGACGAGAGGAAGCTGTAATGCGGGGAGGCGATCACGTAGATGCTCTCGATCCCCGGGTCGAGCTTGCGGTTGAGCTGGGCCATCTCGAACTCGTACTCGAAGTCGGAGATCGCCCGCATTCCCTTGACGATCGCCTTCGCCCCGTTCTCGCGGGCGAACTCGACCAGGAGGTTGGCGAAGATCTGCACCTCGACGTTGGCGAGGTCGGCGGTCGCTTCTTCGATGAAGGTCTTGCGCTCCTCGGCGGTGAAGAGCGTCTTGTCCTTGCGGATCGGGTTGTTGACGACGCCGACGACGACGCGGTCGAAGACCCGCGAGGTGCGGGTGATGATGTCGATGTGGCCGTTGGTGACCGGGTCGTAGCTGCCCGGGCAGACGACGGTGCCGTTGCGTTCGCTCACTCGGCCGCTCCGTAGATGGTGACGTCGGCGGCGCCGTAGCGGCGCTGGCGCAGCGGCTCCAGCGACGCGATCCGCAGCGGCCGGCGGGCGCCGCTCTCGACCACGGCGCGGCCGTCGGCGCCGAGCAGGCGCGGGAGGTGGGTGTCGAGGGTCTCGGTCACGCGGTCGGCGAGTCTATACGGGGCGTCTACGAAGACGAGATCGAACTTTCCCGCTGCATCCGCCGCTGAAACCTGGGCCAGCCAGCGCCCCGCGTCGGCCCTCACCAGCTCGGTCCGGTCAGCGAGTCCAAGCCGCTGCACGTTGCCGAGGGCGGGCCGGGTGTCCTGATCGACGAGGAGGGCGTGGGCGGCGCCGCGGGAGAGCGCCTCGATCGCGAGGGCGCCGGTCCCGCTGTAGAGGTCGAGCACCTGGGCGCCGACCACCCGCTCGCCGAGGGCGGAGAAGATCGCCTCGCGGACGCGGTCGGAGGTCGGCCGCACCTTCCATCCGCGCGGCGCCACCAGCCGCTGCCCCTTCAGCTCTCCGGCGATCACCCTCATAGCGGTATGGGATCAGAGGCGCCGGTGCCGAAGCGGCGGTGGGCGGCGTCGAGGAGCGGACCGAGGGCGGGGTCGGAGAGGGAACCGTGGGTCCCCAGCAACGCCAGCACCTCCTGGCGCGCCTCCAGCAGCAGCGGCCCGTCCTCGGGCAGCTTGGCGACGGCGAAGCGCGGCAGGCCGCTCTGGCGGGTGCCGAGGATCTCCCCCTCCCCGCGGAGCTGCAGATCGACCTCGGCGAGCTCGAAACCGTCTCCCGTCTTGGCCACCGCCTGCAGCCGCTTCTGCGCCAGCTCCCCCGCCTCTTCGGCGAACAGCAGGCACTGGCTCGGGTGCTCGCCGCGGCCGACCCGGCCGCGGAGCTGGTGGAGCTGGGAGACGCCGAAGCGCTCGGCCCCCTCGATCACCATCACCGTCGCGTTGGGGACATCGATCCCGACCTCGATCACCGTCGTCGAGACGAGCACGTCGGTCTCGTGGGCGGCGAAGGCTCGCATCGCCTCGTTCTTGTCGTTCGAGTGCATCTGCCCGTGCAGGAGGCCGACCCGGAAGTCGCGCAGCTCCCCCTTGCGGAGGCGCTCGGCCTCGACGGCGGCGGCTTTGCCGGCGACTTTCTCCGACTCGCCGACCAGCGGGCAGACGACGAAGGCCTGCCGCCCCTCGCGGAGCTGGCGCCGCAGGAACTCGAAGGCTTCGCCGCGCTGCCCCTCGGTGACGAGGTGGGTCGAGACCGGCCGGCGGCCGGCGGGGAGCTCGTGCAGCGCCGTGGTGTCGAGGTCGCCGTAGGCGGTCAGCGAGAGGGTGCGCGGGATCGGCGTCGCGGTCATGTGGAGGACGTGGGGCGCCATCCCCTCCACCCCCTTCTCGTCGAGGGCGCGGCGCTGACCGACGCCGAAGCGGTGCTGCTCGTCGACGACGACGAGGCCGAGGCGGGCGAACCGGACGGTCGGCTCGATCAGCGCGTGGGTCCCCAGGAGGAGTCCCAGCTCACCGCTGGCGAGCTGGTCGAGGGCGCGGCGGCGGCTCGCCGCCGGGGTCGCCCCGGTCAGCAGCGCGAAGGGGATTGCCTCTTCGGCGAGCAGCCTGCCGAGGGTGATCGCGTGCTGCTCGGCGAGCGTCTCGGTCGGCGCCATCAGCGCCGCCTGGTAGCCGGCTTCGCGCGCCCTCAGCATCGAGTAGAGGGCGACGACGGTCTTGCCGGAGCCGACCTCGCCCATCAGCAGCCGCTGCATCGGCTGGCCGGAGTCGAGGTCCCGCTCGATCGCGTCGAACGCGCGGAGCTGGTCGCCGGTCGGCTCGAACGGCAGCGACTCGAGCCAGCGGCCGACCAGCTCGCCGGGCTTGCCGAACCGCGGCGCCGGGCGGGCGGTGCGGTGCGTGCGCTTGCGGGTCGCCAGCAGCGCCTGGTGGAGGAACAGCTCTTCGAAGCCGAGGCGGGCGCGGGCCGCGTCGAGGTCGTCGAGGTTCTCGGGAAAGTGGACGGTCTTCAGGGTGTCGCCGATGGCGGCCAAGGAGCGGCGGCGGCGCAGGTCTGCGGGCAGTCCCTCGATGGCGTTCGGCGAAAGAGCTACTGCCTGCTCGGCCCAGTCGCGGATCTGCGAGGGACGTAGGGCTTCGGGCGAGGAGTGCCTCGGGACCAGGGTGGCCGGCTGCGGGTCCTGACGAGGGCTGTTCGGGGACCCCTGTGCTAAATGCTCGGGGTCCCCGGCGCCCTCGCCACCCGCAGAAGGGGCGTCGGATAGGTACTCCCATTCGCTAACGGCAAAGCCTCGCGGGGATCGTTTGCCCGTGATGAGGAGCTGGGCTCCCGGGGTGAGCTTCGAAGCCACCCACGGCTGGTTGAACCAGGTGGCTCTTACGTGATCGGTGGCGTCGCCGACTTTCACGCTGACCATGCGTAGCCGGCCTTTGCGGAACGGGCGCGGCTGCTTGCCTTGAACTTCGACTTGGACGGTGGCGGTTTCGCCCGGGGTGACGTCAACCAGCTCTCTGATCCGCAGATCGCGGTGGCGCCGCGGGATGTGGAAGAGGAGGTCGCCGATCGTGCGAAGGCCCGCTTCGGCCGCCGTTTCGGCGGTTTTCGGACCGACCCCCTTCAGCGCACCGAGACCCTGATCGAGGACGCTCGGACGGGGCCAGTGGACGGGGGCGTCGAGGAGCTCGGCGCGGCCCAGCTCGCGGGCGCCGGCGAAGGAGCGCGTTACTGGGCGGCCAGGAGCCACCACCAGCTCGGCTGCCCCCCCTCGTGGGTTTCGACCTCGACGCCTTCGGGTGCGTGGACGTCGATCTCCTCGAGCGGGATCGGGGCGCCGGCGCCGGCGATCACGGTGAGGATCTCGGCGCCGTCGGCGAGGCGTTGCAGGGTGCCGTCGAGGGTCGACCCCGCCCCGCCCCAGGCGACGATCTCGCCATCGACGAAGCCGACCGCGTCGCCCTTCTTGAACCGGCCCTGGGCGTCGTCGCGGGCCGCCGGGGCGACGCCGCCGATCGCCACGTCCTCGACCGCCGACCCGAGCCGCTCCGCGTTCTCCTCCAGCGGCGCCTCCGGATCGAGCTCGACCAGCGCCAGCAGGCTCGCCTGCTGCGATGTCGCCGGCACCACCCGCGCCGGCTTCTCGGAGAGCTCGCAGGCGCGCTCGGCGGCCATGATCACGTTCGAGGAGCTGGGCAGGACGAGGACTTCTTCGGCGGGGACGCTGTGGATCCCGGCGAGGAGCTCGTAGGTGGAGGGGTTGAGCGTCTCGCCGCCGGGGACGACGAGCGCCCCGAGCTCGCCGAAGAGGCGGAGCAGGCCGTCGCCGGCGGCGACCGCGACGACGCCGGTGCGACCGCCGGCGCCGAGGCGGGCGTCGCGTTCTGCCATCTGCTCGCGCATGTCGGCGACGTCGAGGTTGGTGACCTCCCCGACCCCGTCGAAGACCTCCGTCGCCGCCTCCGGCTCGTCGGTGTGGATGTGGACCTTGAGGGTGACGTCGTCGCCGACGACGAGGACCGAGTCGCCGAGCCTCTCCAGCCGCGGCAGGTAGGTGCGGTCCTGCAAGCCCTTGCCGGAGACGATGAAGTTGGTGCAGTAGCGGTAGCGGCTGTCCTCGTGGTGGGGCAGCGTCCGGCGCGGCGGCTCGTGGTGCTGGACCTCCGGCGGCTCGCCGCCGTCGCCGCGGAGACCGGCGACGACGCCGGCGAGGATCAGGACGAGGCCGTGGCCACCGGCGTCGACGACGCCGGATTCGCGCAGGACCTCGAGCTGCTCGGGGGTGCGGGCGACGGCGCGCTCGCCGTCGGCGATCGCCTGCTCCAGGACCTGGGCGAGGACCGCGTCCTGCTCCTCGTCGGTGACCTCGCGGTCGAAGCGGGTCTTCTCGCGCTCGAGATGGGCGAGCTGGCGCGAGAGCGAGTGGGCCATCTCACGGAAGACGGTCAGCATCGTCCCCTCGGCCGGCTCCCGCACCGAGTCGTAAGCGGCGTCGGCGGCCTTGGCGAAGGCGGCGGCGACGAGGGTCGGGTCGACCAGCTCGCCCGGGCGGCTGGCCAGCTCCTCGGCGGCCCCGCGGACGATCTGGCTGAGGATGACGCCGGAGTTGCCGCGGGCGCCCATCAGCGCGGCCCGCGCCAGCGCCTGCACCAGCTCGGTGCGGCCGACCTCGTCGACGTCGGCGCCGTCGAGGCGGTCGAGCTCTTCCATCACCGCGCGCAGCGTCATCGCCATGTTGTCGCCGGTATCGCCGTCGGCGACCGGGAAGACGTTGAGGTCGTTGACCTCCTGGCGGCGCGCCTCCAGCGAGGCGTAGGCAGAGCTGATTACCCGTCGGAACCGGGCGATCGAGGGGTCGGGCATCAGCTGGGAATCTAGCCCCCGGGCGCGACGTGAGCGCGATCAGCGCCGGCGCGTGCGCACCTTCACACGCCACCGCCTGCCCCATTGGTACGGTGCCCGCTCCAATGAGACGATTTGCCAGTTGGACCACCAGTCACCGCAAGACGGTCATCTTCAGTTGGATCGCCGGCCTTATAGTCGCCGGCATGATCGCCGGCTCGACCGGCTCCGACTTCAGCGAAGACTTCAGTCTGCCCGCCTCCGATTCCAAGGAGGCGCTCGACCTCCTGGAACAGAAGTTCCCGGCGCAATCGGGCGAAGCGGCCCAGATCGTCTTCAAGGCCGACCAGGGAGTCGAAACGCCCGCCGTCGAACAGAAGATGCAGGCGGTCTTCGCCAAGGTCGAAGATTTCCCGCACGTCAGCGAAGTCGCCAGCCCCTACGGCAAAGGCGGCGGCACGGCGGCGATCAGCGACGACGGCAAGATCGCTTACGCGACCGTCCAGTTCGACGCCATCAACAGCGACATCGACAAGGACAAGACCGACGAAATCATCGCGCTCGCGCAGGGCGCCTCCGGCGAAGGGCTGCAGGTAGAGCTGGGCGGGCAGCCGATCGCGGAAGCGACCGAAGAAGAAGGCGAAGACTCCTCCTTCATGATCGGCCTGCTCGCGGCCGTCGTCGTCCTCCTCATCACCTTCGGCTCCGTCGTCGCGATGGGACTACCGATCATCACCGCCCTGCTCGCCCTCGGGGTGGGCGTCAGCGTCATCACGCTCGGCACCCACGTCTTCCCAACCGCGAATTTCGCGCCCTTCCTCGCGCTGATGATCGGGCTCGGCGTCGGAGTCGATTACGCGCTCTTCATCCTGACCCGCTTCCGCAGCGGCCTCGACGAGGGATTGGAGCCGAGGGAGGCGGCGATCACCGCCGTCGACACCGCCGGTCGCGCGGTGCTCTTCGCCGGGATCACGGTGATCATCTCGCTGCTGGGAATGTTCCTGCTCGGCCTCTCTTTCCTGTACGGGGTCGCGATGGCCGCGGCGATTGCTGTCCTCTTCACGATGATCGCGGCGCTGACGCTGCTGCCGGCGCTGCTGACGATCGTCGGGCGCCGGGTCGACCGCCTGCGCCTGCCCGGGTTCCGACGCAAAAGGCCGGAAGCGGAAGGCAGCCGCTGGTACGGCTGGAGTCGGGCTATCCAGCGGCGCCCCGTTCTCGCCGCGGTGCTTTCCGGCGGACTGCTCCTGCTCCTCTGCATCCCCGTTCTCTCCCTGCGTCTCGGCACCAACGACGCGGGGACCGAACCCGCAGGCAAAACCACCCGCCAGGCCTACGACCTGCTGGCCGAGGGCTTCGGCCCCGGCTTCAACGGCCCCTTCGTGATCGCGGCCGCGCTGCCCGAAGAGGGCGAAGACGCCGCGATGGTCGAGCTGCGCAAGGAGCTGGACGACGAAGCGGGCGTCGCCAAAACGACTCCGATCGTCCTCAACCAGGCGAAGAACACCGCTGTCTTCCAGGCCTACCCCACGACCTCGCCGGAAAGCGCCGACACCACCAACCTGCTCGATCACATCCGCGGCGAGATGATCCCACCGATCGAGAAGAAAACGGGCGCCGAGATGCACGTCGGGGGCATCAACGCGATCTTCGAGGACTTCGGCAATGCGATCGCCGACAAGCTGCCGCTCTTCATCGGTGTCGTCGTCCTGCTCTCGGCGCTGCTGCTGATGATGGTCTTCCGCTCGCTCCTGGTGCCGCTGAAGGCGATGGTGATGAACCTGCTCAGCATCGGCGCCGCCTTCGGTCTCGTCGTCGCCGTCTTCCAGTGGGGCTGGGGCGCGAGCCTGATTGGCGTCGACAGCACCGGACCGATCATCTCCTTCTTCCCGATCTTCCTCTTCGCGATCATCTTCGGGCTTTCGATGGACTACGAGGTCTTCCTGATGTCGCGGATCCACGAGGAGTGGGAGCACAAAAAGGACGCCACCGAGGCGGTCACCCGCGGACTCGCCCTTACCGGCCGGGTGATCACGGCGGCGGCGGCGATCATGGTCACGGTCTTCGCCTCCTTCATGCTCGGCGAAGACCGGATCATCAAACTCTTCGGCCTCGGCCTCGCATCGGCCGTCTTCATCGACGCCGTGATCATCCGCTCGGTTCTGGTCCCCGCGATCATGCAGCTCCTCGGCAAGCGCGCCTGGTACTTCCCGGCGGGCCTGGACCGCTTCCTGCCGCGGCTGCACGTCGAGCCCGCCGAGGGCGATCCGTCGCCGACCGGAGAGCACCCGGTCGTCGCGGCAGCCGAGTCCGACGGCTAGCGGCCCAGCTCCGCGGCGACAAGCGTGACGACGCGCTCGGGTTCCTCTTCGATCTGGGTGTCGGCGAAGCGGAGCACGGTGTAGGCGGCGGTGCGGAGGTCGAGGTCGCGGGCGTGGTCGTCCTCGAAGGCGATCGAGCCACGGTGGTAGAGGAAGGAATCGGTTTCGACGACGAGCCGGTGGGAGCGCCAGAGGAAGTCGACCTCGTAGCGGCCGAGCTTGACGTTGGTCTCGGGGAGGGAGAGGCGCGGGCGGTGGCGGCCGATGAGGGCGAAGAAGTCTTCCTCGAGGTCTGAGCGGGCACGGCGGCCCTCGGCGTCTTCGAGGCGGAAGTTCATCAGCTCGGCTTGGCGCTTTGCGCGGCGGAGGAGGAAGGGGCGACGGTGTCTTCGAGGTCGTCGATCGTGCGCTGGATAGTGGTTACGGGGATCTGGTGGCGGCGGGTAGTGAGGAGCCGTCTCCCTCGCCCTCCTTCTTGATCTGGGTAGGAGGGCGAGGGAGACGGCTCTCGGAGCGAAGAGAGGGCGAGGCAGCGGTGCTGTGCGCGCGTTCTGAGATCACGGAACTTCCGAGTCCCACCTCCGCGAGCTGCTTCGATCGCTGCGTCGACCGTGTCGCTTTTGTTCGGCATATCCGAACAAAGTCGACAGAGCCCTTTGATTCGCCCCCTTACCCCGCTGCTGTTGTCGCTACGAGCGGCCCGAGAGCGCTAAGCGGCCTTGGTGACCTTGCCGGCCTTGAGGCAGCGCGTGCACACGTACGCTCTAAGGGGGCGGCCGTTCTCTTGGATCCTCACCTTTTGGAGGTTCGGGTCGAAGCGGCGCTTGGTGGCGACCATCGAATGGCTTCGGGACTGGCCGAACGCCGGTCCCTTGCCGCAGCTGTGGCATACCTTGGCCATAAGGACGCTGGATAGTAGCCGAGTTAACTTTCGACGCGCGTCAGGAGCTGGCGTCTCAGCCGATCTGGCGCTTGAGCAGGGCCATGCGGGCGATCGTGAGGGCCGCGTTGCGGCCCTGGTCGCGCTTGTCGCCGCCGGAGCGGGCCAGGGCCTGGTCCATGTTGTCGCAGGTGATGACGCCGAAGGCGCAGGGGACGCCGGTCTCCAGCTGCACCTGCTGGATGCCGCGCGCGGCCTCGGCGCAGACGAAGTCGTAGTGGTCGGTCTCGCCGCGGATGACGACGCCGAGGCAGGCGACGCCGGCGTAGCCGTTCTCGGCGAACTGCTTGGCCGCGAAGGGGAGCTCGTAGGCGCCGGGGACCGAGACCTCGGTGACGGCGTCCTGGGAGACGCCGGCCAGCTCGAAGCCCTGCCGCGCCCCGCTCAGCAGCCGCTGCGCCAGGTCCTCGTAGAAGCGGCCGACGCAGACGCCGAAGTGGAGCGGCGCAAGCTGGCCCCGCTCCTCCTCGCCGAACTCCTCCAGGAAGGCCCCGACTTCAGCCATCGCCGTTCCGAGCGCCGCCGTCGCGGGCGTCGCGCTCCTCCTCGTCGCGGATCATCTCCTCGTCGAGGGCGAGTCCCTGG
Organism: Solirubrobacterales bacterium; assembly: GCA_035688825.1. Taxonomy (GTDB): domain Bacteria; phylum Actinomycetota; class Thermoleophilia; order Solirubrobacterales; family 70-9; genus VAYN01. The sequence goes on along the minus strand of DASSMM010000065.1, from coordinate 82,452 downwards.
TGGTGCAGCGAGTGGCCCATCTTCTCCCGCTTCGTCCGCAGGTAGGCCTCGTTGTGGGTGTTGGGGACCGATTCGATCGGCACCTGCTCGGCGACCGAGAGGCCGTAGCCCTCAAGGCCGACGATCTTTTTCGGGTTGTTGGTGAGGATGCGGATGCTGGTGAGACCGAGGTCGCCGAGGATCTGCGCCCCGATCCCGTAGTCGCGCAGGTCGGCGGGGAGGCCGAGCTTGAGGTTGGCCTCGACGGTGTCGGCGCCTTCCTCCTGCAGCTTGTAGGCGCGCAGCTTGTTCAGCAGGCCGATCCCGCGCCCCTCCTGCGAGAGATACAGCAGCACGCCGCGGCCCTCGCGCTCGATCATCGAGAGCGCCGCTTCGAGCTGTTCGCCGCAGTCGCAGCGCATGCTGTGGAAGACGTCGCCGGTGAGGCACTCGCTGTGGACCCGGACCAGCACGTCCTCGGCCCCGTCGACCTCGCCCTTGACCATCGCCACGTGGTGTTTGTCGTCAACCAGGGAGCGGTAGCCGACCGCGGTGAAGTCGCCGAACGAGGTCGGCAAGGCCGTGTCGACGACCCGCTCGACCAGCTTCTCGGTCCGCCGCCGGTAGGCGATCAGCTCGGCGACGGTGATCATCTTCAGCCCGTGCTTCTCGCAGTAGGGGATCAGGTCCGGGACGCGGGCCATCGAGCCGTCGTCGTTCATCACCTCGCAGATCACGCCCGCCGGGGTGAGGCCGGCGAGGCGGGCGAGGTCGACGCTCGCCTCGGTGTGGCCGGTCCGCTCCAGGACGCCGCCGTCCTTGGCCTTCAGCGGGAACATGTGGCCGGGGACGACGATGTCGCGCGGCCCCGATTCGGGGTCGATCGCGACCTGGACGGTGTGGGCGCGGTCGTGCGCCGAGATCCCGGTGCTGACGCCTCCCGCGGCCTCGATCGAGACCGTGAACGCGGTCTCCAGCGGCGCCTCGTTCTTCGCCGTCATCAGGTTGAGGCCGAGCCGTTCGCAGCGCTTCGCGGTCAGCGCCAGGCAGATCAGCCCGCGCGCCTCCTTGGCCATGAAGTTGATCGCCTCCGGCGTCGCGAACTGCGCCGCCATCACCAGGTCGCCCTCGTTCTCGCGGTCTTCGCCGTCGCAGACGACGACCATGCGGCCGGCGCGGATCTCCTCGATCGCCTCCTCGATGGTGGCGAAGGGGCTATCCCCCGTCGTCGCTGAACTCTCTTTTCGCTCGGTCTCTGCCATCTGGCTCACGCCTGCTCCTTTCCGGCGAATGGTGACATCAATCGCTCCACGTACTTGGCAAGGACGTCACACTCGACGTTCAATCGGTCTCCTGGTGCCAAATCGGCGAGGTTGGTCCGCTCCAGGGTCTCAGGGATGAGGGAAACCTCAGCCCAAGAATCGCCCAAATCGGCGACCGTGAGGCTGACCCCGTCGAGGGTGATCGAGCCCTTGTCGACGACGTAGCGGAGGAGGTCGGCGGGGAGCTCGACGCGGATGCGGCGGGCGAAGCCGTCGTCCTCGATCGCGACGACGGTGCCGACGCCGTCGACGTGCCCCTGGACGATGTGGCCGCCGAGGCGGTCGCCGGCCTTCATCGCCAGCTCGAGGTTGACGCGACCGCCCTGCCCGACGGCACCGAGGGCGGTGACCTGGAGCGTCTGGTTCATCGCCTCGGTCTCGAAGCCGTCGGCGGTGACCGCGGTTGCGGTGAGGCAGCAGCCGTTGACGGCTACAGAGTCGCCGTCGGAGATCTCGGAGGCGAGTGAGGTCTTGATGCGGATGCGGGCGCCCTCGTTGCCGCGGTCGACGGTCTCAACGGTGCCGAGGTCTTCTATGAGGCCGGTGAACATCTCACCACTCCTTGTAGCGGGCCTTGATCAGGACGTCGTCTCCGATGGGTTCGGTTGACGACTCTTGGGCGGGTAGGCGCGCGGGTCCTGCCGCCGCAGGGGACCCACCATCCCCAGCGACTGCGCAGGGGATGGTACCCCCAACGACGTCACCCACGCGGCGGGGCGGAGTTGGTTGACGGCCTAGGAGCATCGGGGCGACGAAGGTACGGGATTCGTCGATCAGGTCGGCTGAGAGGAAGGACGTTGCGAGGGTTTTTCCGCCCTCTAGGAAGAGGCTCGTGATGCTGCGGGCGCCCAGCTCGCGAAGGGCGGGTTCGAGGCCGTTGGCGAGGAGGATCTCGGCGCCTGTGTCCTTCAGGGCGGAGACTCGGTCGTTCGGAGCGTCGGGAGCAGCTACTACGAGCACCGGGGCCTGGTCGAGGGTCTTCAGCAGCTGGGACTCCAGTGGCAGGCGAGCCTGGGAGTCGAAGACGACGCGCAGCGGCTGACGGGGCGATTTCGGCCCTATGTCTCCGGTTTTCGTACCGTCGGCGGCTGGGCGCGCGGTCAGGAGGGGGTCGTCGGTTAGGGCGGTGCCGATGCCTACTGCGATCGCGTCTGATTCGGCTCGCCACCTGTGGACCAGCTCTCGGCTCTCGGGGCCTGAGATCCAGGGGGAGTCGTCGGGGGCGGTGGTGGTCTGGCCGTCGAGGGACATTGCCATCTTCAGGACGACCAGGGGCAGTCCGGTGCGGGCGTGTTTGCGGAAGGGCTGGTTGAGGCGGCGGGCGGCGGTGGCCTCGGCGCCCGTGGCGAAGGCGACCTCGACGCCGCCGTCCCGGAGGATGCCGGGGCCGCGGCCGGCAGCCTTCTCGCTGGGGTCGTCGGAGGCGATGACGACGCGGCCGATCCCGGCCTCGAGGATCGCCTCGACGCAGGGCGGCTGCCGCCCCTGGTGCGCGCAGGGCTCGAGCGTCACGTACATAACGGCCCCCGCGGGGTCCTCTCCGCGCTCGCGGCAATCGGCCAGCGCCGCCCGCTCCGCATGCAGATCACCGAGTTCCGCGTGAAATCCCTCGCCGATCACCTGCCCATCGCGCACGATCGCGGCTCCAACCAAAGGGTTGGGACTCACACGTCCCCGCCCCCCCTCGGCAAGGGTGAGTGCGTGCCGCAGAAAGTCGTTATCAGTGGTTGACTGACTCGTCAATCAACCGGAATTCTAGCTCGAATACGGGTCGATATGGCTAAGCAGATCAAGGACGCAGGGAGCGTGGCGTGCTCTGCACGCGAGCGACCGAGGACGCCGAGCTGCAACGCCATATCGGCCCCTCCAGAATACGCTGACGGGCCGTGAAGCTGATCATCCAGATCCCCTGCCTGAACGAGGAGCAGACGCTCCCGCAGACGATCGCCGACCTCCCCCGCTCGATCCCCGGCATCGACCAGGTCGAGCTGCTGGTGATCGACGACGGCTCTACCGACCGCACGGTCGCGGTGGCCCGGGAATGCGGGGTCGAGCACGTCGTCCGGCTCACCAACAACAAGGGACTGGCCGCCGGCTTCCAGGCCGGGCTCGACGCCTGCCTCAAGCTCGGGGCCGACGTCGTCGTCAACACCGACGCCGACAACCAGTACAAGGGCGCCGACGTGGCGAAGCTGGTGGCGCCGATCGTCGCCGGCGAGGCCGACATGGTGGTCGGCGACCGCCAGGTCGGTGAGATCGAGCACTTCTCCGGCAGCAAGAAACGGCTGCAGCGGCTCGGAAGCTGGGTCGTGCGCCGGGTCTCCGGCACCGAGATCACCGACGCCACCTCCGGCTTCCGCGCCTACAACCGCGAGGCCGCCCTGCAGCTTCTCGTCGTCGACAACTTCACCTACACGCTGGAGAGCCTGATCCAGGCGGGGAAAATGCTGGTCGCCGTCGACGAGGTCGAGATCGGGACCAACCCGAAGACGCGCGAGTCTCGCCTCTTCGCTTCGACCGGCGCCTACGTGCGCCGCAACGCGCCGGCGATCCTCCGCATCTACGCCCGCTACGAGCCGCTGCGCGCCTTCTCCCTCGCCGGCCTCGTCGTCCTCTTCCTCGCCTTCCTCGCCTGGCTGCCGTTCCTGCTCGACGCGATCTTGAACGGCGACAGCACCGGCCACATCCAGTCGCTGATCCTCGGCGCCGTCCTCTTCATCGCCGCGATCCAACTCTTCGCCCTCGGCATCATCGGCGACCTGCTGGCGAGCCAGCGGGTGATGACCCAGCGGGTCTTCGAGCGGGTGCGGCGGGTCGAGCTGGTACTCGGGGTCGAGCCCTCCCACTACGAGCCGGGCGGCAAGCCGGAGTGAGCCCCGAACCGCAGGGCGCGGCCGCCCCGCAGGCCAAAGGCACCGCCAGCAGCGCCGAATACGGCAGAACGGCGAGCTTCCTGGCGATCGGGGTCGGACTCACCGGCGTCATCACCTACGCCTACTTCCTGATCGCCTCCCATGTCCTCTCCAAACCCGACTACGGGCAGATCACCGTGCTCTGGTCGGCGGTCTTCATCACGATCTCGACCCTCTACCGGCCGGTCGAACAGCTCCTCTCGCGCCACGTCTCAGAGCGGCTGACCAAGGGCGAACCCGTCGGCCAGGCGATGCGCGTCGCCTCGACGATCCAGATCGGGCTGGCGCTGTTCTTCGCGGTGGTCGCGTTGGTCCTGCGCGGGCCGATCCAGGACGACCTGCTGGAAGGCAACGAAACCCTCTACTGGGTCTTCTTCGGCGCCGTCCTCTTCTACGCCGCCAGCTACTTCGCCCGCGGCTTCCTCGCCGGCCAGCGGACCTTCGGCCTCTTCACCGCGCTGATCCTCAGCGAGTCCTGCTTCCGCACCCTCTTCGCGGTGGTGGTCGCGGTCGGCCTCCTCAGCGGCCAATCCTGGGTCGCGATCGGGATCGTCGCCGCGCCGAGCCTCTCGCTGATGGTCGTCCCGTTTGCCTTCCTGCGCCGGGCGAAAAAAGCGCAAGCGCAGCAGGAGCAGGAGCGCCAACCAGCCGCCCCCGGACGCGAAGCGGAGGAGGCGGCGACTGACGACTTCACGATGAAAGAGGGCGGCGGGTTCGCGGCCGCCGTGCTGGTGATCATGTTCAGCGAACAGGCCTTCCTCAACGCCGGGCCGCTGGTCACCCGCGGCCTCCAAGGCGCCGCCGCGGCCGGCTTCATCTTCAACGTGCTGATGATCGCGCGGGCGCCGCTGCAGCTCTTCCAGGCGGTCTCGACCAGCATCCTCCCTCACCTCACCAGCCTCCACACCTCGACCGAGCCCGACAGCGAGCGCGAGTTCCACCGCTCGGTCCGCGGCGTCCTCCTCGGCGTCGCCGCCTTCGCCGCCTTCACCGCGATCGTCGTCCTGATCGCCGGGCCGCACCTGATGCAGATCGCCTTCTCGAAGAAGTTCACCTATGACCGCGCCGGACTGCTGCTGGTGACCCTGGGGATGGGGCTCTACCTCGGCTCGGTGACGCTGAACCAGGCCTGCGTCGCCCAGGGCCAGGTGCGGCGGGCGGCGGCGCGCTGGCTCGCCTGCGCCGCCTTCTTCATCCTCTGGAACTTCCTCCCGATCGTCGGCAACGAGTTCCGCCGGGTCGAGATCGGCTTCGCGCTGACCGCCGGCGTCCTCTTCGCGGTCCTCTACCTCGTCTACCGCTACCCCCACGGCCGCGCCGAGGACATCCCGCGCGAGGGCTCCACCGAGGAGCTCGAGCTGCGCTTGGCCTCGATCGACGAGAACACCTAGGGTCCGCTCCATCGGAGCACATGACGCGCACCTGATCCTGATCGCCGGCGCCCTCCTGGCGGCGGGGATCATCGGGGCGCTGGTCGCCGACCGGATGCGGGTGCCGGGCCTGCTGCTCTTCCTGGCACTGGGGATGGTCGCCGGCTCGGAGGGAATCGGCGGCATCCACTTCGACAACGCCGGGCTGGCGCGGACGCTGGGGACGATCGCCCTCGTCCTGATCATCTTCGAGGGCGGGTTGACCGCCGGCTGGGGCGAGATCCGGCCGGTGCTCGGCACCGCCGCCTCGCTGGGGACGCTCGGGACCGCCGTGACGGCGGTGATCGCCGGCCTGGCGGCGAAGGTGCTCTTCGGGCTCAGCACCCTGGAAGGGATGCTGGTCGGGGCGGCGATCGCCGCCACCGACTCGGCGGCGATCTTCGCGGTGCTGCGGCGCTCGACCCTGGAGAAGCGGCTGGCGCGCTCCCTGGAGGGCGAGTCGGGAATGAACGACCCGGTCGCGCTGCTGCTGGTGATCGGCTTCATCGAATGGATCCAGCAGCCGGGCTACGGGCTCGCCGACATGGCCGGCCTGCTGGTCCTGAAGCTGGGGCTGGGGGCGGCGATCGGGTACGGGTTCGGGCGGCTGGCGACCGTCGCGCTGGAGCGGGTGAAGCTGCCGGGCGACGGGATCTATCCGGTGGCGACGATCGCGGTCGCCGCCCTCGCCTACGGGCTCGCCGAGCTCGCCCACGGCTCCGGCTTCCTCGCCGTCTACCTGACCGCGCTCGCGCTCGGCTCGGCCCGGCTCCCCGCCCGGCGGACGGTCGTCGCCTTCCACCAAGGCCTTGGCTGGGTCGCCCAGATCTCGCTCTTCATCCTGCTCGGGCTGCTGGTCTTCCCCTCCAGCCTGCCGGACGTCGCGCTCGACGCGCTGGCGCTGTCGGCGGTGCTGATCCTCGTCGCCCGCCCGGTCGCCGCCGTCGTCGCCACCCTGTTCGCGCCGCTGAACATGAAGGAGCGGCTGATGCTGGGCTGGGCGGGCCTGCGCGGGGCGACGCCGATCTGGCTCGCGACCTTCCCCGTCGTCGCCGGGATCGGTGCCAGCGAAGAACTCTTCGCGATCGTCTTCTTCGTCGTCGTCACCTCGACCCTGGTCCAGGGAGCCAGCTTCGAGCCGCTGGCAAACTGGCTCGGCCTCACCACCGACGAGCCGGCGCTGCCCCGCCGCCTGCTCGAGTCGGGGCGGATCCGGCGCATGGGCGGCGATGTCGTCGCCCACCGGCTGCCGCCGGGAGCAGCCGCCGCCGGCCATCCCGTCCGCGACCTCGAGCTGCCCCGCGAGGCTCTGGTCAACGTGATCGTCCGCGACGGCAAGGCGATCCCGCCCCGGGGCTCCACCGAGCTGCGCGAGGGAGACGAGCTCCACGTTCTCGTCCGCAGCGAGCTCCGCGACGAGGTGGAGGCGCTGACGAAGAAATGGGCCGAGGGTCCGATCGGCCGCCAGGCCCCGCCGCCGCTGCCGCGGCGCGCCGCCTCCCAGGTGTTCACCGTCCGCCCCGCCCGCGGCGACGGCGAGCTGGGCGACGAGATCGACGGGATCCCGATCGTCCGGGTGATGCGCGACCGCGGCGAGCGCGGCGCCTACCTCGTCGCCCTGGCCGACGGGCGCTTCGCCGTCACCGGCGGCGGCCTGATCGCGATCGGCGGCCGCAGGGCGCTGGCCGGCTGGTGCGAGGGCCGGGTCGACCGCGACGACGTCGACGCCGCCGAGCGAGCCTGGTGGCAGGAGGTGACCGGTGCCCTGATCGCCCGCGGGCGATCAGGAGGCGCCGGCAGCCGCAGCGATCTCGGTGTAAGCGGCGGCCGGATCGTCGGCTCCGAAGACGGCTGAGCCGGCGACGAACAGGCGGGCCCCGGCGGCCGCCAGCGGCCCCGCGGTCTGGGCGTCGACCCCGCCGTCGACCTCGATCCGGGCCTGCCCGACCAGCGGCATCAGGCGCTCGACCTTCTCCGGCGAGGTCTCGATGAAGGACTGACCGCCCCAGCCGGGATTGACCGTCATGCAGAGGACGACGTCGGCGAGGCCCCGCAGCTCCGCCACCGCCTCGACCGGGGTGCCGGGGTTGATCGCGATCCCGGCGAGGCAGCCGGCCTCGCGGACGGCGGCGAGGGTGCGGTTGGCGTGCGGGGTGGCCTCGGCGTGGAAGGTGATCGAGTCGGCCCCGGCTTCGGCGAACTCGCCGATCTGGCGCTCCGGCGCCTCGATCATCAGGTGGACGTCGACGACCCCTCCGGCGTCGTGGACCTGGTCGGCGATGCCGCTGAGGACCAGGGGGCCGATCGTGATCGGCGGGACGAAGTGCCCGTCCATCACGTCGAAGTGGATCACCCGGGCGCCGGCGTCCATCACCTCCTCGATCTGGGCGCCGAGGCGCCCCATGTCAGCAGAGAGGATCGACGGCGCCACGCGGGGCTCCTGCAGCAGCTCTCGCATCCGGTCGCTCACGCGCTCCAGCCTATATCTGGGCGTGGCTGACAAGGACGCAGGGAGCGTGGCAGATCAGGCCGGCTGCAACATCGAGGCGCCGCAGGACTGGCATTCCATGTCAGCGGTGTTGGTCATCCGGGCGATCGTCTGGTGCTCGCCGCAGTTGGGGCACTGGGAGACGAGTTCGAAGCGGCTGAGGCAGTTGACGCAGCGCAGCCGTCCCGGGAGCTGGGTGGGGCGCAGCCAGGGCTCGCCGCAGTTCGGGCAGGGGGCTCGGCCCAGCGGATTCGACTCCGCCGAGCTCGACTGGTTGGTTTCGCTCATGCCTCAATCATGGCGGTTCAGGAGTCCGTTCTGATGAGTCGGGCGATGAAGAAGCCGGTCGTGCGATCGCGATCTGGCCGCAGTTGCAGGCAGCGGGGCTCGGCGGGGGCCGCCGATTCCGGCGCCGGCGCCCCGAGGTCGTCCAGCTTCAGCGGCGGCACCCCCTCCTCGCTCCCCGCCGCCGCCAGCAGCGCGGCGACGCGATCCTCGTTCTCGCGGCGGGAGATCGTGCAGGTCGAGTAGACGAGGGTCCCGCCGGGCCGCAGGACGGCGGCGGCGCTGCGCAGCAGCTTGTCCTGGACCTCGAGCAGGCGGTCGATCGTCTTCGGTGACTTGCGCCAGCGCGCGTCCGGGCGCGAGGCGAGGGTGCCGAGATCCGAGCAGGGGGCGTCGAGGAGGACGCGGTCGAAGCCGGGCGCCATCCCGCTCTCGGTCGCGTCGGCCTCGATCACGCTGACGCTGTGGAGGCCGAGGCGGGATGCCTGCGCGGCGACTTCGGCCGCCCGCTCGGGGTCGAGCTCGACCGAGATCACCTCGCCGCGGTCGCCCATCCGCTCGGCGATCTGCCCGGTCTTGATCCCGGGGCCGGCACAGAGATCCAGCACGTGCTCGCCCTCCTGCGGGCCCAGGACCTCGACCACGGCGGCGGAGCCGCGGCTCTGCGGGGTCAGCTCGCCGGCCGCGACCGCCTCGGGCACCGCGACGCCGGTACGGCCTTCGATCGCCAGCATCTCCGGCGCGGCGAGCGGCCACGGAGCCTCGGGCAGGCGCGCCTCCACCCCGGCCTCGCGCAACCGCGCCAGCATCGCCTCGCGCTCGGCGCGCAGCGGGTTCACCCGCATCGCCACCTCGTAGCGCTCGTTGCAGGCGGCGAGGGTCGAGCGCGCGACCTCCTCCCCCAGCTCCCGCCACCACATCTCCGCCAGCCACTGCGGCGCCGAGTCGGCGACCGCGGCAGCCGCAGGGGTCGAGTCGTCGCCCAGCAGCTCCCTTGTCAGCTCCTCGCGCTCGCGCGCCGCTCGGCGCAGGATCGCGTTGACGAAGCCGGAGGCATGGGCGGCGCCGGCACCCTTGACCAGCTCGACCCCCTGGTCGACGGCGGCGTGGTCGGGCGTGGCGTCGGCGAAGAGCAGTTCGTAGAGGCCGAGGCGCAGCGCCGCCAGGACGGGCGGGTCGAGAAGGCGCGTCGAGCGGCCGGCGAGGCGTTCGATCGCGACGTCGGCGGTGCCGCGGCGCTGGACGGCGCCGAAGGCGAGCCGCTGCGCCTGCGCGCGGTCGCGCCCCTCGATCCCGAGCCGGTCCGCCTCGGCGCGGAAGGCCCGCTCGGTAAAGGCGCCCTCCTCGAAGGTGGCGCGGACGACGGCGAAGGCCAGCAAGCGCGCGGGCGAGACGCGATCGAACTGCATCAACTTTGCCACCCAGCAGATAGACAAGTTGATGCAGTTCGGATGGCGACGACCATGCGCCCTTCCCTCATAGGCGTGGCGGCTCGTGGCCGCGCAGGTAGGCTTCCGCGGGCATCGCCTTGCCGCCGGGGGGCTGGATCACGTCGAGCCGGAGCCCTCCCTCGCCGCAGCCGAGCAGGAGGGCGCCGTCGCGCGCCTCGAGCGTTCCCTCCGGCACGTCCGCCTCGACGACGCGCGCCTCCCGAACGCCGAGGCGCTCGCCGCCGGCGGTCTCCAGGTAGGCGCCGACGTGCGGGGTCAGCGCCCGCACCTTCGCCGCCAGCTCCGCTGCCGGCCGGGCCGGGTCGAGGCGCCGCTCGCCCGGCTCGATCTTCTCGGCGTAGGTGACACCGTCCTCGTCCTGCTCGACGAACTCCAGCGCCCCTTCCGCCTGCAGGTCGAGGGCGCGGACGAGGAGATCGCCGCCGAGCGCGGCCAGCCGCGCCGAGAGCGAGGCGAAGTCCTCCTCGGGGCCTATCGCCACCTCCTCGCGCAGGGCGACCGGTCCGGAGTCCAGCCCGGCGGTCAGGCGCATCACGCAGACGCCGGTGATCTCGTCCCGGGCCATGATCGCCCGCTCGATCGGCGCCGCGCCGCGCCAGCGGGGCAGCAGCGAGGGATGGACGTTGAGGATCGGGTACTCGGAGAGCAGCGGCTCGCGGATGAGCTGGCCGAAGGCGCAGACGAGGACCGCCTCGGGCCGGGCGGCGCGGATCCGCGCCAGCGCCTCCTCCTCGTTGACGTTCTCCGCCTGCAGCAGCTCCAGGCCCAGCTCGCCCGCCGCGACCGCGGCCGGAGGCGGCGAGACCTTGCGGCCACGGCCCTGGCGCCGGTCGGGCGGCGTCACCACCAGCTCCGGGCGGTGCGGCGAGCCGGCCAGGCGCCGCAGCACCGTGGCGGCGAACTCCGAGGTCCCGAGGTAGGCGGTCCTCACGCGTCGGTGCGCGGCTCGCGCAGCTCGCCCTCTTCGCCGATCTCTTCCTCGGCGGAGGGGCTGTAGCTGCCGCCCTCGCGCAGCGCCCGCAGCGCCGCCTTGCGCTGCTCGCGGACGGTGCGGTCGAGGATCAGGACCCCGTCGAGGTGGTCGATCTCGTGCTGGAGGACGCGCGCCTCGAGGCCGGCGGCCTCGATCGCGATCGGCTCGCCCTCGACGTCGCGGCCGCTGAAGCGGGCGAAGAGCGGCCGCTCGACGTCCATCGTCACCCGCGGCAGGCTGAGGCAGCCCTCCTCGGCGACGGCGGTTTCCTCCGAGAGCCACTCGATCTCCGGGTTGACGATCGCGCTCGGCTCGCCGTCGGGGCCGGCGTGGAAGACGAGCAGGCGGCGGAGGACGCCGAGCTGGGTCGCGGCGAGGCCGACGCCGAGCCCGTCGCGCATGATCGCGTACATCCGCTCGACCTCCGCCCGCAGCTCGGGGCCGAAGTTGGAGACCGGCGAGGCCTTGCTCTTCAGCACCGGATCGCCCCACTTGACCACGTGCGCCAGCGCCGCTTCGCGGCGCTCGATCATCTCCACTTCGAGCCGCTGCTGCTCCGCGTCGCGCTCGGGCGTCTGGACTTCGTCGCTCACTGAGCGGAGTCTAAGCAGCGACGACGTCTGATACTTCGTGGCGAGAGACCATGCCGCGCCCCCGGATCGCCATCGCAACCTGCGCCCGCTACGACCGTGAGATGGTCGACGACGGGCTGCTCGCGGAGGCGCTGTGCGAGCGCGGCTGCGAGGCCGTTTCGGTCGCCTGGGACGACCCGGCGGCGGACTGGAGCCGCTTCGACCTCTGCCTGGTCCGCTCGACCTGGGACTACCACGACAGGCACGCCGAGTTCCTCGACTGGGCGCGGCGGGTGGAAGCCGAGGCGCGGTTGCGGAACCCGGTCGACCTGATCGCCTGGAACATCGACAAGCGCTACCTGCGGGAGCTGGCGGAGGCGGGGGTGCCGACGGTGCCGACGGTCTGGGTCGGCCGCGGCGCCGAGGCGGACCTCGAAGGCGTGCTGGCGCAGCGGGGCTGGCAGGAGGCCGTGGTGAAGCCGGTGGTGGACCTCGGCGCCCGGAACCTGCACCGGGTCCGGGCCGGCGCGGGATCGACGGCGCTGCAGCACACCCTCCAGCGGGGCACCGAGGCGATGGTCCAGCCGTTCCTGCCCTCGCTGGAGAGCGAGGGCGAGCTGTCGCTGATCTACGTCGACAGAGACCTGACGCACGCCGTTCGCAAGCGAGCCGCTCCGGGCGACTTCCGCGTGCAGTCGATCTGGGGCGGGACGGTGGCGCGGGTCGAGCCCGGTAGCGACGCGAGGCGGCTGGGCGAGCAGGCGCTGGCGCAGCTCGACGAGGCACCCCTCTACGCCCGGGTCGACCTCGTCACCGATCCCGACGGGGCCCTCCGCCTGATCGAGCTGGAGCTGATCGAGCCGAACCTCTACCTGAGCCAGCACCCTCCGGCCGCAGCCGCGCTCGCCGAGGCGGCGCTACTGCGGATCGACGTCGACGCCTAGGGCGACGTCCTTCAGCGAGCGGTCCCCCGCCCGCTTCTCGACGACATCACGCACGGCGGCGACCGTCCCCTCGCGGTCGTCGGCCTTGATCAGGATCCGCCGCCGGTGGCGGTTGCGGACCCGGAACATCGGCGCCGGCCCCAGCAGTTCCGAGCCTCGGGGGAGCGTGCGCCGCAGCTCCTCGGCCACCGCGGCGGCGACCTCGTCGAGCCGCCCCTCCTGCTCGGCGGCGAAGTTGATCCGGGTCAGGTGCGAAAAGGGCGGGTAGTGGAGCGCCCGGCGGCGGCCCAGCTCGACCTCGAGGAAGCCGGCGGAGTCGTGGCGGGCGGCGTGGTCGATGCTCGAAGCGTGGGGGGCGAGGGTCTGGACGATCACCTCTCCCCCGGCCTCGCCGCGGCCGGAGCGGCCGGCGAGCTGGGCGACCATCGCGAAGGTGCGCTCCTCGGCGCGGAAGTCGGGGAAACGCAGGGTGGCGTCGGCGTCGATGATCGCGCTCAGGGTCACCTCCGGGAAGTCGTGGCCCTTGGCGACCATCTGGGTGCCGACGAGGACGGCGCTCGGCGCCTCGTCGAAGCGGGCGAGGATGCGGGCGTGGGCGCCGCGCTCGGCGGCGGTGTCGGAGTCGAGGCGGATGACCGGCATCGGGTCGAGGCGCTCGGCCAGCAGGCCCTCGATCCGCTCGGTTCCGGCGCCGGCGCGCGAGAGCGTGGTCGAGCCGCACTCCGGGCAGGCCCGGGGCTGGCGCTCGGAGTGGGCGCAGTGGTGGCAGACGAGGCGGCCGCTGTGGCGGTGGACGATCAGCGAGACGTCGCAATTGGGGCAGTTCCAATGGTGGCCGCAGGAGCGGCAGGTGAGCCAGGGCGCGAAGCCCCGGCGGTTGATCATCAGGATCGCCTTGGCGCCGGCGGCGCGGACGGCGTCCAGCGCCTCCCAGGTCTCGGCGTGGACCGGTCCCGAGCGGGGATCGGCCTCGCGCATGTCGACCAGGTGGACCGGTGGCATCCGGCGGCCGTCGACGCGGCGCGGCAGCTCCAGGCGCGGCAGCTCCAGCCAGCTCTCCGGGCGCGGGGTGGCGGTGCCGGCGACGAGGACGGCACCGCTGTCGGCGGCGCGTTTGCGGGCGACCGCGCGAGCGTCGTAGGTGGGGTCTCCCTCCTGCTTGTAGGAGGGCTCGTGCTCCTCGTCGATGACGATCAGACCGAGGTCGCGGACCGGGGCGAAGACGGCCGAGCGGGGGCCGACGCAGACCTGCGCCTCGCCGCTGCGCAGGCGCCGCCACTCGTCGTAGCGCTCGCCCGGCGAGAGGGCCGAGTGCAGCACGGCGAAGCGGTCGCCGAGGCGGGCGCGGAAGCGGGCCACGGCCTGCGGCGCCAGGCCGATCTCGGGGACGAGGACGATCGCCCCCTTCCCCCGCTCCAGCGCCGCCTCGACCGCGGCGAGGTAGACCTCGGTCTTGCCGGAGCCGGTGACGCCGTGGAGGAGCAGCTTGCGGGAGGCTCCGGCCTCGCCGTCGAGGGCGGCGACGATCGCGGTGACGGCTTCGCGCTGTTCGGGCAGCAGCTCGGGGCGGGCGGCCACGGCTCGGAGGCCCGGCTCGCCGGGGATGCGGCGGACGGCGGTGCTGCGGGTGGTGACGAGGCTGCGCTGCTCGAGCCGGCGCAGCGTCTGGCGGTCCGAGCCGACCGCGGTCGCGAGCTCGCCCGCCGACATCTCGCCCGCCCGCAGAGCCTCCAGCACCGCGCGCTGCTTCGACCCCAGGCGCTCGCCGCCCTCCAGCGCCGCCTCTCCGGCCGGCAGCAACACCACCCGCAGCTCGGTCTTCGAGCGCACCGTGCGGGCGCCGCTGCCGGTGCCCGTGCCGGGCGGCAACACGAGCTGCAGCCCGCGGGAGGGGGTCGAGCAGTACTCGCGGGCGATCCAGAGCCCGAGCCGGACCAGCTCCGGCGTCGCCCCCGCCTCCAGCGCCTCGAGCGGCTCCGCCAGGCGCTCGGGCGGCAGCTCGGAGCTCTCGGCGACCTCGACCACGACCCCGAGGATTCGCCGCGCCCCGAAGGGCACCCGGACGATGCTGCCGACGCCGAGCTCGGCCATCGCCTCCGGGCGGCGGTAGTCGAAGGGGCCGCGCAGGGCGCGGGCGGTGGTCAGCGGCTCGACGCGGAGGATCGCCACCGGCCGAGGTTATGGGGGACGGAAGATGCCCCCCTCGGCGTTGCCGCACCTTCGGCCATTCCGTTGCCTCTCCGCCAGATCAGGCCATATGCTGGCGCCGATGAGCCTCAACCTCCACCCCGGCGAGCGGGTGATCTTCGAAGGCCACCCGTCCTGGCGGGCGATCCTCGGCTTCTACCTGAAAGGGGTGCTGATCGCGATCGTCCTCGGGTTCGTCGCGAACCTGATCTGGGGCGGCGGCACCACCTTCCTGGTCGTCCTCGTAATCCTCGCCCTCACCCTCCTGATCGGCTTCGTCAAACGGGTGGCGACCACCTACACGATCACCGACCGCCGCCTCAACATCAAGCGCGGCATCGTCTCCAAAGAGGTCCAGGAGACCCGCCTCGAGCGCGTCCAGAACGTCAACTACCGCCAGAGCGCCTACCAGCGCCTGATGCAGATCGGCGACGTCGACTTCGACACCGCCGCAAGCGACGACTACAACTTCGTCTTCGCCGGGGTGGCCAACCCCGGCGAGGTCGTCCACGCGGTGGACCAGGCGACGGGGGTCGACGCCGCCGGCACGCACGGCCTCGGCCAAGCTCAGCCGCCGACCGGCGGTCGGTAGGAGCGCCTGCCACTCGCCTCATTGTCTCAAGTCGCTTTGCGTACTTAGATGGTTTTGACAGGCGGAAGTCCCCCGGCATAGGCTGGCGCCGTGGCTGACGCTGGCGCCCAGCCCAAGGCTGAGGAGCAACCGGATTCAGGTTCGAAGACGGGTTTCAGGTTCGAGGAACTCGGTCCCCTCGGCACCATCCTGGCAGCGGTCGGCAGCGGCATCGGGGCACTCGGAGTCGTGGCGTTCTTCGGGGCCGCCATTCTTTGGGTACGGATGGACAGGGTGGGAGTTCCTGCCAACGAGGCGATCGCCGTCGTGCCGAAGTCGGTCCTTGTCACCACGGGGGCCAGCTTCCTGGTTCCCTCGCTTCTACTCGCGGTCGTGCTTCTGGGTGCCCTCTACCTGATCGACCAGTTCGCCGGGTGGCTCGTCGACATCTTCTTCCTAGGCGACCAGAAAAGAAGGCTGAAGGCAGCGAGAAGAAACGCGAGGCGTAGCCGTGCTGAGATCGACCGCGTCCTCGAGACGGCCGAGCGGGCAGCGGAGCACTCCAGTCAACTGAAGGCGACCGCCCAAAAGGCGGTGGCGGCAGGAGCCGATCCCCACGCCGTCAGGGAGAGCTCCACGGAAGCCAGCGCTGCGGTCACCGAGGCGCAGCGTGCCGCCGGCGAGATCCAACCCCACGCCAAGGAGGCCGATGATGCGCTGGCGAAGGCGGAGGCGGAAATCGAACGAGAGCGCGACCTACAGGCACCGAAGATCGAATCGATCAAGAAAGCGATCCGGTTCATCACCATCGTCGTCGTCGTCCTGACCGCGGCCGCACCCGGGATCCTGCTCTCGGTGGTCGGGCTGCAGGATGCTCAGCTCCTCCGTGTCGTAGCAGTCGCCATCTTTCTGTCGGTCATCTGCCTGGTCGTACTCGCCAGCACCAGCTTCCCCTGGTTCGCCCTCGCGATCGTCGTCGTGGTCTGCCTTCTCAACAGCCTCGTCACCTATTACCGGACCACCAACGACCCTAAAGTCGAGCCGGCGGCGGTGCTGCGCTCAAACGGCGCGCCGGTCTTCGGCTACTTCGTCGCCCAGACGAGCGACCGGATCTACCTCGCCACCCACCTCCCCACAGGCCCACTTCGTCTCGATGCCATCCCCCGCGCAGCAGTCACGGACATGGCCATCGGCAAAGATCTGAAACCAAACCCCGCCACTCTTCGCGCTCGCCGTCTGGCTCGCCAGATGTGCGTCGTGGCACGCCAACGAGCGAAGAAGGAGGGGACCGCCGCAACGGTCTCGGCGAAGCGCGAGACCGCACAAGAACCATGCACCGTTGCGGATATGCGGAGGCTTACCGGTCCTCCGCCGGGGCCCGGTGGAGGACCCCCGACCTGAGAGGAGCTCAGGCCGCTGCAGCCTCGGCACCCGCGGCGCTCCGCAGCGCCTCGGCGCGGTCGGTGCGCTCCCAGGTGAAGTCGTCGTCGCCGCGGCCGAAGTGGCCGTAGGCCGCCGTCTTCTGGAAGATCGGGCGGTGGAGGTCCAGGTACTCGCGGAAGGCGCCTGGGCGCATGTCGAACTCGGCCTCGACGAGCTGGGAGATGCGGGCGTCGGGGAGCTTGCCGGTGCCGAAGGTCTCGACCATCAGGCTGACCGGGTGGGCGACGCCGATCGCGTAGGCGACCTGGACCTCGCAGCGCTGCGCGAGGCCGGCGGCGACGACGTTCTTCGCCACGTAGCGGGCGGCGTAGGCGGCCGAGCGGTCGACCTTGGACGGGTCCTTGCCGGAGAAGGCGCCGCCGCCGTGGCGGGCCATGCCGCCGTAGGTGTCGACGATGATCTTGCGGCCGGTGAGGCCGGCGTCGCCGACCGGGCCGCCGATCACGAACTTGCCGGTCGGGTTGACGAGGAACTCGGCCTGGAGCTCCGACTCGTCGAAGCGACCGGCGACCTCCGCCTGCAGGACCGGGAGGATCACGTTCTCCCACAGCTCCGGCTTGATCTGGCTCTGCGAGTCGATCCCCTCGTCGTGCTGGGTGGAGATCAGGAGCTTTTCGACCGCGACGGGGCGGCCGTCGGCGTAGCGGACGGTGACCTGGGTCTTGCCGTCGGGCCCGAGGTAGCCCATCGTCCCGTCCTTGCGAACCGCGGCGAGCCGTTCGGCCAGCCGGTGGGCGATGTGGACGGGCATCGGCATCAGTGCCTCGGTCTCGTCTGAGGCGTAGCCGAACATCATTCCCTGGTCGCCCGCGCCGGCGACGTCGAGCTCGTCGTCGTCGGAGGGGTCTACTTTGGTCTCGTAAGCCTGGTCGACGCCCTGGGCGATGTCGGGCGACTGCTCGTCGATCGAGGTCAGCACCGAGATGTGGTCGCAGTGGTAGCCGTAGTCGCCGTGGTCGTAGCCGATCCCGCGCACGGTCTCGCGGACGATCTCCGGGATGTTGAGGTGGACGTCGGTGGAGATCTCCCCCGAGACCACGGCCATGCCGGTGTTGACGAGGGTCTCGCAGGCGACGCGGCCGCCCGGGTCCTCAGCCATGATCGCGTCGAGGACGCCGTCTGAGATCTGGTCGGCGACCTTGTCCGGGTGACCCTCGGTGACCGACTCCGACGTGAAGAGGAACTCGCCCTCGGCGAGCGGCTTAGAAGTCATGGCCGCAAGAGTAAAGGAATGTCGAGTGAATCCGTCGGTGCGCCTGACCGGCGCGCCGAGGGTCAGTCGCCGTAGCGGCGCCGACCTGATGCGGGGACGAAATCGATGATCAGGGGGACGCCCTCGAGCTCGTAGGCCTCGCGCATGCGGTTCTCCAGGTGGTAGGCCCAGTCGCGGGCGATCAGGCGACGGTCGTTGACCTGGATCGCGATCCGCGGCGGGCTCTCCCCCACCTGGGCGGCGTAGTAGAGACGCAGGCGCTTGCCGCGTTTGGTCGGGGGCGGGTGTTTGGCGACGACGTCGCTGACGAAGCGGTTCAGCTCCGGGGTCGGGATCCGCTCGGCGGCCCGGTCGGCGAGCTGCAGCGCCCGCGGCAGCAAGGTGGCGACGTTGCGGCCGGTTTTCGCCGAGACCGTGATCACGGCGGGGCGCAGCCGCAGCTTGCGCTCGACCCGGGCGCGGGCGTCGTCGATGTCGGTCTCGCCGACGTCCCACTTGTTCATCGCCAGCAGCGAGGCGCAGCCCGCCTTCATCGCCATCTCCGCCACCCGCATGTCCTCGGTCGTCACCCCCTCGGAGGCATCGCAGACGACGATCGCGACGTCGGCCCGCTCGACCGCCCGTTCGGACCGAAGCTGGGCGTAGTAATCGACGGTGCCGGCGACCTTGGAGCGGCGGCGCAGGCCCGCGGTGTCGACGAGGATCGCGCGGCGGCCGTCGACCTCGACCTCGGTGTCGATCGCGTCGCGGGTGGTGCCGGCGATGTCGGAGACGATCACCCGCTCGGAGCCGAGGAAGGCGTTGACGAGCGAGGACTTGCCGACGTTGGGGCGGCCCACCACGGCCACCCGCACGGCGTCGTCCTCCTCCGGCTGGGGCTCGCGGTCGCCGATCGCCGCCGTGATCGCGTCGAGCAGGTCGCCGGTGCCGAGGCCGTGGGTGGCGGAGACGCCGACCGGGTCGCCGAGCCCCAGCGCGTGGAACTCGGCGGTGATCGCGAAGTCGTCGGGGCGGTCAGCCTTGTTGACGACGACGATCACCGGCACCTGGGAGCCGCGCAGCGTCTTCGCCAGGTCGGCGTCGCCGCCGCGCAGGCCGGCGCGGCCGTCGACCACGAGGACGATCACGTCGGCTTCGGCGATCGCCAGCCGCGCCTGCGCCTGCACGTCGCGGGCCAGCTCCGCCTCGTCGCCGAGGTCGATCCCGCCGGTGTCGACAAGCTCGAAGCGGACCCCGTTCCACTCGGTCGCCAGGCGCTTGCGGTCGCGGGTGACGCCGGGCTCGGGCGAGGTGACCGCCTCGGTGCCCCCGACAAGCCGGTTGACGAGGGTGCTCTTGCCGACGTTGGGGAAGCCGACGACGGCGACGGTGGGCAGGCTCATGCCAGGCCCCTCTCGCGGGCGAGGGCGACGACGCGAGCGACGACCTCGTCCCGGGACAGGCCCGTGGTGTCGAGCTCGACCGCGTCCTCGGCGGCGCGCAGGGCGCCGTGCTCGCGCTCGGTGTCGCGGGCGTCGCGCCGGCGCTGCGCCGCCAGCACCGCCTCGAAGTCCTCGCCGGTCTCGGCCGCGCGGCGGCGCGCCCGCTCCTCGTCGGTGGCGGTGAGGAAGACCTTCAGCGGCGAGTCGGGGCTGACGACGGTGCCGATGTCACGGCCCTCGGCGACGTAGTCGGCGGTGGCGATCAGCGCCCGCTGGCGCGCGACCATCGCCTCGCGGACGCGCGGGTGGACGGAGACCTGGGAGGCGGCGGCGGAGACCTCGGGAGCACGGATCTCGTCGGTCACCTCGTCGCCGTCGAGCAGAACCCGTCGCCCGTCGAAGTCGATCTCGAGCCCCTCGGCGAGCGCGCCGACGGCTTCGCCGTCGTCGAGGTCGGCCTGCCCCTGCAGCGCCGCCAGCGCCACGCAGCGGTACATCGCCCCCGAGTCGAGGTAGGTGAACCCGAGCTCGCCCGCGACCCCCCGCGCGACCGTGGACTTGCCGGCCCCGGCGGGCCCGTCGATCGCGATCACCATCCGAGGAGCGTATGTACTGACGAGGATCAGCGACTGAGCAGCGAAGCGAGGTCCCGCTCGAAGTCGGGATAGCTGACGGCGGCGGCATCCATGCCTCGGACCTCGACGCCCTCCTTCGAGGCGAGCCCGGCGACGGCTCCGAGCATCGCGATGCGGTGGTCGCCGTGGGAGTAGATCGTGCCGCCGCGCAGGCCGCCGGTGCCCTCGATCACCATCCCGTCCTCGGTCGGCTCGACCTTGCCGCCCAGCGCCCGCAGCGCGGCGGTCACGGTCTCGATTCGGTCGCTCTCCTTGCGCCGCAGCTCCTCGGCGTCGCGGATCGTCGTCGTTCCCTCGGCGAAGCAGGCGGCGAGGGCGACGAGTGGCAGCTCGTCGATCGCCAGCGGGATCTCGGCGCCGCCGACGTCAGTTGCGCGGAGAGGTGCGGAGCGGACGCGGAGGGTCGCCACAGGCTCGCCGCCGCTTTCGGCTTCCTTTTCGCGCTCGACCTCGACGCCCATGCGTTTAAGGATGGACAGCAGTCCGGTGCGGGTGGGGTTGACGCCGACCCACTCCAGCTCGACCTCGCTCTCAGGAACGAGAACAGCAGCAACGAGGAAGAAGGCGGCTGACGAAATGTCAGCGGGAACGAGAAGGTCGTCAGGTTGGATTTGCTCGGCAGGCCGGATGACGACGGAATTCGTGCTCTCCTCGCGCCGCACCGAGACGCCCGCCGCTTTGAGCATCTCCTCGGTGTGATTGCGGCTCGGCGCCGGCTCGAACACCCGCGTCTCACCTTCCGCCAGCAGGCCGGCAAAGAGCAGGCAAGACTTGACTTGGGCGCTGGCGATCGGCATCTCGTAGGCGATGCCGTGCAGAGACGCGCCGCGGACCTCGAGCGGCGGCAGCCGGTCTTCGCGAGCACTCAAATCAGCGCCCATCTCTCGTAGCGGGAGTGCGATCCGGTCCACCGGCCGGCGGCGGATCGACTCATCGCCATCGAGCCTCCATTTGCCTTCGTTCTGCCCAGCCAGCCATCCCGGCAATAGACGCAGCAGGGTCCCGGCATTGCCAACGTCAATCGCGGCCGACTTCGGGTTTCGAAGCCCGACGCCCCGAATCCGCAGCTGCAGGCCGCGGGCGCCGGCAACCCCTCCCCGCTTACCCAGCCTTTCCTCGACCACCTCCGCGCCCACCGCCTTCACGGCGTCGAGCGTGGACCGCGTGTCCGCCGCATCTAGATATCCCTCGACGTTCGTCCACTCCTCCCCCATCGCTGCGATCAGCGCTGCGCGGTGGGAGATCGACTTGTCGGACGGCGGGCGCAGCGAGCCGCGCAGGGGTCCCGAGGGCTCGAAGCGGGTCATCGGCGCGAGCCTATTCGGGGCTGCCGTCGCCGAGGACGGTGACGGTGTGGCCTAGCTCGCGGACGAGGCCCTCCGCCCTCTTCGCCTGCTCGTCGCCTGCCACCCAGAGGGAGACGGCGCCGGAGGTCATGTCGGGGGCCGGGTGCAGGGCCATGTCCTCGATGTTGACGCCGGCCTCGCCGAGGGCGAGGGCCAGCTCGGCGATCGTGCCGGGCTTGTTGGCGACGACGATCCGCAGCTCGCGCAGCGGCCCGGCCGCCGACTCGGCTTCGAGCAGGCGCTGCCGCGCCTCGCCGGCGGAGCCGTGCCAGGCGGCGAGCGCCTCGCGGTCGCCCTCGCGGATCAGCCGGGCGGCGTGGCGCAGCCGCTCGCCGACGGAGTCGACGGAGCGCGCCACCGCCTCGCGGTTGGTGGCGAAGATGTCGGCCCAGATCGCCGGGTTCGAGCCCGCGACGCGGGTCATGTCGCGGAAGCTCGGGCCGACGTCGGGCAGGCGCTCGCTGTCCTGGGTCAGCGAATCGGCCGCCTCGCAGGCGAGAGCGTTCGCCAGCACGTGGGGGAGGTGGCTGATCGCCGCCATCAGGCGGTCGTGGCTCGCCGGGTCGATCGCCTGTGGCCGCGCCCCCAGGGCCGAGAGCGTCCGCTGCAGGCGGTCGTAGAGGAGGCCGCTGGAGCGCTCTGTCGGGGTCAGGTACCAGCGAGCGCCCTCGAAGAGGTCCTCGCGGGCGTTCTCCACCCCCGCCGTCTCGGCCCCCGCCAGCGGGTGGCCGCCGACGAAGCGCTCGTCGCCGCCGACCGCCTCGACCAGCTCGCCCTTGGTCGAGCCGACGTCGCTGACCACGGTCTCCGGGCCCGAGGCGGCGAGCGCGTCGCGCACCTGCTCGGGCAGCGCCGCCACCGGGGCGCAGCAGAAGACGACGTCGGCGCCCTCGCAGGCCTCGGCGAGCGAGCCGGCGGCGCGGTCGATCGCCCCCAGCTCGGCCGCCCGCGCCAGCCGCTCGGGGCTGCGCCCGCAGCCGACCACCTCCGCCTGCAGCCGCCGCCGCGCGGCGAGCCCGATCGAGCCTCCGATCAGGCCCACCCCGAGGACGGCGATCTTCATGAGGGATTGGCGGCACTAGCGTGCGCGGCTGGCGAGCGCCGGACCAAGCGGGGCAAGGACGCAGGGAGGCTGAATAGCGGCGCTATTCGGCCGACTGAGGACGCCGCACCGCGCAGCGTCCGCCGCCGCCAGACGCGTGCGCTAGTGCCGCCGAGCCCGATCATGGGACGAGGGCGCGGCCCCTAGGCGCCGCGCCGCGCCTCCACAGCCGCAGCGAACCGCTCCAGCGCCGAGACGGTGTCCTCCCAGTCGATGCAGGCGTCGGTGATCGACTGTCCGTAGACGAGCTCCTCACCGGGCACCAGGTTCTGCCGCCCCTCGACCAGGAACGACTCCAGCATCACGCCGACGATCGCCTTGTTGCCGTCGGCCACCTGGTCGGCGATGTCGCCCGCGGCGAAGAACTGCTTCTCGGGGTCCTTGCCGCTGTTGTCGTGGGAGGCGTCGATCACCAGCCGCTCCGGCTGCCCGGCGACGCCGAGCGTGACCAGCGCGTCTTCGACCTCGGGCGGGTGGTAGTTCGGCTGTCCGTGGCCACCGCGGAGGATGATGTGGCAGTCGGGGTTGCCGGTCGTGTGCAGGATCGCCGGGGCGCCCGCGTCGTCGATCCCGGCGAAGGCGTGGGAGGCCGCCGCCGCCCGCACCGCGTCGACCGCGATCTGGATGTTGCCGTCGGTCCGGTTCTTGAACCCGATCGGCATCGAGAGGCCACTGGCGAGCTGGCGGTGCGTCTGGCTCTCCGAGGTCCGCGCCCCGATCGCCCCCCAGGCGACGCAATCGGCGATGTACTGCGGCGTGATCGGGTCGAGGAACTCGCAGCCGATCGGCAGCCCGGTGTCCAGCACTTCCAGCAGCAGCTTGCGGGCGATCCGCAGCCCCGCGTTGACGTCTCCGCTTTCGTCGAGGTGCGGGTCGTTGATCAGCCCCTTCCACCCCGTCGTCGTCCGCGGCTTCTCGAAGTAGACCCGCATCACCACCAGGATGTCGTCGCGAAGCTGGCGCGCCAGCGCGCTCAGTTTCGTCGCGTACTCCATCGCCGCCTTCGGGTCGTGGACGCTGCACGGGCCGACCACGACCATCAGCCGCGGGTCCTCCCCCTTCAGCACCCGCCGCACTTCCTCGCGGCCGCGGATCACCGCTTTCGCCCGCTCCTCCCCGAGCGGCAGCTCCGCCAGGAGCCGTTCCGGGGGCGCCAACTCGACGATTTTCCCGATCCGCGTATCGCGGACGCCGTCTCGTTTCGCCCCCTCCATTCCGATGAACATTTTGCCTTCGCCTTTCTCCAAAGCCATGAGATCGTACTTTCTGGTCGCTCGCTGTCGGGCTGGTTCGGCGCGCGAGCAGACCACTGCGCGAGGGACGGCGCCCGGCCGGAAGATCTCGATCTTCGGGCGGCGCGACGCCGCCAGGCCGAACGCCTAGCTAAATCGCCAATACCAGTAGGTGAGGTGGGCCGGCGCGACGGCAGCGTCGAGCGCCCTGGTGCTGCCCGCGGATGTGAATTTGTCCAACCTCACGTTGCTGGACGTTGTACCACGGGTGAGCCGTTAGTCAAGTATTTCCGACAGGCCACGCAGGAAGCGGGCGTTCTCCTCGGCGGTCCCGTAGCTGACGCGGATGTGGCCGGGGCCGCCGAGGGCCTTGCCGGGGCGAACCGCGATTTCGCGCTCGGCGAGGCCGGCGAGGACGGCGGCTTCGTCGGCGTCGCCGAGGTCGACCCAGGAGAAGTTGGCGTGGGACTCGCTGGTCGCCAGGCGGAGCTCGCGGAGGCCGTCCTCGACGGTGACGCGGGCGGCGATCGTCGCCTCGACCCGGCGCAGGACGTCGTCCTGGTGGCGCACCGCCTCCGCCCCGGCCGCCTGGGCGAGGGCGTTGACGCTGAACGGCTGGCGCACCGCGTCGACCGCGGCGCGGAAGTTGGCGGAGCCGATCGCGTAGCCGACCCGCAGCCCGGCGAGGCCGTAGCACTTGCTGAAGGTGCGCAGGACGACCAGGTTCGGGAAAACCTTCAGCAGGTCGAGCGAGTCGGCAGGATCGTCGTGGGCCTGGAACTCGACGTAAGCCTCGTCGAGGACGATCGTCACATGCGCGGGGACCCGCTCGCAGAAGGCGCCGATCTCCGCCGCCGGGATGTGGGTCGCGGTCGGGTTGTTCGGGTTGCAGACGATCAGTAACTGGGTCGCCGCGGTCACCTCGGCGGCCATCGCGTCGAGGTCGTGGACGTCGCCCTCGGCCAGCGGCACGCGGATCTCGCGGGCGCCGGTCAGCGCCGGCAGGTACGGGTACATCGAGAAGGACGGCCAGGCGTAGAGGACCTCGGCCCCGGGCTCGAGCAGCGCCTCGGCGGCGGCGAGGAGGATCTCGCAGGAGCCGTTGCCGACGGCGACCCGCCCCGGCTCGGTCTCGTAGCGCTCGGCGAGACGCCGGCGCAGCAGGGTCGCGTCCGGGTCCGGGTAGCGGTTCATCGAGCCGGCGGCCTTCTGGATCGCCTCGACCACCTTCGGGTGCGGCGGGAAGGAGGACTCGTTGGAGGCGAGCTGGGCGAGGTTCCCGGAGGCGATCGCCTCGGGCGCCTGCCCGGTCGGGACCCCGGCCTGGTAGCCCGGCATGCGGGCCAGCTTCTCCGCGAAGGTGATGGTCATCGGCGAGAGATTCTGACGGACGCCGGCTACTGAGCCGCGTGAAGGTCGGCCCGCAGCTTCTGCGCCGCGCCCGTGTAGACGTGCACCGGCTCGTGATCGGCAGCCGCATAGAAGTGCAGCATCACCCGGATCACCCGCGGCATCGACCCCGGCACCGGGATCTCCCGGCAGCACATCAAGGGCACCATTGTCAGCCCGAGATCCCGCGCCGCGACGGCGGGAAACTCGGCATCTAGGTCATCCGTGGTCGTGAACAAGCAGCTGACCATGTCCTCAGGCCGCAAGCCGTTCCGCTCGATCAGCCCCCGCATCACCTCCTGGGTAGCCGAGAGGATCGCCCCCGCCTCATTGGCCTCAGCCTGCGCCGCACCGCGCGCGGCAAAGAGCCGCTGCTGCGGTGGCTGGAAGGCGCCGACTTCCAGGTCGCCGTTGCGTCCGTTGCCGCTCACTCCAAGGAATCTTCTCAGAGGAGGGGGGCGAATCTCCCAAGCGGTGCGCCTTATCCGCATATGTCACGGAAAAAGCGCACCGCTCAGCCCGAGGAGCGGCTGGGGAAGCTGGCCGCGAAGCAACACGGTGTCGTCTCACGCAAACAGATGCGCCACCTTGGGATGAGCGACGACGCGATCGACCACGCGGTCAAGATCGGCCGTCTCCAACGGGTCTTCCGCGGTGTCTACGCGGTCGGGCACCCGCGCCGGGACGAGCGCAGCCGTCTCATGGCCGCCGCCCTCGCCTGCGGCAATGGCGCGGTGATCTCTCACCGCAGCGCCGGCGCCTTCCTGGGCCTCCTCGACAAGGGACCCGTGGTGATCGACGTCATCGCTCCACCCAGCCGAGGACGGAAGATCGATGGCATCCGCTTCCACCATGTGCGGGCGCCGCGGCTCGAGGAGACGGGGACCTTCGACCGGATCCCTGCACGAGCCCGGCGCGGACGCTGGTCGACCTCGCGGGCGTCGTCGGTGAATGGACGCTGCGCAGCGCCTTCGAGCGAGCGGCGCGGCTCGAAATGCTTGACCTCGCTGCGATCGAAGCCTCTATCGACCCGCGCCGCCGTGGGATGAAGGTGCTGCTGAGGCTGATCGCGCAATGGCGCGGGGCGGCCCCGCTGCTCGGCAAGCGCGGCAGGCTCAAGAGCCCGCTCGAGGCGAAGGTGCTGCCGCTACTCATCCAGCGCAACCTCCCGCCGCCGCTCTTCAATGCCCCCGTGCAGATCGCCGACGGCCGCATCGAGGTGGACTTCCTCTGGCCCGAGCACCGATTCGCCCTGGAGGCCGACAGCCGCGACTTCCACGGCACCGCGGTCGCCTTCGAGCGCGACCGCTGGCGCGACCGCGAACTCCTGCGCGCCGGCTACGCCTGTCTCCGCGTTACCAGCCTGCAGGCGGAAAAAGAAGCCGAGGCGATCGCCGAGACCGTCATCGCGCGTCTCACCGCGGCTCCGCCCAAGCCTCCCTAAGCCGCTGCGCCATCCCGCAGTTCCTAGCCGAACCTGGCAGCCAAATCCCCCTCCTACAAGCTTGTGCGAGGGGGATTTGGCTGCCCCGGGCGGCTGGAACCGGTCACCCAGACCCCTCGCGCAACCGGGCGATCTCATCCTGCGAGAGACGCCGCGAAGCCCCCTCCTCAAGCCCGCCCAGCCGCAGCGGCCCGAACCCGACCCGCTGCAGCGCCACCACCTCGTTGCCGACCGCCTCCAGCATCCGCCGCACCTGGCGATTGCGGCCTTCGCGGAGGACGATCTCGACCTCGCGGTCGCCGCGGCGCCTCACCTGGGTCGGCGCGGTCGGGCCGTCCTCCAGCTCAACGCCGTGAGCGAGACGTTCCAGGTCACCCGCGGCAATCGGCCGCTTCAGCCGCGCCACGTAGGTCTTCGGCACTTCGTAGCGCGGGTGGGTCAGGCGGTTCGCCAGCTCGCCGTCGTTCGTCAGCAGCAGGAGACCGCTCGAATCTGCGTCGAGCCGCCCGACCGGGTACAGCCGCGCCTCCGTCTCGACCAGGTCCACCACCGGCGTCCGGCTCCCCGGCTCGCGCGCCGTCGAGACCACCCCGACCGGCTTGTTCACCGCCCAGACCTCGCGCTCCTCCGCCGCCACGCGCTCCCCGTTCACCCGCACGTCGTCACCTGCGTCGACGTCGCGCGCCGGGTCCGTCACGACCTCGCCGCCGACCGTCACCAGCCCCTTGGCGATGATCTCCTCCGCCCGTCTGCGGGAAGCAACCCCCCCATGGGCGAGGAACTTAGCCAGCCTCACGGCTAAGGAGCCTGGGATGGGGGTTCGCCGGACCCTCCCCGCTGTTGTCCGCCGAACCCCATCCCCGGCTCCCCCAGCGGTCACTCCGCTCGCTGTTCCCCCGCCTTCAGCAGCCGCTCGCGCAGGTCGCGCTCGTCCTCGGGCGTAGGGTCGAACTTCGAGGGGTCGGGGAGCTGGTCGAGGCCGGAGAGGCCGAAGAGGCGCTCGAAGAGCTCGGACGTCTTGAAGATCGCGGCGCCGAACTGGGAGCGGCCGGCCTCTTCGATCAGGCCGCGCTCGGCGAGGCTGGTTACCGCCGACTCGGAGGTGACGCCGCGGATGCGGGCGATCTCCGGCCGCGTCACCGGCTGCAGGTAGGCGACGATCGCCAGCGTCTCCGCCTGCGCCTGGGTCAGCGGCGGCGTCCGCGGCTTCGCCAGCAGGCGGCGGGCGGCCTCCTCGCCGGCGGGATCGGAAGCGAGGGCGAAGCCGCCGGAGACCTCGCGCAGGACCACCCCGCGCCTGCCCTCGGCGAGGTCCTCGCGCAGCAGCCCGATCGCCTCTTCGACCTGCCCCTCGGTCGCCTGCGTCGCCTCCGCCAGGTCCTTGACGGCGACCGGCTGCGGCGAGAGAAAGAGCAGCGCCTCGACGGTGCGAGAGAGGTCGCTCATCCCTGCTTCGAAATGTTCGCAGTCGGCACGACCTTCCTCACCTTGATCGGCCCGAAGCACTCGCCCTGCTCCCAGGTCACCTCGCCTTTGCGGTAGAGCTCGAGCATCGCGAAGACGGTGACCGCCTGGGTGAGCCGGTCCTCGCCGCCGAACTCCTCGTCGAAGTCGAAGTCCGAGCGCCGCAGCAGCGCGTCGCGGACCGCCCGCAGCCGCCGTTCCAGCGAGACCGTCGGGCGGATGTGGCTGATGTCGACGTCGGGCGGCTCGGTCAGCAGGTCGCCGAGGGCGGCGCCGAGCTGGTCGGGCTCGTAGACCGCGACCGCCGCCTCGACCGCCACCCGCCGCAGCTCCGTGGGCAGCGGCGCCGAGCGGTAGAGGTAGCCGCGCTGGCGCTCGAAGCGCTCGGAGAGCTCGGCGGCGGCGTCGCGGTAGCGCCGATACTCGAGCATCCGCGCCAGCAGCTCCTCCATCGCCTCCTCGGGCTTCATCTCCTCGAGCTCTTCGTCGGGCCCGGGCAGCATCAGCCGCGACTTCAGCTCCAGCAAAGCGGCGATCAGGACGAGGAACTCGGTCGCCACCTCCAGCTCCAGCTCGCCTTCGCGCTCCAGGTGCTCGACGTAGGCGACGACGACCTCGCCGAGCTGCAGGTCGAGCAGGCTGACCTCCTCGCGCAGGACCACCGCCATCAGCAGGTCGAACGGCCCGGCGAAGACGTCGAGGTCCAGGTCGAGATCGAGGTCGGCGACGGCCACTGCGGGCAGGTTACGCCAAGGCCAGGCGGCCGAAGCCCATCCGCTCGCGCACCTCCGCAACGACCGGAGTCGCAAGCGTCCGCGCCTTCTCGGCGCCGAGGTCGAGGATGCGGTCGAGCTCCGCCTGGTCGGGACGCAGCTCCCGGTAGCGCTCCTGGACCGGTTCCAGGTAAGTGACCACCGCGTCGCCGACCGCCTGCTTGAAGTCGCCGTAGCCGGAGCCCTCGAATTCCCTTTCGACCTCCGCCTGGTCGCGGCCGCAGGCGACCGAGAAGATGTCGATCAGGTTGGTGATCCCGGGCTTGTTGGCGGCGCGGGCGATCTCGCGGCCGGAGTCGGTCACCGCCGAGCGGAACTTCTTGCGGATCGTCTCCGGCTCGTCGAGCACGAGGACGGTCCCCTGCTCGGTGCCGCCGGTGGTCGACATCTTCCGCTCCGGCTCCTGCAGGTCCATAATCCGGGCGCCGACCTGCGGGATCACCAGCTCCGGGACGACCAGGGTCTCGCCGAAGCGGGCATTGAAGCGGCGGGCGATCTCCCGCATCAGCTCGACGTGCTGGCGCTGGTCGTCGCCGACCGGGACCTCGGTGGCGCGGTAGGCGAGGACGTCGGCGGCCATCAGCACCGGGTAGTAGAAGAGCGCCGCCGAGGCCAGCTCGCGGTCTTTGCCGACCTTTTCCTTGAACTGGTGCATGCGGTTGAGGTCGCCGTGGGAGGTGACAGCCGAGAGCAGCCAGGTCAGCTCGGTGTGCTGCTCGACGTCGGACTGGCGGAAGAGGATGCAGCGCTCGGGGTCGAGGCCGGCGGCAAGCAGGATCGCGGCGGTGTCGTAGACACGCTCGCGCAGTTCCTCGGGGTCGTAGGGGACCGAGATCGCGTGCAGATCGACGATGCAGAAGATCGCCGGATCCCCCCGGTCCTGCCCCTCGACGTACTGGCGGATCGCCCCGATGAAGTTGCCGAGGTGCTTGCGCCCGGTGGGCTGGATGCCGCTGAAGATGATCGGTTTGGGCATGAGGGCGGGAGCCTAGTGTGAGGGCCGGGGATGGGTATCCCTCGCCCTGACAAACAGCGGCCTAATTAGGCCGCTGTTTTGAGTATCCGCCAGTTCGAGGGATACCCATCCCCGGCCTGCAAGCCGCAGTGACCCACCTTCAAGCTTGGGCGGGGTCGGCAGCTGCCCCGGCTTTGTCTTGCTGATGGTCCGTGCTGTCGCACTCGGCGCTGTGGCCGCACTCGCCGGCTTGGGCTGAGCCTCGGGTTGGCACAGCTTCTCTTCGACGGGT
Source organism: Solirubrobacterales bacterium (assembly GCA_035688825.1). Classification (GTDB taxonomy): domain Bacteria; phylum Actinomycetota; class Thermoleophilia; order Solirubrobacterales; family 70-9; genus VAYN01. The sequence continues at coordinate 52,650 of DASSMM010000065.1, read as the reverse complement.
CGGGTTCTGGACGCCGATGCCGGCGACGATGCCGCCGATGATCATCAAGACGCCGGCGATGCCGAGACCGAGGCGGAAGGAGGAGGTGGAGGCGTCTGAGGCGGCCGCCGTCACCCGCTCGCTGTCGGCCGCGGTCAGGTCTTCGGCGGCGGGGACGGCCAGCGGCTTTTCCTTCGCTTCCTCGACCGCCGCGGCCGCGGCCGGCGACAGCGGCGCGCCCCCGAGCTGGTCGTCGAGCTTGCTCCCGAAGCTGGCGGAGATGACCGCCCCGAGGACCGCGATCGCCAGGAGGCCCGCGACCCTGGAGACGCCGTTGTTGACGCCGGAGGCAATTCCGACGCGGTGTTCGTCGACGGAGTCGAGCACGGTTGCGGTCAGCGGCGCCACCGTCGCCGAGAGGCCGACTCCGAAGATGAGCAGGCCCGGGAGGACGTCAGTTAGGTAGTTCGCGTGCGGGCCGACCATCATCATCAGCAGCAGCCCGATGCCGCCGACGATCGGGCCGGCGGTCATCGGGGCCCGCGGCCCCGTGCCGGAGGCGATGCGGCCGAAGCGGGGCGAGAGGAAGAACATCAGGATCGAGATCGGGGTCGTCGCCAGTCCCGCCTCCAGGGGCGAGTAGCCGACCACCTGCTGCAGGTAGAGGCCGACGAAGAAGAGGCCGCCGATCAGGCCGGCGTAGGTCGCCAGCGTGGTCAGGTTGACGACCCAGAAGTTGCGGATCCGGAAGAGACCGAGCGGCAGCATCGGGTGGCGGGCGGTCGCCTCGCGGAGGACGAAGAGACCGAAGCAGAGGACGCCGACGGCCATCGTCCCCCACACCACCGGGTCGCTCCAGCCGCGCGAGGGCTGCTCGATCAGGGCGAAGGTGGGGCCGCCGAGCCCGATCGCAGAGAGCGCGATCCCCGCCCAGTCGATGCCGAGGAAGGCGTCCTCGTCGCGGCTCTCCTCGACAGAGTGGAGCGTCAGCGCGACGGTTGCCGCGATCAGCGGGATGTTGACCCAGAAGATCGCCCGCCAGGAGGTGAAGCCGATCAGGGCGCCGCCGCCCGCCGGGCCGATCACGGTCGCGATCCCGGTCCAAGCGGTCCAGGTCCCGACCGCCTTGCCGCGCGCTTCGCCCTCGAAGGTCGAGGCGACGATCGCCAGCGAGCCGGGCACCAGCAGCGCCCCGGTGATCCCCTGCAGCGCCCGCGCCGCGATCAGGAACTCGTCGGTCGGCGAGATCGCGCAGAGGACCGAGGTGATGCCGAAGCCGATGAGGCCGACGACGAACATCCGCCGCCGCCCGAACTGGTCCCCGAGGCTGCCGCCGACGAGCAGCAGCGAGACCAGCGCCAGGGTGTAGGCCTCGACCACCCACTGCTGGCCGGCGAGGCCGACGTCGAGCCCGTCGCTGATCGCCGGCAGGGCGACGTTGACCACGGTGCTGTCGAGGAAGACGACGGTGGAGCCGAGGATCGTCGCGATCAGGGTGAGGCGCTGCGAGCGGGACATCCCGCCGAGTCTAGGAGCCGGCGGGGACCGGCTCCTCCGGTTCCCGGAGCTGCGCTGCCGGGGTGAAGAAGTTGCGGTAGGCGAGGAGCGTCGCGGTGAGGGCGGAGATCGAGACGCTGCCGAGGAGGGTGTAGAGGAGGATCAGCTGCAGGCGGACGGCGTCGGTGGGGCTGGCGCCGGCGAGGAGCATCCCGACCATGGTGCCGGGGAAGAAGATCAGGCCGGTGGTCTTGGTCGAGTCGACGAGGGCGATCATCCCCGAGCGCAGGGAGCGACGGACGGTCGGCGCGGCGGCTTCGCGGGCGGTGGCGCCGAGGGCCAGCGAGGCCTCGATCCGGGCCCTGGCGTCGCCCATCTCGTCGCCGAGGCGGTCGAGGGCGACGGCGCTTGCCGTCATCGCGTTGCCGATCACCATGCCGCCGACCGGCACCAGGTAGCGCGGGGTCGGGTCGAAGATCCCGAGGGCGACGACGAGGCCAAGCGTGGTGGCGCCCGCCAGCGCCAGGGCGATCAGCAGCGGGCCGAACGAGTCGGGAACCTTGGCGGCGCGGTGGCGGGCGGTGATCGCGCCGAAGAGAACCATCACCGCCAGCAGCGCCAGCACCAGCCAGATCGTGTCGGCCTCGAAGATCAGCTTGATCGCGTAGCCGACGAGGGTGAGCTGGATGATCGAGCGGGCGGTGGCGACGGCGATGTCGCGCTCGAGGTCGGCCTTCTGCCAGAAGGAGATCGCGGCGGCGAGGGCGACCAGCGCCAGCGAGGCTGCGACCTGCCAGACGGCGATGTGGATCGAGGTGGCCGCGGCGGCGAGCGGGATCACGCCAGCACCTCCGCCAGGGGGCCGCAGCCGGCGAGGCGGCCACCCTCCAGGCGCAGGACCCAGTCGCTGAGGCGGCGGGCCTGCTCGGGGTCGTGGCTGACGAGAACGGTCGAGATCTCGAGCTCGCGCCGCAGCTCCGCCAGGGCCGCCTCGATCGTGTCGCGGGCGGCGTGGTCGAGGGCCGAGGTCGGCTCGTCGAGGAGGAGGACGCGGGGGCGCTGCGCCAGCGCCCGCGCCAGCATCGCCCGCTGCTGCTCGCCGACCGAGAGCTTGGCGACGTCGCGCTCGGCGAAGGATGGGTCGAGGCCGGCGAGGGCGAGCGTCTCCCCCGGCTCCAGCGGCTCGCCGGCGAGCTCGGCCGCGTAGCGCAGGTTCGACTCCACCGTGCCGTCGATCAACGCCGGCAGCTGCGATACCAGCCCGACCTCGCGCCGCAGCGCCAGCGGCTCGTAGGAGCGCAGCGGCCGGCCGCGGTAGAGGATCTCGCCGCGGTCGGGGTCGGCGAGCCGGTTCAACAGCCGCAGCAGCGTCGACTTGCCGGCGCCGGAGGGCCCGACGATCGCCGTCGCGCCCTCCGGAATCCCGGCGCTGAGCGAGTCGAGGACGGTCTTGCCGCCGCGGTCCAGCCCCACGTCCCGAAGCTCGAAGAGCACCGCCGGATCATCGCTGATCGCGGGGCGGCGCAAGACCGCTCCCGTTTGGTTACCGCTATGGCCGGCGGGCGCGTTTGGTTGAGACAATCTGGGTATGGAGGTCACGCATGGCTAGAGCGATTTGGAGCGGAACGATCAGCTTCGGGCTGCTGAACGTGCCCGTGCGCCTGTACAGCGCGGTGGCGCGGCGCAACATCGCCCTGCGCGAGATCCGCGAGTCCGACAGCTCCCGGATCAAACACAAGCGCGTCGCCGAAGGGACCGACGAGGAGGTCCCCTACGAGAACATCGTCAAGGCCTACGAGCTCACCCCCGGGCAGTACGTGCCGCTGACGAAAGACGAGATGTCGGCGCTGGCGCCGGAGAAGACGCGGGCGATCGACGTCCAGGACTTCGTCGACATCGAGGAAATCGACCCCATGTACTTCGACAGCCCCTACTACCTGGGCCCGGCCGACGGCGCCGAGAAGGCCTACTCGCTGCTGGCGGCGGCGATGGAAAGCTCGGGCAAGGCGGCGATCTCCCGCTTCGTCTTCCGCAACAAAGAGCACCTGGCGGCGATCCGCGCCTCCGACGGCGTCCTCACGCTGACGACTATGCGGTTCCACGACGAGGTCGTGCCGCCCTCCGAGCTCGACGACGCGCTGCCGGACAAGAAGCCGAAAGTCGCCAAACGCGAGCAGCAGATGGCCGAGCAGCTGATCGACTCGCTCTCCACCGAATTCGAACCCGGCGCCTACAAGGACGAGTACCGCGAACAGCTCCTGGCGCTGATCGAACAGAAGGCGGAAGGCAAGGAGATCGTCGCGCCGGAGGCCGAGGCGCCGAAAGCGACCAAAGCTCCCGACCTGATGGCGGCGCTGGAGGAATCGATCGCCGCGGTGAAAGAGAAAGGCGGCAGCGGGGACGGCGCGAAAGCGGCGAAACCGAAAGCCGCCAAAGCGAAAAAGGGCAAATCGAAATCGAGTTCGAAATCGAAAAGCTCTTCGCGCTCAAAAGCCAAAGCCTCGAAATAGGCTCTAGCGCGTGGGCGAGACGCGCCAGGTCGAGGTCGAGGGCAAGGAGCTGCGGCTCTCCAACCTCGACAAGGTGATGTACCCGAAGACCGGGTTCACCAAGGGCGAGATGGTCGACTACTACGCCAAGGTGGCGCCGGCGATCGTCCCCCACCTGAGCGGCCGCGCGGTGACCCTGCGGCGGTTCCCGGAAGGAATCGAGGACCTCGACGCCGCCTTCTACGAGAAGCGCTGCCCGAAACACCGACCGAAATGGGTGAAGACGGCGAAAGTCCAGGCGGGGCCGCGGGCGGGAGTGATCGAGTTCTGCGTCTGCGACAGCCTGCCGACGCTGATCTGGATGGCGCAGCTCGCGGCGCTGGAGCTGCACCCCTCGCTGTCGAAGAGCCGGGCGCCGAAACGACCGACGTCGCTCGTCTTCGACCTCGACCCGGGACCGCCCGCCGACGTCGTCGACTGCTCGCGGGTGGCACTGCGCCTGCGCGACGTCCTGGAGCAGCTCGATCTTCGGAGCTTCGTCAAGACCTCGGGCTCGAAGGGGATGCAGCTCTACGTCCCGCTCAACACCAAGGCCACCTACGAGGAGACGCGTCCATTCGCCCAAGCCCTCGCCCAGATCGTCGCCAACCAGGACCCCGAGAACATCCTCGCGAAAATGGGCAAAAAGACCGACCGCAGCGGCAAGGTCTTCATCGACTGGTACCAGAACAACGAACGCAAAACGACGATCTCCGTCTACTCCCTCCGCGCCCGCGAACGCCCCACCTGTTCGACCCCGGTGACCTGGGAGGAGGTCGAACAGGCCGCCGAGTCAGGCAAAGGCGACCACCTGGTTTTCGAGACCAAGGACGTGCTCGCGCGAATCGAGGAACACGGCGACCTCTTCGCCCCGGTGCTCGAGTTGGAGCAGGAGTTGCCGCAGCTTTGACGCCGCGCGCGGGTTGATACCCGTGTGCGAATAACGAGAACACGACTTGGCATCGCAGCGGCCGCCCTGTACCTGTTTCTGCTCGCGCTGCTGGCGCCGGCGGGCGTGCATGCCTCGCCCGAACCGCCGCCGCCCGGGACGCCGCCGTCGCTGACCGGCCTGGAGATGACCGCGCGAGCGATCCTCTCGCCGAACACGCCGAAGGGCACCCGCTCGAAGTTGCCGCGGAAGACGACCTTCTCCTTCTTCGTCAACCAGGATGCGAGCGTCGACGTCGTCTTCAAGCAGGTCCGTAAAGACGGCAGCCTCGTGCGGCGCGGAGCGCTGAACCGCGATGCCGTCACCGGCAAGAACAGGATCCGCTTCGAAGGCAGGTTGCCGAAGCCGAAGGGCGGCATCCAGTTCCTCACCGCCGGGCGCTACCGCGCTTTCTTCACCTCGCACAACCAGTTCGGCGAATCCCCCGAAGCCTCGATCGGCTTCCGCGTGGTGCGGCCGAAGATTTAAGTCGCCGCTCCTCCGCTTCGCGTCCGGGGCGGCTAGTCGAGCTGCTGGCGCACGACCGGCTGGCGGGTCGCCTTGACCTCGTCGAGGCGGCGGACGGGGGTCGTGTAAGGGGCGTTCCTGGCCAGGTCGGGGTTGTCCTCGGCCTCAGCGAGGATCTTCTCTACGGCCTCGGCGAAGGCGTCGAGGGACTCCTTGGTCTCGGTCTCGGTCGGCTCGACCATCAGGGCCTCGTCGACGAGGAGCGGGAAGTAGACGGTCGGCGGATGGAAGCCGAAGTCGAGGAGGCGCTTGGCCAGGTCGAGGGTGGCGAGGCCGAGGTCGCGCTTCATCGGTTTGCCCGAGAGGACGAACTCGTGCATGCAGTGGCGGTCGAAGGCGATCGGCAGGCGCTCGCCGGAGCGGCCCTCGGCGAGGCGCGCCTTCAGGTAGTTGGCGTTGAGGACCGCCGTCTCGGAGGCCTCGGCGAGGCCGTCGCCGCCGAGGCTGAGGATGTAGGCGAGGGAGCGGACGAAGACGCCGAAGTTGCCCTGGAAGCCGCGCAGACGGCCGATCGACTTCGGCCGCTCGAAGTCGAGTTCGAAGCTCGGCCCGTGGCCGTTGGTGCCCTCGCGGCGCACGACCTGCGGCTTCGGCAGGTAGGGCTCGATCCGGTCGGAGACGGCGATCGGCCCGGCGCCGGGGCCGCCGCCGCCGTGCGGCTGGCTGAAGGACTTGTGGAGGTTGACGTGGACGATGTCGAAGCCCATGTCGCCGGGCCGCGAGTGGCCCATCACCGCGTTGAGGTTGGCGCCGTCGTAGTAGAGGGTGCCGCCGGCCTCGTGGATCAAAGAGGCGATCTCGGCGATGTTTTCGTCGAAGACGCCGAGCGTGTTCGGGTTGGTCAGCATCAGGCAGGCGACCTCCCCCTCGTTCTCGGCCAGCTTCGCCCGCAGGTCGTCCATCTCGACCCCACCGACCTCGTCGGTCGCGACTTTGACCACCTCGTAGCCGGCCATCGTCACCGAAGCCGGATTGGTGCCGTGGGAGGTGTCGGGCGCGAGGACCTTGGTCCGCTCTTCGCCCCTGTCGGCGTGGTAGGCGCGGGTCAGCAGCAGGCCGGCGAGCTCGCCGTGGGAGCCGGCGCTCGGCTGCAGGCTGACGTGCGGCAGCCCGCAGATCTCGCTGAGCGACTCCTGCAGCAGCCACATCAGCTCCAGCGCCCCCTGGGCGCGGCGCGGGTCCTGGGCCGGGTGCAGGCGGGCATGACCGGGCAGCGCCGCCACCCGCTCGTTGAGGCGCGGGTTGTGCTTCATCGTGCAGGAGCCGAGCGGGTAGAAGCCGGTGTCGAGATCGAAGTTGCGGCGCGAGAGCCGGTTGTAGTGGCGGACGATCTCCGGCTCGGCGATCTCCGGCAGCCGCGGCGCCTCGGTGCGCAGCAGCTTCTCCGGGATCAGCTCCGCGAGCGGCTTCTCGGGGACTTCGGTCGCCGGCAGCGCCGCGGCGCGGCGGCCCGCCTTCGACTTCTCGAAGATCGTCTGCGCCTTTTCGGCCTGCATCGGGGTCTCGGTCAGTGCCATCAGACGGTCCCTCTGGTCAGGGGCGCGTCGCTCTCGCCCTGCGAGAGCGACTCATCACGCTCGGCGGCGACGGCGGCACCGAGCGCCTCGGCCAGCTCGTCGATCTGGGCTTTCGTGCGGCGCTCGGTGATCGCGACCAGGAGGCCGTCCTCGAACTCGGGGTACTCGCGGCCGAGCGGGTAGCCGGCGCCGATGCCGCGCTCGGCGACCCGGTCGAGCACCTTCTCCACCGGGGCCTCCAGGCGCACCGCGAACTCGCGCGCCACCGGCGCCTCGTGCAGCAGCCCGACCCCGTCCACGGCGGCCAGCCGCTCGCGGGCATACGCCGTCCGCCGCACCAGCAGCTCTCCGAGCTCGCGGAAGCCCTGGCGCCCCAGCCACGCGAGGTGGACCATCGCTCCGAGCGCGTTCAGCGCCTGGGCGGTGCAGATGTTGTTGGTGGCTTTCTCGCGACGGATGTGCTGCTCGCGCGTCTGCAGCGCGAGGACGAAGCCGCGGCGCCCGTCGACGTCCTCGGTTTCGCCGGCGATCCGTCCCGGCATGCGGCGGATCTGCGGCTCGGTCGCGCAGAAGAAGCCGAACGAGGGGCCGCCGAAGTCGAGACGGTTCCCCAGCGGCTGGCCCTCGCCGAGGGCGATGTCGGCGCCGCACTCGCCCGGCGGCTTGAGGATCCCCAGCGTCATCGGGTCGCAGGCGACGACCAGTAGCGCCCCGTGCTCCTTCGCCGCCGCCCCGAGCGCCTCGACGTCCTCGACCGCGCCGAGGAAGTTCGGGCTCTGCAGGAAGACAGCCGCGGTCTCGCCGTCGACCGCCTCGGCCAGCGCCGCGGCGTCGGTCACGCCGCCCTCGAGCCCGACCTCGACAACCTCGGCGCCGTAGCCGACCGAGTAGGTGCGGAGCGTCTCGCGGCTGTGCGGGTGGACGCCGCGGGAGATCACGAAGCGCCTGCGCTTGGTCGCGCCGATCGCCAGGTAGCCGGCCGAGGCGAGCGCCGAAGGCCCCTCGTAGAGCCCGGCGTTGGAGACCGGCAGCCCGGTCAGCTCGGACATCGCCGTCTGGAACTCGAACATCACCTGCAGGCCGCCCTGGCTGATCTCCGGCTGGTAGGGCGTGTAAGGGGTAAGGAACTCGCTGCGCGAGGTGATCGCGTCGACGATCGCCGGCACGTAGTGGTCGTACATCCCGGCGCCGACGAAGCAGACCTGCTCCTCGGCGTCGGCGTTGCGCTCGGCGAGCGCCGCCAGCCGCTCGTAGACCTCGGCCTCGCTGAGCCCGTCCGGCAGCGCCGGCGGCCGGCCCAGCCGCAGCGGCTCGGGGATCTGATCGAAGAGCTCGTCGACCGAGGAGACGCCGATCGCGTCGAGCATCTCCTGCCGGTCGTCGGGGGTGGCGGAGGTGTAACGAGTCACGCCGACTAAGGCTAGGGAAGCCGGTGGATCGGCCTCGCGCCTAGGAGTCCAGCAACTTGCGGTATTCCTCGACGCCGAGGAGCGTCTCCGACTCCTCCTCGTGGCTCAGCCGCACCTTGACCAGCCAGCCCTCGCCGTAGGGGTCCTCGTTGACCTTCTCCGGCGCGTCGACCAGCGCCTCGTTGACCTCGACCACCTCGCCCGACATCGGCGCGATCACGTCGCTGACCGCCTTCACCGACTCGACCTCGGCGTAGGAGGAATCCTTCTGGATCGTCGCCCCGACCTCGGGCGGGTCGAAGAAGACGACCTCGCCGAGCGAGTCCTGGGCGAACCAGGTGATCCCGAAGGTCGCCTGGTTCCCCTCGATCCGGGCCCAGTCGTGTTCCTCGTGATAGCGCAGGTCTTCGGGGTAGGTGCCTTCTGATGATGCCGGTGCCAAGGCTCAGCTCCTTTTCGCGTAGAGGGGCTTGGAAGCTATCCGGGCGGGGCGGCGCTTGCCCCGCACGTCGATCTCGAGCTCGGTTCCGACCGCGGCCAGCTCCGAGCGGACGTAGGCCATCCCGGCGCCGACCTCGAGCGAAGGCGAGAAGGTACCGCTGGTGACGGTGCCGACCTGCTCGTCGCCACCGCCCCGCATCATTACGGGGTTGCCCTCGCGCGGGATCCCCTGGCCCTCGATCCTGAAGGCGGCGAGCTTCTCGGCGGTGCCCTCGGCGCGGGCGCGGGCGATCGCCTCGGAGCCGATGAACCCCGTCGCCTCCTTGCAACACCAGCCGAGGCCTGCTTCGATCGGGTTGCGCTCGGGCGTCAGCTCGTTGCCGTGCAGCGGGTAGCAGACCTCCAGCCGCAGGGTGTCGCGGGCGCCGAGCCCGCAGGGGACGACGCCGGCGTCGAGCAGCTCGGCCCAGATCGGCGTCGCCACCTCGGGGTCGAGCAGCAGCTCGACCCCGTCCTCGCCGGTGTAGCCGGTGCCGCAGGCCAGCGCCGGGCGGCGCCCGATCTGCACGTGGGAGACGTGGAAGCGCGGCGGCAGTTGCACCCCGAGGGCTCGGCTGACGACGTCGCGGGCGTGCGGGCCCTGGACGGCGAGCATCGCGTAGCGGTCGGCGACGTCGCGGACGAGGGCGTCGAAGGCGCGGCTCTGGCGCCCGAGCCAGGCGAGGTCGGTCTCGTGGTTGGCGGCGTTGGTGACGACCAGGTAGCGGTCGCCCCCGAGCCGGTAGGCGAAGAGGTCGTCGATGACGCCGCCGTCCTCGTTGCACAGCACCGAGTACTGCGCCCCGCCGACGGCGACCTTGGCGACGTCGTTGGAGAGCACCCGCTGCAGGAAGGCGAGCGCCCCCGGCCCCTCGACCTCGACCTGCCCCATGTGCGAGACGTCGAACATCCCCACATGCGTCCGCACCGCCGAATGCTCCTCCCGGATCCCCTCGTATTGCACCGGCATCTCCCAACCGGCAAAGGGCACGATCTTCGCCCCAAGGTCAAGGTGCTGCCCATAAAGAGGAGTACGCATCGCCCCCCAGCCTATTCACCAAGAGACCTGTGCCGAGGGCCACGGGTGCCCCTCTCCCAGAGGCTCCAGAGACCACGCTGGCACCCAGCACTACGCCCAGCTGCGCAACGGTCTCTGGGAGAGGGGCACCCGTGGCCCCCTCCACCGCTACTCCTTGAGGAACCCCGGCACGTCGATGTCGTCCTCCGAAACCCTAAGTTTGCGGATCTCGGTGTCCTCGGCGGAGACGCGGGGCCGGCTCTCGTAGCGGCGCCGGACGCGCTGCGGCGAGCGGGCCAGGAGCTCGAAGCCTTCGAAGCCGGTGGCGATCACCGTCACGCGGACCTCGTCCTTCATCGACTGGTCGACGACCGAGCCGAAGATGATGTTGGCGTTGTCGTCGGCCTCGGCCTGGACGAGCTGGGCGGCCTCGTTGACCTCGAAGAGGCCGAGGTCCTCGGGGCCGGTGATGTTCAGCAGCATCCCGGTCGCGCCCTTGATCGACTCCTCGATCAGCGGCGAGGTGATGGCGGCCTTGGCGGCGTCGAGCGCGCGGGCCTCGCCGGTCGCCGATCCGACGCCCATCAGGGCCGAGCCGGCGTCGCGCATGATCGTCCGCACGTCGGCGAAGTCGAGGTTGATCAGGCCGGGGATCGTGATCAGGTCGGTGATGCCCTGGACGCCCTGGCGGAGGATGTCGTCGGCCTGGCGGAACGCCTCGAGGACGCTGGTCCGCCGCTCGACCGCCTGCAGCAGCTTCTCGTTCGGGACGATGATCAGGGTGTCGACTTTGTTGCGCAGTTTCTCGATGCCCTCGAGCGCCTGCTGCATCCGTCGTTTGCCCTCGAACTCGAACGGTTTGGTGACGGCGCCGACGGTGAGCGCGCCGATCTCCTCCTTGGCGATCTCGGCGATCACCGGGGCCGAGCCGGTGCCGGTGCCGCCGCCCTCGCCGGCGGTGACGAAGACCATGTCGGCGCCCTTCAGCGCCTCCTTGATCTCGTCGCGGCTCTCAGCCGCGGCGCCCGCGCCGACCTCAGGGTTGCCGCCGGCGCCGAGGCCGCGGGTCAACTCCTGTCCGATCGAGAGCTTGATGTCGGCGTCGCATGCCTGCAGCGCCTGCGCATCGGTGTTGACGGCGACGAACTCGACGCCGCGAATGCCGGCGTCGATCATGCGGCTGACCGCATTGGTGCCACCGCCGCCGGCGCCGACGACCTTGATGACCGCGAGGTAAGTGGATTCCATCTCCCGATTTTCTCCAGCGCGCCCGGTTTCCCTCTGGCGCTATTGAAAGCTTTCAGTTGAGTTGAGCCTTTTTTCCGTCCGAGCCTTCAGCAATGCTTGAGAGTCCAAGCCGCTGGAGGAACAGCGGAAATTGCGCTTGAACGTAGGGCATTCGGGGGTTTCTGTCAAACCGCCGCAGGCCCTCGTGCAAGCCAGAGGTTCGACCCCTGGTCGAGGGTTGCGAGACCCTCGAGTATCGCTAGAGGGTCGGGAGAACGGCATCGCAGAGCCGTTTGCAGACCCTCCTTCCCGGCTCAAGGCGCGGGCGGGAGTTCGTGTTCGGAGCCTCCGTACGAGGGACGATCGGGCGCCTGCAGGTTCACATAATCGAGCGCCGTCACTTCCGGATCGGCGAGCACCGCGACCGCCGCGCCCCACTTCTCGGCGGGCTGCGAGTCGTCGCCGAAGAAGAGCTCGATCCCGGTGGTCAGGGTCACCTCCACCCCGCCCTCGCCGTAGCCGCTGCTCTCGACATACGGGCGGAGTTGGTCGGGGACGGCGGCGAGCACCCGCACCTGTTCCAGCGCCGGGCCCTTCACCCGCCCGCCCTTGGGGGGCTCGTCCAGCGCCAGCCGCGGCAGCGGCGGTTCTTCGGGGAGCGGCAGCCAGCGGACCAGGGCGCCGTCGGCAGCGACCCCGATCGCTTCTTCCCCTTCGCCGATCGTCGCCGCCAGCCGCGGCACCAGCACCCGCGGTTCCGCCGTCTCCTGGCGGATCAGGAACCAGTAGGCGGCCAGGAGCACGAGGGCGGCGAGCACCGCCCCGGCGATCGCCCGCGCCCTTACAGATCCCAGCCGGCCGGCCACTCGACCTCCCCCAGGATCTGGACCTCGGGCTCGAGGACGACCCCGAAGCGCTCGTACACCCGCCGCCGGCCCTCCGCCATCAGCTCGAGCACGTCGGCGGTGGTCCCTTCGCGGTCGTTCTCGACGAAGTTCGCGTGCTTCGGGGAGAAGCGGACACCGCCGTGGCGCAGGCCCTGGCAGCCCGCCGCCTCCAGCAGCCGGCCGGACGACTTTCCTTCCGCGCGCTCGTCCTCGGGGTTCTTGAAGGTCGAGCCGAAGGTCTTGATCCCGGACGGCTGCGCCTCGCGGCGGCGCTCGCGCATCTCGGCAAGCGTCGCCTTGATTCCCTCGGGGTCCGCCGGGCGCAGGTGGAAGGAGGCACGGGCGACGACCTCTCCCGGTTGCAGGTTCGACCGCCGGTACTCGAACCCGAGCTGGTCCGGGGTGCGGCGGTCGGTCCCCTCGCCGGTGCAGACGTCGACCCACTCCAGCACCCGCGCCAGCTCGCCCCCGTAGGCGTTGGCGTTCATCCGCACGGCGCCGCCGGCGGTGCCGGGGATGTTCACCCCGAACTCGAGGCCGGACAGCCCCCAGCCCGCGGTTTTCGCCGCCGCCGAAGGGAATCGGTAGCCGCCGCCGCAGAGGACCCGCTCGCCCTCGCGCTCGATCTCCGCCAGCTCGCCGTCCAGCTTGATCGCCAGACCGTGGAAGCCGGCGTCGGCGACCAGGAGGTTCGAGCCCGAGCCGATCACCCCGACCGGCAGCCCTTCCTCCTCGGCCCAGCGCAGGGCGGCGACGAGGCTCTCCTCCTCCCCCGGCCGCGCGAACCAGTCGGCGGCGCCGCCGGTGCGGACCGTGGTCAGCCGCGCCAGCGGGAAGTCCCGCTGCACGCCCTCGGGCGGCGCGCTCACGGGGTCGCTCCCGCCGGGGTCGCCGGTTCGGTGACCAGCGCCTCCCCCAGCTTGAAGATGTCCCCCGCGCCGATCGTCACCAGGACGACGCCCGACCCCTCGGCGCGGTCCAGGAGGTCGGCCAGCGCCCGCTCCGCAGTCTCGGCCTCCGGTAGCCACCAGACCGGCTTCCCGCGCGAGCGCTCGGCGGCCGCCTGCGCCACCTGCAGGCCGCTGACCCCGGCGAGCTCGCCAACCGGTTCCTCGCGGGCGGGATAGACGTCGAGGACGACGACCTCGTCGGCCTGCGCCAGCGCGGCGCCGAACTCGCTCGCCAGCGCCTTCGTCCGCGAGTAGAGGTGGGGCTGGAAGACGGCGATCACCCGGCTCGGCTCCAGATCCCGCAGCGCCGAGAGCGCCGCCCGCACCTCGGTCGGGTGGTGGGCGTAGTCGTCATATATATGGACGTCGCCCCGCGAGCCCTTCAGTTGCAGCCGCCGGTGGACGCCGGCGAAGCCGGCGAGAGCCGTCGCGGCAGCGGCCGTGTCGAGCCCGGCCAGCTCGATCGCGCCGAGGGCGGCGCGGGCGTTACGGAGGTTGTGCCGACCGGGCACCGCCAGCCGCAGATCCGCAGGGCCGGGCGTGGTGGCATCGAAGCGAGCCTCCTCGCTGCGCTCCCCCAACCACCCCATCTCCTCGTCGGCCGGAACGACCAGGCCACGCGCCGGGCCGACGAAGCTGCGGAAAGCTTCGTGCAGCTCGGCCAGCGAGCCCCAGCGGGTGTGGTGGTCCATCTCGACGTTGGTGACGACCGCGACCTCGGGCCGCAGCCGCAGGAAGCTGGCGTCGCTCTCGTCGGCCTCGGCCACCACCCACTCGCCCTCGCCCCAGCCGGCGTTGGCGGGGGCGCCGCCGGGACCGAGCCCCGAGACCTCGCCGCCGACGAAGAAGGCCGGGTCGGCGCCGATCGCCCGCAGCGCCCAGACGGTCATCGCCGTCGTCGTCGTCTTGCCGTGGGTGCCGGCGATCGCGATCAGCCGCTTCTCGGCGCAGAGCTCGGCCAGCAGGACACCGCGGTGGATCGGCTCTATCCCGCGCTCGCGCGCCAGCTCCAGCTCCGGGTTGTCCTCGCCGATTGCGGTGGAGACGACGACTTCGGCCCCCTCCGGCAGGTTGGCGGCGTCGTGGCCGACGCTCGGCTCCAGCCCCGCCTCGCGCAGGCGCTCCATGTAAGAGGAGTCGCTGCGGTCGCTGCCGGTGACCGTTGCCCCTAGCCGGGCGCAGACCAGCGCCAGCCCGCTCATCCCGGCCCCCCCGATCCCGATGAAGTGGAGCCGCCGCTGCGACCAATTGCTCATCGCGCCGCCTCCAGGACCTGGTCGGCAATGCGCCGGGCGGCGTCGGGCTTGGCGAGGCGGCGCGCGGCGGTGGCCATTTCCCCCAGGCGGGCCTCGTCGTCGAGCACGGCCCTCACCTCCGCCTCCAGCCGCTCGGGGGTCAGCTCGGCGTCGGGAACGACCACCGCGGCGCCGCCGGAGCGCATCCACTCGGCGTTGGCGCTCTGGTGGTCGGCGGTGGCGAACGGAAAGGGGACGAGGATCGCCGGCCGGCCGGCGGCGACGACCTCGAAGATCGAGCCGCCGGAGCGGGCCAGCACCAGGTCGGCCGCGGCGAGCGCGTCGCCGAGGTTCGGCTCGTAGTCGAGGAGCGTGTAGCGGTCGTTGGCGGGCGCTGCCGCGAGTCGACGCTCGATCTCGGCGAAGTCGCGCCTACCGGCGATGTGGAGGACGTGGAAGTCGCGAGAACTCACTTCTTCCCGCATAGCGGGAACAACCGCGTTTTCACCCTCGGCGAAGGCTTCGAGCGCGGCGAAGTTGATCGTGCGGGCGCCCTGACTGCCGCCGAAGACGAGCAGGGTCTTGGCGTCGGCGGCGATTCCGAAGCGCTCGCGCGCCTGCGCCCGGTCCCCTTCGAGCACCGCGCGCGGCACCGGCCGCCCGGTCACCAGGTAGGGATCCCCCTCCCGTCCCGCGATCGGGAACGCCAGGCAGACCCGGCGCGCCCGCCCGGCCAGCAACCGGTTCGCCAACCCGAGGTGGCTGTCGGCCTCGGTCAGGACCAGCGGCGTCCGCGTCAGCGCCGCCGCCAGCCCGGCCGGTCCGGCGACGAAGCCGCCGCCGCCCATCACCACGTCGGCTTCGCGCCGCCGCAGGACCCTGCGCGCAGCCCCGACCGCCGCCAGCGCCTCCGCCCCGGCCCGGGCCGCCTTCAGCGGGTTGCGCCGGTCGATCCCGCGCACCTTGACGAAGTCGATCTCGTAGCCGGCCGCCGGCACCAGCTCCGCCTCGATCCGCTCACGCGTGCCGAGGAAGCTGACCTCGGCGCCGCTATCCCGAAGCTCGTCGGCGACCGCCATGGCGGGTACGACGTGGCCCGCCGTTCCCCCCGCCGCTACGACCACCTTTGGCTTTCCTGGCACCGCTCGCACGACTCCTTTGCTTGGTGGCGGGTTCGCGCCCGCCCTGGACGACGCGCAGTTTGCCAGCGCCGGTGGTCGAGCCCCGCGCCGCACTCGCCCTGCCGCCGCGGGCGACGTTGAGGATCAGGCCGACCGCGAACAGCGTCGCCATCAGCGAGCTGTTGCCGTAGGAGACGAAGGGCAGCGGCACGCCGGTCAGCGGCGCCAGCCCCATCACCGCGAAGAGGTTGATCGTCGCCTGCACCAGGACCAGCGAGGTGAGGCCGGCGACCAGCAGCTTCGAGTAGTTGTCCTTCGCCTTCTGGGCGGTTTTCAGGCCGGCGTAGCCGAACATCCCGAAGAGGCCGACGACGCCGGCGATCCCGACCAGCCCCAGCTCCTCGCCGATCACCGCCGAGATCATGTCGGTGTGGGCCTCGGGCAGGTAGAAGGCCTTCTGGACCCCGTTGCCGATCCCGACCCCGAAGAGTCCGCCCGAACCGAGCGCGATTTTCGCCTGCGCCGCCTGGAAGCCGGCCCCGGAGGCGTCGGCGGTGGGGTTGAGGAAGGAGGTGAGACGAGCCATCCGATAGGGCTCGACGACCGCCATCAGCAGGGCCAGGCCGCCGATCACCAGCGCGATCTTGCCGAGGTCCACCGGCCGCACGCCGGCGGCGATCAGGGTGGCGGCGACGGAGAAGCAGATCACCATCGTCGTCCCCATGTCCGGCTGCAGCATGATCAGCAGGCAGGAGGCGCCGGCGACCAGCAGGAAGGGCATGATCCCCTCCAGCGACCGGGTCCGCTTCGGCTTGCGCGCCAGCAGGTCGGCGCCGTAGAGGATCAGCGCCACCTTGGCCAGCTCCGAGGGCTGGATCTGAAGGAAGCCGCCGCCGATCCAGCGGGTCGCCCCGTTCACTTCGGTGCCCATGCCGAGCACGGCGACGAGGAGGAAGATCGAGACGCCGAGCAGGACCGGCGTCAGGTCGCGGATCGCTTTCAGGCCGTGGCGTGCGGTGAAGTGCATGATGATCAACCCGACGACGCCGAACATCAGCGTCCGCTTCAGGTAGAAGGCGCTGTCGGAGAGGCCGCCGTCCTGGAGGACGCGGGTGGTCGAGCTGGCGGAGAAGACCATCACCGCGCCCAGCGCCAGCAGGCAGAGGGTCGCCGTCAGCAGCATGTTGTACTCGGGCGAGACGCGAGCGCGCGAGCGGGCGCGCTTCTTCGGCCGCTTCTTCACCGCCTGGCGCTTCTTCACTCCAGCCCCCCGACGATCTCGCGGAAGCGGTCGCCACGCTGCTCGAAGTTCTCGAAGGCGTCGAAGCTGGCGCAGGCCGGCGAGAGCAGGACGACCTCGCCCGACTCGGCGGCGGCCGCCGCCCTCCGCACCGCGTCTTCGAGACCGTCGCAGCGGTGCAGTTCGACCCCCGCTTCGAGCACCGGCGCCAGCTCGCGCGCCATCCGCTCGGTGGTGGCGCCGATCAGGTAGCAGGCGACGACCCGCTCGCGGATCGGGTCGATCAGCGGCGTGAACGGCTCCTCCTTCTCGCTGCCACCGAGGATCGCGTGGACGCCGCCCTCGAAGGCGCGGATCCCGACCGTCGCCGAGGCGACGTTGGTCGCCTTCGAGTCGTTGACGAAGCGGACACGGTCGATCTCCGCCACCTGCTCCAGCCGGTGCGGGACGCCGGCGAAGCTGCGCAGCCCCTCGCGCACCGCCTCGCGGTCGATTCCCATCGCCAGCGCCGCCGCCGCGGCGGCCATCGCGTTGGCGACGTTGTGCTCGCCGAAGAGGTCGAGCTCGGCGATCGGCAGCAGCGGCTCGTCGCCGTAGAAGATCGTCCCCTCCGCGACCGCGACCTCGCAGTCGGGCGCGGCCCCGTGGCAGAAGGCAATGCGGCGGGCACAGCCGCCGAGGTCGACATCGGCGAGGAAGGGGTCGTCGGCGTTGTAGACGGCGACGTCGTCGTTGCCCTGGTTGGCGAAGATCCGCAGCTTCGCCGCCAGGTAGGACGCGAGGTCGCGGTGGCGGTCGAGGTGGTCGGGCGCCAGGTTGAGGAAGACGGCGCACTCGGGGGCGAAGGCGACCGTGTCTTCGAGCTGGAAGCTCGAGCACTCGCAGACGATCGTCTCGTCCGCGCCGACCTCCCCGACCAACTCCGAGAGCGCCGTGCCGACGTTCCCCGCAACCGCCGCCGGCTCACCGGCGCTGCGGTAGAGGTGGCCGAGCAGCTCGACCGTGGTGGTCTTGCCGTTGGTGCCGGTGACGGCGAGGAAGCGGTTCGGCAGCGCCCGCCAGGCGAGCTCGACCTCCCCCATCACCTCGATCCCCTGCTCCAGCGCTGCTGCGATCACCGGCGCCTCCCGGGGAACTCCCGGGCTCTTGACGACGGTCCGCGTCCCCTCGAGCTGTGCCACTCCATCCGTATCCAGAAAGACTTCGACGCCGACCCCCTCCAGCCCTGCCGCCCCCCGCGGATGCCCCGAATCGACCGCCCGCACCGCCTCCCCCCGCGCCGCCAGCATCCGCGCCGCCGCCTGACCGGAGCGCCCAAGTCCGACGATGAGGAAAGGCCCACGCGGCAGGGGGGGGCGAATTTCCTTGGCCGGGACCCTTAGGGACACATGCCGAAGCTTCGCGAGCGCACCGGATACCCCTCCGCCATCCGCGGCGCGGTTCTAGGTAGCACTATTGCTACCCTGCCGTTCGTGCCTGAGATACCGCAGAAAAGGCTCCGCAACGAGATCGGCGAGATCCTCCGCCGTGCCGAAGCAGGCGAGGAGTTCACGATCACGGTCTCAGGGCGACCTGTTGCCCGACTGGGGCCTTTAGACGACGCTCGCCAGTGGGTGCCCGCCGCGACCCTCGCAGACCTCTGGAAGCTTCCGGTCGACGAGAACCTGGCCGACGATCTAAAGGAGTTCGACATCCAGCTCCGGGATCCATGGGCAGAGCGGGAATGAAGGCGATCCTCGACACCTCGGTTCTCATCGCCCGGCAGCCGCTGCCGCCGGACGTTGAGGCCGGGATCAGCAGCATCTCCCTAGCTGAGCTTCACTTCGGCGTGTTGAAGACTCAGGATGCTGCCGAGCGCGCTCGGCGGATCGTGCACCTCGGGAGGATCGAGTCCGCCTTCGCCACCCATCCACTAGACGGGCGGGTGGCAAGAGCGCTCGGACAGGTGCAAGCTGCGGTTTCAAGCAAAGGAGGAAGGCCCCGTGCCCGGACGGCGGACCTCGTCATCGCCGCCACCGCGCTCGCGCACGGAGCCCTGCTCTTCACCAGGAACTACAAGGACTTCAAGCTCGTCGACGACCTGGTCGACGTCCGCGAACCGCCGAGCTGAGGCTCAGCGGGCGAACTCGCGTATCTCCCGCGCCAGCGCCTCGGGCTGGTCCTCGGGGATCAGGGTGAAGCAGTCGGGGAGCTCGACGTAGCGGCTGTTCGGGAAGGAGTCGGCGAGGGCGCGGCCGGCCTCGTTGGGCATCATCTTCCCCTCCTTGTCCCAGACGACGAGGACCGGCTTCTCGAAGGAGGGCAGGGACGCCGTCGCCCGCGCGAGGTCGTGCTTGCCGCGCATCGCGTCGCCGGCGTAGCGGCGCAGGTCGCGGCGGATCTCCTTCTTGCGCAGGGGCTCCATCCAGTCGCGCATCAGCTCGTCGGGGACGCCGCGCTTGGTCATCTGGCCGAAGACGAAGGGCAGCCGGCGCAGCCGCGGCTGCAGCAGCAGCGCCCGGGTGGCGACGTAGCCGCCGGGCAGCTTGGCCGAGAGCCAGGCGGCGAAGCCGGCGAGGCCGGGCGGGTAGTTGCCGGCGGTCTCGCAGGAGACGAGGACGAGCTTCGCGACCCGGTCCATGCCATCGGCGGCGATCATCACCTGCGCCCCGCACCAGTCGTTGAAGCAGAGGGTGACGTCTTCGAGCTGAGCCGCCGCGAGGAACTCGGTGACGATCCGCCCCATCCCGACCAGGGTCAGGTCGGCGTCGGGCCGCATCGGTTTCCAGTGCGCTCCGGTCGGCAGCGAGGGCGAGACGCAGCGGAACTCCGGCGCCAGCTCGTCGATCACCTTGCGCCACTGCTTCCAGTCCATCAACAGCCCCGGGATCATCACCACGACCGGGCCGTCGCCGCCGGTGTCCTGGTAGACGATCCTCCCAGCGGTTACCTCGACCTCTGGCATGCCTCGTGATTCAACACTAGGCGGCGAAACCAAGCCTGGCAAGGACGCAGGGAGCGTGGTGTGCTCCGCACACGAGCGACCGAGGACGCCGCCAGGCGCCGGTTTGCAGCCGCCTAGCGTCCGATCGACTGCTGGTAGAGCGTGAATCCGATCCCGCTACAAACCGCGGCGATGATCCAGAAGCGGAGCATGATCTTCGTCTCCGACCAGGCCATCATCTCGAAGTGGTGGTGCAGCGGCGCCATCAGCAGGACGCGGCGGCGGAAGGTCTTGAAGGCGAAAACCTGGAGCAGGACCGAGAGCGCCTCGATCACGAAGATGCCGCCGATGATGATCAGCAGGACCTCGGTCTGGGTCATCACCGCCAGCGCCCCGATCGCGCCGCCGAGGCCGAGCGAGCCGGTGTCGCCCATGAAGATCGAGGCCGGGAAGGCGTTGAACCAGAGGAAGCCGATGCAGGCGCCGACCAGACAGGCGGAGAGCAGCGCCAGGTCCTGCTGCTCGTTGGAGACGAAGGCGATCGCCGTGTAGGCGAGGAGGACGATCGCGCAGGAGCCGGCGGCGAGGCCGTCGAGGCCGTCGGTGAGGTTGACGCCGTTGGAGGTGCCGGCGATGACGAGGAAGACGAGGACGAAGTAGAGGACCGGGCCGAGGTCGATGCTGCCGTCGCCGATCCGGAAGTAGAGGGTCGGCTCGAGCCCGACCTCGTGGCGCGCCACCCACCAGAGGCCGAAGGCGAGGATCAACTGGCCGATCAGCTTCCAGCGGCCGGCGAGGCCGAGCGAGCGGCGTTTGACGATCTTGATGTAGTCGTCGGCGAAGCCGAGCGCGGCGCAGCCCATCGCGACGCCGAAGACGGCGAGGCTCTGGGCGTCGCGATCGGAGAGGACGAGGAACGGCACGCAGATCGAGGCGAAGACGATCAGCCCGCCCATCGTCGGCGTCCCCGCCTTCGTGTGGTGCTCCTGCGGCCCCTCCTCGCGGATGTGCTGCCCGAACTCCCGGACCCGGAGGAATTCGATGAATTTGGGACCGAGGAAGATGCAGATCAGCATCGCCGCCATCCCGGCGATCAGGACTTCACCCATCGCCGGCCTCCACCAGCTCCGGAAGCTGCTCGGCGACCGTCTCGAGGCCGGCCGAGCGCGAGCCCTTGACGAGGACGGCGTCGCCGGGCTCCAGGCGCGCGGCCAGGAGCTCGGCGGCCTCGCCGGGGTCGGCGACCAGCTCGTCGGGGTCGTAATCGCGCGCCGGCAGGCCGACGCCGATCACCAAGTCGACCCCGGCGGCGCGGGCGTGCTCGCCGACCTCGCGGTGGTAGCGCGCCGCCTCGGGCCCGAGCTCGCCCATCTCGCCCAGCACCGCGACCGAGCGCTCGGCCCCAAGGGTGGCGAGATGGTCGAGCGCCGCGCGCATCGACACCGGGTTGGCGTTGTAGCAGTCGTTCACGAGGACGATTCCGCCGGGTAGCTCCAGTCGCTCACCGCGGAAGCGGGAGAATCCTATGTCCGCAGCGCGGTCGGCCATTCCGGCGAGGTCGGCCCCGAGGACGACGCCGGCGGCGATCGCGGCCAGGGCGTTGATGAGGTTGTGGGCCTCGGTGAAGGGGAAGTGGAAGCGCTGGCTGCCGAGCGGCGTGCGGACGAGCGCCTCGGTGACGCCGTCGGAGACCCGCGCCTCGGTCGCCTCGACGTCGCCGCCGGGGCCGAAGCGCAACTGCTCGGCGATCGGCTCCAGGTGCGGCTCCAGCACCCCCGCCTCGACCGGCGCCACCGCGGTCCCTCCCGGCGGCAGGTCGTCGAGGATCTCCGCCTTGGCGGCGGCGATCGCCTCGACCGAGCCGAGCAGCTCGACGTGGACCGGCCCGACGTTGGTGATCACGGCGACCTCGGGCTCGGCGATCGCCGCCAGTTCGGCGATCTGCCCCTTCCCCCGCATCGCCATCTCCAGCACGAGGACGTCGGTGTCCCCCGGCGCTTCGAGGATCGTCAGCGGCAGCCCGATCTCGGTGTTGAAGTTCTGCTGGTTGGCGTGGACGTTGCCCGGCAGCAGCGCCCGGGCGATGTCCTTGACCGAGGTCTTGCCGACCGAGCCGGTGACCCCGACCACGCGGGCCCCGAGCGCTCGCCGGTACTCCCGCGCCAGCGCGTGCAGGGCCACCAGGGGGTCCTCGACGACGAAGACCCAAGCGCGGCGTTCGTCTGTTCTCGCCTCCTGGACGAAAAAGGACGAACGCCACTCGGGAGAGACGACCACGCCCCAGGCCCCGGCCTCGATCGCCGCGGCCGCGAACTCGCCGCCGTCGCGGTTCTCGCCGCGGAGGCCGAAGAAGAGGTCGCCG
The DNA here is from genome assembly GCA_035688825.1 of Solirubrobacterales bacterium. GTDB lineage: Bacteria > Actinomycetota > Thermoleophilia > Solirubrobacterales > 70-9 > VAYN01. The sequence continues at coordinate 30,821 of DASSMM010000065.1, read as the reverse complement.
GTGCGCGCCTCGGCAGAGTTGATCGTCGCCCGCCGCGGCGGCTCGGCCGGGCCCTCCGCCACCACCTCCGCGCCCAGCGCGGCGGCGATCTGCGCCGGCGAGAGGTTCACGCCGGGGTTCCCAGTTTCCTGATCTCCTCGCGCGCCACCTCGCGGTCGTCGAAGGGAATCTTCCGCCCGCCCTCGAACTCCTGGCCCTGCTCGTGCCCCTTGCCGGCGATGACGACGGTGTCTCCGGGTCGAGCGCGCGCAAGGGCGAGGGCGATCGCGGCGCGGCGATCGACGACGACCTCCAGCTCCGCGCCGTCGGCGCCTTCCGCGCCCGCCGCGACTTCGGCGACGATCCCCTCCGGCTGCTCCGAGCGTGGGTTGTCGGAGGTGATCACGGTGAGGTCGGAGTGCTCGGCCCCCGCCCGGCCCATCTTCGGGCGCTTGTCGCGGTCGCGGTCGCCGCCGGCTCCGAAGACGGAGATCACCCGTCCCTCGGTGATCCGCCGCGCCGCTCGCAGCACGTTCTCCAGCGAGTCGGGGGTGTGGGCATAGTCGACGAGGACGCCGAAGCCCTGGCCCTCGTCGACCGGCTCGAACCGCCCCGGCACCCGCGCCGCCCGCGCCAGCCCGGCGGCGGCGATGTCGCCGCCGACCCCCATCGCCTCGGCAGCGGCGAAGGCCCCGAGGGCGTTGGCGACGTTGAAGTGGCCCGGCAGCGCCGTCCGCAGCCGCATCCCGCCGAGGCTGAAGCTCGCCCCCAGCGCGTCGAACTCGACCTCGCGGGCGCTGTAGTCGGCCTCGGCGCCCTCGGCCGAGAAGGTGACGCACTCGAATTCCTCCGCCAGGCGGCGGCCGTAGGAGTCGTCGACGTTGACGATCTTCACCTTCACGTCCATCTCGAACAGCTTGCGCTTGGCGAGGAAGTAGTCCTCCATGTCGGCATGGAAATCGAGGTGGTCCTGGGTGAGGTTGGTGAAGAGGGCAACCTCGAAACGGATCGCGTCGGCCCGGTGCAGCGCGAGCGCGTGCGAGGAGACCTCCATCGCGCAGGCTTCGTCGCCACCGTCGAGCATCTGCCGGAAGGTCCGCTGCAGCTCGATCGCCTCCGGCGTCGTCCGCTCCACTTCCTTCTCCACCCCGCCGACCACCTGCTTCACGGTCCCGAGCAGGCCGCAGCGGAAGTCCGCCGCCTGGAGGATCTCGCGGATCAGGAAGGCGGTCGTCGTCTTCCCGTTGGTCCCGGTGACGCCGACGACCCGCAGCTCCGCAGTCGGGTCGCCCCAGAACCGGGCCGCCAGCGGCGCCATCGCCGCCCGCGAGTCGGCGACCACGACCTGCGGCACCGCCAGCTCGGTCAGCTCGCGCTCGACCACCAGCGCTGCAGCCCCCTCCTCGACCGCCCGCGCCCCGAACTCATGCCCATCGACCTTCCCGCCGACGACGCAGAAGAAGAGCGACCCCGGATCGACCTTACGGCTGTCGTAGACAAGATCCACCACCTCAACGGCGGCATCCCCGACGACCCGCACTTCCGGCAGCTCAGAGACAAGCTCGTCCAGTCTCATTCGCGAAGGAAGTCTAGGTCTGGGGACGGGTGCCCCTTCCACAAAGGCTCCAGAGACCACGTCCCGCACCCACGACCGCGATCAGCTGCGCGACGGGCTTTGGGGAAGGGGCACCCGTCCCCACCCCCCTCAAAAATCATTCCTGCGGCACCCCAAGGTACGGGAGGGCGAATTCGGCGATCTGGCCGAAGGCCGGCGCGGCGACCGAGCCGCCGTAGATTTCGCCCTGCGGCTCGTCGACGATCACCGCCGCCAGGAGCTGCGGGTTCTGGGCCGGGGCGAAGCCGATGAAGGAGGCGACGTACTTGGTCTCCGAGTAGCCGCCGTCTTCGGCGACCTGGGCGGTTCCGGTCTTCCCCGCCAGGGTGTAGCCGGGGACGCTGACCTCGGAGGCGGTACCGCCCGCGGCCAGCACGCCCTCGAGCATTTCCCGCACCTGCGAGGAGACCTCCGGCGTGACCACGCGCTTGCCCTTCGGCTCGTGGACCTTTTCTTCGCCGATCCGCTTGATCAGCTGCGGCGGTTTCAGCATCCCGCCGTTGGCGATCGCGGTGTAGCCGGCGACCATCTGCATCGGCGTCACCGAGATACCCTGGCCGATCGGCAGGTTGCCCATCGTCGAGCCGGAGTATTCGTCGAGGGCGGGGACGATCCCCTGCTCCTCGGCCGGGTACTGCACCCCGGTCGGCTTGCCGAAACCGAAGCGCTGGATCCATTCGCTGAACTTCTTCGCGCCGACCTCGAGCCCGATCGTCACCGCGCCGACGTTGGAGGAGCGGGCGAGGATCGTCGCCACGCTCATCGTTTCGGTCCCGCGCGGCTCGGCGTCTTCGATCGTCCGGTCGGCGACCTGGATCTGCGGCGCGAGGACGAATTCGGTCGCCGGCGTCACCAGCTTTTCCATCAGCGCCGCCGAGACCGTGAACGCCTTGAAGGTCGAGCCCGGCTCGTAGGTGAACCCCGTCGCCTTGTTGAGGAGGTCTTCGTTGCTGACTTCGGAGAGGTCTTCGGGGTTGACCGGCGGCCAGTTCGCCATCGCCAGGATCTGCGAGCTGCGCGGGTCGACGACGATCGCGGTCGCCCCTTTCGGCGAGTAGGTTTCGCCGACCCCGTTGAGGACTTCTTCGGTCTTCTGCTGGATCACCGGGTCGAGGGTCAGTTCGACGTCTTCGCCGTCTTCGGCTTCCTGCACCGTTTCCAGCCGGATCGGTTCGCCGAGCGCGTCGTTGACGATCCGCCGTTCGCCGTCGGTCCCGCCGAGCACTTCTTCCTCGCCCTCCTCGAGCCCGGTCAGCCCCTGGTTTTCGGAGCCGACGGCGCCGATCACCTGCCCCGCCATCTCCCCCTGCGGGTAGGTGCGGCGGCTGTCGGGCAGCTCGCCGATCCCTTCGAGGTCGAGCGCTTCCACCTTCGCGGCGGTGCTGAGGTCGACTTTCTTGGCGACGTAGGAGAAGCCGCCTTCGGCGGTCAGCGCTTCCAGCACCTCGCCCTTCTTCTCGTCGAGGATCGGCGCCAGCTTCGCCGCTGCCTGCGGCGGGTTTTTCACCTGATAAGGGGTGGCGTAGATCGTCGCCGCGTCTTCGCTGGCGGCGAGCTTGTTGCCCCGGCGGTCGAGCAGGTCGCCGCGCAGGCCGGGAACTTCGACGACCTCGGTCTGCTGGTAGGCGGCCTCCGAGGCCAGCTGCGACCCCTGCACGCCCTGCAGCCAGAAGGCGCGGACGATGATGACGAGGAAGCAGAGGAGGAAGGCACCGAAGAGAAGGCCGATCCGCCGCTCGATCAAGCGCATCTACAGATCGTCCCTAGGTGGTCGGACACAAGACCACCTCAGCCCCCGGCGGCAGCGAGGCGGGCGGCGGCTGCGGCGGCGTCGCCCGGTTCGTGCTGGATCAGCTTCGGCTCTTCGGTGTTCGGCATCGCCAAGCCGAGCGCGCCGGCCTCACCGCGGATGCGGGCGGTGCTGAAGCGCTCGGCCTCGCGGCTTTCCAGCATCGAGTTCTCCTGTTCCAGCGCCGTGATCTGCTCGTCGATCTTGCCCGAGGCGGCGGCGAAGCTGAGGGTGGCGACGTTGAGGGCGACAATCCCGACCAGCAGCACCCCGAGGACGCCGATCCAGAGCCGCCCCTGGGTCATCCGCACGACCAGGCCCGAGTCGGGAAGCTGGCGGACGGCGACGGCGGTGCGGCCGGCGGCGACGGCGAGTTTGGGGCGGGCGGCGGGAGCTCGCCTGGTCGCGGGCTTGCGGGCGGGAGCACGGCGGGCGGGCGCCTTCGCCGGCGCCGGGACCGCCCGGGTGCGAGTCGGCTTGCGAGCGGGTTCAGGCCCTGGTTTCCTGGGCCGGGGCGGCGCCGTCGTCCGCGACGGTCGCGGCGCCGGTGCGGTGCGGCTACGGGGGACGGCGACGGCCATCAGCCAGCCTCCCCCGCGGGTTGGGCCTCGGCGATCTTCAGCGCCGCGCGGAGGTGCGCCGAGCGTGAGCGTGGGTTGCTCTCGGCCTCCTCCGGCCCAGGCGAGATCGCCCGCCGGGTCAGCAGCTCGGCCTCCGGCTCGTGGCCGCAGACGCAGACGGGAAGCTCGGGCGGGCAGATGCAGCCGCGCGCCTTGGCGGCGAGGAACTGCTTCACCGGCCGGTCCTCGAGCGAGTGGAAGGAGATCGCCGCGAAGCGGCCGCCTACCTTGAGCTGTTGCCAAGCGAGCGGCAGCGCCTCTTCCAGCGCCTCGAGCTCGCCGTTGACGGCGATCCGGATCGCCTGGAAGCTGCGCTTGGCCGGATGGCCGCCGCCGAAGCGGGCCGAGGCCGGCATCCCGGCTTTGATCGCGTCGACGAGCTCGGAAGTGGTCGCGAGCGGGCGGCGGCGGACGATCTCGCGGGCGATCCCGCCCGCGTAGCGCTCCTCGCCGAAGCGGCGCAGGACCTGGGCGATCCGCGCCTCGGGCCACTCGTTCAAGAGGTCGGCGGCGGTGAAGTCCTGCCGCGTGTCCATACGCATGTCGAGCGGCGCGTCGTAGGAATAGGAGAAGCCCCGCTCCCAGGCGTCGACCTGCATCGAGGACATCCCCAGATCTACATAAACCATGTCTGGGCGCATTCCTTCGCCCTGCAAGGCGCGAAGTCCTGCCGCGAAGTCGCTGCTGATGAAGAGGGTCCGGCAGGGGACCTCGGCGGCGAAGCGGTTGAAGCGCTCCTGCGCCGCCGGGTCGCGATCGATCCCGATCAGCGTCCCCTCCGGCCCGATCAGCTCGGCGACCAGCCGGGCGTGGCCACCACCGCCGAAGGTGCAGTCGACCGCGATCTGCCCCGGCTCCGGCGCCAGCAACGACACCAACTCCGGCGCAAGAACAGGCTCATGCTCGCTCATGACGACCTCCACAGGATTGAGCGTCCCCCCGTCCCGGCTGACGGGACGATTCCGTCCCGTATAGGGACGTTTTCGTCCCGTCGGCACCGAGGGCGGCGAGTAGGCGTGTGCGGCGGCATTCAGTCTCATGGTTACGCGGCGGGGCCGGCGGCGGCCAGGCCCTCGGCGATTTCGGGGGCGGCGGCGTCGAGTTCTTCCTCCTGCTTGGCCCAGGCGTCGGCGTTCCAGATCTCCAGGTACTCCCCCGCTCCGATCACGACGCAGTTGCCGTCGAGGCCGGCGTGCTCGATCAGCGGCTTGGGGATGCGGATGCGCCCGGCGGAGTCGAGCTTCTCGTCGAAGGAGCCGCCGTGGAAGCGGCGGCGCAGGGCGCGGGCGTCGCGCCCGAAGGGGCTGTGGGGCGAGAGGAACCGGTCGGAGAGCTGCTCGAACTCCCCGGTCGTGTGCACCCAGACGCAGGGGTCGAATCCCTTGGAGAGAACGATGCCGTCAGCGAGGGAAGCCCGGAAGCGAGAGGGAACCGTGAGCCGGTCCTTGGAATCGAGGCTGTGCTCGTAAAGACCCCGGAAGGCCACCTCGCGAGTCCTTTCTGCGACGGGGGGCGAAAGACAGAAATGAAAAGGGACCGGAGTGATGAGGTGGGAGGAGCCTCACCACCCCGGTCCTGGGCTTCAACTCGATCGCCACAATAACCCACACTCCCCCACTTTGCAACACGACCTCCCTTTGCAAGCCCATTTGCATCCGGGCGGGCGCGGTAGGTTCCGCTCCGTGGCTACGACGGACGAGGCACAAGCGGCGGCGGCAAACCTGCCCGACGACGCCAACGACCTCCGCGGCTTCCACTTCAAGCGGCTGCTGCGCAAGCCGCTGACCTGGATCCTGATCGGGGCCTTCGCGCTGGTCGCCGGGGTCACCGCGGCGGCGCTGGTCGGTCCGGCGCTCGGCGGCGCCGCCTTCGTCGTCGCTCTGCTCCTCGGCGTCCTCGTCGTCTTCGCGATCGCCGACAAGCAGGCGGCCGACGCCTTCTTCGCCCTCTACTGCCAGCAGCGCAGCCTCACCCTCGGCGGCAAGGAGCACCTGCCGCCGCTGACGCCGCTGTTGAAGAAGGGCGACGACCGCTACGCCGAGCGGACGATGAAGGGGCGCCTCGGCGAGGGCGTCCACGGCACCCTCGCCCTCTTCACCTACGAGGAGGAGTCGACCGACAGCGAGGGGAACCGGCAGACGAACTACTACCGCTACACCCTCGGCCTCACCCAGATCCCCGACTGCGTCGCCCACTGCCCCGAGCTCTACTGCCAGCGCAAGTTCGGCCTCCGCGCCCTGGAGAAGTTCGAGGACGCCTTCCGGACGAAGAAAGAGCGGGTGAAGCTGGAGAGCACCGAGCTCGACGAGAAGTACGAGATCTTCGCCGGCAAGGAGCAGGACGCGGTCTGGCTGCGCCGTCTCTTCTCGCCCACCTTCATCGTCTGGCTGAACGACTCGGCGCCGAAGAAGTTCGCCTTCGAGCTCGTCGACGGCACCCTCTGCTGCTACGTCAACGGCCACAAGGACAACGCCGAGGAGCTCGACGCGGTCGCCGCCGCCACCGCCGCGGTGGCGAAACGGCTGCAAGACGAGGTGGGCGAAACCAGCGGCCCCGCCCCGTCCCCCGAAGCGGAGCAACCCTCAGAAGCCGGCTAGCAGCGTCCCCGCGTTGGCGATCAGGCCGGCGGAGATCATCAGCAGGACCGAGGGGACGAGGACGAGGGCGACGACGAGCTGGATCTTCGGGGCGGCGCGGGCGGCGCGCTCCTCGACCGCGCGGCGGCTGTCGCGGCGCAGCGCGGTGGCCTGACGGCGTAGCTGGTCGGCGAGGGGCGAGCCGAACTTGCGCGAGCGCTCGATCGCGGCGACCAGCGTCGCCAGCTCGCTGCCGGGGACGCGGGCCCGCAGCGAGGCGAGGGCGGCGCTGAGGGGGACGCCGCAGGAGAGCTCGGCGACGGTCAGCCGCAGCTCCTCCGCCAGCGGTCCCTCCCCCGCCCGCGCAAGCTGCTCGATCCCGGCGGCGGGGCCGCGGCCCGAGCCGGCGCTGACCGCGAGCAGGTCGAGGGCGTCAGGAAGAGCAGCGACCAGCCGCCGGCGGCGCTGCCGCGCCCGCCGCTCGAGGATCGCGTCGGGGCCGAAGAAGCCGGCGACCGGCAGCCCGACGAGGACGATCAGGGAGAGCCGCCCCGGGGCGACCGGTGAGCCGAGCAGGCCGAGCAGTGCTCCGACGCCGGCGCCGAGCAGCTTGCCGAGCAGCAGCTTCGGGACCCGCAGCCGGACCTCGTGCCCGCGCAGCAGGTCCTTGGCGGCAGCCGCGGCGAGCAGCACCGCCAGCGCCGCCAGCAGCCCGGCGCCGCTCACTCGGCCACCTGGGAGAAGCGGCGGATCGCGAAGAAGCCGGCGATCTGGAGCGCGGCCGCCAGCGCGAGCAGCACCGCCGCCGGCGGCGAGGCGAGCAGCGTCCCCAGAAAGCCCGGCTGCAGCAGCTCGGCGAACAGCGCGCCGCCGGTCGGCATCGCCACCACCAGCAGGCCGGTGAAGCGCGCTTGCGCCGTCGCCGAGCGCGCGTCCTCGACCACCCGCTCGCGCTCGGCAGCGCCGGCGGCAAAGCGGCGCAGCAGCCCGGCCAGGTCGCCGCCGGCCAGGCGCTGGCTCAGCAGGGCGGCGGCGAAGGCGTCGACCCGCTCCGAGCGCATCCGCCGCCGCCAGCCCTGCACCGCCGCCACCGTCGGCGCCCCGAGGTCGAGCTCCGCCGCCAGCCGGGAGAGCTCGATCGCCGGCGGCCCGTCGAGCGAGGCGACCGCGGCGGGGAACGCGGCCCTCAGCGAGCGGCCGGCGCTGAGCGAGTCGGCGATCGCCGTCGCCATTTCCGGCAGCGAGCGCTCGACCGCGCGGCGGTAGCGGCGGCGACGGGCGCCGATCGCCCACCCCACCGCCGCGGGCGCCCCGACCGAGAGCGGCAGCGCCAGGCCGGGACCGCCGAGGAACCAGCCGGCGAGGATCGCGGCGGCCGTCGCCAGGGCCGCCAGCCGCCGCCGCTCGAGCGTCGAGGGCGCGTAGCCCTCCTCGGCGGCCCGGCGCAGCGGCTCGAGCGCGACGCGCAGCCAGCGGGCGACGGCCGGGCTGGCGATCGCCGCCTCCCGCGCCGCCAGCGCCAGCAGCCCGCCGGCGAGGGCGCCGATCGCGACCGCCGGGCTCATCCCACCTCGGCGATCTCGGTAACGCGGCGGCTGCCGTCGGCCAGGCGCTGCAGGTGGACGACGAGGTCGATCCCCCGCCGCACCTGCTCGGCGATCGCCGCGTGCGGCAGCCCCACCCCCGCCATCAACGCCAGCGTCTCCAGCCGGCTGATCGCGTCCCGGGGGGAGTTGGCGTGGACGGTCGAGAGGGCGCCGTCGTGGCCGGTGTTCAGCGCGGTCAGCAGGTCGAGCGCCTCGACTCCTCTGACCTCGCCGATCACGATCCGGTCCGGACGCATCCGCAGGGCGTTGCGGAGCAGGTCGCGGATCGTCGCCTCCCCCCGCCCCTCGATTCCCGCCGGCCGACTCTCCAGCCGCACCACGTGCGGCTGCTGCAGCCGCAGCTCGGCCGCGTCCTCGATCGTCACCACCCGCTCGCCCGGGGCGATGAAGCTCGAGAGCGCGTTCAGCAGCGTCGTCTTCCCCGAGCCGGTGCCGCCGCTGACGAGGATGCTGCGGCGGGCGGCGACGGCCTCCTCGAGCAGGCGCCGCTGCTCGGCGCTCAGCGTCCCGATCTCGACCAGGCGGTCGGGGCCGGGCCGGTCGGCAGCGAAGCGCCGGATCGAGAGCGCCGGCCCGTCGATCGCCAGCGGCGGGATCACGACGTTGACCCGGGAGCCGTCGGCGAGCCTGGCGTCGACCATCGGGCTGAGCTCGTCGACGCGGCGGCCGAGCGGGGCGAGGATCCGCTCGATCGCGTTGCGCAGGTCCTCCTCGCTCTCGAAGCGGACCTCGGTCTCCTCCAGCCGCCCCCGGCGCTCCACATAGACGCGGTCGGGCCCGTTGACCATCACCTCCTCGACAGCGGGGTCGGCCAGCAGCACCTCCAACGGACCGAGGCCGACGCTGTCGCGGATGACCCGCACCGCCAGCTCCTCGCGCAGGTCGGCCGCGAGGACCGCCGCCTGCTCGTCGACGAGGCCGCGGACCGACTGCTCGAATCCCTCGTCTTGGCGGGCGCCCGTCGCCGCCTCCGCCCGCCGCCGCTCGATCAGGCGCTCGCGCAGCCGCTCCGAGACTTCGGCGATGTTGCGCCCGCGCACGTCCATCAGCCGCGGGGGATCAGGGTGATCCGGCGGGCGAAGCTCTCGGCCTGGATCAGGCGCAGGGCCTGCGAGCGGGTGAGCGCGAGCGTCGCCGTGGCGGTCTCGCCCTCGACCCCTTCGCCTCCCGGACCGAGGCCGAGCAGCGGCACCGCCGGCGCGGCGACGTAGGTGCGCCCGTCGCCGGATCCGCTCGCTTCGGTCGTGACCGCGACGTCGACCTTCGAGCCGACCGGCGGCGCGCCGAGCGCTTCCAGGGCGCCGGCCCCGCTGACCGCGATCTCGACCGGCCGCCGGCCGTCCGGGAGGGCCGCCTCGGCACCGCTGCCGCCGGGCGGGTGGAGCTGCGCGGCGAGCAGGTAGGAGCCGGCGGGGATCGCGGCCGCCGGAACCAGGCCCACCGCTTCGGGCGGAGCCGCCAGCACTCCGGAAGGCACGAACCGCACCGGCACCCGCCGCACTTCGAGGTCCTCAGCGGCGACCGACGGATCGATCGGCTTGCCCGCCCGCAGGTCGGCGCGGGCGACGAGGACCGGGCGCAGCTCGCCGTACCCGCGGACGACGCTGGCGCCATACCCGTCGGCGATCGTCGCGGCGGCGGCCGCGGCGGCCAGCGCCGCCAGGAGGAAGCCGAGAGCGCGGGCCCGCCGGCTCATCGCTCGCCGTCCGGTAGAGACAACGGCAACCGCAGGCTGGCTTCGGCCCCATCCGGCCCGCGCCGCAGGCTGAAGCTGCCGCCGTGCCTGTCTGCGGTTCGCGCCACCACCCGCAGGCCATGTCCCCGACGTCGACTCCCGCCGCGACGAGGCCGAGGTCTGTTCCTTCCGGGCTCCGATCGCACCCCGCCGTCGCTCACCCATATCCGCACCCATCCGCCTTCGCGACAGCACCCGATCCTTACCTCTCCTCCGCCGTGCTCGATCGCGTTGCTGAGCAGGTTGTCCAGTGCCTGGGCCAGGCTGAAGGGATCGCCCACGACGAACATCGAGTTACCGTTGCGATCGACCCGAAGGCGGGTGCCACTGAGGGTGACGGCCTTACTCCATCGACGCACCGCGACGTCGATCAAATCGGTGACCGAGACCTCGGTCACCGCCTCCTCGGGTGCACCGCCGTTGACCTCGCGCTCCAAGCGTTCGAGCGCAACCGTCACCAGTTGCAGTGAGGACTCCACGGGCGCCGCCGGAGGCAGGTCGGCGGGAAGGGAGAGGCTGAGGACCTGCAGCGGCCGGCGCAGCTCATGCATCGCCTCGTTCAGCGCCGCCCGCCGACGCCCCTCGCGGAGGTTCGTCAATCCGCCTGCCAATGCGAAAGAAGCAGCCACGGGCAGACCCGCCGCGACCTCGGCCAGCTCCACGGTCATCGCCATCCAACCCCTCGCGCAGTCATCGCAGAGGTAAGGGTTGAGCGGCTTCTTCTCTCCCCCTCCCCACCCGGGCAGAGCGGCGGCATCGCGCACACAGCGGCAAAAGAAGCACTCGCCCCTCGAAGCGGTCTCGGCCAGGCGCCACGACGGGGCGAGTGCAACGGGTAAGACCCTAATTCATCACAGTTCAGTTCCCAAACCCATGATGAGAAAGAAGGTGGAGGTGGTTACATTGGTTGCTCTTTTTTAGTGCATATTCTTTTGCGGGCGCGGTTACCCTCCGTCCGTTTTGGAATACTTGTCTAGTAACTCGGACGTCCTTTGCCACCCCATACTCAGCGTCTGAGACCCCAACCCAGGAGGTCCTCCTTGCCACAGTCCCGCACTTCTCCAGAGGGCATTACCCAACAGCTGGCGAAGGCCCTTGCCCACCCGCTGCGCGTTCGCATCCTCAGCTCCCTGCACAAAGGGATCTCGAGCCCGAACCAGTTGGCGCAGGAGCTCGGTGAGCCGCTCGGCAACGTCAGTTACCACGTGAAAACGCTGCTCGAATACGACTGCGTCGAACTGGTGAAAACGGAGCCGCGCCGCGGTGCCGTCGAGCACTTCTACCGTGCCACCGACAAGGCCTTCCTCAGCGACTCTGACTGGGCGAAGATCCCGGCCTCGGCCCGCAAAGGGATCTCCGGCTCGATCCTCGAGTCGATCGGGCAGAGCGCGACCGAGGCGATGGCCGAGGGAACCCTCGACGCCCGCAGCGACTCGCACCTCTCCGACACGCCCCTCCAGCTCGACAAACAGGGCTGGAAAGACCTCAACAAGGTCCTCGCGGAAACCGTCGACAAGGCGACGGCGATCCAGAAGGAAGCTTCGAAACGGATGGGCAAGGACAAGGACAAGGCCCTGCAGACGAAGCTGGCGATCATGCACTTCGAGGTGCCGGGCGCCAAGGGCGGCAAGAAGAAGAAGTAAGGCTCACCCGCGCCTTGTGATTTCAGGCCCCGGTCGACCAGCTCGACCGGGGCTTTTTGGTGGTCCTGGTCACCCCTCGATCAGGCGGTAGCCGATGCCCCAGCAGTTGACGACGAAGCGACCGTGGTCGGGGTCGAGTTTGCGTCTTAGCCGGCTCGCATGCGAGTCCAGGGTTCGCGTCTTCGAGGGGCCGCGGTAGGCCCAGACCGCCGCCAGCAGTTCTTCCTTGGTGAAGACGCGGGTCGGGTCGGAGGCGAGGATGCGCAGTAGGGCGAATTCCTTGTTCGAGAGGGCGACGAAGCGCTCGCCGACCATCACCCGGCGGCGGCCGGGGTCGACAGTCAGCTCGCCGATCCGGGTCGGCCCTTCGTTGGCGTGGGCGCGGCGGCGCAGGATCGCCTTGATCCGCGCCCGCAGCTCGCCGTAGCGAAACGGCTTGCCTTTCAATCATTTGTTTGGCCCGATCCCAATCCCCCACGCAGAGCCGAAATAGGCCGCTTTAGGCAGATTCCCCGAATCTGCCTACACCTCCCTTCCTTCCTTTTACTCACCCCATCAAGAAAACCGAGGTCCCTCCGGTGGGGGGGAAGTTCTCCGACGCTGTTGGTCCCATGCCGTGACCTAAAGGCAGAAAGACACCCGGTCCCTCGCAAGCCCCGAAGCCGCCTCGCTTCCCTGGGCCTCCCCGCGCTCCTTGCATCTGACCCCGGTCGATCACGAATAGTGAGCGGGTGGGGTCAGATGCAAGGAGCGCCCTCATTTGGCCCAGGGAAGCGAGGCGGCTCAGACGCTGCAATCGCAGCCTTGTTCGCAGCCCTCTCGTCTTCAATTGCAACTTGGATCGGACCCGAGCTCCAATAGGCTGCGCCGATGCCCGAGGACGCCGAACGCAAAGCTGCCCGCGCCGAGGTGCAACGCGCTCAATCACGGTTTGCACGTCTTGACAGCGAGCGCGACCAGGCCCGCATCGTGCGCCGAGAAGCCTTTGAACGTGCGCGAGAGGCGGGCCTAACGCTCCGCGAGATTGGCGAAGCGGCCGGGTTGCACCTGACCCGGGTTCGGGAAGTTCTCGACAGGGATTAGGTACCCCCCTAAAAAGATGCTAGGCTGCGGCCGCTCAAACAAAGCGGCCCCCGGCGGTGCGCAAACACCAGCCGAGGGCCTGACCACAAGGAGACCAAGCTCCTCATGGCTGATCGAAACCCTACGGATCGCGGCGCAGCTGGACCCGATCCCGCCCACGCTGCAGCGAGGGACGCAAGGACCGAGAACGCGGTCTTGACGTTCCTGCTCGATGAACATCCGACCCGGCTGACGCTAGGGGAGTTATCCCTGGTTCTGAACGCCGATCCTCGTCTTGACGATCCCGACGACGCCGCCGAGCGTGCCGTTCGGGAATTGGTCGGCGCTGGCCTCATCCACCAGGACGGCCGCTTTCTCGCTCCGTCACGGGCAGCGCTCTACTTCGAGCGCCTACGGGGCGAGTAATGGGCGGCGACAGCGGGGCGGGAATCGACGCCGAGCGGGCGTTGATCTTCCTGCTTCAACATCCGTTGCGGAAACGGCTGCTGAGGCTCTACGTCGAGGCGAAGGAAATGCGCAGCCCCAAGGAACTGACCGTTCCGGTGAACAAGCCTGTCTCCAAGGTCGGCTACCACGTTCGCGTTTTGGAGGCACACGGCGCGGTTGAGATCGTCGCTGAACAGCAACGGAGGGGCGCGGTCGAGCATTTCTATGAGGCAACGCCCCTCGTCGACGAGGTGCCCTGGGCGCGGGCGGCGCTCGGACTGGAGGATCGAGGATGAGCCCATTTCCAATTCCCGACCGACCCCCGACGCCGCTGGAGTTGCTTGTCATGGCCGCGAAAGTGGCTGCGGACAAAGGCGTGGCTTGGGCGTATCCCGTTGGGCCAGAAGGCGACGAGGACGATCTGCGCTTCGATACCGCGCCTCACCCCACGGTCGGGGAGGGTCTCGCCGTCACCGACGTTTACAAATTGCGCCTCCAAGCGCAGGACACGGAGCGCGCAGAAGGCCACGGTCTGATCTTCATTCTTTTTGACCGGGAGGACAGGTTCGTGTCTGGCTTCTTGATGGGAACGGAAGAGTTAAGCGGCCTTCTCTGGAGTCAGACCGGGAAGGGTCGGCGCGGAGGCCAGCATGGCTAGCGGGGGAGGCGAGTGATGGCAAAGGAACCGACGAAAGCGATGAGCCTTCGCTTGGACGACGCGAAGATGGCAGAACTCCACAACGTGGCCAGAGTGGAAGGCACGACGGTGTCGGAAGTGGTCAGGGATGCGATTCGTGGATGGATAGACAGTCGCGGTACCGACCCGGAGTTTCAGAGGCAGGTGAAGAAGAAACTCGAAGAGGACATCGCCACCTTCAAGCGCCTAGCCGAAAGGGCTGACGAAGCGGAAGCCGGCGAATGATCGCCGGCGCTTCGAGCGGGACTCTGTGGGGCCAACACTCGGGAACTTGTTCTGAGGGGTGGACCGTTTCTACTTCGATCATCGTCTTAGGGGTCGATGCTCGAAGGATTGAACGGATGCCCCACGGGTCGAACGACATCTATGCGGACGTTGCCGCCAAACGGAGAGAATTCGCCGTACTCCTGGCGCAGCTCCGCGCTGCGGAGCCGGGTTTCGCGGAGGCGTCGATCCTGCTGCCTAATGAGGTGGGCGAGTGGCATGCGGCCGTCTACCTGCTGACTGGTTGCGGGCCGGTATGGGAAAGACTCGGCCCCCCGATAGTGGCTCAGTGTTCACTCGGGCCGGTCTTGGAAGAGATGCAGAGCGCTCGTCACCGTTGGACCCACAGCCAGCGTGCAGCGATGGAATGGGCGATGCACTTCTGGAGGCCGGACAAATTCGCGGCCAGCTTTCCGGTGGCGTTCAAAGGATTTCTATTCACCCGCTGGATCGTCGCCGCGCATCTACAGAAGGGTCTCGTTCCGAGGATTCGCATAGATCGGGCCTGAACCGTGTATGCCGTGCGCTCCCGCCGACCCACCCAGCAAATAGCGCTGCGCCGCTCGGCAGTCAAGGGCGCGATGCGCCCGACCCCTTTAGGGGTTGACGGCCGAGCGTCGCGGCGCTTCGCTGGCAGGTAGGTCGGCGGAGGTGAAAAAAGGGTCAGCAGGTTCACTGTGGCCGGGGTGCTAGGCGAACGCCATTAGCGCAATCGGAGCCATCACGACAAAAGCAATGATCTTGATCGTTGTCTTTCTGCCTTTAGGTCACGGCATGTGACCAACAGCGTCGGAACGAATAGAGAATTCACCGTTTGTTTTCGGTATGTGGAGTGAGAAAAAACTGTGTAGGAAGTGTGAATAGTCCAGAAACTTATTCCGTAAAGTGATTTACTTCCCTTCGTATGAAAAGGGAGAACCAACAACAAGTAGGTGAAGTATGGAAAGCAGGGAGAAGCAACAAGTCGGTGGAGATAAGCCACCGCCGGTCGCATCCTTTAAGGACTGCGACTCACCTGCCTTGCCGCCTCCGACCGTCCGGCTGGAGATTATTCCCACGCACCGGCAATACACGCAGCTCTGCAATGACTTGCGCGAGCTGCGCCGACGCGGGGCCGAGAGCAACACGGTCGCCATCATCGACGCGGTTCACGCCGCCACTTCGCATAAGATCGAGGCTAGAACTTTTAAACGGGCCGAGGGGCGTATGCGCGCCCCCCGGCCCCGCAACAGGAGGTAAGTCCTGTGCCTGATAACCGTAGCGACCTCGCCATTCTCTACGCGGCGAAGTCAACGAAAGACGAGAAGGGAAGCATCCCCACGCAGCTAGGGGACGCGGAGACTGCTGCACTCGCCGAGGGCCGCACCATCGCCGAGCGCTATGCCGACGAGAACGAGAGCGCCTATCACGGCAACCGTGGCCCCAAACTTGAAGCTGCGCTAGATCACGCGGAGCGGATCGGGGCCGAGCTTTGGGTCCAACACTCCGACCGGCTCGCCCGCGGCGATGGCGTGAAGGCCCGTCACCTCGTCCAGCTTGTCTTTGAGGCCAAGGGTCGCGGTATCCGCCTGCGCTCGGTCGAAGACGATGCCTCGCTTGAAAACGTGGTGATGGCGGCGGTGATGGGCGAGCGCAACACCGAGGATTCCCGCCGAAAGGCAGCGGCGGTGAAAGCCGGTATGGAGCGCAAGCGCCAGCGTGGCGAATACATCGGGCATCGTCCTTATGGCTACATGTGGGAGCGTGACGAGAACGACACTCGCGTGATCGTTCCCGATCCCGTCCAAGCCCCGCTCATCCGGCGCATCTTCAAGGAATACCTAGCGGGTGAGTCTCAGAAGGCAATCGCCCGCAACCTCACTCGGGACAACGTGCAGACTCCGCGCGGGGGGACTCGGTGGTACCCCGGAACCGTCCGTCAAATTCTGGCCCGCCCGCTCTATGCGGGCTGGATTCCCGACGGGAAAGACGGAGTCCTTGAAGGCAACCATGAGCCGCTAATCACCCGCGAGGAATGGGAACAAACGGAAGACTTGCGAAAGGCAAAAGCTCGCGGTCCTGGTCGTGGTCGGCCCGTGGCGGGGCGGCACCTTTTCCGCAAGGGCTTCCTTCGTTGCGGGGCCTGCGGCGGCGCTCTAATTCCCCGGACGATCCCTAATCGAGCAAATCCGCCTCGTGAAGTCTATGAATGCTTCACCCGGCATTGCGACCTTGACGGGTGTTCGCAGGAGCCGATCCTGCGCGTCGAAATCGACGGCGCAGTCCTCGGCTACTTTGAGCAAGTCGGGCTCGACTTGGACGCCACGCGGAACGAACTGGCGGCAGCGATGGACAGAAAGATCGAAGAGACCCGAGCCCTTCTGAGGGCGGCCCAAAAGGACGCGGCGACCTCCGCCGATCGGCTCGCCCGCGTCAAGAGCGACTATCTGAGCGGCGAGTTGACCGCTGCCGAGTGGCGGGAGTTGCGAGCGGAGCTTGAGCCCAGCACCGTCGCCGCCTCTGCAGAGGTGGAGCGCCTAACCGAGCAACTTCAGACTCACGAAAGCGACGGCGCCGTTGAGGTCGCAGAGCGCGAGGTCTATGACTTGCTTCGGCAGATTCGGGAAACCGTGACCGGCTCGGCGGCGGATACCGCAGGAGTCCAGGCGGTGAGCGCGACGCTTCTTCGACTCTTCGACCACTTCACCTACCACGTAGGGATTCCCGAGCGGGCAAATGTCGAGTTGATCGAAGCTCATAGCTGGATCGAGCCGACGATCAAGCCCGACCCGATTCAAGGCCGCGACGATGAAGATTTCCGCCTCCCGTCCCGCGAACCGCTTGGCCAAGCCGCAAACAAAGGGCACAACGGCTTCACCACGTAGTCGTCGGCCCCGGAGTCGAGGCCGCGGACGCGGTCGTGGTCGCTGCCGCGGCCGGTGAGGATGATCACCGGCAGCCGCGGGTCGAAGCGGGACCCGACCCCGTCGGCCTCGCGGATCTCGCGCAGGACGTCGAGGCCGGAGGCGTCGGGCAGGCTGAGGTCGAGGAGGAGCAGGTCGGGATGGTTGTAGCGGCAGAGCCGCAGGGCGTCCGAGGCGCTGGGCGCCGGCATCACGCCGAAGCGATCGGCGGAGAGGTGGTCGCAGAGCATGTCCAGGGTGACCTCGTCGTCGTCGCAGACGACGAGGTTGGCGATGTCTTCTCGTTCAGGGAGCATGGATGACTAAGTCCCGAGCCGGGAAATCTCTCCCCCCTCTGCCGCCGGAACCTCCAGAACCGCGGAAGCTCCGCGGTGCCAGAGAACGCGGCGGGGCGGGACCCGGCGATGCACCGAGAGGACGCGGCCGTCCTCGCCGAGGAAGTAGACGTCGAGCGCGAAGCGCATGCCGAAGGTGTGGACGCCGGCGCAGCGCGGGATCAGCAGGCCCGGCCCCGCCGCAGAGCGCTCGCGCCAGGCGAGGCCGAGCAGGCGCGAGCGGAAGCCGGTGGCGGTCGGAAAGTCGAAAGGGGGTTCGATCACCATTGCCTAAGAGGACAACAGCGGAGAACTCTCCCCCCTCTAGGCTCTCGTCGTGGACCGCAAGCCGAAAGTCGCGATCTTCAGCCCCAACCCGATGGTCTCGATCGCGATCGAGAGCTTCAGCGCCGACGGCGGCGACGACATCCACATCCACCCCGCCGGGCAGGGCGTCTGGGTGGCGCGGATGGCGGCCGAGCTAGGCGCCGAGCCGGTCCTCTGCGGCTTCGTCGGCGGCGAGGTCGGCAAGGTCCTGCGGCCGCTGCTGGAGGAGATGCCGCTGGAGCTGCGCCTGGTCGAGACGGCGGAGGCCAGCGGCGCCTACATCCACGACCGCCGCGAGGGCGAGCGCCGGCCGATCTCGCAGAGCGCCGCCCTGCCGGCCTCGCGCCACGAGGTCGACGAACTGTTCTCGGTCTCCGTCGCCGCCGCCCTCGACAGCGACCTGCTGGCGATCTGCGGCCCCTACCCGGACAACACCGTGCCGCTGGAGATCTACGGCGGCCTCGTCGCCGACGTCAAGGCCAACGGGGTGCCGGTGATCGTCGACCTCTCCTCGCCTCGCCTCGACAGCGCCCTCGAGGGCAAGCCGGACCTGGTGAAGATCAACGACTGGCAGATCGCCGGCTTCGTCTCCGACGCGGTCGACACCGAGGAGCGGATGCGGGCGGCGATGGAGCGGCTGCGCGAGGCCGGGGCCGAGAGCGTGATCGTCACCCGCGCCGGCGAGCCGGCGCTGGCGCTGCGCGGCGGCAGATTCGTCGAGCTGACGCCGCCGAAGTTCGAGCGCGGCGCCCGCGAGGGCTGCGGCGACTCGATGATGGGCGCGCTGGCGGCGACGATCGCCTCCGGGCGCGGGTGGGAGGACGTGCTGCGGCTGAGCGCGGCCGCCGGCGCCACCAACTTCCTCCGCCACGGCCTCGGCACCGGCTCCCGGGACGTGGTCGAAGAGCTGGCCCCGCGGGTGCGGCTCCGCGAGCTCGACTAGCGACTCCGAGATCGTGGGGGCTATGACCCCCATAACTTCGGAGACCCTTCAGAGCTGCGGCTTGAACGGCGGCTCGAGCGGCTCGCCGCTGACGATCGCGCGCGGGGCGGTCTCGGCGATCCACTCGATGTGGGGTGCGAGCAGCTCGACCTCGCGCAGCTTCTCCAGCGCCGGCGATAGCCGAACCGGGCGACCGGCGAGCACCGTGTGGGCGTCGCTGCTGAGGACGTGGACGAGGCCCCTCTCGGCCATCGCCAGCATCCCCACCGCCATCTGCTCGCGGAGGAAGAAGTCGGCGGTCGCCTGGATCAGCGCCCCCTCAGCGACCAGCGCCGCCATCCGCTCGAACATGTCGGCCGAGAGGTGCCGCTCGGGGTGGGCGATCAGCGCCCGGTGCCCGCGCTCGTGCAGGTGGGCGACCCGGCGCAGGAGGCTGTCGCCGAGCGGCCCCGGCGCCGGCTCGAGCAGGATCCAGCCGCCGCCGCCGAGCGAGACCCGCGCCAGCTCCTCCTCGCTCAGGCCCTCGACCGCGGTCTCGGCGACCTCGCCGCCCTGGAGGATCCGCACCGCGATCAGCTCCTGCTGCAGTCGCGCGTTCAGGCCATGCACCCGTTCGGCCAGCTCCTCGATCTGCACGTCGTGGTCGTGGCGGATGTGCGGGGTCGCGCAGACCGCTTCGATCCCGTCCTCCTCCGCCTGCCGCGCCATCCCGACGCTGTCGTCGGCGTCGCGGGCGCCGTCGTCGATCGCGTCGAGGATGTGGCAGTGCAGGTCGATCACGGCGCCTCCGGCAGCAGGCTAGCTGCCCGGCCGGGGGCTTCAACCGTGCAACGGGGCCTTCAAGGTGCAACCGCGCGTTCAGGCAGGGGCCCGAGCAGGCACGTCTCTAGGATGATCGGCAAGATCATGGCCCTGCTCACGCCGGGCTTGCGTGGGTGGGACGGCTTCAACTCATGGATAAGAAAACGACCCGCAGAGGGAATTACGAGTCTGGCTCCGACTACGTGTTGGAGTACGGAGAGCTCCGCTTCGCCTTCAACGAGGAGGACTTCGCCCAGCGCGTCGAGCAGGCGGCGGTGAAGCTGCGGTTCGTCGACCAGGGGCTCAGCGCCGAGGAGCTCGACGATCTCCTCGACCTCGCGGTCAGCGGCGAGATCGCCGAGCCCTCCTCCGCCCTCGGCGAGCACATCAACGAGAACTGGGAGGACCTGGTCGGTCCCTCGAACCGCAGCCTTGTCCACTGGATCCGCCGCCTCGTCTTCCGCGGCGCCTGGCTCGACCAGCGGGTCAAGGAGGGCGAGCTCGACGTCATCTTCGACGAGCGGACCCAGACCTTCGGCTACGTCCAGCCCGATCGCAGCGACGAGCTGATCGAGCTCTCGAAAGAGCCCTCGTGGCGCCGAATTGCTTATCGGCGCTGAGCCTCCGAGGTTGACCTCGCTATAGCGAGGCGTAGTTCGGAGTCAGTCGGCAGGACGCTCTAAAGCGGCTACCACAGTGAGTGATCCGCCGCCCTGCGAGCCGTGCTCGCGGCCGGCGTCGAAGAACTCCTTCGCAGCCTCGGCGTCGCCGTAGGCCTCGCCGAGGCGGGTGAGCGAGTCGACGAGGAGGATCACGTCTTCGCCCCTGCCGGCGCGGGACGCGGCCTGGGCGAGGGCGTCTGAGGCGTGGCGGGGCTGGCCGGCGGAGACGATCTCCGCCTGCGGGGCCTCGCGCTTCCAGTCGGCGAGTTCCTCGGGGCTGGGGTCGATCAGCAAGGCGACGGGATCGGGGCCCTTGGAGTCGGCGGCGAGGTCGGCGGCGACGCTGCGCAGCAGCGCCGTACAGCCCTCGCGGCTCTCGGCGAAGACCAACGCCTGGCGGCCGGCCTCGGGCGGCAGCAGCAGGGTCTGCAGGGTCACGCCCTGCTTACGGCGGCCGAAGCGGCGCCTGCGGCGCCGGCGCGGGCGCGGCGCCTCGGCGGCCTCGGGCTCGGCTCGCTCCTCTTTGGCGACCCGCTCCGGAGCTTTCGCGACCGGCTCGGGGGCGGGTTCGCGCTCCGGCGCCTTCTCCGGGCGCTCGCGCGGCTCGCGCACCTCGCGTCCCTCGCCGCGCCGACGGCGGCGCGGGCGCTCCGAGCGCTCCTGGCGCTCCTCGGCCCGCTCTCCGGCGGCGGCGTCTTCGTCACCGTCGGCGAGCCGGTCGATCAGCTCGGCCTTGGTCAGCAGCCGGTACTTCTCGACTCCGGCTTCGGAGGCCAGCAGGTGCAGTTCGGACAGGTGCTTCTTCTCGAGCTCGGTCTTGGTCATCGGGCGGCAGGTTATTCGACCGCGGAGCTCGACCGTCAGCCGACCCGGCTGACTGCGGCGGCGGGGTCGACGCCCTCCTGCGCCGCCACCTCCAGCCAGGCCTCCGCCTCGTGCGAGCGGCGGCGCCGCGACCAGCCGAGCTCCGCCCCGAGGACGTCGGCGACCGGCCGCGCCGCCTTCGCCGAGCGCAGCTCCGGCGCCGCCAGGATTCCCAGCCGGGTGCGGCGCAGGAGCACGTCGGCGATGCTGCGCGCCTGCTCGACCCGCGCCGCCAGCGCCACCTCGGCCAGGAGGTCGGGGCGGCCGGGGACGATCGGGCGGGCCAGCTTCGGCTCGGCCCGGGCGATGTCCAGCACCCGGCGTGCCGCGTGCCCGTAGCGGAAGGCGAGCTGCGCGAGCGCCTCCTCCCCCACGCCCTCGGGCGCCTGCAGGTCGTCCGGCCGCGCCGGCATCCCCAGCGGGATCTCGTGCGTGTGGCAGGGCGCCTCGCGGCCCTCGCGCTCGACCAGCCGGTCGACCGTCTGCTTCGCCATCCGCCGCCAGGTCGTGAGCTTGCCGCCGGTGATCGTCAGCATCCCCGAGCTGGTCTCGTAGAGCTCGGCTTTGCGCGAGATGTCGACTGACTTGCGCGGATCGCCGGTGGAGATCAGCGGCCGCACCCCGGCGTAGGCGCCGACCAGGTTCGACTCGCCGAGCGAGGTCCCGAAGAAATCATTGACTGCGTCGAGCAGATAGGCGATGTCGTCCTGCGCCGGGCGCGGGTGGGCGGTGTCGCCCTCGAAGTCGTTGTCGGTGGTGCCGACGAGGGTGCGCCCGTACCAGGGCAGGGAGAAGATCATCCGCCCCTCTCCCGCCGGGACGATGCAGGCGGCCTTGCCCATCGGCAGGTCGGCCTCGTCGATCAGCACGTGGGTGCCGCGGCTGGGTGCGATCCGCGGCACGTCCTCCTCCCCCAGCAGCTCCTCCGGGCGGAGCCGGTCGGCGAAGACGCCGGTCGCGTTGACGACGTTGTCGGCGCTGACCTCCATCCGCTCGCCCGATTCCTCCTCGACGAAGGCGACGCCGGTGGCTTTCCCGTGGGCGGAGAGGACCTCGGTCACCTCGGCCCCGTTCAGGGTCACCGCCCCGAAGCGCTCGGCCTCGCCGAGCACGGTGAGGACGAGGCGGACGTCGTCGGTCTGGCAGTCATAGAAGAGGTAGGCGTCGTTTGGTTCGCGGGGGGCCAGGGCCGGCACCAGCTCCAGGAGCTCGTCGCGGTCGATCGTGCGATGGCGGTCAGGCGCCCAGTAGGTGTCTTCCTCTTCGCGGGCGGCGGCGCGGCGCTCGCGGCGGCTGCGGCCGGCGCGGGCGGTCGCCATCACGTCGTACATGTTGAGGCCGAGGCCGAGTTTGCGGTCGCGGCGCTCCTCGCCCAGAGAGGCGACGAGGAACGGGGTCGGATAGACGAGGTGCGGCGCCAGGCGGACCATCAGCGCCCGCTCGAGCAGGGCCTCGCGGACCAGGCCGAGGTCGAAGTTCTGCAGGTAGCGAAGGCCGCCGTGGACCATCTTCGAGGAGCGGCTGGAGGTGCCGGCGGCGTAGTCGCCCCGCTCCAGCATGGCAACCGAGTAGCCGCGCGAGGCGGCGTCGAGGGCGACGCCGGCGCCGGTGATGCCGCCGCCGATCACCACCACCTCGAAGTGACTGCCGGCGATCTCCTCGATGGCGCGGGCGCGGGTGAGCATCAGTCGAGGTAGGTGGTGGTCTGGTCGGCGCCGGGGCGCTCGGGGGCCGGTTTCTCCTGGCGCGGGTGGCCGAGGTGCAGGAGCCCGACGAACCGCTCCTCCTCGCCGAGGCCGACAGCGGCGCAGCCCTCGGCGGTGCGGAGCAGGCCGGGCGTGCGCCAGTAGCCGGCGAAGCCGCGGGCGTGGGCGGCGAGGAGGACGATGTAGGAGGCGGCGGCGGTCGCGTGCAGGTCCTCTTCCTCTTCGACCGGGTCGCCGCTGAGCATGCAGGAGACGACGACCAGCGTCGGGGCGCGATCGAGCTTCGCCGCCCCCTCGGGGCCGGCGACCTCCTTCAGCCGCCCCAGCGCCTGCGGCCCGATCACCCGGAAGCGCCAGGGCACCGTCAGGTTGTGGTTCGGCGCCCAGTTCGCGAGCTCGAGCAGCTCGTCGATCTGCTCGCGCGGCAGCGGCTCCGGCGCGAACGCCTTGTGCGTGCGCCGGGTGCGAATCGCAGTCTCGACGTCCATGCGTCGAGGGTATATGGCGTCTCCTCTCTACAGGCCGTAGCGCCAGTGCATCCAGCCCTTGCGGCCGGCAAGGCCAACGGCGAAGAGGACGCAGCCGGCGAGAAGGCCGAGGAGGATCGCGCCGGCGGTGCTGCTGCTGGAGTCGCCGGTCGATTCTGAGGCCGGTTCGCCGGTGGTCTCGCTCGGGAGCGGGGTTTCCGGGGCGGGAGCGGGAGACGCGGGCGAGCCCTCGGGGAGGGAGCCGGCGCCGGATCCGCCCGAGGGGCTCCCATCCTTGCCGCTTCCACCGCCGGGGCCGACGGGCGCAGCGGAAGACCCGGTGCCTCCGCCCTTTTCGATCCCTTCGAGGAGTTCCAGCGGGGACTCGCCGGCGGCGGGTGGCGTGCTCGCGGGCGGTGCGCTCGAGGGCGGCACGCCGCCGCTGGAATCGGGTGAGCTGGTGGCGGGCGCAGACTTCGGTTTCGGCTCCCGCGGCGGGGCGGCGATCGGCAGGTGAGCGCCGGCCAGGGGGACGATCGCGTCTGCGGTCACCCAGACGGGGGAAGCCTCCTGGCCGGGGGCCTGGAGGAAGTGGCCGTCGTCTGCCTGGAGGTCGCGCAGGTAGGCGAGGGAGCTGGCGCCGGGGCCGAAGCCGGCCGGGTCCTTGCCCACCGCCAGCAGCCCCTCCGAGGCCCAGGCGGTGGCCTGGGCGTTGGCGCCGAGGTTGTTGCCGGGAGCGAAGCCGCCGTTGGGTCGCTTGGCGTTGCGCAGGTAGGCGAGCGCGCGGTCGCTCGCGTCGGAGCCGGGCGTCAGGACCTGCAGGGCGGCGCCGGTGATCTCGGGCGTCGCGGGATCGCCAGGGTTATTCCCCCAGCCGCCGTCGTTGCCCTGCACCTTGCGCAGCCAGTCGACCGTCTTCGCGGTGGCGTCGTTCGCGCCCGCCGCCCGCAGCGCCAGCACCGCGTAGGCGCTCGTGGCCGGCCAGCCCTGGTAGGAGCCGTTCTGCCGCCGCTGCGAGAGCAGCCGCTCGACCAGGTTCTCGCCGGCGAACTGGCGCGGGTCGACGCCGGTGGCCTCGAGCGCGAGAACGGTGCGGGCGACATCGCCGGCGTCCTCGATTTCGTCGCTGTGCGAGCGCAGGAAGTCGACGGGGGTCTTGCCGCTCTTGGCGACGTCGAGCGGATTTCGCCCCGCCGCCGCCAGCGCCAGCATCGCCCAGGAGGTGATTTCGGCTCCGGCTTCGCGGTCGCGGTCGGCGGCGAAGCCGCCGCTGGGCCGCTGCTGGGCTTCCAGCCACTGAACCGCACGGCCGACGGAAGCGGCTTCTTCGGCCGCGTCGGCGCGGGCGCCGGGAGCAAAGAGGCCGGCGAGGAGGACGAGGAGCAGCGCCGCGGCCGAGCCGCCGCGGAGGGCGCCGCCGAGCCCGCGGCCGACGCCGCCGGACGGCTCCGGAGCCGAGCCCCGCCGCCATTCGAAGCGTTCGCGGAAGCGGACGAGCATCCGCACCATCGCCGGCCCGGCGACCAGCGCGAGGACGACGTTGCCGGCGACGTGGGCGATTTCGAACGGGATCGCTCGGCCCTCGAGCACCCAGAAGTGCCGCCACGACAGGTCTCCCCCGTAGGTCGCCATCAGGGAGAAGTTCATCAGAGCTCCGTACAAAATGCCTGCAATGCCGCAGACGGCGGCGAGCGTGAAGCGTCCCGCCTGCCGCGGACCGAGCGCGAGCGCCGCCCCGAGCACGCCGCAGAGGCCCCATCCCGCCATCTGCCACGGCGTCCACGGACCCTGGCCGAACCAGAAGTTGGAGACGAGGGCCGCGAGCGCGCCGACGGCGAAGCCGGGGGCGCCGCCGAGCGCGTAGCCGGCGAAGATGACGATGTCGGTGGTCGGCTTGACGTTGGGGAAGGCGGCGAAGGCGATCCGCCCGGCGATCGCCAGCGCCGCCAGCGAGGCCACCAGGGCGACGACCTGCGAGGGCGGCCGCGAGCGCTCGTACCAGACGAAGCCGGCCAGGAGGACGAGGCCGAGGATGACGAAGCTCGTCAGCTCCCAGCTCATCCGAGCTCACCCCGCAGGACCGCAGCCCCCTGTTCGGGCGTGACCACGCCAGGCAGGTCGAGCACGCGCGCGACCTCCGTCGCGAAGTACCAGCCGCCGGAGAGGATCTCCTCCATCGGCCCGTCGGCGATGACCACGCCTTCGCCGAGAAGCACGACGCGCTCGGCGAAGGCGGAGGCGAACTCGACGTCGTGGGTGGCGACCACGACCGCGGCGGGGTGTGCCGCTTTAGTTACCTCATGGGTAACCAAGTCGACACGCCCTGCGAGATCGCGGATCAAGGCGACGAGGTCTTCCTTGCGGGCCCGGTCCATCCCGCGCGTGGGCTCGTCGAGAGCGACGACGGCGGGGAGTTGCTCGCCCTCCATGCGCCCCGCCAGTGCGATCGCCAGCGCGAGGCGCTGGCGCTCTCCTCCTGAGAGATCGCGCGGGTCTGCGTCGATCGCGTGCTCGAGGCCGACCACGCGCAGCGCGGCCATCCCCTCGTCGCCCGGCAACTCGTCGCCGACGCGCTCGCGCACGAGGTAGTCACTCGGGTTCTGGGTGAGGAGCGCGATCGAGCCGACGTTGAGCTTGCCCGCCACCGGCTCGTGCAGCCCCGCCGCCGTCCGCAGCAGCGTCGACTTCCCGGCGCCATTCCGCCCCATCAGGGCGATCCGTTCCCCCGGTCGCACCTCGAGGTCGATGCCCCGCAGCACGTCCCGCATCTCCTCCCCGCGGTCCAGCTCAACCCAGAGGCTCTTCGCTTTCAAAACCGGGTCGGTGGGACCGGGATCGCGCACCCTCCTACTTGCAATGTGTGGAGGGTGCGCGATCCCCGTCCCCCGAAGGGTCTGCCGGGCATCCCGAACGCCAACCGGTAACGGCGAGAGCCCGGCGAGCGAGAAGAGCCGCGCCGCCGGGGTCGTCAGCGCGGCGTCGCTCACATGCGACCACGCCAGGAACTCCCCAGGCGCCCCGTCAAACCCGATCGCTCCCCCCTCCATCGCCACCACCCGATCCGCCGCTGCCAGGCATCGCTCCAGTCGGTGTTCCGCCAGCAGCACCGCCACCCCCCACTCCTCGTTGAGGCGCCGCAGCAGCCAGATAAGCTCGTCGCCGGCGACCGGGTCGAGCTGGGAGGTCGGCTCGTCGAGGAGGATCAGGCGCGGCCGGGTGACCAGGGCGGCGGCGAGGGCGACGCGCTGCAACTCGCCGCCGGAAAGGGTGTCGACGGCGCGGTCGAGCAGGTGCGGGATCGCCAGGGCCAGCGCCACCTCCTCGACGGCGCGGGCGCGGTCGGCCGGGGCGTCGCCGCGCATCTCCAGCGGCAGCTCGATCTCGGCGGCGACGGTGGTGGAGACAACCTGCGTCTCCGGGTCCTGAGCGAGGTAGCCGACGGCGGCGGCGAGCTCCCCCGGCCCTGCTTCGAGCGCGTCGAGCTCGGCGACCCGCACCTCGCCCTCGACCTCGCCGCCGTGGAAGTGGGGCACGAGGCCGCAGGCGGCTTTCAGCAGCGTCGACTTGCCCGAGGCCGAGCGCCCGGCGAGAAGCACGAACTCCCCCGGCGCGATCTCCAGCGAGACGTCTTCGAGCGCCCGCTTCGAAGCCCGCGGATAGGCGTAGCCCAACCCCTCCACCGCGAGCGCCGGCGCCGCCCCCCGCCTGATCGCCAGCTCAGACACGCGCCACCCGCACGGGGGCGAGGCCGCTGGCGGTGACTACGGCGGCTACGGCGAGGGTGGCGGGGCCGAAGCCGATCGAGACGGTCGGGTAGGCCTGGAAGTCGTCGGCGCCCAGGAGCTTGCCGGCGATCGCGGCGATGAGGACGATCGCGGCGACGGCGTAGAAGCGGCGGTCGTAGCGCGAGCGGCCGCGGCGGTTGCGGGCGCGGGGGGCGTCGAGGCTGTAGCCGCGCAGCTCGAGGGTGGCAGCGACGTCGACGGCGCGGTCGAGGGAGCCGGCGAGCAGGCGGCGGGCCAGCGGCGCCTTGCCGACCGGGGCCGCCGCGGGACCGCGGAGCGCAGCCGCGTCGCGGAGGCGGACGGCGTCGGCGGCGGCGACCGGAACCAGCCGGGAGACGAGCGTCGCGGTCAGCGCCGAGCGCCCGGCGAGTGGCCGCAGCGACCGCAGCACGCGGTCGGGGTCGACGCAGGCGGAATAGACGGCGAAGGCGACGATCGTCGCCGCCGCGAGCAGGCCGTAGGAGACGCCGGCGACGATCGCCTCCAGGGTGACGTCGACCCGCCCGAACAGCGGCCAGTCCCCGAGCCGCGCGACCACGGTCTCGCCGCGGCTGGTGACCAGGGCGTTGACGAGCGCGATCAGCAGGGCCAGCGAGAGGCCCATCTTCAGAGCTGCGCGGACGGCGGTGCGGGCGCCGGCGAGGATCCCGGCCAGGGTTGCCGCGGCACCGGCGGCGAGCAGGACCAGCGGGTTGAGGTAGAGGAAGGCGACGACCACGATCGCGCCGAGGTAGGCGACGGCGGCCCCAGGTGACGCGCTCTGCAGCGGGCCGCGACTCGGCTTGTATGCGAACGGCGACCTCATCGGGCCTCCGCCGGCAACGGCAACGCTTTCCCGCCCTCGATCGCCACCGCGTAATGGTCGCGCAGGTGCGCCGCGTCGAGGGCGCCGGCGGCTTCCCGCACCGCCGCGGCCGTGCCGCCGGTGACGAGCCAGACCGGCGGGCCACCGTAGCGGCTGGTCGCGGCGACGAGCCCGGCGTCGAGACCGAATCGCCGGGCCTCAGCGCCGTCTTCGTCAAGAGCCACCAGGCCGAATCTGTCGGCGTTCGTCCTTTCTCGCCGAGAGGGCGAATAAGGACGAACGCCGGCTTCGAAGTTCGCGTAGATGCCGCTTTCGCCGGGGCCGTCTTCGAGCAGCTGCGCGGCCGGGGCTTCCCGCAGGCGGCTCCAGGGGCCGACCAGCATCCGGATCGCGCCCTGCGGCGATCCCGAGGCCAGCTTCACCCCTTCGCGCTCCAGCGCCTCGCGCGCCGTGGCACAGGCGCTGCCGCCGCCGTCGCATTCGAGGACCACCGGGCGGCTCTTACCCGCGATTCCGTCGGTGAACGGGGCGGGCCAGGAGCCGACCACCGCGGGGACGTGGGCGGTCGCCGACCAGTCGCGGTAGTCCCACCAGACGCGCTCGTCGCGCTGCAGCTCGACCTCCGCCGCGCCGACCGGTGACTCGACGCCGTCGACGAAGAAGAACCAGTCGTAGGGATCGCCGCCGCGCTCTCCCTCGGCGGCACCGTCGATCGAGTGGACGAAGCCGCCGCCGAAGCGGGTCTCGACGTCGGCGTTCGCTTCCAGCGCCCGCATCACCGTGTCGGATTCCTTCGCCTCCAGCGAGCGCTCCAAGACCGGCACCGCGCCGAATTCGCGCGTCACCGTCAGCCCCACCGAGCCGACGTCGGCGCCGGGGCCGAGGCCGCAGCCGGCGGTCGCGAGCGCCGCACCGAGCAGCGCGATCGCGACCGCCGTGCCGCGGCGTGGGGTCATTTCGACGCGGGCCCTCTCACTTCGGGCACTTGCCGTCGAGGCAGACCGGCTCGCGCGCCGAGGGGATCTCCCCCGCCGCCGTCGCGACCAGCTTCGCCGGCTTGCTCAGCGTCACCGTCGTGCGGCCGTCGGCGCCGGTCGGCTCACTCGCCCCGGTCACCTTGACGCCGGCCTGCGGCCTGCTTTTCCCTTTTTCGTCGTAGGAGAGAACGCGCACCTTGAACGGCACGCCCGGCTGCGCCGCGTTCGGCCCCGTCAGGACCAGCTCTCCGGGGTACTTGTAGTCCGGCGCTTCGGTCTTCACCAGCGCATAGAGAACTTCGTCGCCCGGGTGGATCTTCGCCACGTCGCCGCCCACCGAAAGCGACTTATGGTTGATCTTCAGGTACCAGGACGAGCTGCCCTTGGCGACGCTCTTGCCGACCCCGCACAGCGCCAGCCCGAAGTCGAAGCTGTCGCTGATCAGCAGCGGCCGCAGCGCCCCGACGAGCTTGGAGGCGCGGGCGAGCAGGCCCATCGCGGTGTTGCCGTTGATGGTGACCGGGTCGCCGCTGCCGCCGCTGCCCTTGCCGAAGCATTCGGCCTTGGGGCTGGTCTTGACCGTGGTGGTCGCGGTCGCGACCGGCTTTTCGACCAGCAACTTGCTGCCGCTGCCGACGACGCGCAGCTCGGCCTGGAAGCCCTTGGCCGAAGCGCCCGCGGTCAGGGCGAGGGACATGATCGTCGCCAGCGTGCACGCGGCCGCCAGCCGGAACGGGGTGATTCTTGGCATTTACGCCACCCTTTCCTCGAGGGTTGATTTGGCTGGGCCGGGGACAGGTCTCCTGGCTTCCGGGATCAGGGAGGACGCGCCTTCCCGGAGGCTCGGTGTCGCCTCCAGTGGCCGGCGCCCCGGGGGCGCCTGCGAACTCCTCCACCCGGTCACAGTGGCGGGACCACGCCGGACTTGCACCGGACTTCCCTTGACCACCGACCGATATGTACGCGGCGAGTCTATCCCGGTGCGGCGTCAGGATGAGCGCACGTGGCCATCCACCCGCACCGCCGCCAGCCCCGGCCCCACCGCGTCCCCGGGCGCCACAGCCACTGGCGCCTGGCGCGCCACCGCCACCGGTTGCTGCGCCTCGGTGGCGTGGCGGCGCTGCTGGCGGTGGTCGGACCCGGCATCCTCGCCGGGCTCTCCGACGACGACCCCGCCGGGATCACCACCTACTCGATCCTCGGCGCCCGCTACGGCTACGAGCTGCTCTGGGTGCTGGCGATCTCGACCGCCGCCCTGATCGTCTTCCACGAGGTCGGGGTGCGGCTCGGCGTCGTAACCGGCAAGGGCCTGCTGACGCTGGTCCGCGAGCGCTTCGGAAAGCGCGCCGCCTGGGCGGTGATGACGGCGCTGTTGGTCGCCAACACCGGCACCCTCTGCGCCGAGTTCGCCGGGGTGGCGGCGGCACTCGACCTGCTCACCGGCACGAGCCGCTACGTCAGCGTGCCGCTGGCGGCGATCGCGATCTCGGCCCTGGTCCTGCGGGAGAGCTTCCACAAAGTCGAGCACCTGCTGCTGCTCCTGAGCTCGGTCTTCGTCGCCTACGTGATCGCCGGGATCGCCGCCCACCCGGACTGGGGCGCCGCCGGGCGCGGGCTGGTGGTGCCGAGCATCCCGCTGAACCGCGACGCGGTCCTGGTCGCGGTGGCGACGGTGGGGACGACGCTCGCGCCCTGGGGGCTCGCCTTCATCCAGTCCTACGCGGTCGACAAGCGGCTGCGGGTCGCCGACCTGCGCTACGAGCGGGTCGACGTCATCGTCGGCGCGGTGCTGACGGGGGTGATCGGCTTCTTCGTCGTCATCGCCTGCGCGGCGACCCTGCACCCGCAGGGCATCGAGATCGACGACGCCGGCGATGCGGCGCGGGCGCTGGAACCGTTCGTCGGCGGCGCCGCCGCGACCCTCTTCGGCCTCGGCTTCCTCGGCGCGGCGCTGCTGGCGGCGGCGATCGTCCCCCTCTCCACCGCCTACTCGATGTCCGAGACCCTCGGCCGCCGCGCCGACCTCGACGACAGCTTCGACGAGGCCCGCACCTTCTACCTCTCGTTCGCCGCGACGATGGCGGTGGCGGCCTGCCTGGTGCTGATCCCGGGAGCGCCGCTGATCGAGATCCTCTTCCTCACCCAGGCCCTGAACGCGGTGCTGCTGCTGGTGCTGCTGCCGTTCGTCCGCTCGCTCGCCGCCGACCGCGAGTTGATGGGCGCCGACGCGCTC
>DASSMM010000064.1:0-32902 GCA_035688825.1 Solirubrobacterales bacterium | reverse complement strand
CAACAGCGGGGAGGGTCCGGCGAGCCCCACCCCCGGCTCCCGTCAAGCGCTAGCTCTTCTCTGTAGCGGTGCACCAGGAGGAGGGAGTAGTCCGTGCCCGCGCCGAAGATCAGGACCAGGAGGAGCATCGTGCCCTCGGCGTTGACGGTGATCCAGCCGGCCTCGATCAGCAGGTAGGCGATGCCGACTGCGACCAGGTAGGCGGCAGCTACCGCGGCCAAGGGGAGCAGTGCCAGGACGGGCGCTCGGTAGACGATCAGCAGGAGGATCAGGACGAGGCCGACGGTGGCGAAGAGGAGGGTGTGGGCGGCCTCGGAGGCGGTCGCCTCGAGGTCGGCGGCGATCCCGCCCGGGCCGGTGACGAAGGCCCGCAGCCCCGGCCGCGCGTGCGCGCGCAGGTAGGTCCGGATGCCGTCGACCCCGTCGACGACGGCGCCGCGGTCCTCGGCGTCGATCGCGAGGAAGAGCAGCGCCGCTTCGCCGTCGCGCGAGATCGGGCCGACGCCGTCGGCGACCCGCGCCACCGCGCCGAGGTCGCGCCGGTAGCGCGGCGCCCCCGAGAACGGGTCGAGGATCGGCGTCGCCCCGGTCAGCGCCAGCCGGTCGAGCCCGTCGCCGATCCGCCCGATCGCCTGCAGGTCCCGCTTCGTCAGCCCGCCGGGCCGTTCGAAGACGACGACCACCGGCACCTCTTCGCCGCCGCCGGAGACGTTCTGCAGCGCCTTCACCGCCCGCGTCGATTCCGCGTCGGCGGGCAGGAAGCTGCTCTGCCCGGCGGCGGTGACGTCGTCGATGTGCGCGTGGGCGACGAGCCCGGCACCCGCGAGCAGGAGCCAGACCGCAACCGCCACCCAGCGTCCGCGGGGTCCGGTGATCACCCGCGGCAGGCTAGCCGCGCCCGGTGACTGATCCGCGCACCTGCTGATTGCGCCGCAAACGAGTGGGTAAACACAGGCAATGAGCTCGAAGCCGCTGCTCGCCGCTGCCCTGGTCGCCCTCTCCCTCGGCCTCGTGGCCTGCGGGGGCAGCGGCTCCGACTCGTCCTCGACCGAAGCCGAAACCGCCCCGGCCGGGCAGGAATCCGGCAGCGAAGAAGCGACCGAAGGCGAGACGACCGAAAGCGAAGCCGCCCCCAGCGGCGAGGCCGCGAAGGCGGAAAAGGTCCAGATCGTCGAATTCAGCTACGAACCCGACCCGGTGGTCGTCCAGGTCGGCGGCAAGGTGACCTGGCAGAACGAGGACGCGGCGCCGCACACGGCGACCGCCGACGATGGCAGCTTCGACACCGGCACGATCGAGAAAGGCAAGCTGGGCTCGGCGACCTTCAAGGAACCCGGCACCTTCACCTACTTCTGCGAAATCCACCCGACGATGCACGGCACCGTCGAAGTGGTCGAATAGCCGCGGGTACAAATGCCCTTCTGGCTGGCGCGCAAAGCCGCACCCCACCTCTGGAAGCGGGTGCCCTGGGCGAAAGTCTGGATCGCCTCCCTCTGGCTCGCCAACAAGGGTCGCGAGCGGCTCGAGGCGAACCTGACCAAGCGCGAGCAGACCGAGTTCTGGAACCTGCTGAAGAAGTCGAAGGGCCGTCCCGGCAACCTCACCCAGCGCGACCGCACCCGGGTCAAGCACATCGTCGGCAAGGCGATTCGCGGCTGAGGACCCGGTGGCCATAGGATCGGCCCGATGAAGCCGGTCACGGTCGAAGCTGTCGTCGCCAGGCCGTCGCGCGAGGTCTTCGAGTTCCTCGACGCGCTCGCCAACCACGAGCGGTTCCTCGACCACTACCTGGTCGACTGGAAGTTCGCCGGGCCGCAGCGCGGGGTGGGCGCGAAGGCGCGGGCGCGGGTCGACGCGCCCGGCTCGCAGGACCACTTCGAGTTCGAGGTGACCGAGGTCGAGGCGCCGGTACGGATCGTCGAGCACGGCGTCTCCTCCGGCGGCAAGCGCGAGACCCAGGGCACCTACCGGCTCGACCCGCTGCCCGACGGCGGTACCCGGATCGAGTTCGAGCTCGCCTTCCTCCAGCTTCCACGCAGCGAGCGGCTGATCCCGGCGCTGACCCGCGCCTTCGCCAAGCGCGTCAACGCCAAGGCGATGCGCCGGCTCGCCAAGCAGCTCGACGGCTGACAAGATCCCGGCGTGGCCGAGGGGGAGCGAGAGGACCTGGCGGAGCTGCTGGCGCGGCGGGCGCTGACCGAGGACGCGGCGCGCCCCGACGCGGTCGAGAAGCGGCACGCCGCCGGCGGGCGCACCGCCCGGGAGAACCTCGCCGACCTCGTCGATCCCGGCTCCTTCGTCGAGTACGGGCGCTACGCGATCGCCGCCCAGCGCGGGCGCCGCGAGCTCTCCGAGCTGATCGCCCGCACCCCCGCCGACGGCCTGCTCGGCGGCACCGCCCGCGTCAACGGCGACCTCTTCGCGCCCGAGCGCGCCGCCTGCGCCGTCCTCTCCTACGACTACACGGTCCTCGCCGGGACGCAGGGCGCCCTCGGCCACCGCAAGAAGGACCGTCTCTTCGAGCTGATCGAGAGGATGCGGCTGCCGGTCGTCTTCTACGCCGAGGGCGGGGGAGGGCGCCCGGGCGACACCGACTACCCCGTCGTCTCCGCCCTCGACACCCGCGCCTTCGCGCTCTGGGCGAAGCTCTCCGGACTGGTGCCGCGGATCGCCGTCGTCCACGGCCGCTGCTTCGCCGGCAACGCGGTGATCGCCGGCTGCGCCGACCTGATCGTCGCCACCGAGGCGAGCTCGCTGGGGATGGGCGGACCGGCGATGATCGCCGGCGGCGGCCTCGGCGACGTCCCGCCCGACGAGGTCGGCCCGATCGAGATGCAGGCGCCGAACGGCGTCGTCGACGTCGTCTGCGCCGACGAGGCCGAGGCGACCGCGGCGACGAAGAAGCTGCTCGCCTACTTCCAGGGCGCGACCGCGCCCGGCCCGGCGCCCGACCAGGCGCGCCTGCGCGAGCTGGTCCCCGAGCGCAGGCGCCGCGCCTACGACCCGCGCCCGATCGTCGAGACCCTCTGTGACGAGGGCTCGGTCACCTTCCTGCGCGAGCGCTTCGCGCCGGAGATGGTCACGGCGCTGGGGCGGATCGAGGGCCGCCCGCTCGGGATCATCGCCAACGACACCCGCCACACCGCCGGCGCCGTCACCTCCGACGCCGCTGACAAGGCGGCGCGGCTGCTGCAGCTCTGCGACGCCTTCGGCCTGCCGGTCGTCTCCCTCGTCGACACCCCCGGCTACATGGTCGGCCCCGAGGCCGAGGCGACCGGGCTCGTCCGCCACGCTTCGCGGCTGCTGGTCGCCGGGGCGGCGCTGCGGGTGCCGCTCGTCGCCGTGATCCTGCGCCGCGGCTACGGCCTCGGCGCCCAGGCGATGGTCGGCGGCAGCCTGCACGAGCCGCTGCTGACGGTTGCCTGGCCGAGCGCCCACCTCGGCCCGATGGGGCTGGAGGGGGCGGTGCGGCTGGCGCTGCGCAAGGAGCTCGAGGCGATCGCCGACGAGACCGAGCGCGAGCAGCGCGTCCGCGACCTCACCGCCCAGGCCGAAGAGAATGCGAAGGCGCTGAACGCCGCCGCCCTGTTCGAGCTCGACGACGTGATCGACCCCGCCGATACCCGCTCGCTGATCGCATCGACGCTGATCGCCGCCGGCGACGCCCGTCCCCCCGGCGCCCACCGCTTCGTCGACACCTGGTGAGTCCGCACGCCTGTAAGAGGTGATGTGGGAGGCTCGCGGCAACCGGCCGACGAAGGGAGATCAACCGTGACCGACTACTCCGACCTCAAAGCGCTCTTCATCAACTGCACGCTGAAGCGCAGCCCCGAGGTCTCCAACACGCAGGGGCTGATGGACAAATCGATCGCGGTGATGCGGGCGCAGGGGGTCGAGGTCGACTGCATCCGCTGGGTCGATCACGAGATCGCGATCGGCGTCTGGCCGGACATGACCGAACACGGCTGGGAGCGGGACGAGTGGCCGGCGATCTACGAGCGGGTGCTCGCCGCCGACATCCTCGTCCTCGGGATGCCGATCTGGCTGGGCGAGAAGTCCTCGGTCGCGACCCACGCGATCGAGCGCCTCTACGGCAACTCGCACCTGCTCAACGACCAGGGCCAGTGGGCCTACTACGGCCGCGTCGGCGGCTGCATCGTCACCGGCAACGAGGACGGGATCAAGCACTGCGCGATGAACGTCCTCTACTCGCTCCAGCACCTCGGCTACACGATCCCGCCCCAGGCCGACTCGGGCTGGATCGGCGAGGCCGGCCCCGGCCCCTCCTACCTCGACGAGGGCTCCGGCGGCCCCGACAACGACTTCACCAACCGCAACACCACCTTCGCCGCCTGGAACCTGATGCACCTGGCGCGGATCCTCAAGGACGCCGGCGGCATCCCCGCCCACGGCAACCAGCCCGAGGAGTGGGAGGCCGGCTGCCGCTTCGACTCGCCCAATCCCGAGCACCGGAGCTAGTCACCACAGCGCGTCGTGTTCCTCCATCACGCCTAGCCCCCGGGCGAGGTCGAGACCGCCGAGGGCGCCGCTGAAGGTGCCGAAGCGGTGGCGGTAGCGGGAGCGGATCAGCAGGTAGTCGTCGTCGCGGGCGTGACGGGACTCGGCGGCGAACTGAAGTGAGCCCGCCTCGCCGAGGTCGATGCCGTCGAGGCTGCGGAAGCGGACCGGCGGCGGCTCGGCGGGCTCGCCGTCGATCCAGATCGCCCGCTCGCTGCCCTGCGGCGGGTCGTTGATCCCTTCGACCAGGTTCCAGGCGAGGTTGCGGCCCTCGACCGACTCGCCGACCCCGGCCGACCAGCGCCAGTGGGTGTGGCGTCGGTGGTGGCCGGCGGACTCGTCGTCGATGCCGCGGCCGGCGATCTGCCGGCGCCGGCCGGGGACCTCGACGGTGCCGGTGACCGGCATCCCGGCGCGCTTGCGGGTCCAGGCGACGCTCTTGCCGCTGGGGCAGGTCGCCTCGATCGCCGCGACCTCGCCGAGCTCGAGGCTGGCCCGCAAGCCCGGGCCGTCGATCTCCAGGCGCGGTCCGTCGAGGATCACCTCGCGGCTGCCGGGAAGCGGGTTCGTGTGGGCCCACTGCCGCCGCCGCTCGCGGTCCCAGAGGACCCAGAACGACTGGGTGGCGGGACCGATCTCGGCCCGCGCTGCGCAGAGCATCAGCTCCTCGGCGAAGACGGCGACGTAGCGCCAGCGCTTGCGGAGCTGCCCGTGGTCGAAGAGGCGCATCGAGGCCGGGTCCATCGCGCGAAGCTACCTGGGCATGTCGCTTTTGTCTCCTCGGAGAGGACAAAGGCGACACGTCAATAGGCTCGCCTGATGGACCAGGTCGTCCAGATCGTCGGTGCACTGCTGATCCTCGCCGCCTTCGCCGCGGTCCAGTTCGAGCGGATGCGCCCCGACTCGCGCCTTTACCTCGCGCTCAACCTCGCCGGCTCGGCGATCCTCGCCGTCCTTGCGGTGATCGCGGCGCAGTGGGGCTTTGTCCTGCTCGAGGGGGTCTGGGCGATCGTCTCGGCGTGGGGGCTGCTCGGCGCCCTCCGATCCGCCTGAATGTCGACTTTGTAAGGCATAGCCGTACAAAGTCGACACGCCTAATCCGCCCGCGCCTCCAGCCGCCCCGCGAGTTTCTTCATCCCCCGCTCGCGCGCTGCGGCGGCGGCGCCGAGCCAGTCCGTCGGCGCGTCCTTCGGCCGCTTCGCCTTCGCGTCGCGCAGCGTCGCGATGTCCTTGAAGGCGAGCAGGTCCTCGCGCCCCTCGATCAGCGCCGCCCGCAGCGCCGGCCGCCGCTCGCGGATCGCGCTGTCGAGGATCGCCTCCAGGGAGCCGTGCTGCCGCAGCAGCTCCGCCGCCGTCTTCGGGCCGACTCCCTTGGCGCCCGGCAGCCCGTCGGAGGGGTCGCCGCGCAGGGCGATGAAGTCGGGGACCAACGCCGGGTCGATCCCGTAGCGCTCACGCACCTCGGCCGGGCCGACCTCTTCGGCGCCTTTGCCGCCGCCGGTCTTGACGTAGAGGACGGTGACGTTCTCCTCCGCGCACTGGTACATGTCGCGGTCGCCGGTCAGCAGCAGCGCCCGGCCGCCGGCCTCGGCCTCCAGGCGCGCGTAGGTCCCGAGCAGGTCGTCGGCCTCGAGGTCCTCCGCCGTCGTCACCGTCCACCCGAAGGCCTCGAAGAAAGGGCGCGAATCGGCGAACTGGTGCGGCAGCTCGTCGGGCATCGCCGCCTCGCGCTCGGCGTGGTAGGCGGGGTAGAGCTCGGTCCGGTAGGCCGCCGCATCGGGGCCGAAGCAGAGCACCACCGCCCGCGGCTCGTGCACTTCGACCTCCCGCAGGATCAGGTTCGCCGTCCCCAGCAGCGCGTTCACCGGCCGCCCGTCCGGCCCCGTGATCGTCTTCGGCAGCGCGTAGAAGGCGCGGAACAGCATCGACGGCGCATCGACGGCAAGCAGCGGCTGGGGCGGAGGCACGTTGCACTTATATGACACCTCGCCCCCGGCGTTCGTCCTTTCATAGGCATATGTGGGGAAAAGGACGAACGCCGCGGGTGGCTAGAGTCGTCCGCGGCATGAAGGCACTCGACATCACCGACCTGGAGAAGCGCTACCCGACCGGGGTGGAGGCGCTGCGCGGCGTCTCCCTCGAGATCGAGGAGGGGGAGTTCTTCGGCCTGCTCGGGCCCAACGGCGCCGGCAAGTCGACCCTGATCCACTGCACGACCGGCCTCGCGCAGCCGACCGGCGGCTCGATCGAGATCTTCGGCCACGACGCGATCGAGCGCTATGCCGACGCCCGCCAGGCGGTCGGCCTCGCCCCGCAGGAGCCGAACGTCGACTGGTTCCTCACCGTCGAGGAGACGCTCGACTACCACGCCGGCTACTTCGGGATGCCGCGCAAGGAACGGCGCGCGCGCACGAAGGAGCTGCTGGAGACCTTCTCGCTGACCGAGAAGCGCGACGAACGCACCCGCACCCTCTCCGGCGGGATGAAACGGCGGCTGATCCTGGCCCGCGCGGTGATGCACCGGCCGCGCCTGCTGATCCTCGACGAGCCGACCGCCGGGGTCGACGTCGAGCTCCGCCTCGAGCTCTGGCACTACGTCCAGAAAATCAACCAGGAGGGGACGACGATCCTCCTCACCACGCACTACCTGGAGGAGGCCGAGCAGCTCTGCGACCGGATCGCCTTCATCGCCGACGGGCAGATCGTCGCCGAGGGCACCAGCCCCGAGCTCGCCGCTCGCTTCGACGTGCCGAACCTCGAGGACGCCTACCTGGCCCTGGTCGGCCGCAAAGAGCTCTCGCGCTCGCACATCGAGCTCACCCCCGACGAGGTCGAGGCATGAGCGCCGCGCAGATCCGCTTCGCCACGCTCTGGCGCCGCGAGTGCAACCGCTTCCTGAAGATCAAGAAGCAGACGATCGGCGCGCCGATGCTGGAAACGTTCCTCTACATCACGATCTTCGGCGCGGCGCTGGGCTCGCGGATCAAGCACCTGCACGGGATCGACTACGTCCTCTTCGTCATCCCCGGCCTGATCATGATGGCCTTCGCGATCAACGCCTTCACCAACAACAGCTCCTCGATCCTCCAGCAGAAGTTCCAGGGCGCGATCCAGGACCAGCTCTCCTCGCCCGCCTCGCCCCTGGAGCTGCTGCTCGCCTTCTCGCTCGGCGGCTTCATGCGCGGCCTCACCGTCGCGGTGCTGACCTTCGTCGTCTCGGTGATCCTGGTCGGGCTCCCGGTCGAGCACGTCCTCGTCCTGATCCCGTCGCTCTTCCTCGTCGGCTTCTTCTTCAGCCAGCTCGGGGTGCTGATCGGCGTCCGCGCCGAGCAGTTCGACGACGTCGCCTTCGCCCAGACCTTCGTCCTGCAGCCGCTGATCTTCCTCGGCGGCGTCTTCTACTCCGCCGCCCTGCTGCCACAGCCCTGGGAGACCCTGACCCGCTTCGACCCGATCTTCTACATGATCAACCTGGTCCGCTACGGCTTCGTCGGCTTCACCGAAGTCAGCATCGCCCTCTCGCTGCTCGCCCTCACCGCCGCCACCGCCGCGCTCTTCCTCTTCAACCTCCGTCTCTTCAGCCGCGGCTACCGCCTCCGCGCCTAACTGACGTTCTCGTCGATCCAGGCGAGGTATCCGACGGAGCCGGCGACGATCGGGGTGGCGATGATCTCCGGCTCGTCGTAGGAGTGGACCTCGCGGATCGCCGCCTCGACCCGCTCGTAGGCGTCCCGAGTGGTCTTCACGAGGCACTGCCACTCCAGTTCCTCCTCGATCTCCCCTTGCCAGCGATATCTGCTGACGATCGGCCCCACCACCTGCACGCAAGCAGCCAGCTTCCGCTCCACCAGCAACGCCGCGATCGACCCAGCTTCCTCCTCGGAGGCCACGGTGGTCAGAACCTGAACGTAGTCACTCATCGCGGATAGCAGGGCGGGCGGGACACCCTCTCCAGACACTCAACCACGAGCCATTGGCGAGTGGTGTCTGGGGAGGGTGTCCCGCCCGCCCATCAACCCCTAGCCCGGATCGGCGACCGGGACGGCGACTTTGCCGACGTCGTCGGGGAGCAGCAGGATCGCGCCCTCGCCGGTGACGTATGCCTCCTCGCCGTGCTGGACGACGTCCATGCCCATCGCCTCCTCGCGGTCGCTCGCCCGCAGCGGCATCACCGCGCCGATCAGCTTCAGGAGGACGAAGGTGACGACGAAGGCGTAGACCGGCGCCGCCAGGGCCGCCAGCGCCTGGTCCCCGAGCTGCGCGGCGTTGCCGTAGAAGAGGCCGTCGGAGACTCCGTTCCAGTCCGCCTGGGCGAAGAAGCCGATGAAGAGGATCCCGAAGAAGCCCGCGGTGCCGTGGGCAGCGAGGACGTCGAGGGTCTCGTCGACCCGGGTCCGCGTGCGCCAGACGATGATCGCGTAGCTCGGCAGCGCCGCCAGTGCCCCGAGCAGCATCGCCCAGCCGGGGCTGACGTAGCCGCCCGCCGGGGTGATCGCGACGCAGCCGACGATGATCGCGGTGGCGGCGCCGATCGCGGTGACCTTACGGCCGCGGATCAGGTCGAGGGCGAACCAGACGACCAGGGTGCAGGCCGGGCAGAGCAGCGTGTTGGTGAAGGCGAGCACGCTCGGGTCACCGGTCGAGAAGCCGCTGCCGCCGTTGAAACCGAACCAGCCGAACCACAGCAGCCCGGCGCCGAGCAGCACGTAGACCGCGTTGTGAGGCAGCAGCGCCTGCCGTCCCCACTCTTTGCGCGCGCCGACGACCAGCGCCGCCGCCAGCGCCGAGAAGCCGGAGGCCATCTCGACCGGGACGCCGCCGGCGAAGTCGAGGGTGCCGCCGGAGATCAGCCAGCCGCCGCCGAAGGCCCAGTGGGCGAGGACGGCGTAGACGAGCACCGACCACAGCGCCGCGAAGACGAGGAAGGCGCCGAAGCGCATCCGCTCGACCACGGCGCCGGAGATCAGCGCCACGGTGATGATGCAGAAGGTCGCCTGGAAGGCGAAGAAGACCAGCTCGGGGATCGTCGTCCCTTCGCGCGGGGCGAAGTCGACGCCGCTGAGGAAGGCGTTGCCGAGCCCGCCGATCAGGTCGCCGTTGCCGTCAAAGGCGAGCGAGTAGCCGACCGCTGCCCAGGTGACCGTCGCCACGGCGATCGCGGCGATGCTCATCATGAAGGTGTTGAGCGTGTTCTTCGAGCGCACCAGGCCGGCGTAGAAGA
Organism: Solirubrobacterales bacterium; assembly: GCA_035688825.1. Lineage (GTDB taxonomy): Bacteria > Actinomycetota > Thermoleophilia > Solirubrobacterales > 70-9 > VAYN01. Next base: position 23,163 of record DASSMM010000064.1, on the reverse strand, counting down.
GACCCAGCGCCGGCGTCATCATCAGCACCAGCGCGGTCGCGATCAGCATCCAGGCGGTGTCGCCCGTGTCGACCCCGGCGTTCATCGGCTCACCGGCGTCACGGCGCCCTCGTCGCTGTCGCCGGTGCGGATCCGCACCGCGTGGTCGAGCGGGACGACGAAGATCTTGCCGTCGCCGACTTCGCCGGTGCGCCCGCCCTCGCAAATCGCCGCCACGGTTTGGTCGACGAACGAGTCGGAGACCGCTACCTCGAAGCGGACCTTCTCCGAGAGGCCCATCTGCACGGTCGTGCCGCGGTAGGTCTCCACCCGCTCGACCTCGCCGCCGTGGCCCTGGACTCGACTCATCGAGAAGCCGCGGACCTCGGCCCGGTGCAGCGCCTCGAGGACCTGGTTCGCCTGCTCGGGGCGAACGATCCCGATCACTAATTTCATGACTACTTCCTCTCCCTTTGGTGCCGCCTGCGGGCGCGAGCCTATCGGGAGGCAACCCGGCTTGCGCGCTCGAGAGCCCGCGAGTGCCGAGCCGCGCGCGTCCGTACAATCGGCAGCGCATGGCCACGCGGGTCCGCAGGCGGCGACGGAAGCCGCACCATCCCATCTGGCACAAGATCGCGATCCCGCTGGGAATCCTCCTCGCTCTTGTGGCGATCGCTGGTGGAATCGCGGCCGCCTGGGCGCTCAACATCTACAACTCGGCGCCGCCGCTGAGCTCGCTGAAGCCGGTCCAAAAGGGCCGCTCCTCGGCGATCTATGCCGCCGACGGCAGCCTTATCGGCTTCATCCGCTCCGAAAACGTGCGCCAGCCGCTGCCGGCGAGGGCGATCCCGCAGGTCCTCCGCGACGCGACGATCGCGATCGAGGACAAGAACTTCTTCCACCACGGGGCGCTCGACTACGAGGGCATCGCCCGCGCCGCCTGGAAGGACATCCAGGCCGGCGGCAAGCCGGTCCAGGGCGCTTCGACGATCACCCAGCAGCTCGTCCGCAACCTCTACATCCATAACCCGGAAAACACGCTGAAGCGAAAGCTGATCGAAGCGCACCTCGCGGTCGAGCTCGAGGAAGCCCACGGCAAGGAATGGATCCTTACCCAGTACCTCAACAGCGCCCCCTACGGGACGGTCGAAGGGCAGACCGCGGTGGGGGCCGAGGCGGCCTCGCAGACCTACTTCAGCAAGCCGGCGAAGCAGCTCAACCTGGTCCAGGCGGCGCTGCTCGCCGGCCTGCCGCAGGCGCCCTCCGAATACAACCCCTTCCTCGACCCGAAGGCGGCGCTGAAGCGGCGCAACGAGGTGCTGCTGGTGATGCAGGAACAGGGCTACATCAGCGGCGACGAATACCGGGAAGCGAAGACCCGCGGCCTCGGCCTCGATCCCGGGGACAAGTACCAGGTGATCAAGGACCCGTTCCTCTTCGACATGGTGCAGAACGAACTGATCGACAAATACGGGATCAACACCGTTCGCAAAGGCGGGCTCAAGGCCTACACGACGATCGATCCCAGCCTCCAGCAGAAGGCCGAATATGCGGTCGAAAACTACTGCTCGGTCTGTTACCCCGAAGGGGGTCCCGCGGCCGGTCTGGCGTCGGTCGATCCGAACACCGGCGCGATCGTCGCTCTCGCCTCGACCGAAGGCTACGCCGACGAATCGCAGTTCAACTACGCCTGGCAGGCGCACCGCCAGCCCGGCTCCTCGTTCAAGACCTTCGTCCTCACCACCGCCGTCAAGGAGGGGATCGACCCCGCCACCACCTACTACGACGGCACTTCTCCGAAGACCTTGGAAATACCCGGCGGCGGCACCTGGACGGTCAACAACTCCGAGGGCGAGGGCGGGGGAACCTATGACCTCGAAAGCGCCACCTGGGCCTCGGTCAACGTCGTCTACGCCCAGCTCGACCTCGACGTCGGACCCGAAGAAGTGACCAAGACCGCCCACGAAATGGGCATCGAAGCGCCACTGCAGTCGGTCCCCGCAGAGGGCATCGGCGGTCTCGCGATCGGCGTCACGCCGCTGGAAATGGCCGACGCCTACGCGACCCTCGCCAGCGGTGGCATCCACCATGATCCGACCGCGGTCAGCAAAGTCGAGTTCCCCAACGGCAAAGTCGACGACTTCGAGAAGGACTCCGGAGAACGCGTACTCACCGAGGGCCAGGCCTACGAAGTGACCCGCATCCTCGAGGGCGTGATCACCCAGGGGACGGGCGCCGGCTACACCTCGATGGGCTGCTCCAGCGCCGCCGGCAAGACCGGCACCTCGGAGGAGCTCTCCGATGCTTGGTTCGTCGGCTTCACCCCCCTCTTCTCGACCGCCGTCTGGGTCGGCCACCCGACCAGCCGCGAATACACCGGCTTCGGTGGCCCCACCGCCGGCCCGATCTGGGCCAACTACATGTCGGAAGCCGTCGAAGGCGACTGCCCCGAATTCGAGACCGGCTCAGCCCCCGAACTCGAAGGCCTCGACAGCGAACACACCTCTTCCTCGGGCTACGACAGCGGCGGCTACGAAGAAGAAAGCTACGAAGGCGAATACGAAGAAGAAGAAAGCGAAGAAGCGAAGGGCAAAGACAAGCCCGAAGGCGAAGAAGCCGCCGAAGAAGAAGCCGCCGAACCCGAACCCGAACCCCAGCCCGAACCCGCCGCCCCGCCGTCAGCCGGCGGCGGCCTCAGCCCCGGATAGGCGCGGCTCCGCCGTTTACTCCCCGATCAGCTCGATGCGGTAGCCGTCGGGGTCGCGGACGAAGCAGATGCGGTGGCCCTCGGTGCGGCCGCCGGGGCGGTAGGGCGGCTTTTCGGGCTCGATGCCCAGGTCCGCCAGCTTGGCGAGGGTGTCGTCGAGGTCGCCGTCGACGAGGAGGGCGATGTGGTTGTAGCCGGTGCCGTGCTCGTAGCCGGTGACGCCGTGGTTGTAGGTGAGCTCGAGGCGGGGGTCTTCGCCGGGCAGCGCCATGAAGACGTTGATCGCCTCCTCGCCGATCGGCATCCGCCGCACCTCCTCGAAGCCGAGCTTCTCGTAGAAGGCGACCGACCGGTCAATGTTCCCGATCCGATAGCAGGTGTGGAGGAACGTGGCCACCGCTTCAGAGGGTACCCTTGGCGGCTCAGGGAATCGGTTTCACCACCAAGTAGAAAGGCACGTTTTGCACAGCAAGCTTTCACGCCGCGACCGCCTGCGGGCTCTGGCCATCGCGCTCCCGGCGGCCGCGCTCACCGTCGTCCTCGGTAGCTCGGGCCTCGCCGGCGCCGCCGAAACGACCACCGTCACGCCGACCGGGAACACCGACGTGATCACGATGTCGCTGGTCAAAGGCAACCTCAAGTTCGTCGCCCCGGAAACGGTCACCGTCGGCGACCAGCTCGAGGTCCTCAACAAGACCAACCCGAAACAGGTCGGCCCGCACACCTTCTCGCTGGTCACCAAGGGCTCGATCCCGAAGACCCGGAAAGCGCAGAACACCTGCTTCACGCCGAAGAAGATCTGCTTCGCGATCGCCAAGTGGCACGGGTTCAACCCGAAAACCGAAAAGATCACCACTCCGCTCGTCAAGGCCGGCCCCGCCGGTTGGAGCACGATGGGTGACGCCACCGGCAAGAAGGGCGACTCCTGGTTCACCGGCGAAAAGAAAGCCGGCACCAGCGTCACCCAGGAAGTGACCGCCGAAGCGGGCACCACGCTCTACTTCATGTGCGCGGTCCATCCGTTCATGCACGGCCAGGTCAAGGTCATCGCGCCGGTCGCTCCGACCGCCTAGGTCCCGGCGACGGCTGGACATTCCTCAGCCCCGCACCGCCTGGGGCGCCGAGCTTTCCTCGGCGCCCTCGGCGGCGGCGCCCTCGCCGTCCTCCTGCCCCTGAGGGGCAGGGGCAGCGGGCCGCTGCCGTTCTCGACCGAGCCGCCGCCGGCGCTCGGCGCGGTCCCGTTCCGCGAGCGGCTGCCGATCCCGCCGGTCCTCGACGGCGACCACATCCAGATCCCGATCTGCGAGGCCGAGCAGCAGATCCTCCCCGGCCGCGGGACCCGCCTCTGGACCTTCGGCGGCAGCTTCCCGGGGCCGACGATCCGCCGCCGCGCCGGCCACCGCACCCGCGTCACCTTCCAGCACGAGCTGCCGGCGAAGGTGGGGGAGCTCTCGATCCACCTCCACGGCGGCCACAACCGCACCCAGTTCGACGGCTACCCCGGCGGGCTGACGAAGCACCAGCCGACCTCCTACTACTGCCAGATCCCCCGCGGCCTCTCGGCCCGCGCCTCCGGTAACGAGTTCCTGCTCGAGCCGGGCGGGCGCAAAACCTACGTCTACGACCTGATGGAGGACGGCCATCCCGAACGCGCCGCCTTCCAGTGGTACCACGACCACCGCCTCGACCGCACCGCCCCGCATAGCTGGAAGGGCCTCGCCGGGATGTGGATCGTCGACGACGGCTTCGACGACTCGCTGCCGCTGCCGCGCGGCGAGCGCGACCTGCCGCTGATGATCGCCGACCGCAGCTTCGACCGCGACAACCAGCTCACCGACCCCTTCACCAACCGGCGCCCGCCCGACGACGGGATCCTCGGCGAGTGCGTCCTCGTCAACGGCGCCTTCATGCCCCATCACGCGGTAAGCCCGCGCCGCTACCGGCTGCGGATCCTCAACGTCTCCTCCTTCCGCAGCTACAACCTCCACCTCTCCAACGGCGCCCAGATGATCCAGATCGCGACCGAGAGCGGGCTGATGCCGAAGCCGATCCGCCGCCGCGAAATCCTCCTCGGCCCGGCCGAGCGGGTCGAGGTGATCGTCGACTTCGCCGGCCACGCAGGGGAGACGGTCGAGCTGCGCAGCAGCAAGCGCCACGCCGGTCGCAACCCCGCCGGCGCCCGCACCTACGGCGGCGCCCTGATGCAGTTCCGGGTCGGCGACCGGCGCCTGCCGGACCGCACCCGCATCCCGCGTCACCTGCGGCCGCTGCCCGAGTGGACGCGGAAGGCCAAGCGCACCCCCGACCACCGCTGGGCGATCACGATCGGCGGCTTCTTCAAAACCACCTGGCGGATCAACGGCCGCACCTTCAACCCCGCCTACGTCGAGGCGAAGCCCCGCCTCGGCACGGTCGAGACCTGGGAGCTCGTCAACAAGACGAACGTCGCCCACGTCATGCACCTGCACCACACCGACTGGTACCTGCTCGAGCGCAACGGCCGCAAACCGCCGCCCTGGGAAGACTGCCTCAAGGAGACCTTCTTCCTCTTCCCGAACGAAAAGATCCTCGTCGCCGGCCGCTTCGCCGACTACATCGGGAAATTCGTCGTCCACTGTCACATGCTCGACCACGAGGACCACGGCCTGATGAGCCAGTTCCAGGTCGTGAGGGGCTAAAGGACCCGGCTAAAGGAAACACCATCGTTTGCCGATGCCCCAGGCATGGCGTCTCCACAAAATCGGGTAAGCATCAACCCCGCCGGCGGCTCCGAGCTGCGAGCCGCGTCGGCGCTGCTGATCGCCGGGGCCGGCCTCGTCGCCCTCTCGCTCCTGCTGCCGCACCCGAGCGGCGGCGACACCACCGCACTGACACTGACCGCCGCGGCGATGGCCGCCGCCGGGGTCCTCTGCTCGTTCCTGGTCGGCCGGATCCCCCGGGCGGCCGTCCACCTGCTCCTCGGCGCGATCGTCGCCACCACCGCCCTGCTGATCTTCGAGAGCGGAATCGCGGTCGGTCAGTACGGGACGATCTTCGTCTGGGCGACGCTGATCTCGTCCTACTACTTCCCGCGCCGCGCCGCCGCCCTCCACCTCGCCTGGCTGCTGCTGGTCTACGGCGTCGTCCTGCTCGAGGTCGAAAGCACCGGCGGCTATTCGCCACTTACCCGCTGGATCTTCACCCTCGTCTCGCTCGGCGTCGTGATGCTGCTGACGACGGCGATCGTCGCCCGCCGGGCCCGCGCCGACCAGCGCGCACGCCGCTTCTTCGACCTCTCGCGGGACATGCTCTGCACCGCCAATATGGACGGCTACTTCGTCGAGCTGAACGACGCCTGGACGCACTACCTCGGCTACGACCTCGAGGAGCTGCGGGCGACCCCGTTCGTCGAGCGGGTCCATCCGGAGGACCGCGAGCGGACCGAAGCTGAGGCGGCGGCGCTTTTCGAGGGGGCGGAGACGCTGCGGTTCGAGAACCGCTACCGGGCCAAGGACGGTTCCTGGCACTGGCTGCGCTGGAGCTCGCAGCTCTCCCCGGACGAGTCGCTGATCTACGCCCGCGCCGCCGACGTCACCGAGCTGAAGCGGATCGAGGGCGAACGCGAGGAGCTGCTGGGCAAGGTCCAGGAGATGGCCGCCCGCGATCCGCTCACCGGCCTCCCCAACCGCCGCACGCTCGAGGAGCAGCTGCCGCGGGAGATGGCCCGCGCGCGCCGCACCGAATCGCCGCTCTGCGTCGCCCTGATCGACATCGACCACTTCAAGGCCTACAACGACACCCACGGCCACCTTGCAGGCGACGAGGTCCTGCGCGAGTGCGCCCGCGCCTGGGACGGCGCCCTGCGCGGCGAGGACACGATTGTCCGCTTCGGCGGCGAGGAGTTCCTGGTGCTGCTGCCCGACACCAGCCCCGACGAGGCGGCGGAGGTCGTCGAACGGCTGCGGGAGCGGACGCCGATGGGCCAGACCTGCTCCGCCGGCCTCGCCTGCTGGGACTTCGTCGAGAGTGCCGACGACCTGCTCGGCCGCGCCGACGCGGCCCTCTACCTGGCCAAGGCCGGGGGCCGGGACCAGCTGGCGCAGGCCGGCGCCCCCGCCTGACCGGCGTCCTCGCCTCGATCGCGCCGGCCGGTAATGATTCGGCGATGGGCCGTGAAGAGCACGAGCGCGCGGTGCGCTTCCGCACCGCCCGTCGCGATCCCGAGCTGACCGTCGTCGAGGGCTTCCACGCGCTCAAGCACGCGCTGCGCTTCGGCGCCGAGCTGGTCGAGGCGGTGGCTGTCGATCCGACCTCGCTCGATGCGATGGCAGCCGACCTGGCGCCGGACCTGGCGGGACAGCTCGCCGGTCGGGTCGAGCAGGTCGACAAGGAGACGCTGGCCGGCCTGGTGCCGCTGCTCCCGCACACCGGCGTCGCTGCGATCGCCCACCGGCCGCAGGTGGACGTCGCCGCCGCTCTGGCCGATCCCGCGCCGGCGCCGGTGGTCCTGCTGGAGGACCCGCGCAACATGGGCAACATCGGCGCCTGCATCCGCGTCTCGGCGGCCTCCGGCGCCGCCGCCGTGATCGCTCGCGGCGAGAACGACCCCTGGCATCCCGACGCGGTCCGCGGCGCCGCCGGCCTGCAGTTCGCGCTCCCCGTCGCCAAGGTCGATTCGCTGCCGCCGAGCGACCGTCCCCTCCTGGCGATCGACCCCGAGGGGGAGGACCTGGCCCCGGGGCTGGTGCCGCCGCGGGCGATCCTCGCCTTCGGCACCGAGCGCCACGGCCTCAGCGGCGAGGTCTTCGAGCGGGCCGAGGGCCGGATCGCGATCCCGATGCGGGAGGGGGTCTCCAGCCTCAACCTCGCCACCTCGGTCGCGATCGTCCTCTTCTTCATGAGGCTGACTACGGATACCGCGGGCAGGAGAGGCGCTTAGCTTCCGGAATTCCATAAGGTCCCTTTAGCGCGAATCCCGCGCCGACCCCAGTCCTCAATCGAAAGGAGCGCAATGCCGCTCGCCGATATCAGCTTCGGGGAAATCCTCCTCGTAGCGCTGGAGATCTTCTTCTTCGTCATCTGGATCTGGATCCTGATCACGATCCTCAGCGACCTCTTCCGCGACCACGAGCTGTCCGGGTGGGCAAAGGCGGCATGGGTGCTCTTCCTAGTCTTCATCCCCTTCCTCACCGCGCTGATCTACCTGATCGCCCGCGGCGAGGGGATGCGCGACCGCACGATCAAAGCCCAGGCCGACGCGAAAAAGCACTTCGACGAATACGTCCGCGAGCAGGCCGGCTCCGCCTCGCCCGCCGAGGAACTGCACAAGCTCGCCGAGCTGAAAGACAAAGGTGCCCTCTCGCCGGAGGAGTTCGACAGGGCGAAGCAGAAACTGCTCGCTTGACGCACGCCTGAAAAGTCCTGCAAGTGCAAGGAAACTTGCGGATTATCGACCACCTGTAAGGCGGCGCAGGCGCTTCGCTAGCCTGCGCCGCCGTGCTGTTCAGCTCCTCTACGAGCACGGTTAGGCGCCGTGCCCTGATCTTCGCCGCGCTGCTTCTGGCAGGGCTCTGCCTGCTGGCGGGCTCCTGGGCTGGGAGCGCTCCGGCGGAGACGCCGCAGGAAAAGCTGGAAGCGACGCGGGACAAGCTCGAGGGGGTGCGGGAAGAGTCGAGCGCGCTGGCGGAAACGATCGCCGAACAGAACCAGGCGATCGACGCGAAGCTCGGCGAAGTCTCGCGGCTGCGCCAGGAACAGGAAGCGATCGAGGCCGAACTGGCCGAAAAGCAGGCGCAGCTCGATCGCGCGACCGCAGCGCTGGAAGCCGAAGAAGAGCACCTGGAACGGGTGCGGGTGAAGCTGAAGCAGGCGCTCGGCGTCCTCAGCGGCCGGGTCGTCGCGATCTACGAGGCCGGCTCGCCGGATCTGCTGAACGCGATTCTCGAATCCGAAGACTGGTCGGAGATGGCGGCGCAGACCGAATACGTGCGCCAGATCCAGGACTACGACGACGCCGTCGTCGACCGCGTCAAGTCGCTGCGCGACGAAGTCCGCGGCGCTGTCGAAAAGCTCGACGAGCAGCGGGCCGAAATCGAAGAAGTGCGCGATGCGATCGCCGCCAAGGAGCAGGCGGTCAGCGCCGCCCGCAAGGAAGCAAAGGCCGGCTGGCTCGAACTGAAGGCGGCGCAGGCGCAGCGGCAGGAAGACCTCGAAGACCTCGAATCGCGCGAAGGCGCGCTCAGCAGCAACCTCGCCTCGATCTCCGAACAGGTCGCGGCCGAAGGCGGCGACGCGACCACCGGTCTGATGCCGGCGCCGCTCAACCCCGGCCAGGAAGCGCAGGTCTTGAGCGAAAGCGAAGCGAGCGCCCCGGCCTCGGCGCCGCAGGCGGTCCAGGAAGTGATCGCCGCCGGCAACGCGATCGCCACCACCCCCTACATCTGGGGCGGCGGCCACGGCTCCTTCGAATCCTCCGGCTACGACTGCTCGGGCGCGGTCTCCTACGCCCTCCACGGCGGCGGCTTCCTCGAAAGCCCGCTCGACTCGACCGGCCTCGAGACCTGGGGCGAACCCGGCCCGGGCCAGTGGATCACCGTCTACGCCAACTCCGGCCACGCCTGGATGGTCGTCGCCGGCATCGCCTTCGACACCGTCGGCGGCCCCGGCCCGCGCTGGCACGACCCCTGGGTCGACTCGCCCGAAGGTTTCGTCGCGCGGCATCCTGCCGGGTACTAAGCCGCTCCTGACCTCGGTCAGGCACGCTCAGGTACTTTTTCGACATGGGTCTTGAGCGGGAGCTGGAGGAGCTGCTGGAGGTAGAGAAGTTCGAGCCCTCGGAGGAGTTCCGGGCGAAGGCGCTCTGGAGCGATCCGCAGGTCTACGAGGAGGCGGCCGCCGACCCGGAGGCCTGGTGGACGCGGCAGGCGAAGGAGCTGCTCGACTGGGACGTGGAGCCGACCCAGGGGCTCGACGACTCCAACCCGCCCTTCTACAAGTGGTTCGCCGACGGCAAGCTGAACGCCTCGGCGCAGTGCCTCGACCGCCACGTCGAGGCCGGCAACGGCGAGCGCGTCGCCTACCACTGGCGGGGCGAGGAGGGGGAGGAGCGCGAGGTCACCTACGCCGACCTGCACCGCGACGTCCAGCGCTTCGCCAACGCGCTCAAGGACCTCGGCGTGAAGAAGGGCGACGTGGTCGGGATCTACCTGCCGATGATCCCCGAGGTCGTCGTCGCGATGCTCGCCTGCGCCCGCATCGGCGCCCCCCACAACGTCGTCTTCGGCGGCTTCTCGGCCGAGTCGGTCGCCGAGCGGATGGAGTTCTCGCAGGCGAAGGCGCTGGTCACCGTCGACGGCGCCCGCCGCAAGGGCAAGACGGCGCCGATCAAGCCGCAGGTCGACGAGCACCTCGGCGGGATCGGCTCGCTGGAGAAGATCGTCGTCGTCCGCCACACCGGCATCGACTGCCCGATGAGCGAGGGCCGCGACGTCTTCTACGACGAGGCGATGGACGCCGCCGCGCCCGAGTGCCCGGCCGAGCCGATGGACGCCGAGCACCCGCTCTACATCCTCTACACCTCCGGCTCGACCGCGAAGCCGAAGGGGATCCTCCACACCACCGGCGGCTACATGACCGGGGTCACCGCCACCCACCGCTACGTCTTCGATCTCAAGCCCGAGGAGGACGTCTACTGGTGCGCGGCCGACGTCGGCTGGGTCACCGGCCACTCCTACATCGTCTACGGCCCGCTCTCCAACGGGGCGACCAGCGTGATGTGGGAGGGGGCGCCGGACTACCCGCACAAGGGGATCTGGTGGGAGCTGGTCGAGCGCTACAAGGCGACGATCCTCTATGCGGCGCCGACGGCGATCCGCACCTTCATCAAATGGGGCGCCGAGATCCCGGCCGAACACGACCTCTCCTCGCTGCGGCTGCTCGGCTCGGTCGGGGAGCCGATCAACCCGAAGGCCTGGCTCTGGTACCGGCAGGTGATCGGCGGCGGCCACTGCCCGATCGTCGACACCTGGTGGCAGACGGAGACCGGCGCGATCATGATCAGCCCGCTGCCGGGGATCACCGCGACCAAGCCGGGCTCGGCGACGACGCCGTTCCCCGGGGTCGAGGCGGAGGTGGTCGACGAGTCGGAGGGCAAGCCGGTCTCCGAAGGCCAGGGCCTGCTTGTGCTCGAGCGCCCCTGGCCCTCGATGCTCCGCGGCCTCTACAAGGAGGACGACCGCTTCGTAGAGACCTACTTCTCCCGCTTCGGGAAGGAGCGCTACCTGGTCGGCGACGCTGCCCGCCGCGACAAAGACGGCTACTTCTGGGTGATCGGCCGGATCGATGACGTCGTCAACGTCTCCGGCCACCGGCTCTCGACCGCCGAGGTCGAGTCGGCGATCGTCGCCCATCCCGACGTCGCCGAGGCGGCGGTGATCGGCGAATCCGACGAGGACACCGGCCAGGCGATCTGCGCCTTCGTCACCGTCCGCGGCGGCGTCTCCGAGGGCGACGGGCTGGTCGAGGGAATCCGCGAAAGCGTCGCCGAGCACATCGGCAAATTCGCCCGCCCGAAGCGGATCGTCTGGGCCGACGACCTGCCGAAGACCCGCTCCGGCAAGATCATGCGCCGCCTCCTCCGCGACATCGCCGAGGGCCGCGCCCTCGGCGACGTGACGACGCTGAAAGACCCGGAAGTGATGAAGGAGCTGGAGGCGAAAATCGCCGAGGAGCAGGCGAAGGAGAACTGAGAACTCCTTTCTCTCCGCTATGCGGAAAGAAGTGCGTTCTCAGCGCTCGCGCGTCGCGATCCGCTCGATCGCAACCGAGAGCGCCTGTAGCTGCTCCTGGACGCTGTGCAGTTCGCGCAGCGCCAGCGCCTCGGCGCTGAGCTTCTCTTCTTCCAGCTCTTCCTCGATCTCGGCGATTTCGGGAGCGAGGAAGCGCTGGGCGAAGGCGCCGGTGAGGAGGGCGACGAAGCCGATCCCGATGATCAGGACGATCACGGTGACGACCTCGCCGCCGGTCGTTTCCGGGTAGATGTTGGAGCCGAGCGTGGTCATCGTCGTCGCCGCCCAGTAGATCCCGTCCCAGGTGTCGAGGTGCTGCTGGTGCTCGAAGGCGACGAAGACGCTGCCGCCGCCGACGATCGTCAGCAGGGTGAGCAGCAGCGAGTAGCGCAGTCCCTCGAGCGAGAAGACCTCGCGGGAGAGCTGGGCCAGGCGCAGGAGGCGGAGCAGCCGCAGCAGCCGCAGGACCCGCAGGCTCTGCAGGCCGGCCGGCAGCACCGGCGGCGTCACCAGGACGATGATCACGTCGAGCGGGTGCCGCTTGACCCACGCCCAGCGGTTCGGCACCACGGCGAGCATGATCACCAGCTCGACCAGGAAGGCGATCCAGGTGGTCCAGTTGAGCACGACCGCGACCGTCTCCAGCGTCCCGCCCGGTTTCGACTCGTAGATCGCGACCGTCGGCAGCGTCAGCGCCGCCGCGATCAGCATCGGCGTGTTCAACCGTTCCCGCCACTTGATCGCGCGCGCGTTCATCAGGCCACCGTCGGCGGCGGGCGCCATCGTGGGGGAAGCGTCGCGGTCCACCGCGACTGATTCGACGCGGGCCCTTGGACCCCTAGCTTCGGCTGTTAGCCGAGTCCGAGATCTTCTGAGGGCTCAGCCGTGCCGGGCCGCGTTGACCAGCGCCGGGCCGGGCGTGACCACCTGGAACGGCACGAAGGTCTGCTGCGCGACCGAGACGGTGATCGGGCCGACGCTCGGATCGCCGCTGGGGAGGATGTCGAAGCTGCCGGTGATGCCGTTGTGGACCGAGGTGGCGCGTACCGCCGCGATCGTGCCGGCGCGGTCTTTGCCGCTGCCGATCGCGTCGAGGACGACTTCGGCAGCCTGGCCGGCGTAGGGCGCATACAGTTCGACCGGTCCCTCGAGCTTGGCTTCGAGCTGATCGACGAGTTGCTTGCCCGACCCGGTGAGGCTCTGCGGCACCTCGCCGGGGACGCTGGCGAACATGCCCTTCGCGGCCTTGCCGGCGAGGTCGATCGTCGACTGCTGGGCGAAGCCGTCGGGCGCTAGCAGCTTGACCTTGCTGTTGGAGCCGAGGACGGCGACCTTGTCCTTGATCAGGCGGGCGCCGTTCTCCTCCGTCAGGCCGGCGAGGAGGACCGCGTCGGGCATGGACATCGCCACCGAGCCCATCAGTCCGCGGTAGTTCTTCGCCTTCACGTTCCAGGCCTTGAAGCCGACGATCTTGAGGCCGAGCTTGCGGGCGGCGCCGCGGAAGGTCTTCGCCTGGCCGAGGCTGGTCGGGTCCTTGCCGGCGTAGAGGACGAACGCCCGCTTGACGCCGTGCTTCTTGGCGAAGCCGGCGAGGCCGGCACCCTGGTAGGCGTCGTTCGGCACCAACCGGGCGTAGTTGCGGACGCCGGGGTAGAGGCTGCCGGGCTGGCCCTTGGGACAGCTCGGGCTCGACTGGGTGAGGCAGATCAGGGTGTTACCGGGCGAGACCATCGCCACGCCGCCGCCGGGCGCGTTGCTGAGGATCGGGATCATCGCTTCGGCGCAGCCCGAGTTGTAGGTGCCGACGACGGCGAGGACGCTGGGGTCGGCGGCGTAGGCGTTGGCGTTGGCCTGGCACTGCGCTTTCGTCCAGAGGCCGGTCTTCGCGTTGGAGTCGTCGCAGGCCTGGAAGCCGAGTTTGACCCCGCCGGCCTGCCAGTTCGCGCCTTCTAAGACCAGCCGGATCGCGTCGTTCATCTGCAGCGAGCGCTGCTGCGAATCGCCCTGCAGCGGCAGGTCGGAGACGATCAGCGCCTCCGGCTGCCCCTTGCCGCCGTATTGGATCTGCCCGCAGGCCGGTGAGGCGACGGCGGTGGCTCCCGCCGAAGCGGCGCGACTGTGGCCGCCGAGGGCGAAGATCGCGGCCGCGGCGAGCAGCAGCGCGGCGACGGCGAGGTTGGGGAGGCGGAGCGACACTCGACCATCACCCTATCCGGCGTTGCGGTCGGGTCAACCCTCTTCCAGGGCGGGCTCGGCCCCGAGTTCGACGTGCGCACGGCTGTCGGCATTGCGGATCAGGAAGAGGGTGGCGAGGAGGCCGAGGACGGCGAAGCCGGCGCCGACCAGGAAGGCGGTGCTGAAGCCGTCGGTGAGGACGGCGGGGTCGCGCGAGTCGCCGATGGTGGAGTTGGCGATCGCGGCGAGGACGGCGAGGCCGAGGGCGCCGCCGACCTGCTGGGAGGTGTTGATCAGGCCGCTCGCCAGGCCCTGCTCGCGGTCTTCGACGCCGGAGACGGCGGCGATCGTCACCGGGACGAAGGCGAAGCCGAGGCCGACGGCGGCGAAGAGCGAGGGGCCGAGGATGTCGGCCAGGAAGCTGCCTTCGGTGGAGATCTGGCTGAACCAGACGAGGCCGATGGCGATGAAGACCATGCCCGCGGCGAGGATGGGCTTGAAGCCGAGTTTCGTCACCAGGCCGGAGGCGACCCCGGCCGAGAGCATGATCGCGACCGCCAGCGGCAGGTAGGAGAGGCCGGCCTTGATCGCGCTGTAGCCGAGCACCTGCTGCATGTACAGCGAGATGAAGAAGAACATCGAGAAGAGCGAGGCGCCGACGAGGATGCCGACGACGTTGGCGCCGGTGATCGTGCGGATGCGGAAGATCGAGAAGGGCACGAGCGGGGCTCGCGAGCGGCGCTCGATCGCGACGAAGGCGATCAGCAGGATCGCGGCGGCGGTGAGGACGCCGATCGTCTGGGCCGATCCCCAGCCGGCGTCTTCGGCGTCGAGCAGGGCGAAGACGAGGGCGGAGAGGCCGAGGGTGATCGTCGTCGCGCCGGCGACGTCGAAGGTCCGCACCTCCTGCTCGGCGTGGGACTCGGCGATCAGGCTCGGCGCCAGCGCAGCGGCGGCGATCCCGATCGGCACGTTCACCCAGAGCACCCATTCCCAGCCGAGGTATTCGGTGAGGACGCCGCCGAGGAGGACGCCTGCGGCACCGCCGGAGCCCGCGACCGCGCCCCAGATACCCAGCGCTTTGTTGCGCTCGGCGCCGTCTTTGAAGGTGGTGGCGACGATCGAGAGGGCGGCGGGGGAGAGGATCGCGGCGCCGAGCCCCTGGACGGCGCGGGCGGCGATCAGCTGGCCCGAGTCGCTCGCCAGGCCGCCCGCCAGCGAGGCGAGGGCGAAGAGGACGAGCCCGAACATGAAGATGCGCCGCCGCCCGAGCAGGTCGGCGAGCCGGCCGCCTAATCCGGCCGACGCGCCCGGCGGCGGTCACTTGAGCACACCAGCCTGTGCTCAGGTGACCGATGGCGAAGTGGGAAGACCTGCGAGGAACTCCGTCAGCAGCCGCTCGACCGTCTCCGGGGCGTCGGCGAAGGGCCAGTGGCCGCTCGCCGGGAGCACGTGGACCTCGGCCGCCGGGAACGCCTCGCGCTGGCGCGCCGCGAACGACCAGGGCAGATAGGCGTCGTGCTCGCCCCAGATCACCAGCGCGGGAATTTCGCGATCCGCGAACAGCCCGACCAGCGCCTCCGACATCCCGCCCGGGTCGTCGGTCGCCCGGTAGAGCGCGAGCACGGCCTTGCGGGTGCGGCGGTCGTAGTGGTCGTACATCGCTTCGACGAAATCCCGTGGCAGCCCGCGCGGCTCGTTGCGGTTGAGCAGGAAGCGGAAGGCCCGCCGGGTCGCGGTCGCCTGGAAGATCTCGCCGAGGATCGGCGTGCGCCAGATCCGAGCCAGGCTGTGCCACTTGTAGCCGGGGAGGAGACCGGTATCGATCAGGGTCATGCTCGCCACCGCGTCGGCGTGCGCCGCCGCCCAGTAGAGCCCGATCGGCCCGCCGAAGTCGTGCAGGACCAGGTGCGCGCGCTCCACCCCCAGCTCCGCCAGCGCCGCCGCGACGAAACCGGCGTAGCCGGGGACATCGTGCTGAAAGCCGTCGGGCGCCACCGTCTCGCCGAAGTCCGGCAGGTCGAAAGCGACCGCGCGCTTGCCGGCGCTCGCTGCCGCCCCGGCCAACCCGACCCAGTCGTCGGCCGAGCCCGGGTTGCCGTGGAGGAAGACCACTGCCTCGCTCGCCCCGGCCGGACCCGCCTGCACGAGCCGGGTCCGGGTGCCGCCGGCCAACAGGCTGCCGCGCTCGACCGGGGAGGCGGGGGCGGCGGTGCTCATCGGGCGAGCGCGTGGCGGGCGTTGACGGCGACCGCGCGGGGGAGCAGCCGTGGCATCGCCTGCTGCGGGCGGACCTGCCGCGTGCCGAAGGCGTCGAAGCGCGCCGCCATCTCGGGATCGCGGGCGGCGGCGGAGAACATCAGCCGCTCGGCCGGGTTGAGCTTGCGCCCGGTCGCGTAGTCGTGGATGAAGAAGGCGTGGGCGCCGAGCTCGTGCCGGTGACGACGGCGGTAGCGCTCCAGCCCCTGCTCGAGCGACTCGTCCCCCTGCAGGGCGGGCCGCACACTCTCCACCAGCCACTCCGAGGACTGGAAGGCCCAGCCGCAGCCGACCCCGAAGAGCGGGTCGGTGGCGAGCGCGGCGTCACCGATCAGGGCCAGCCCCGGCGCCACCGGCTTGCGCATCCGGTTGGTCATGTCGATCTTGCCGACGATCGATTCGACGGCTCTTCCGGCCCGGATCGGAGGCGCCTCCGGGACGTTGGAGAGGAACCGCACCAGGGCCGCTTCCGGTCCTTCCTTGAATTCGGGCAGGCGATCCTTGGTCGGCATCGCCGCGTAGAAGGTGAGGTCGTTGTCGGTGGGGAAGGCGGCGCACCACTGCGGGTCGAGGAACCAGGCGGTGGCGTCGGGAGCGTTGGCGGGGCCGCCGCCTTCGAAGTAGCCGCCGTAGGCGAAGCGGTTGTGCGGGTAGGTCTTGACCGGCACTTCGGAGAGCTCGGCGACGCGGGAGTCGCGGCCGTCGGCGCCGACCGTGAGGCGGGCCCGCAGCTCGCGCTCCTCGCCCTCGCGGTTGCGGGCGGCGACCCCGGCGAAGCCGCCGTTCGCCCGCAGCAGCCGATCGACGGTCCAGCCGAGCAGCATCTCGACCCCGGGCGTCTCCGCGGCGATGCCGCGGACCAGGGGATCCAGCACTTCGCGGCGGAGGTTGACCCCGCGGCCGGCGCGCTCCGGCGGCGCCTCGATCCATCCCCACCTGGTCCAGATCCGCACCCGCGGCCGCTGCCCGCCCGCCGCTTCGATCGGCTCGAGCAGGCCCAGGCGTTCGAGCGTCGGCACGGCCGAGGCCTGGATGAAGTGGGAGCACATCCGCTTGAACGCCTGCGGATCCGGTTGCTTCTCGACCACGGCCACGCGCATGCCCGCCCGGCCAAGCTGGATCGCGGTGGCGCAGCCGCCGAGGCTGCCGCCGACGACGACCGCGTCGTACGCCGGACTGTCGCCGATGATGGGGGAGTGGGAATCGGTGCCGGGCATCCGTGAACCTCCAAGCTGGTTGCCGATGTATGCCTATACCGTTCGTCCCGTACTATACGACTCGAATCATGAAAAGCAACCCCAAAGTGATCAAGCTCACGGGAAACTCCTACGCCGTGTTGGCGCTGCTCGAGGAGTTCGGCGACCTCACCTCCTACGAGATCAAGGGGGCGATGGAGAAATCGATCCAGAACTTCTGGCCCGTCCCCCACACGACCGCCTACGAGGAGCCCGCCCGCCTCGCCGCCGCCGGCTACCTCTCCGCCCGCCAGGAGGAGGGGGGGCGCCGCCGCCGCATCTACTCGGTGACCGAGCAGGGGCGAGAGGCGCTCGCCGAGTGGGCCGCCGAGCCGACCGCGGGACCGCCCCAGCTGCGCGAGGAAGCGATGCTGAAAGTCTTCGCCGGCGGCGACCCGGCGCTGATGGTGAAAGCCCGGATCTCCTGGCACCGGGCAAAACTCGCGGAGCTGCGGGGGTACCTCGCTCTGGTCCAGGCAAGCGAGGGCTTCGAGGGTTCGCAGCGCACGCTGTACGCCGGCATCGCCTACGAGGAGAAGATGCTGGAGCTGCTCGAATCCGTCGGAGGGGCGGGCGGCTCGAGCTAGGGCCGTGACCCCCGTGCCGCGCCCGCCAAGCCGCGAGCGTTGACCGCGGCGCATCTGCGCGGTCAGGCCGCGGCCGCCTGCGGCTCCCACTTGAAGCGGCGGGTGGCGATGCGGATGCCGATCAGCGCCCAGATCGCCAGGGCGGCGACGTTGCCGAGTTCGAGGCCGCTGCCGACGGTGCCGGGCGCGAGCGTGGTCTGCAGGCCGAGCGCCAGGTGGTAGAGCGGGAAGAGCTTGCCGACGGCTTCCAGCCACTGCGGCAGCTGGTCGACCGGGATCCAGACGCCGGAGATGAAGGAGAGGATCACGATCGAGAAGGGCGCGACGGTCGACGCCGCATCGGGGGTGGGGGTGAAGGAGCTGAGGGCGATGCCCAGGGAGCAGAGGGTCGCGGTGCCGAGCAGCAGGTAGAGGAGGAAGGCTGGAAAGGTCGAGGCCGGGACGGGGACGCCGTAGGCGACGCCGCCGATCGCCAGCAGAATCGCCGCCATCGCCAGGGCCTGGGCCTCGGCGCGGACGATCTGGCCGGCGATGAAGGTCCAGGGCGGCATCGGCGTGCCGCGGTAGCGCTTCAGCTGCCCGTTCTCACGCTGGGTGGTCAGCGAGACCGCGAGCGTCGTGAAGGTCGAGAGGGCGGCGGCGTAGGCGATGATCCCGGCGGTGAAGTAGGACGCGGCGCCGATCTTGACGTCGCTCGGCAGGGTCGTCGTTTCGCTGCTGCTGGTGAAGATCGAGTTGAAGAGGACGAGGAGGACGACCGGGAAGGCGATCGTGAAGATGATCGTCCGCGGGGTCCGCAGGGCGACGAGGATGGCCATCCGCGCCTGGGCGAGAACGATGCCGCGATCGCTCACGACCCCTCCCGGGTGAGCTCGAGGAAGACGTCCTCGAGGTTGGGCCGACGCACTTCGAGGCCGCGCAGCTCGGCATCGCGCCGCTGGGCCAGGGTCAGCAGGCGGTAGAGGTCGCGCTGGGGGTCGGTGCTCTGGGCTTCGACCTGATCGCCGACTCTGGCGACGTCGGCGCCGAGGGTCGAGCGCACCTCCTCGATGGTGAGATCGCCGTCGAGCTCGAAGGCGATCACGGTGCTGCGCCCGATCGCCCCGGCGATCTCCTCGGTGCTGCCCTGGGCGACGATGCGGCCGCTCCGCAGGATCGCCACGCGGTCGGCGAGGTGTTGGGCCTCGTCCATGTAGTGGGTGGTGAGGAAGACGGTCTTCCCCAGCGCCTTCAGGCCCTCGATCATGTTCCAGGCCTCGCGCCGCGCGCCGGGGTCGAAGCCGGTGGTCGGCTCGTCGAGGAAGATCAGGTCGGGGTCGCCGACGATCCCGAGGGCGACGTCGGCGCGCCGTTTCTGGCCGCCGGAGAGGCTGCCGATGCGGGCATCGCGCTTCTCGCCGAGGCCGACGAGGTCGATCGTCTCCTCGACCTCGCGGGGGCGAGAGTAGAAGCGGGCGAAGAGGGAGACGGCCTCGCGGACCGTCCACAGAGGGTCCAGCTCGCACTCCTGGAGAACGAGGCCGACGCGCTCGCGCCAGGCCCGCGTCGGCGTCCCGGGGTCGACCCCGAGGACCGAGACTTCGCCGCCGCTGCGCTCGCGGTAGCCCTCGAGAATCTCGATCGTCGTCGTCTTGCCGGCGCCGTTGGGGCCGAGAAACCCGAAGACCTCGCCGGCCGAAACCTCGAAGTCGACTCCGGCCACGGCCTCGTTCTCCCCGTAGGCCTTGCGCAGCCCGCGGACGCTGATCGCGACCTCGCTCACCGCCTCGACGCTATGCGCCGGAGATTAAGCTCGGCTAAGCGGCAAATATAGTTTGCTAGACTAATTACCAGAGCTAATCAATGTCACCCGAGATTGACATCCCCCTCAGCGAGCGCGCCGCGCACCTGCGCACGGCGATCGTCCGCACCGCCCGGCGGCTGCGCCAGGAGGCGGCGGCGGAGACCAGCGGGCTCACCCCGACCTCGGTCGCGGCGCTGGCGACGATCGAGCGCCACGGGCCGCTGACCCCGAGCGAGATCGCCGCGATCGAGCGGGTGAAGCGGCCGACGATCACCCGCACCCTCGGCTGCCTGGAACGGGAGGGGCTGATCGACCGCTCGCAGGACCCGAGCGACAAGCGCAGCGCCCTGGTCAGTGTCAACGGCGCCGGGCGCGAGCGGCTGCGGCGGCTGCGCAAGCGCAAGAACGCCTACCTGGCGCGGCGCATGCGCGACCTCTCCGCCGAGGAGGTCGAGACGCTCGAGCGGGCGGCCGAGATCCTCGAGCGGATGCGGGAGGGCGAGCAGCTTTGACGGCTGCGATCCGCCACTCGTTCAACTCGCTGGAGGTCCCCAACTACCGCCGCTACTTTCTCGGCCAGCTGATCTCCCTCTCGGGGACCTGGATGCAGACGGTCGCCGCGCTCTGGGTCATCCTCAGCCTCACCGGCAGCGGCGTCGCCGTCGGCCTGACCACGGCGCTGCAGTTCCTGCCGATGCTGCTGATCGGGGCCTGGGGCGGCCTGCTGGCCGACCGGATCCCGAAGCGGCGGCTGCTGATCGCGACGCAGGCGCTGATGGCGATCCCCGCCCTCGGCCTCTTCGCCGTCACCGCCACCGGCGTCGTCGCGCCCTGGATGGTCTACCTGGCGGTCTTCGCGATGGGCTCGGTCAACGCGATCGACAACCCGACCCGGCAGAGCTTCGTGATCGAGATGGTCGGCGCTGACCGCGTCGTCAACGCGGTCAGCCTCAACAGCGTCATCGTCCAGGCGGCGCGGATCGTCGGCCCGGCGCTGGCCGGGATCCTGATCGCCACCGTCGGCGTCGTCCCCTGCTTCGCCCTCAACGCGCTCACCTTCGTGGCGATGATCCTGGCCCTGTGGCGGATGGACCCGAGCCGCCTCCACGCCGCGCCGCCGGCGCAGCACGAGCCGGGGGCGATCCGCGCCGGCCTCCGCTACGTCCGCCACACCCCCGAGCTGCTGGTGCCGCTGGCGCTGATGGCCCTGGTCGGCACCCTCGGCTTCAACTTCCAGGTCGTGCTGCCCCTGCTGGCCAAGTTCAGCTTCGAATCCGGCGCGATGACCTACGCGACCCTGGTCTCGGCGATGGCCGTCGGCTCGATCGTCGGCGCCCTCGTCAACGGCCACCGCGGCCGCACCGGCCCCCGCCTGATCGCCGGCGGCGCGCTCGCCTTCGGCGTGGCGGCCCTGCTCTCCGCCTTGATGCCGAGCCTCGCCTTTGAGGTCCCGGCCCTGATGCTCCTCGGCGCCGCCTCGGTCACCTTCGCGGCCACCATCAACTCCACCCTCCAGCTAGCGGTCTCCCCCGAGATGCGAGGCCGGGTGATGGCCCTCTACTCCGTCGTCTTCCTCGGCAGCACCCCGATCGGCGGGCCGCTCGCCGGTTGGCTGGCGCAGAGCTATGACCCGAGGGTGGCGCTCCTCCTGGCGGCAGCTTCAGGCCTCTTCGCCGCCTGGGCCGCCCGCTTCTACTTCAAACGCTTCGAGATCCAAAACCCCGAACACGCAATCGCGTAGAGCCGAGCGGGTGGGAGGACCGGCGGGGGAGGGGCGCCGGACCCTCCCCGCTGTTGTCCGCCGACCCTCCCCCGCCGGTCCCTACAACCAGCTACCTACTTGATGTACCCGGCGCTTTCGAGGTACGCCTTCGCGGCCTGCTTCGGGGTTTCCTTTTCGAGTTCGACGCGGGCGTCGAGCTCCTGGACCGTTTTCAGGTCGAGCCCTTCTTGCACCGCGAGGATCGTCTTTTCGTAGTCCGGCCCTGCTTCTTCAGCGACCGATTTCTTGGTCACGAAGATGACGTTGCCGGCCGGGAAGACGTGCTTGTCGTCTTCGAGGATGACGAACTTGTCGCTCTCGGCCGAGAGCTGCGGGTCCGTGGTGAAGAGGATCGAGAGATCGGCTTCACCCTTTTCCAACACCGTGTAGCGGAGGGCAATGTCGACCGGGGTGAAGGACTTGAACTTCAGTCCGTAGAGTTTTTCCAGCCCGGCTTTGCAGTCGATCCGCTGAGGACACTCGGGCGAGCCGTAGAGCGACAGTTTTTCCGACACTCCTTCGAGGTCGGAGACCGTCTTCAGACCGTATTTTTCGGCAGTCTGTTTGGTAGTGCCAACGGCGTTGGCGCTGGCGAACGGCGTCGGTTCAAACGCCTGCAGGTCTTCTTTTTCGAATTCCTGGTTCGCTTTTTCCCACGCTTCAGTGGCGTCGGAGGGGACTTCTTCGGGTTCGAGGCCGAAGAACGAGGTGAGGGCCGTCGAGGCGTACTCCGGGTAACCGGAGATCTGCCCGGTCTTCACCGCTTTCAGGGCAACGGTTTCGGAGCCGAGGTTGAGCGCGCTCTTCACCTTGTAGCCGGCTGCGGTCAGTGCCTGCGCGTAGATTTCCCCGAGGATTTCCTGTTCGGGGAAGTTCTTCGAGCCGATCGTCAGGCTGACTTTGCCGTTGTCGGCGTTGGACTGGATCGTCCCTGCGCCGCTGCCACTTTCGGTCGAGCCGGAAGTGGTGTCGTCGCTGCTGCTTCCACAGGCGGCGATGCCCAGGGTCAGCGCGAGCGCCGCCAGTGCCGCAAGCAGCACCCGCATTCTCGTCTGGTCGGTCCTCACTTGTTGCCTCCTAATTGGGTGGATTGGGGGGTGGATCGGTGAGTCTTGTTCACGCAGTCTTTACCTTCAGCCCGTCGGAAGTCAGCCGGCGCTGCAGAAGCGCCAGCAAACCCTCGAGGGTGAGAGCGAGGAGGGCGACGAGAAGCGCCCCCGCAAGCAGCCCGTTTTCGCCGTAGACGTTGCGGTTGATGATGAAGTCGCCGAGCGTTTCCACCCCCGCCAACGGAGCGATGGTGGCGGTCGCGATGATGACGATCGCCGCCCCTCGGACACCGCCCATCACGGTTGGGACGGCCAGCGGCAGCTCGACCTTCCTGATGATGCTGAGCTCACTCATGCCCATCCCGCGGGCGGCGTCGACTGCGGCGGGGTCCACCTGGCGGACGCCGACATAGGCGTTGTTGAGGATCGGGGCGATGCCGAGCAGCGCCAGGGCCGGCGCCACGTTTCTCATGCCGATACCGACCAAGGTCGCCACCAGGGCTATCACCGCCAACTCGGGGACCGCTCGCCCGGCGTTGCCGATGCCGACGGCCAGGAGTTCGCCTCGGCCGCGATGGCCGAGGTAGAGACCGAGCGGCAGGCCGATGAGGAGAGCGATCGCGAGCGCCAGAATCGTCACCTCGATCTGGCCGATCAGCAGTTCCAGGGTCTTGTCGAAGCCGCCGACCTTCTTGCCGCCGGTGACGTTCGACTCCTGCGGGGAGAAGATGAATTCGACCGCACCGGTAAAGGAGGCGAATACGGGGGCGCTCACCTCGGCCTCACCTTTCGCCATGGAGTGAGCAGTCGCTGCGCGGTCAACAGCAGGAGGTCGAAGGCGAGCACCATCAGGGCGATGATC
>DASSMM010000063.1:0-15297 GCA_035688825.1 Solirubrobacterales bacterium | reverse complement strand
GCGAGCCCGGTTGCTCCAGCACCGGCAGGCGCAGGCGCAGGTTGGAGACGGTGATCGGGGTCTGCGCGTTCGAGGGGCGGGCGTAGGGGGCGTCGGAGGGGAGGAGCTCGAGCTTCGCGGTGTCTCCGCCGGCGAAGCGGTAGCCCTGCGGGTGGAGCTGGAAGACGACGCCGCTGCCGCCGTTCCCGGGCCGCAGCAGCCCGCGGGCGACGAGCCGCTCTTCGCCGTTCGGGAGGACGTCGAGCAGGCGAGCCGCCAGCTCGGAGTCGACGTTGGTGGTGGCGATGTCGGCGACGACGGTCGGTGAGCCGAGCAGGGTGAAGCCCGGCGCCGGCACCTGCAGGCGGTAGTTGGCGACCCCGGCCTGGTCGGCGCCCGGGGCGGTGGCGCAGGCGCCACCGCCGGCGATCGGGTCGAAGGTTTTGCCGATGTCGGGGTTGCCCGCTCCCGGCACGATCGTCTGCGCGGCGGTGCCGTCGAGCTGGATCTCACCGGGCGAGAGGCTCTGCCAGTCGTCGGCTCTGTAGGGGCCTTCGGAGGCGGCTTCTTTGGGGCAGGTGGTGGTGAGGGCTTCGGCGCTCGAGCTCGGGGCCGCGCCGACCCCCTTCAGGTAGTGGTCGAACCAGGCGTTCTCGCGCTGCAGGAAGAGCGCCTCGTCGGCTTCCTTGTTCTGGCTGCGGGCGTGGCCGTCGTCCATCAGGAAGAGCGAGATCGGGTCGCCGGGGTACTGGGAGCGGGTGCGGTTGTAGAAGCGGACCGCCTCGTCGACCGGGAAGAGGTCGTCGTTCCAGCCGTTCTGGATCAGCAACGGCGCCGGCGGCCGGCTGTGGTCGATGTAGTAGGAGGAGTGGTAGGTGGTGATCTGGTCGAGGATTTCCTGGGTCTGCGGCTTCGACTCGTAGGGCTCGCCGCTGTTGATCAGGGAGTACCAGGTGACCAGGTCGGCTTCGGGGTCGGCGCCGGGCGGAGAGTAGTTGCTCATCGCGAGGCCGGTGCCGAAGAGGCCGCTGACGTAGGAGGCCTTCTCGATCCCGATCCGGGCGCCGCCGCCCGGGCCTTCGTAGGGGGAGTCGGTGACGAAGTCGAGGGTGCTGCCGTTCGGCATCAGCGAGTAGGCGAGGTCGGTCCAGGGCCACTGGGGAACCGCCGCCGCCAGTTCCATCTCTTCGCCGCCGGGGCTTTCCCAGGGGACGAGGGTGCCGTCGGGGAGCATCGTGCGGTTGCGCAGCGTCGCCAGCGCCATCGACATGCCGCCGCCGTAGGAGACGCCGGTGGCGCCGATCTCCTTCGGCTCGGCGACCCCTTCGTCGGCGAGGACCGAGATCAGGTACTGGGCGTCGCGGACTTCGTAGCGATCGTCCATCAGGTGGTTGTAGCCCTCTTTGCAGGCGCCGGCGGCGGCGAGGATGCGGTCCGGGTCGCTGCCGCCGCAGGAGTTGCCCCAGCCGCGGTCGCTCATGCTGAAGACCGCGTAGCCGGCTTCGGCCCACTGCTGGACCCGCGCGTCCTCGAGCCCGATCTTGCTCCCGCCCCAGCCGTGGAAGAGCCCGATCACCGGCCAGGGCCCGTCTTCGCCGGCGCTCGGCTGCGGCGGCAGGACCACGTTGAGGTCGATCTTCGTGACCCCGTCCCAGGTCGTCGTCTCGCCGCTGCAGAGGCGGACGTCCCCGTTCGAGCTCTGCACCGAGCAGCCGACGTCGCCGCCGTAGAGGGTCGGGAAGTCCGCCCGCGCCCCCGGCGCCAGCGTCAGCGCCAGCAGCAGCGCGACCGCCGCCCCGCCCAGCAGCCACCGCACGCGCTCGATGCTCAACCCGTCGCCTCCATGACGCAGTGCTTGTACCCCGCTCCGGATGCTGAAAACGCGGTTGTTCCCGGTATGCGGGAAGAAGTGCGTTCTCGATCAGGCGAGCCGGCGGGAGAAGCTCTCTTCGAGCGCCTCCTTGCCGCTTTCGCCCGGGACGGTTTTGTCGAGGCGGGCCCAGGCGCGGCGCTTGTCGAGGTGGAGGCTCGCGACCTGGTTGTCGAAGTAGGGGCCGTCGAGGGTGCGCCAGCGGATGCCGGGGTCGGGGGCGCCGGCGGCTTTGGCGAGGAGGTTGGCGAAGGCGATCAGGGGCTTGCGGAAGGCGGCGCGGACGACGCGGCGCTCGTTTTCGTCGAGCGGGTTGCGGTAGGGGGAGCAGACCGCCTGGTAGATCGGGGCGCGGGCGGTCGAGCTGCCGCTGCGGGGGTAGCCGGCCTCGCTCAGGTAGGCGTGGTGGACATCGCCGGAGAGGACGACGATCGAGGCGGGAGCCTTGCCGCGCTTGCCGCTCGCGACCTCGTCCAGGAGGTCGCGCAGCTTGGCGAAGGACTCGCCGAAGGCGGCCCAGTGGTCGAAGTCGACTTCGCGCCGCAGCTTCTCGCTCGCCCAGGCGAAGGGCTTGCCCCAGGCGCCGTCGCAGAGCTGCTCGTTCCAGGCCTCGAGGCGGTCGAAGGTGGGGGAGAGGAGCCAGGGGACGGTGGTGCAGATCAGCAGGTGGTCGAAGTCGCCGCTCGTGTGGTCGACGATCCACTCCCACTCTTCGTCGTCGACGATCGCCCGCCGGTCCTCCTCCAGCACCCGGCCGGCGCGGGAGTCGATGAAGACCGCCCGGGTGCGGCCGAAGTCGCGGCAGAAGCTCCAGCGCACGCCGGCGCCGGTCGACTGGATCCGGTGGGCCCAGGGGAAGATCTCCTCCTCGGCCTTCTGGTTGCCGCGGACGCGCTGGTAGAGGTCGTCTTCGGCGAGCTCACGCGGCGACATGTTGCCGAGGTGCTGGTAGATCCAGTAGCTGGCGATGCAGCCGACTGCGCGCCGGTGCCACCAGGACTTCGCCTGCATCTCCAGCAGCCAGGAGCGGGAGATGTTCCAGTCGTCGCTCATGTCGTGGTCGTCCCACAGCATCGAGACCGAGACGTTGGAGAAGAGCCAGCGGATCAGCGGCTCCTGCCAGCTCTCCTCGTAGAGCCAGGTGTACTCCTCGAAGTCGGTGACCTCGTCGAAGGGCGGAGTGTCGGTGCCGCGCCGTTCTTTGATCTTTTTGCGCGTCTTCGGCGAGCCCTCGTCGACGTAGACCTGGTCGCCGAGGAGGAAGAGCTGCTCGGGCCACTCGTCGCGCTCGCCGGCGCACATCTGCCGCGCCAGCACCCAGAGGGCGTCGACCTCGTGGCCCTCTTCGGTCTCGTCTTTGGGTTCGGTGAAGGGGGCCTCGTGGGGGACCGCGACCCGGCAGGAGCCGAAGATGATGTCGAGGTCCTTGTCGGCGTCGGTGGTGCGGATCGCGCTCGGCGGCAGCTCGGACCCCGGCTCGGGCCAGCGCACCTCGCCGTCGAGCCGCACCTCGTACTCGTAGCGCGAGGCCGGCTCCAGGTCCTCGACGCAGACGACCGCGTAGTGGTGGCCCTCGACCCGGAAGGTCTTCTCCCGGTGCCCGAGGACCTCGACCTCGCAGGCCTCGTCCGTCTCCACCCAGACGGTCGCCTGGGTGTCGGAGACGTGGCGCAGCAGCGGTCCGAGGACAAGATCGGCCATAGGTTCATCTTCCCTACCCAATAGAGCGCAATTCCCACCCCTCAGACCCGAACTGCATCAACTTGACTATCTCGTGGCTAGTCAAGTTGATGCAGTTCGGCTGGGGAGGGGCTAGATGCGGCTGGGGAGGGGCTAGATGCGGCCGAGCAGGAGGAGGATCAGGAGGATCAGGGCGATCAGGCCGAGGATGCCGCCGGCCACCGCGACGTTCGCCAGCACCAGCACGATCGCGACGAGGATGAGAAGTCCGATCAAAGCTCCGACCACGTCAGTCCTTCCTGTTTTCCGGCAGGCGAGATTCGCCGCATTTAGATCGATTTCCTTAACAAGACGGGGGTGACCCGGTTCCGTCAGGCCCTTCCGAAATGCGCTGACAGTCCCCCGGCAGGTTCGTTTAGGAGTCGAGGCAAATGTCCATATGTAGGAAAAGATGGCCTGGAATGGGAAAATCGGGCGATGAGCGAAGCTCTCGCGGCGCCGCTGTCCCGCCTGCTCTCCGACGAGCGGCTGACGAAGCGTGCGGTGGGCGGGGACGAGCGGGCCTTCGCGACGATCTTCCGGCGCTACCACCAGAGCCTCTACCGCTTCTGCCTGGCGATCGTCGGCAACCCGCACGACGCCCAGGAAGCGCTGCAGAACACGATGATCAAGGTGCTGCGGGCGCTCCCCGGCGAGGAGCGGCAGATCGACCTGAAGCCGTGGCTGTACCGGATCGCCCACAACGAGTCGATCGACCTGCTGCGGCGGCGGCGGGAGAGCAGCGAGCTCGACGTCGAGCAGATCGCGCCCGGCTACGGCCTCGCCGAGGACGCGGCGACGCGGGAACGGCTGCGCCGCCTGCTGACCGACATGAAGGAACTGCCCGAGCGCCAGCGCGAGGTGCTGGTGATGCGCGAGCTGGCCGGGCTCGAGTTCGAGGAGATCGGCAGCGCCCTGGACACCTCCGGGGCGGTCGCCAGGCAGACCCTCTACGAGGCGCGGCAGAGCCTGCGCCAGATGGAGGAAGGACGTGAGATGAGCTGCGCCACCGTGACGAAGGCGCTCTCCGACGGGGACGGGCGGGTCACCCGCCGCCGCGACGTCCGCGCCCACCTGCGCAGCTGCGCCCACTGCCAGGCCTTCCGCAAGGAAATCAGAAGCCGCCAGCACGACCTGGCGGCGCTCTCGCCGCTGCCCGCGCTGGCCGCGGCGGGGATGCTGCAGGGGCTCGTCGGCGGCTCTCACGGCGCCGCCGCCGGCGGCGGCCTGGCGACGACCCTCGGTGGCGGCGCGGCGAAGACGATCGGCGCCTCGGCGGCGGCCAAGGGAGTGGCGACGGCGGCCGTGGTCGCGGCGATCGGGGTCACCGCCGCCGACCGCAGCGGCGTCATCCACCTCGGCCTGCCCGGGGACCGCTCGACGAAGTCCGCCGCCCCGGAGTCCGGCTCCGCGGGTGCCACCCCCGCTTCGCAGAGCGGCGGTAGCGAGCTCGGCAGCGGCCGTAGCCTCGGCGGCGGCGAGAACGGTCGCGCCGGTGGGAGCGGCGGCGCAGCGGGGACGGGTTCCGCGAACGCCTTGGCCGACCCGCAGGCCGATCCCGCCCTCGGCGCCGGCGCCCACCACGGCAGCGCCCACGCCCACGAGCACCCGCAGCCCCACGAGGAGGTCAGCGCCAAGTCGGAGGGCCCCCAGGGCGAGCACGCGAGCGGCGAGGGTCACGAAAAGCAGCACCCCGACGCCGCGGCCGGCGGCCAGGACACCGCCGCCACCCACAAGCCGTCGCCGGAAGGCCAGCAGAAGCAGCCGCAGGAAACCGGCGCCGGCAAAGGCGCCTCGCCCGGGGCGAAGCCGAGCCCGACCGCGCTCCCCGAAGCCAAGGCTCCCCCGCCGACGCCCGCGCCGCCGGAGGAAGCGCCGGCAAACCCTCCGGGAGCGGCGCCGGAAACGCCGGCGCCGAATCACCCGACTCCGCCGCCCCAGGCGACTGAAAAAGGCCCGCCCGGATCGGTCGTGCCGCCGCAGGCGGGCGGCCGCTCCGAAAAAGCTCCTTAGGAAGGCCGCCCGAGGTCCTGCTGCCGGTGCCCCGCCAGCGGCATGCCGCCCCCGTTCTCGACGCTGCCGTCGAGGCCGGCGAGGAACGGGGTCAGGTAGCGGCCGATCAGCTTGCTCGGGTTGTCGATCGGCCAGGGCGGCCGGTCGCTGGCGATCGAGGTTTCGCCGTGGCCGCCGCCGAGCCAGCCGAACAGGTAGCGCGGCTTGCTGCCGGTCCAGAGGACGCCGCGGAGGACCGGGTCGAGCGGGTTGGCCTCGACCTCGCAGCCGAGTTCGAGGGCGATCGCTTCGGCCGCGACGTCGGCGTGCTGGGTGGCGATCCCGCCCTGCTTGACCGGGAAGTTGGTGACGTCCCCGATCGCGTAGACGTGGGGCACCCCGGGGATGCGCATGTGGTCGTCGACGGGGATGAAGTCGGTGGCGTCGTAGGGCAGCCCCTCGATCCGCCGGCCCTCGAGCCGGGGGAGGCTGACGACCGCGTCGGCTTCGATCTCCTCGCCGGGGACGATCGCGAGCAGCCCGCCCTCGTACTTGACCGGGTGCGTCCCGGTCAGCACCTCGATCCCGCGGTCGGCGAGGAGCTGGGCGACCTGCTCGGAGGCGCGCCGCCCGAAGATCTGCAGCGGCCCGTCTTCGGGGGTGACGACTGTCAGGCGCGTATCGACGATCCCCGAGCGCTTCAGCTCGGTCGCCGCCAGCAGGGCGAGCTCGTAGGCAGGGAGGGCCCAGCCGTGGCCGCCGGGCATGGTGAAGACGAGCCGGCGCAGCCGCCCTTCGCGCAGCCGGTGGACGACCTCCTGCACCTCGCCTTCGTCGGCGACGCCCCAGAAGGTGACGGCGCCGGGGAGCGACCAGAGCAGGCGCGCTCCGCAGGCGACGATCAGGTGGTCGTAGGGAATCTCTTCGCCGTCGTGGGTGTGGGCGCAGCGCAGGCCGGTGTCGACCCAGCCGACGTTGGCGAGGCGGAAGCCGGCGCCGCAGGCGTCGGCCAGCCGCTCGAGTTCGTAGCGGAGGACGCGCGAGGCGCCGTAGGGCTCGCCGACGGCGAAGGGGCGGTAGACGAAGTCGCCACGGCCGGCGCAGATCTCGACCTCGACCTTCTCGCCGGCCAGGTCCCGCAGGGCCAGGGCGGCCTCGAGGGCGCCGACGCCGCCGCCGACGATCAGGACCTTTGCCGGTTTGCGTCTCTCCATGCCGCACAGTCTTCAGCCGCCGTCCGCGCAGCCCATCCGGGGAAACCCACGGGATCGGATGTGGTTCTCCCCTCTCCCGGACGCCTCGCCGCCGCCTAGAGTCTCCCGGTGTCGCCGGGCCAGCTCGCGATCGCGCTGGCGGTGGTCTTCGCCGTCAACCTGCTGCCGGCCTTCGGGCCGCCGACCTGGGCCGTACTCGTCTTCTTCAGCCTCGACTTCGACCTGCCGGCGGTGCCGCTGGTCCTCGGCGGGGCGCTGGCGGCGGCGAGCGGTCGCTTCGTCCTCGCGGGCGGCGCCCGCCGGCTGCGGCCGCGGCTGGCCGCCGCCCGGCTGGCGCGGCTTGACCGCGCCCAGGCCGCCCTCGGCGCCGACCGCCGCCGCACCGCCGCCGGTCTCGGCCTCTTCGCCCTCTCGCCGGTCCCCTCGGGCCAGCTCTTCGTCGCCGCCGGGCTGATGACGGTGCCGCTGCTGCCGCTCACCGCCGCCTTTTTCTGCGGTCGCCTCGTCTCCTACTCGATCTATGTCGGCGCCGCTTCGATCGCCGAGAAGAACCTCGGCGACATCGTCCTCGACGCCCTCACCTCACCCCTCGGCATGGCCCTGCAGGTGGCGATGCTGGTCGGCCTGGCGGTGCTGCTCGGCGGCGTGCGCCCGGGGGAGGGGCCGACCCGAAGGCTGTGGGGTTCTGCGGATGGAAGAGCCGGGCGCGGCTCCTAGATTGGCCGCATGAGACTTCTGGTCGGTTACGACGGCAGCGATGGCGGGCGCGACGCGCTCGAGTTGGCGCGGGTCATGGGGGAAGCGACGGGGGCGAGCGTCCTGCTCGTCACCGTGCTCCCGTACGGCCCGTTGCCGATTCCCTACGAGATCCTCGACGAGGAGGAAGCCGAGCGGGCGCAGCCCCTGTTCGAGGAGGCGAAGCGGCGGCTCGGCGACCTCGAGGTCGAGACCCGCGCCTTCGGCGGCGGCTCGGCGGCCGGGGTGATCAACGACCTCGCCGAGAAGGAGGAGGTCGAGACGATCGTCGTCGGCTCCCCCCACCGCGGCCCGGTCGGGCGGACGCTGATCGGCAGCGTCGCCGACGGCCTCCTGCACGGCGCGCCCTGCGAGGTGATCGTCGCCCCGCGGGGTTACGCGGAGGAGGAGCGCGGGCCGTTCCGGACGATCGCCGTCGCCTACGACGACACCCCCGAGGCGAAGGCGGCGCTGGCGCGGGCGGAAGCGATCGCCCTCGAGTGCCGGGCGACCATCGTCATCTTCATCGTCTCCGCACCGCCGGCGGTCGTCCCCGGGGCGGCCGGCTACACGCCGGCGATCCCACCCGAGGCCGGCGCGATCGTCACCCGGACGGTGCGAGCGGTCGACGAGCGCCTGGCGGCGACCGGCCGGGCCCTGTCCGGCGTCCCCGGGCAGGCGATCGTCGAGGCCTGCGAGGAGGCGGGGGCGGACCTGCTCGTCGCCGGCTCCCGCCACTACGGCCCGGTCCTGCGCGTCCTGCTCGGATCGGTCTCGACCCAGCTTGCCCACAGGGCGGCCTGCCCGGTGCTGGTGGTGCCGCGGCCGCCGAAGCATCCGGAGGAGAGCGATGAAGAGCAGCGGCGCGATCGCCAGCTCGCCTAGCGCCCCGCAGGCCGGCGACTTCGTCCTCGGCTTCGACCGGCTCGGCCGCGGCGACGTCGAGTTCGCCGGCGGCAAGGGCGCCAACCTCGGCGAGCTGACCGCGGCG
The DNA here is from genome assembly GCA_035688825.1 of Solirubrobacterales bacterium. Taxonomy (GTDB): domain Bacteria; phylum Actinomycetota; class Thermoleophilia; order Solirubrobacterales; family 70-9; genus VAYN01. The sequence continues at coordinate 6,797 of DASSMM010000063.1, read as the reverse complement.
GGGCTGCCGGTCCCGCCCGGCTTCGTGATCGGGGCGCCGGCCTACGCCGCCTTCTGCGAGCAGACGGGGCTGCGCGAGCGGATCACGGCGCTGCTGGGGGACCTCGACGTCGAGGACACCGCGGCGCTGGAGCGGGCCGCGACGGCGGTGCGGGAGGAGATCGAGCGCGAGCAGATCCCCGGCCGGCTCGCCGACGGCATCCGGGGCGCCTACGTCGATCTCGTCTCCGCCGAGCACGAGGCGCCGGTCGCCGTGCGTTCCTCGGCCACCGCCGAGGACACCGAGTCGGCCTCCTTCGCCGGGATGAACGAGACGCTGCTGAACGTGCGCGGGGCCGAGGCCCTGCTCGACGCCGTCCGCACCTGCTGGTCCTCGCTGTTCGGCGCCCGCACGATCTACTACCGCGCCAAGCGCGGCTTCAGCCAGGCGGAGATGGACATCGCCGTGGTGGTTCAACGGCAGGTCCGGTCGACCCGCTCGGGGGTGATGTTCACGATCGACCCCTCGACCGGCGACCGCGACCGCCTGGTGATCGAGGGCGCCTTCGGCCTCGGCGAGGCGGTCGTCTCCGGCTCGGTCTCGCCGGACCGCTACGTCGTCCTCAAGGACGGCCTGCAGATCGACCGCCGCGAAGTGCGGCGCAAGGAGCTGGCGATCGTCTCGCTGCCGGAGGGCGGGACCGAGGTACGGCAGCTCTCCGAGGCCGAAGGCCGCCGCCCGGTCCTCAGCGACGAGGAGGTGCGCGAGGTCGCCGAGCTCGGCGTACGGATCGAGGAGCACTACGGCGCCCCGCAGGACACCGAGTGGGCCTTCGACGAAGGCGGGAGCGTCTGGATGCTGCAGTCGCGGCCGGTCACCACCGCGGTCGGCGAGATCTCCAAAAACGGCGGCGAGCGGGGCCGTGAACTGGTCCACGGCCTCGGCGCCGCCCCCGGCGAGGCGAGCGGGGCGGTGCGGCTGATCTCCGAGCTCGAGCAGGCGGGCGAGCTGCAGGAGGGCGAGGTCCTCGTCACCCACATGACCGCGCCCGACTGGGTGCCGTTGATGCGCCGGGCGGCGGCGATCGTCACCGATTCCGGCGGCATGACCTGCCACGCCGCGATCGTCTCCCGCGAGCTCGGCATCCCCTGCGTGGTCGGCACCGGCGAAGCGACCAAGGTCCTCCGCGACGGCGAGCTGGTCACCGTGGACGCCGGCGCCGGCGTGGTCACCGAGGGCGCCTCGGCGAAGCCGGCCGTAGCGGAAACCTCAGCCGGCGTTCGTCCTTTTTCGCCCTCTGGGCTAGAAAAGACGAACGCCGCGGTGGTGACGGGGACGCGGGTGCTCGTCAATCTCTCCGAGCCCTCGCAGCTCGAGCGGGTCGCGGGGCTCGACGTCGACGGGGTCGGGCTGCTGCGGGCGGAGCTGATGGTGGTCGAGGCGCTGGAGGGGACGCACCCGCGGGCGTTGCTCGAGGCCGGCGAAGGCGAGCGCTTCGTCGATCGGATGGCCGACTCGCTTAACCGCTTCGCCGGCGCCTTCGCGCCGCGGCCGATCACCTTCCGGACGATCGACTTCCGCAGCAACGAGTTCCGCCACCTCGAGGGCGGCGAGCGCTTCGAGCCCGAGGAGGCGAACCCGATGATCGGCTACCGGGGCGCCCTGCGCTACATGCACGAGCCCGACCTCCTCGACCTGGAGCTGCAGGCGATCGAGCGGGTCTGGAGCGGCGGCCACGAGAACCTGCACGTGATGCTGCCCTTCGTCCGCAGCCCGCGCGAAGTCGCCGCCTGCTGCGAGATGTTCGAGGACGCCGGCCTCTTCGACCACCGCGGCTTCGAGCTCTGGGTGATGGCCGAGGTGCCCTCGGTCCTCTTCCACCTGCCGCGCTACGCCGAGCTCGGTGTCGCCGGGATCTCGATCGGTTCCAACGACCTCACCCAGCTCCTGCTCGGCGCCGACCGCGACTCCGAGCTGGTCGCCGAGGTCTTCGACGAGCGCGACCGCGCCGTGACCGAGTACATCTCCCAGCTCCTCGCCCGTGCCCACCAGCTCGGCCTGCAGACCTCGATCTGCGGCCAGGCGCCCTCGGTCTACCCCGAGTACGCGGAGCTGCTGGTGCGCGGGGGAATCGACGCGATCTCGGTCAACATCGACGCCGTCGACCGCGCCCGCCGCCTCGTCGCCGCCGCCGAGCGGCGGCTGCTGCTCGAACACGCGCGAACCGAAGTAAGACAACAGGAACGACAAGGAGGCGGGCGATGAAGGCCTACCAGCTGACCGAATGGGAACACCCCGCCGAGCTGCGCGAGGTCGACGTCCCCGAACCGGGCCCGGGCCAGGTCCTGGTCAAGATCGGTGGCGCCGGCGCCTGCCACTCCGACCTGCACCTGATGGAGTGGCCGCCCGGCACGCTCTCCTTCGACGTCCCGTTCACGCTCGGCCACGAGAACGCCGGCTGGGTGGCGGCGACCGGCGCCGGGGTCGAAGGCGTCGAGGAGGGGGAAGCGGTCTCGGTCTACGGGCCCTGGGGCTGCGGCCGCTGCCGCGCCTGCCGGCTCTCGGCCGAGAACTACTGCGAGCACCAGGCGGAGATCGGCGCCTTCGGCGGCGGCCTCGGCCACGACGGCGGCATGGCCGAGTACATGCTGGTGCCGAGCCCGCGGCTGCTGCTGCCGCTCGGCGACCTCGACCCGCGCGAGGCGGCGCCGCTCTCCGACGCGGCGCTGACCCCCTACCACGCGATCAAGCGCTCGCTGCACCTGCTGGCTCCGGGCTCGACCGCGGTGGTGATCGGGGTCGGCGGCCTCGGCCACATGGGCGTGCAGATCCTGCGGGCGCTGAGCCCGGCCCGGATCGTCGCCGTCGACGTCTCCGAGGAGAAGCTGCGGCTGGCCGCCGAGGTCGGCGCCGACCACGAGGTCAAGGCCGGCGAGAGCGCCGCCGAGGAGATCCGCGAGATCACCAAGGGCCGCGGCGCCGAGCTGGTCGTCGACATGGTCGGCTCCGACGACTCGATCGCGCTGGCCGCGGCGGTGGCCAAGTTCGAGAGCGACCTGACGATCGTCGGCCTCGCCGGCGGCAGATACGAGTTCGCCTTCGGCGCGGTGCCGTTCGAGGCCCAGCTCTGCATCCCCTACTGGGGGACGGCCGTCGAGCTGATGGAGTGCCTCGACCTCGCCCGCGAGGGCAAGATCCACGCCCACGTCGAGCACTTCAGCCTCAACGAAGCCCCGCGCGCTTACGAGAAGATGCGCGAAGGCCGCCTCGACGGCCGCGCCGTGATCAGCCCGAACGGTGAGAACGCGGTTCCCTCCGCATAGCGGAGAGAAAGGCGTTTTCGTCAGTCGATCAGCCGGCTGAGCAGTTCGACGTACTCGCGCAGGCGGTGGATCGCCAGGTAGCGGTCGATCACCCGCAGGCGCCCGGCCTCGCCCATCGCCTTCGCGGCGGCGGGGTCGCCGAGGATCGTCTCGATCGCCGCGGCGCAGGCGGCGAGGTCCCGCGGGTCGTCGATCAGGATCCCGGTCTCGCCGTCGGCGACCTGGTCCTGGATGCCGCCGACGCGGCTGCCGACCACCGGCCGCCGCTTCCACATCGCCTCGGCGACGGTGAGGCCGAAGCCCTCGGCGATGCTCTTCTGCAGGACGACGTCGGCGCGGCGCTGGATCGCGTTGACCATCGCCCCGTTTTCTTCGATGTCGTGCATCGGCAGGCTGAAGAGGTGGGCGCGGCGCCGGCGCGCGGCGTCGAGGCCCCGCCAGGCCGCGACGGCTTCCTCGTAGACGGCGGCTCCCTCGGGGTCGTCGCTGACGCCGCCGGTGTCCGGGCCGACCAGGATCAGGTGGAGGTCGGGGTCGTCGAGGTGCTCGCCCAGCATCTCCAGCAGCCCGACCGGGTCCTTGAGCCGGTCCCAGCGGGAGACCTGCGCCACCACCCTGGCATCCTCGGGCACGGGCTCCTCCTGCAGCGCCGTCGCCTTGCGCTCCACCCGGCCCGGGGTGCCGTCGGTCCGCTCGAAGACCGGGGCGCCGACGAGGCCGTCGGGGATCAGCTCGATCTCTTTCAGGATCGAGGCGGTGGTCTCGGGGGAGAAGTCCTGGTTCTTCGGCGAGAAGGGGTCGATCACCGGCGGCATGCACCAGACCTTCTCCCTGTCGAGGCCGTCCCAGACGTACTCGTCGCGGGAGAAGACGTAGGCGCTCGCCTGCTCGACGTAGGGGCGGAGGAAGTCCCAGGCGCCGCGGACGATCTCGTTCGGCCGGTCGACGCCGATGTGGCAGCGCCAGACCACCTTCAGCCCGCGCTCGCGCAGGGCCGGGACCATTCCCGCCGTCTGCGGGTCGTGCAGGTAGACGACGTCGCCGCCCTGCATCTGCGGGCCGAGCGCGTCGCTGTTGGCGCGCAGGGCCGACTCGTAGAGCGCCCGCGCCTCCTCGTCGAGCGGACCGCCGTCGCCGGGGTCGCCGTGGAGGTGGTTGTGCAGGCGCTTGGTGACGGCGAAGAACTCGGGACCCTCGCGCAGGACCACCCAGCGCACGTCGACCCCGGCGTCGCGGGCGTAGGGGAGGAGGCAGCGCAGCATCTCGGCGACGCCGCCGCCGCGCGCGGTCGAGCTGATGTGCCAGATCGCCCGCCCCGCGAAGCGCTCCTTGGCCCAGCGCGCCGCCCCCTCGAGCTCCTCATACTCGTCGGGCAGGAGCGAGCGGTAGCGCTCGATCGGCTCGGCGAAGATCGGGACGAATTTCGGGTTCGCCATCAGATCTCCGCGAGGCTCCAGTAGTGGGAGACGTGGGAGGCGGCGCGGGAGGTGACGAGCGGCTCCGGCGCCGCCGAGGTCGCCTCGCCCTCGCCGGCGAGCGCGGCCATCGTCGCCACGGTCGAGGAGGCGAGGGCGGCGAGGTCGTAGCCGCCCTCGAGCACGGCGCCGACGGGGGCTCCCCATCCCATCGCCGCGTCGCGGACCTGGCAGGCCATCTGGGCGAAGGAGGACGCCTCCAGCCGGCACTCGGCGAGGGGGTCGTCGCGGTGGGCGTCGAAGCCGGCCGAGATCAGGACGAGCTGCGGCTCGAACTCGGCCGCCGCCGGGAGGACGATGTGCTCGAGCAGGGAGAGCCAGACGTCCTCTTCGCTGCCGGCCGGCACCGGCAGGTTGATCGTGTAGCCCTCGCCGGGGCCCGAGCCGGCGTCGCCGAGGGCGCCGGTGCCGGGGAAGATCCCGCCTTGGTGGATGCTGGCGAAGAGGACGTCGTCGCGGCGGCGGAAGATCTCGGCGGTGCCGTTGCCGTGGTGGACGTCCCAGTCGAGGACGAGGACCCGCGCGATGCCGAGCTCGGCGATCGCCAGGGCGGCGGCGACGGCGACGTTGTCGAAGAGGCAGAAGCCCATCGCCCGCTCCGGCTCGGCGTGGTGGCCCGGCGGGCGGACGGCGCAGAAGCCGAGGTCGGCCTCGCCGCGCAGGAGGGTGCGGACCATCTCGCAGGCGCCGCCGGCGGCCCGCAGCGCCGCCTCGTAGGAGGCCTCGCCGGCGAAGGTGTCGGCGTCGATCGGGCCGCCGCCGGAGCGGCAGAGGTCGCGGATCCGCTCGACGTGCGCGCGCGGGTGGACCAGCGTCAGCTCCTCCTCGCTCGCCCGCGGCGCCTGGCGCCGCTCCCAGCCGAGCCAGTCGCGCTCGGCCAGCGCCGCCTCGATCGCCCGCAGCCGGTCGGGCTGCTCCGGATGCCCGTAGAGCCCCTGCCGCGGATCGTGATCGAGGCAGGCCGGGTGGCTGAAGTAGAGGTTTCCTCCCATCCGAGCCACCATAACCGCGCGCCGGCGGCGGCGGACCGGCGCGGTGCGGCGTCCTCAGTCGGCCAAATAGCGCTGCTATTCGGCCTCCCTGCGTCCTTGCCCCGCTTGGTCCGGCGCGCGCCGGTGGGTGCAATCCCTCTTAGGATCGGATGGTGAGCAGCGGTTACCCCGCCCACCGGGAGGCCGACGTGGTCCTGCGGGACGGCTCGACCGTGCGGCTGCGGCCGGTGCGCCCGGCGGACGAGGCGGCGCTGCGCGAGTTCTTCGCCGGGCTCGACCTCGAGTCCCGGGCCTTCCGCTTCTTCTCCGGCGCCGTCGACGTCGAGCGGGTGGCAGCGGGACTCGCCGACGTCGATTACGCGCAGCGCTACGGGCTCCTGGCGGTGCGCGGCGGCGAGCGGGTGGTCGGCCACGGCCTCTACGTCGGCGGCCCCGAAGGCCGCGCCGAGGTCGCCTTCGCGATCGCCGCCGAGATGCAGGGCAAGGGACTGGGGACGATCCTCCTCGCCCACCTCGCCGAGGTCGCCGAGGAGCACGGCTACGCGACCTTCGTCGCCGACGTGCTGCCGCAGAACCACCGGATGATCGAGATGTTCCGCGAGAGCGGGCTGCCGACCCAGGTCCGCTCGGATCCCGGCGTCCTGCGGGTGGAGATGCCGACCTCCTTCGCGGCGCCCGCCCGCGAGCGCTTCGAGGACCGCGACCGCCTCGCCGCCCAGGCGTCGGTACGGGCGGTGCTCGAGCCGGCCGCGGTGGCGATGGTCGGCGCCTCGCGCAAGCCCGGCAGCGTCGGCGCCGAAGTCCTCCGCAACCTGGTCGAGTCCGGCTACGGCGGCGTGCTCTACCCGGTCAACCCGGCGGCCGAGGAGATGATGGGCGTGAGGGCCTACCCGAGCTTGGCGGAGGTGCCGGGCGAGGTCGAGCTGGCGGTGATCGCGGTCCCCGCCGCCGCGGTCGTCGGGGCGGCGCGCGAAGCGGCGGCGAAGGGGGCGCGGGCGCTGGTCGTCCTCTCCGCCGGCTTCTCGGAG
>DASSMM010000062.1:0-12630 GCA_035688825.1 Solirubrobacterales bacterium | reverse complement strand
GGCGCCCTGCTCGCAGCCCGGCGTGCCCGGCGGGATGACGAAGGCGGCGTGGCCGCGCGAGCCGAGCTCGCGGTCGACCGAGGCGATGATCACGTGGACGTTGGCGATGCCGCCGTTGGTCGCCCAGGCCTTCTGGCCGTTCAGCACCCATTCGTCTTTCGCCTCGTCGTACTTGGCGGTGGTGCGGATGCCGGAGACGTCGGAGCCCGCGTCGGGCTCCGAGGCGCAGAAGGCGCCGAGCTTGACGTCGTCGGCGCTGCCGAAGCACTGCGGAATCCACTCCCCCATCTGCTCCGGGGTTCCCTGCCCGAAGATCGCTGCGACCGCGAGCGTCGTGCCCATGATCGCCATGCCGATGCCGGCGTCGCCCCAGAACAGCTCCTCGTTGGCGATCGGCAGCGTCAGCCCGGTCTCGTCGGCCCAGAACTGGCCGACGGCTTCGAAGCTGTAGAGGCCGATCTTGGCGGCCTCCTGGATGATCGGCCACGGCGTTTCCTCGCGCTCGTCCCACTCGGCCGCGGCCGGGCGGACGACGCCCTCGGCGAAGCCGTGCACCCACTCGCGGATGTCCTTCTGGTCTTGGTTGAGCTCGAGGGTGAACTTCGGTTCGCCCTGGCTCTCGGACGTGGAGTTGGCCTCGTCGAGCAGCGCGTTGGCGTCGACGTCGGCGACGGAGGAATCAGCCATGGACGCGAAGTCTACATAGAACGGTGTCGCGTCACCAAACCATGCTGAGGGCTAAACGTCGCGCAGATCGAAGGCCCGCAGCCCCTCGCTGCCCTCGTCGGTGCAGTCGAAGAAGCGGCGGTTGACGCAGCCGTAGGACTCCCCCTGGCCCTCGTAGGCGCGCTCGACCGAGAACTGGCAGTGCGGCAGTGGCTCGCCGGTCATCTTCACGCCGCCGAAGCCGCCTGGCTCTAGCACCGCCCGCAGATCGACCTCGGCGCCGAAGACCTCCTGCATGCAGCCGACGTACTGCTCGCCGGTGAGGCGGTCGACGTAGCTGTAGAGGAACTTACAGCCGAGCTCGATGCAACCCCGCGGCTCGACCATCTTGTCGCAGAAGGAGCGGCACTGGCGGCATTCCCCGACCTGGGTGCGCGTTGCACTCATGCGAAAAGTCTAGGGATCTCTGGCGGCCGGAAACCGGCGCATCTCGGCGTCCTCAGTCGCTTGTGTGCTGAAGCACACCGCGCTCCCTGCGTCCTTGAGCTGCTTGGTTTCAGGCCGCCAGAGCGTCCGGACCCAAGAGCTGGTTCAGTTCGTAGCGCAGGTGCGGGGAGATCTGGACCTTGAAGTCCTCGCCGGTCTTCAGCTTCCGCGGGCCCTCGCTGGTCTGGACGACGAAGTGGACGCCGGCCTCGCCCTTGTGGTCCTCGAAGAGGGACTTCAGCTCGTCCATCAGCTTCGGGTCCCGCAGCTTCTCCAAGGCGATCGAGACCTCGAAGGGCCCGGAGGGCACGGCGGCGACCGGGGCCTCGCGCTTCGCCTTGGCGATCTCGGCCTCGTCGGGTTCGAAGCGCTGCGCCTCCTGGACGACCAGCTTGGTCTCGCCGCGGTCTTTGTGGTCGAGGCGGCCGCGGACGAGGACGATCGCGTCGGGTTGGATCACCGCGGCGCTCTCGGACTCGTCGGCCTTGAAGACCAGCATCTCGACCTGGCCTTCGACGTCGTCGAGGGTCGCAAACATCATCTGGTTGCCGCTCTTGGTGCGGATCTTCTTGCACTCGACGACGATGCCGCCGACCGTGACCCAGGCGCCGTCGGGCTTGCCGCCGAGCTGGGCGATGCTGCAGTCGACCCGCGCCCGCAGCGCCGGCCCGACCTCGGCCAGCGGGTGCGAGGAGAGGTAGGTGCCGAGGACCTCCTTCTCCATCGCCAGCATCTCGGCGCGGTCGAACTCGGCGGCCGGGATCGGCGGCCGCTGGTGGACGTGCGACTGCGCCGCGCCGCCGCCGCCGTCGCCGAAGTCGAAGATCGAGCCCTGGCCCATCTGGGCGTCCTCCTGGGCCTTCTGCCCCGCCGACTGGGCCGCCGGCAGCGCCTCCAGCATCCCCTTGCGGCTGGCGCCGGTGGAGTCGAGGGCGCCGCACTTGATCAGGCATTCGATCGCCCGTTTGTTCACGGCTCGCGAATCGACCCGCTCGCAGAAGTCCCAGATCGACTCGATCGGCTTCTCCTCGCGCGCCCGCAGGATCGCCTCGACCGCCGAGTGGCCGACGTTCTTGACCGCGTCGAGGCCGAAGCGGATCGCGTTCTCGGAGACGACAAACGAGTGGCCCGAGGAGTTGACGTCGGGCGGCAGCACGTCGATCCCCATCTCCGCGCAGCGGTTGACGAAGAAGGGGACCTTGTCTTTGGTGTTCATCACCGAGGAGATCACCGCCGCCATGTACTCGGCCGGGAAGTTGGCCTTGAGGTAGGCGGTGCGGTAGGAGATCAGCGCGTAGCAGGCGGCGTGGGACTTGTTGAAGGAGTAGTCGGCGGCCGCTTCGTTCAGCTTCCAGAGGTCGGCGGCGACCTTCGGGTCGGTGTTCGATTCCGCCAGGCCCTTCATGAATTTGTCCTTCATCGTCGCCATCAGGTCGCGCTTCTTCTTGCCGACCGCCTTGCGCAGATCGTCCGCCTCGGCGCCGGTGAAGCCGGCCAGCTCGCGGGCGATCGCCATCAGCTGCTCCTGGTAGATGACGCAGCCGTAGGTCTCGGCGGTGATCTCCTGCAGCCGCGGGTCCGGGTAGCGGACGCTGGCCGGGTTGCGCTTGCCCTTGGCGTAGGTGGGGATGTAGGCCATCGCCCCGGGCCGGTAGAGGGCGCCGAGCGCGACCAGGTCGGCGAACTCGGTCGGCTTCACCTTGCGCAGGGCGTCGCGCATCCCCTCGGACTCGAACTGGAAGACCCCGGTCGAGTCGCCCTCGGCGAGCATCGAGTAGGTCTTGGCGTCGTCGAGCGGGATCGCGGCGATGTCGATCCGCTCCCCGCGCGAGCGCTCGATGATGTCGATCGCGTCCTCGATCACGTCGAGGTTGCGGAGGCCGAGGAAGTCCATCTTCAGCAGCCCGATCTCCTCGATCGGGTTCATCGAGTACTGGGTGACGATCTTGTACTGGCGCTCCGGCTTGCCCTTCTCGTTGGTGGCGGCGGGGGCGCTCTTGTCCTCGGCGAGCTGCAGGGGCACGACCTCGTGCAGCGGCCGGTCGGCGATCACCACGGCGGCGGCGTGGATCGAGTTGTTGCGGACGATCCCCTCGAGGCCGCGGGCGACGTCGATGACTTTCCTCGCGTCCGGATCGGCGTCGTAGGTCTTTTTCAGCTCTTCCCCGGCCTTCAGGCATTCTTCGAAGGACGGGCTGCGGCCCATGATCGGCTCCGGGATCTGCTTCGCCAGCTTGTCGCCGGTGGCGTAGTCGAAGCCGAGCACGCGGGCGGCGTCGCGGGTCGCGGCGCGCGGCGCCATCTTGCCGAAGGTGATGATCTGGGCGACCGACTCGCGGCCGTATTTCTCGGCGACGTAGCGGATCATCCGCTCGCGGCCGCGGACCGAGAAGTCGATGTCGATGTCCGGCATCGATTTGCGGCCCGGGTTGAGGAAGCGCTCGAAGATCAGGCCCTCGGCCAGCGGGTCGAGGTCGGTGATGTTGAGGCAGTAGGAGACGATCGAGCCGGCCGCCGAGCCGCGGCCGGGACCGACCGCGATCCCGTTCTCCTTCGCGTAGGAGACGAAGTCCCAGACGATCAGGAAGTAGGAGGAGAAGCCCATCTCCTCGATCACCCCGAGCTCGAACTCGAGCCGCTCGACCGCCTCGGCGGGAGGCGGGTCGCCGTAGCGGGCGCGGAGCCCGTCGGCGGCGATCCGGCGCAGCATCGCCTCCGGCTCCTCGCCGTCGGGGGCCGGGTAGCGCGGCAGCAGCAGCTTGCCGAGCTCGATCTCGATCTCGCAGCGCTCGGCGATCTCCAGCGTCGTCGGCACCGCCTCCGGCCACTCGGCGAACGAGTTCGCCATTTCGGCGTTGTCCTTGATGTAGAACTCGTTCGTGTCGAAGCTCATCTTCGGCATCTGCAGCGTCGACTTCGTCTGCACGCAGAGCAGCGCCGCGTGGTTGTCGAAGTCCTCGCGGCGCAGGTAGTGGACGTCCGCGGTCCCGACCAGCGGCCGGTTCAGCTCGCGGGCGAAGCGGACGATCCCCTCGTTCGCCTTGTCCTGCTCGGCGATCCCGTTCTTCTGCACCTCGAAATAGACCTGCTCGGGGCCGAAGGCCTGGATCAGGTCGTCGAGGTGGGCGCGGGCGTCGTCCTCGCGCTCTTCGACCAGGCGGCGGCAGAAGCGCGACTGCAGGCAGCCGGTGAGGGCGATCACGCCTTTGGAGTGCTGCGCCAGCAGCTCCATGTCGACGTTGGCCTTGCCGCGGGAGAAGCCTTCGAGGAAGCCGGCGGAGGTCAGCTTGACGAGGTTGGAGAAGCCCTCGTCGGTCTCCGCGAGGAGAGTGAGGTGGTTGCGCTCGTAGCGCGTCTGCTCCTTGATCGCGCGGCGGTCGTCGACGAGGTAGGCCTCGAGCCCGGCGATCGGCTTGATCCCGTGCTTCTGGCAGGCTTTGTAGAGGTCGACGGCGCCGTTCATGACGCCGTGGTCGGTCAGCCCCAGGGCCGGCTGATCGAGCTCCGCGGCCCGTGCCGCCATCGCGTCGATCTTGCAGGCGCCGTCGAGCAGCGAGTACTCGCTGTGGGCATGCAGATGTACGGCCGAGGCGGTGCTCACGGGTCCGTCGATCATGCCAACCCGGGCAGATGGACCCGGTGGCCTTCGAGCACGCTTTTGCGCGATTTCCGCGCTACTTCATCGCGATTGGATCACGCACTACGCGCGGAAGGCGCGCGACTCAGCCGCAGACCCAGGCGCTGGGGCCCGAGTCGGCCCAGATTTCGGCGGCGATCCGGTCCTGTTCGGCCTTCGGGGCGTTCTGCGGCTCGCCCTGGCCGCCGTAGAGTTCCCAGGTCGAGGGGAGGATCTGGTAGGCGCCGCCGGCTCCGCTGGAGGGGTTGAGGGCGCTGTAGTTGCCGCCGGACTCGCACATCACGATGTAGGTCGGGATCGAGTACGGCCCGCCGAGCCAGCGGCCGACTTCTTCTTCGGCTTCGGCTTCCGACTCGGCGAGGCGAGCTTCCTGGATCTCGTCGACCCAGTCGGCGATGTCGCCTTTCAGCGTCGCCAGCGAGGCTTCGCGGCCGGCGCGCAGCGACTCCAGCCGGGCCGCCGAGGCCTCGGCGGCTTCGCGGACCGAGGCGATTTCGGCGCGGGCGGCTTCGAGCCGTTCGTCGTAGGCGACCGCTTCGGCCTCGAGGTCGGCGACCGTCAGGACCTCGCGGTGGACCGCGGCGCGAACCTCGGCGACGCGCTCGGCGAGGGCGCTGTCGGCTTCGTTGATCGCCCGCAGGTAGTCGTTGCGGGCGACCAGGTCCTGGTAGTCGTCGGCTTCGAGGACCAGGGTCGCGGCGTCGGGGGTTCCGCTCTCGTAGATCGCCACCAGCCGGTCGGCGAGAACCTGGCGCGAGCGCTGCAGCCGCGCCTTCTCGACCGCGAGCCGGTGCTTCGTCTCTTCCAGCTTCCGGGCCAGCTCGGCGGCGCGTTCGCGGCCCTCGCTGAGCAGCGCGCTCAGCTTTTCCTCGCGCGCCTGCGCCTTCGCCGCTTCGGCTTCGGCCCCCGCCAGTTCGGCCGTGGTCGACTGCAGCCGGCCGGCGAGCGAGGCCGCCTCGTCTCGCGCCTGCGACAGCTTCGCTTCCAGCGCCTCGGTCTTGCCGGCGCTGGCGGTACCGACAGCGGCGACCAGCACCGCGAGCAGCGCGCAGAGCGACGCCGCGGCGCCGATCTCGAGGAGGTCCTTTCTGAGGGCGAGCGGCCGCACGAAGGCGGCTGAGGCTAGCGAGGGACGGTCGAAATCCCTGCAAGTCGACGATAAACCGCAAGAGAACTTGCGGTCGCCAGGCTCAGCCTTCGGGGACGTCGCGGCGCAACCACCAGGCGGCGGCGCCCGCGGCGGCGACGGCAACCCCGACTGCGGCGATCCCGGCCTGACGCCGGTAGCGGCGCCGCAGGTAGCCGAAGGCGAACTTGATCGCCGCTTTCCCGATCCGGTCGTACATCAGCCTTCCCCCCCGTCGCCCTGATTGCGCAGCCGGTGCGCCATCCGCGACTGCAGCGACCAGAGCTCGATGAAGCCGGGGGATGCGGTCTGCTTGAAGAGGCCGCCGCTCTCGGCGAAGGTCGCGAGCTCGCTGTCGTAGACCGCGTTGGGCGAGGAACGGGTGACGACGCGGACCGAGCCTTTGTACAGGCGCAGGCCGATCTCGCCCGTCACCTGCGCGTTGACCGCCTCCATGTAGGCGTCGAGGTCGGAGCGCAGCGGCTCCCACCAGAGCCCGGCGTAGACGAGGTAGCCCCACTTCTGGTCGAGCGCGGGCTTGAACTGGTTCTGGTGGATCGTCCCGACCAGGCGCTCCAGCTCCTCGTGCGCGGTGAGGACGATCGCGGCGGCCGGCACCTCGTAGATGTCGCGGACCTTGAGGCCGACGATCCGGTCCTCGATGTGGTCGACGATGCCGACGCCGTGGCGGCAGCCGATCTCCGCCGCTCGTTCGAGCAGCTCGACCAGCTCCAGGCGCTCGCCGTTCAACGAGACCGGCACCCCCTGCTCGAAGCCGACCGTGACCGTCTCCGGCTCGTCGGGCGCCTCCTCGGGCCGGGTGACGAGCTGGAAGACGTCGTCCTCGGGGGCGCGCTCCAAGTCCTCGATCCAGCGGCCCTCCGAGGACCGCCCCCAGAGGTTGTCGTCGATCGAATACGGCGCGACCTCGGTCCCGCCCTTGACGGGGATCCCGTTCTCGCGGGCGTAGGCGATCTCCTCGTCGCGGCCCATCGCCCAGGTGCGGACCGGGGCGATCGTCTTCAGCTCGGGCGCCAGCGTCGCCACCGTCGCCTCGATCCGGACCTGGTCGTTGCCCTTGCCGGTGCAGCCGTGGGCGATCGTGTCGCAGTTGCTCTGTCGCGCGTATTCGACCGCGAGCTGGGCGATCAGCGGCCGGCCCAGCGCCGTGAAGAGCGGGTAGCCGTTGCCGTAGACGGCGTTGGCCTTGATCGCCGGGACGACGAACTCGGCGGCGAAGCGCTCGCGGGCGTCGACCACATGGCACTCGACCGCGCCGAGCTGGAGGGCCTTCTGCTCGATCACCTCGTAGTCCTCGCCGGGCTGGCCGAGGTTGACGGTGAGGCAGACCACTTCGGCCTCGTAGCGGTCCTGGATCCACTTCAGCATCACGCTGGTGTCCAGCCCGCCCGAGTAGAGCAGGAGGACCCGGTCGACCGCCGCGGGATCGGCCTCATAGGTCGCGGTCGGCTGAGAGTGAAGCTGTTCGGCGCTCACGGGGAGCGCAGTCTGCCAACTAGGGGGCTTCGATGCCGCCTGAGCCGCCTTCTTCAGGTTCTTCGGGTTCCGGTTCTTCGGGTTCCGGTTCCGGTTCTTCTTCTTCGGGCGGTTCTTCTTCGGTGGTTTCGGTGGTCGTCGTGGTCGATTCCGTCGTCGTGGTCGTCGAGCTTTCGGCCGTCGACGGGGTCGTCGAAGTCGTGGTGGTGCTGGAGCCGGTCGAGTCGCCCCCGTCGTCGTTGCCGGCGATCACGATCACCGCGATCAGCAGGCCGACGATCACCGCGATCAGGCCCGCAATCAGCCAGCGGGTGTTGTTGTCGCGGTCGGCGGGCGGGCGGCCGCCGGGGCCGCGGTCTTCCGGTCCCATCATTCGCGTCGGGTCCTCGTGCATCGCGTCAGTCCTCCGGGCCGAGAATCGCGTCGAGGATCGGGGTCGGGTCCTCGATCTCGAACCGGTTTCGAAGTTGCTCGGCGATCTCCTCCCTGCTGCTGCCGGAGACCGCCATCTGGGTGGCGAGCAGGCGGGCGCCGGCGGCGTCGCCGACCCGGCCGGCGGCCGGGGGGGCCGGCTCCTCGGGCCCGCCCACCGCGCGCAGGCGCGGCACCTCCGAGGCGGGAGCAGGATCGGCGGGTTCGCCCGGCCCCTGCGGGTCGATCCGCGCCTTCGCCTCTTCCAGGGTGCCCTGCAGCCGCTCGGCCTCGCGCCGCAGCGAGATCGCCTGGCCGAGCAGCGCGTCGACCAGCTCGGAGAGGTCTTCGACCCGCCCCTCGGCGAGGCGGTCGGCCTCTGCCCGGGCCTGGGCGAGGTAGCGGCGGGCCTGCGTTTCGGCGTCGTCGATGACGCTCTCGGCGGCGCGCTCGGCCGCCTCGACGATCGCCTCCAGGCGCTCGGCCGTGGTCGCGCGCAGCTCTTTCTGCTTCTTCGGAAGGTCCTCGCGTCGACTGCTGCTCATGAAGCCGAACAGGCTAGAAGCGATTCGCCGATCAGGCCGACCGCGAGGTCGACGTGGTCGGAATCGATCACCAGCGGCGGCAGCAGCCGCAGCGTGTCCGGGCGGGGGACGTTGACGACGAGCCCGCGCCCGAGCAGGTCGGCGCCGACCGCGGCGGCGTCGATCCCCTCCTCGAGGCCGACCCCGACCATCAGCCCGCGGCCGCGGGTCCCGCGCACGCCCTCGAGCGCGTCGAGCTTCTCGCCGAGGTAGGCGCCGAGCTCGCGTACCTGCCGCAGCAGCACCGGCTCGTCGACGATGTCGAGCACCGCCAGCGCGGCGGCGGTGGCGACCGGACCGCCGGCGAAGGTCGAGCCGTGGTCGCCCGGCGCGAGCACGTCGGCGCAGCTCGGTGCGGTGACGCAGGCGCCGATCGGCATGCCGCCGCCGAGCGCCTTCGCGGTGGTGAGGACGTCGGGGCGGATCGGGGTCTGCTCGTAGGCCCAGAGCGAGCCGGTGCGGCCGATCCCGGTCTGGATCTCGTCGAGGATCAGCAGCGCCCCGACCTCGTCGCAGGCCTGCCGGGCGGCGAGGAGCGCCTCTTCGCTGGTCGGGATCACGCCGGCCTCCCCCTGGATCGGCTCGATCAGGACCGCCGCGGTGCTCTCGCCCACCGCCTCGCGCAGCGCCGCCGCGTCGTTGTGCGGGACGGCGCGAAAGCCGGCCAGCATCGGCTGCAGGGCCTCGTTCCTGGCCAGGCCCGGCGTCGCCGCCAGGGCGCCGAAGCTGCGGCCGTGGAAGTCGCCCTCGAAGGAGACGATCTCCGGGTTGGAGATGCCGCGGCCGTGGGCGTGCTTGCGGGCGACCTTGATCGCGCACTCGATCGCCTCGGTCCCCGAGTTGGAGAAGAAGACGCGGCCGCCGAGGCTCGACTCGGAGAGGCGCTCGGCAAGCTGCGCCATCGGCTCGGTGTAGAAGAGATTGGAGACGTGCATCAGCCGGTGGGCCTGGTCGCGGACCGCCTTCACCACCTCCGGGTGGCAGTGGCCTACCGAGCAGACCGAGATCCCGGCCAGGAAGTCGAGGTACCTCTTGCCGTCGGCGTCCCAGAGCAGCGGCCCCTCGCCTTTGACGAAGTCGACCGGCCCCCGCTTGTAGGTGCGCATCAGGTAGCGCTCCTCCAGCGAGCGGGTCTCCTCCAGGCCGATCCCCTCGGCGACGTCGGTCATGGGGTGACCATCGTGCCGATGCCGGCGTCGGTGAAGAGCTCGAGCAGGAGGCTGTGCGGGCGGCGGCCGTCGATGATCGCCGCCGACTGGGTGCCGCCGCGGATCGCGTCGACGCAGGCCTGCAGCTTCGGCCGCATCCCGCCCTCGAGGCTCGCCAGCCGGGCGTCGACCTCGTCGACCGTGCAGCGGGAGATCAGGGAGCTCTCGTCCGGCGGCTCCTCCAGCCAGCCCTTGACGTCGGTGAGGAAGATCGCCTTGTGGGCGCCGAGCGCGGCGGCGACCTTGCCGGCCGCCTCGTCGGCGTTGACGTTGTAGGACTGGCCGTTGCGGTCGGAGGCCGAGGAGGCGACCACCGGGATGTAGTCGGCGGCGATGTGGTCGAGGACGTCGGTGTCGACGCGGTCGATCGAGCCGACGAAGCCGACCGCGTCGGCGTTGGCAACCGGCGAGACCTCGAACAGCGTCCCGTCCTCGCCGGAGAGGCCGACCGCGGCCTGGCCGTGGCGGTTCAGCCGCTGGACGATTTCCGAGTTGAGCTTGCCGACCAGGACCATCTTCGCGATCTCGACGGTCTCGGCGTCGGAGACGCGCAGGCCCTCGTGGAAGCGGACCTCGAGGTCGAGTTTCTCCATGTAGCGGGTGATCTCCGGGCCGCCGCCGTGGACGATGATCGGGTTGAGGCCGACGTACTTGAGCAGGACGACGTCGGTGGCGAAGTTTTCGCGCAGGTCCTCGTCGAGCATCGCCGCGCCGCCGTACTTGATCACCACGGTGCGGCCGTGGAACTCGCGGATGTAGGGGAGCGCCTCGAGGAGGGTGGCGACGCTGCTGTCGTAGTGGGCGCTGCCGGCCATGTCGGTCTCGGGGTTCACGTCGTGTATTCCGCGTTGAGCTTGACGTACTCGTAGCCGAGGTCGGAGAACCAGACGTGGGCGCTGCGATCGCCGCGGCCGAGGCGCAGGCCGATCTCGGCCTCCTCGACCTCGGCGCCGAGCTCGGCGGCGTCGATGTTCTCGGCCCCGAGCTCGTCAAGGTCCTCGCCGGCGAGGGCAGCGCCGGCCGCCTGGGCGATCCGGCCCCAGTTCGGGTCGCGGCCGAACAGGGCGGTCTTGACCAGGGGCGAGTTGGCGATCGCGCGGGCGACCCGCTCGGCCTCCGCCTGCGTCGCCGCCTCGGTCACCTCGATCCGGCCGGTGCGGACGGCGCCCTCGCCGTCGCGGACGATCTCGATCGCGAGCTGCATCAGCACCGCCTCCAGCAGACCCTCCGGCAGCGGCTGCCCGGAGGCGCCGGAGGCCTGCAGAAGCACGGTGTCGTTGGTGCTCATCTGGCCGTCGACGGTGATCCGGTTGAAGGATGCGTCTACGGCGACACGCAGGCGCGCGTCGGCGTCCGCGACGACGGCGTCGGTCTGGACGAAGCAGAGCATCGTCGCCATGTTCGGCTCGATCATCCCCGCCCCCTTCGCCTGGGCGGAAAGCGTCACGCCGCCGGCCCGCAGGGTGCAGCGCTTCGGCCAGCGGTCGGTGGTGAGGATCGCGTCGGAGAAGGCGCCGCCGCCCTGCTCGGAGAGACCCGAGGCGGCGTCGGCGATGCCGGCGAGGACGGCGTCGACCGGCAGCGGCACCCCGATCGTCCCGGTCTCGGCGACGGCGACCTGTCTTGCGTCCAGGCCCAGCTCGGCAGCGGTCCGTTCGCACATCGCCCGCGCGTCGGCCAGCCCCTGCTCGCCGGTCTCGGCGTTGGCGTTGCCGCTGTTGACGACCGCGGCGCGGACGCGGGCCCGATCGACCTCGTCGCGGCAGACCCTGATCGGAGCGGCGGCCGAGGCGTTGCGGGTGAGGACCATCGCCGAGGCAACCTCCGCGGCGTCGCAGACGACCAGGCCGACGTCGGTGCGGCCGCCGCCCTTGAGCCCGCAGTGGGCGCCGCCGGCGCGGAAGCCGGGCGCGAGCCGGCTGGGATCGAGCTCCTCGACGCCCTCGGGAGCGTCGACCCACCGGGACCTGAAGAAATCAGCCGGAATGCTCCGCTTCGCGTCCGCTTCCGGCGGGGTTCCAGGTGGTCCGCTCACAGCAGCCCCGCCGTCTCCTCGAGCCCGAGCATCAGGTTGAGGTTCTGGACGCCCTGGCTGGAGGCGCCCTTCCAGATGTTGTCGATCGCCGAGAACGCCATCACCCTCCCCCGCTCCTCAACCGTCACGTAGACGTGGCACTCGTTGGTGTCGCGAACGGCGCGGAGGTTCGGGGGGCCGTCGAGGACGTGGACGAAGGGCTCCTCGCCGTAGCGGCGGTCGTAGAGGTCGCGGATCGCCTCCTTGGGGATCTGCTCCTTCAGCGAGGCGAAGCAGGTCGCGAGCTCGCCCTGGTCGAGCGGCAGCAGGTGCGGCACGAAGGTGACCGGCGCCGGGCTGCCGAGCGCCGCCAGCTCCTGCTCGATCTCGGGCCGGTGCCGGTGCCCCTCGGTCTTGTAAGGGAAGGCGTTCTCGGTCATGTTCGAGAAGTGGACGAGGTCGTCGCTGGAGCGGCCGTAGCCGGAGGTGCCCTGCATCGCGGAGACGAAGACCTCGGAGAGCAGGCCCTGTTCGGCCAGAGGCGCCAGCGCCAGCACGCTCGCGGTCGGGTAGCAGCCGGGGGTGGCGACCAGCTTCGCCTCGCGCAGCTCTTCGCGGTAGAGCTCGCTGAGCCCGTAGACGCCGGTCCCGAAGAGATCGGGAGCGCCGTGCTCGCCGTACCAGCGCTCGTAGGTCTCGCGATCGCGGAGGCGGAAGTCGGCGGAGAGGTCGACGACGAGGATGCCCTGCGCCCGCAGGGCCGCGTCGGTCGGCGCGGCGGCGCCGTGCGGGTAGGCGACGATCGCCGCGTCGACCTCGGGGAGGTTCTCGAGGTCGAGCTCGGTCAGCTCGATCGGCACCCGGTAGCGCGGATAGATCCGATCGAGCCGCTTGCCGGCATCGCTGCGCGAGGTGGCGGCGACCAGCTCCAGCTTCGGGTGGCGCCAGACGATCTCCGCGGCGAGGGCGCCGGTGAACCCGGAGGCACCGGCGACCAGCAC
>DASSMM010000061.1:0-49271 GCA_035688825.1 Solirubrobacterales bacterium | reverse complement strand
CCAGAAGAGGCCACCGATCGCGAGACCTGGGAGGAAGAGCGCGGCGCCGGCGAGGGCGCGCCGCCATCCCGGTGGCCGCTCGAGCGTGCGCCCGCCGGTCAGCGCCTGGATCGGCGAGATCCGTCCGGCGCGGAGGGCGGGGTAGAGGGCGCCGGCGACGGTCGCCAGCAGCCCCACCGCGATCGCGATCGCCGCGGCGCCGGTCGTCACCTTAAGCGCCGAGAGCGGCAGGCCGAAGAAGCTCCGCATCGCCGAGGCGAGCAGTTCCGCCAACCCCAGCCCGAGCGCCAGCCCCAGCACGGCGCCGACCGTCGCCAGGATCAGCGCCTCGAAGACGACCCCGGCGGCGAGCCGCCGCCGCGAGGCGCCGAGCGCGCGCATCGTCCCGATCTCGCGCATCCGCTGCAGCACCGTCATGTTGAACGAGTTGAGGATCAGGAAGGCGCCGACGAAGAGGGCGATCCCGGAGAAGAAGTAGAGGACGATGTCGAGCCCGGAGAGCGATTCGTTCGCCTGGTCGCCCTTGCCGGAGGGCGTTTCGACTTCCACGCCCGGCCCGGTCACCGCCGCGATCCGCCGCTGCAGCTCGCGCGCCGAGGTCCCTTCCTCGGCGACCACGTTGATCTCGCTGAAGGTCCCGTACAGGTCGGTGAGCTGCCGTGCCCCGGCGATCGGCATCGCCGCGGTCCCATAGCCGCCGAGGTCGAGGCTCGTCTGCAGCTTGTAGACGCCCGTGACGGTGACGTCGGCGCGCCCGGTCGGCGTCGCCAGCCGCAGCCGGTCGCCCGGCCCGTATCCCTGCTGCTTCGCCCAGCTCTCCTCGAGCTCGATCTCGCGCGGCCCCCGCGGCTCGCGCCCGGCGATCACTTCCGAGCCGGCGGTGTCGTAGCCCTGCATGTTCACCCCGGCGATGAACAGCATCGAGCTGCGGCCGCTGTTGGCGGCGCCCTCCTCGTTGACGGTGCGGACGACGCCGAAGACGTCGCCTTCGGCCGCCTTGACGCCTTCGACCTGGCGGATCTTCGGCAGTTCGGCGACCGGCACCGCGCCGACCGAGGACTTACCGGAGACGACGACGGTCGTGCGGCCGTAGATCGCGTCGAAGAGGCCTTCGAAGCTGGAGTGGATCGTGGTGACGAGGATCAGCACCCCGAAGGCCATGCCGACCCCGAGGACGATCCCGGCGGTGGTGAGGACCGAGCGCAGCGGCCGCGCCCGCAGCGAGCGCAGGCCGATGCCGTTGAAGGTGCGGAGCTTCGCCCCCCGCGGCATCGCTCCGGCACGGGCGCTCATGCGTGGACCGCCGCAAGCTGCTCGCCGCGCTCGACCTCCCGGAAGGCGTCGATGACGCGGTCGGTGTCGCCGCCCGCGACCTCGCCGGCGATCGCCCCGTCGCGGAGGAACACGACCCGGTCGGCGAGTGAGGCGGCGCGGGGGTCGTGGGTGACCATGACGACCGTCTGGCCGCCGTCGACGACCTTGCGCAGCAGCTTCATCACGATCGCACCGCTGGCCGAGTCGAGGTTGCCGGTCGGCTCGTCGGCGAGGACGAGGCGGGGATCGCGCAGCAGGGCGCGGGCGATCGCGACCCGCTGCTGCTCCCCGCCGGAGAGCTCGGTCGGCAGGTGCGCGGCCCGGTCGCCGAGCCCGACCAGCTCCAGCAGCTCGTCGATCCGCGCCGCGTAGCGCCCAGGCCGCTCGCCGTTGACGAGCGCCGGCAGCAGCACGTTCTCGGCCGCGGTCAGGGTCGGCAGCAGGTTGAAGAACTGGAAGACGAAGCCGAAGACGTCGCCGCGCAGCTCGGTCAGCTCGCGGTCGCCGAGGTTGTCGTAGCGGCGGCCGGCGATCGCCGCCGTCCCGCCGTCAGGACGGTCGAGGGCGCCGAGGATGTGCAGCATCGTGCTCTTCCCCGAGCCCGACGGCCCCATGATCGCCACCAGTTCGCCCTCGCGGACCTCGAGGTCGACCCCCCGCAGCGCCCGCACCGCGGTCGCCCCCTCGCCGAAGGAGCGCTCGAGCCCCTCGGCCCGCAGCAGCGGCGCCGCCGGGTCACGTCCGTCGGATCCGTCGTGGTCAGTCGCATGGTGGTGCCGCCGCTCGCCTCTCATGCCGTGAAGGTATGCAGGCCGCAGCCGCCCACCATCCGGGTTCTCCACAAATCCGGCAGCGGGATTCCCGGGATCAGCGCAGGCGCTGGCGGAACAGCAGGTGCGGCAGGCCGGCGTGGATGACCTCGCCGGCTTCCTCGAATCCCGCCTTCTCGGCGACGCGCCGGGAGGGCACGTTCGCCGGGAGGACGAGGGCGACGATCTGCTCGAGCTCCAGCTCGCGGGCGTGGTGGCAGGCGGCGATCGCGGCCTCGGTGGCGAGGCCCTGGCCGTGGAGGTGGGGCTCGATGCTCCAGGGAAGCTCGACTTCGGCGACCCCTTCGACCGAGGTCCAGGCGAGGCCGCCGCGGCCGGCGAAGGCGCCGCTCTCGCGCTCGACCAGAACCCAGGGGCCGAAGCCGTGGTCCTGCCAGTGGACCTGGTCGCCCTCGACCAGCTCGTCGATCACCTGGGCGCTGAACGGCGGCAGGGGGGAGGGGCGCAGCCAGGCCTCGATCTCCGGCCGTGTGAAGTGGGCGTGGTAGACGGCGCGGTCGTCGGGGGTCGGTCGGCGGGCGAGGAGCCGCTTGGTCTGCCGCTCCCCGGCCGCCATCTCAGGGCCGGTCGGTCCGCGGCAGCCGCGGGTCGGAGCCGCCGCCGTCGGGGACCTCTTCGGCGGTCGCGTCGTAGTCGTAGTCGCGGGCCGGGCGCCCGCCGCCGTCGGTCGGCGGCGGCCCGAACGGGCCGCGACCGCCGCCCGGGATGCCGACCACCATGAAGCGCCCGATCGTGAACCGTTTCAGCAGCCGCCGCGAGATCGCCCGCGTCGGCGGCAGCAGCAGGAAGACGCCGACGATGTCGGTGAGGAAGCCCGGCGTCAGCAGCAGGGTGCCGCCGACGATGATCAGCGCCCCGTCGGCCACCTCGCGCCCCGGGAAGCGCCGCTCCGCCAGCGCCTGGTTGAAGCGCCGCCAGGCCCCGCGGCCCTCGTGTTTCAGCAGCCACGATCCCAGCAGGGCGTCGGCCAGCAGCAGGGCGAGGGTCGGCCAGACGCCGATCAGCTCACCGACCTTGATGATCACGTAGAGCTCGGCGACCGGGACGACGATGAAGAGGATGATCAGCAGCATGGGCATGGCGAAAGCGTAGGGAGGGAGGTGCGTCGGCTCTCTCGCTACCCGGCCGGAGTCGCGGTCAAGCCGCTTTGGCGGCCTTGCCCGCCGCCGCCTCGAGCTCGGCCAGCGCCGCGTTCAGCCCGTTGCTGACGACCTCGACGTCGGTCATGCAGTCGTAGTCGGCGAGCAGCCCGAACCCGACCTTGCCGTTGTAGCTCATGATCGCCACCGCCAGGCAGTGGTTCTGCGGCAGGAAGGCGACCGGGAAGACGTCCTCGAGTTCCTTGCCGAGGACGTAGAGCGGCATCTGCGGCCCCGGCACGTTGGTGACGATGAGGTTGAAGAGGCGGGTCGAGAAGTTGATCCGCGAGGCCTGCGCCAGGATCGTCGGCGGCGCGAAGTCGTTGAAGCGGGAGATCACTTCCGCGCCCAGCGCCTGTTTGGAGCGCTTCAGCCCCGCCATCGCGTCGCTGATCGTGCGCAGCCGCCGCACCGGGTCCCCGATGTAGACCGGCAGCGGGCCGCGCATCAGCGCGATCCGGTTGCCGAGGTTCCCGCGCTCGTCCTCGCCGCGGATCGAGACCGGCACCAGCGCTCGCAGCTCCAGCCCCTCGGTGCGGATGCCGCGCCCGTGCAGCCACTCGCGCAGGGCGCCGGTGACGACGGCGAGGACGACGTCGTTGACGGTGCCACCGAGGGCGTCCTTGATCCGTTTGAAGGTGGCGAGCTCCGAGCGCGCCCAGACGTAGCGGCGATGGGGGCCGATCTCCTCGTTCAGCGGCACGTCCGGGGCCGGATCGGCGAAGGCGCTGACGATCTCGCCGACGCCCTCGAGCGCCTCGACCGCCTTGCGGGCGGCGGTCTCGGGGCTGCGGACCACCTCGACCGCTCGCTCGGCCAGCTTGACGGGTGCCGCCATCGCGTCGGCGATGCCGCGCGCGACCAGCTCGGTCGTCCCGGGCTCGGGCTGCGGCACCCAGTCGTCCTCGAGCTTCATCGGCTCGGCCTCGCGCTCGAGGTCGAAGAGGACGGTGCCGATGTCGACGCCGGAGACGCCGTCGACCATCGCGTGGTGGGTCTTGGTCAGCAGCGCGAAGCGGTCGCGTTCCAGGTTCTGCACCAGCCACAGCTCCCAGAGCGGCTTCAGGCGGTCGAGCTGCTGGGAGAAGACGCGCCCGGCCAGCTTCTTCAGCTCCTCCTCGCCGCCCGGATCGGGCAGCGCGGTGTGGCGGATGTGGTAGGTGAGGTTGAAGTTGACGTCGTCGGCCCAGAGCGGCCGGCCGGCCTCCAGCGGCGGCACCACCAGCCGCTGGCGGAAGCGCGGGACCAGCGGCAGGCGGCTGCGCACATGCTCGACCAGGTCGACGTAGCGCGGCGGCGGCCCCTCGAAGATCAGGATCGCCCCTACGTGCATGTGGCTGCTCGAGCTCTCGTTCGTCAGGAACGAGGCGTCCACGGCCGTGAGGCGGTCGAGGTGACGTCCGGAAGTTGCCATTGCAGCAAGGCTACTTATGCCCGAGTTTGCGGGCGCTCAAGCCTTGTACCCTGAAGGAATGCCTGCCACCACCACCGCCCCGAAGCGGGTGCTGCTCGCCGCGCCGCGCGGCTACTGCGCCGGCGTCGACCGCGCCGTGCAGACGGTCGAGCGCGCGCTCGAGCTGCACGGCGCGCCCGTCTACGTGCGCAAGGAGATCGTCCACAACAAGCACGTGGTCGAGGAGCTGGCCGAGCGGGGCGCGATCTTCGTCGAGGAGGAGACCGAGGTCCCGGAGGGCGCGATCGTCGTCTTCTCCGCCCACGGGGTGGCGCCGAGCGTGCACGAGAACGCCGCCGCCCGCAACCTGCAGACGATCGACGCGACCTGCCCGCTGGTGACCAAGGTCCACGTCTCCGCCCGCCGCTTCGCCGCCCAGGGCTACACGATCATCATGATCGGCCACGAGGGCCACGAGGAGGTCGAAGGGACGACCGGCGAGGCGCCCGGGAGCATCGTCCTGATCGAAACCGCCGACGAAGTCGAGAGCCTCGAGGTCCCGGACCCGAGCAAAGTCGCCTTCATCACCCAGACTACGCTCTCGGTCGACGAGACCGCCGAGGTGATCGCCGCCCTGCGCGCCAAGTTCCCCGGCATCGTCTCCAGCAAGTCCGACGACATCTGTTACGCGACCACCAACCGCCAGATCGCCGTCAAGCAGCTTGCCCGCGAGTGCGACCTCGTCCTCGTGATCGGCTCGACCAACTCCTCCAACTCCAACCGCCTCGTCGAGGTCGCCCGCGAACACGGCGCCGCCTCGCACCTGATCGACAACCACACCCAGGTGCAGGAGGAGTGGCTGGAGGGTGTCGAGACCGTCGGCATCACCTCCGGCGCCAGCGCCCCCGAGGAGCTCGTCGAGCGCCTCGTCTCCTTCTTCCGCGAGCGCGGCGCCGACGACGTCTCCGAGCTCCGCACCGTCCACGAGGACGTCCGCTTCATGCTCCCGAAGGAGATCCGCGAGGAGCTCGCGGCCCAGGCTTAGACAGTCCGGTCTGCATGGTGAGAACGCACTTCTTCCCGCATAGCGGAGAGAAAGGCGTTTTCAGCAGGCGATCTAGTCCGCGTACGGCGCGTAGCGGTGGTGGAGCATCAGGTCGTTGCCGTCGGGATCGGTGAAGAAAGCCATGTGACAGACGCCGGTGTCGAAGATGTCGCCGACGAACTCGACGCCTTGGGCTTCCAGCTCCTCGCGCGCGGCATTCACGTCCTCGACGTGCAGCGCCGGGTGGGCGTTTTTCTGGGGCGCGAACTCCATGCCCTGCTTGGCCGGCTCCCAGATCGCGAAGCAGGTGTCGCCGACCCAGAATTCGTACTGCCCGTGCTCGTCGGGGCGGAGGCCGAGCGTCTCGACGTAGAAGGCGCGCGAGCGGTCGGCGTCGGTGGACGGGATGCCGATGAAGTCGAGCTTGGCGATCATGCTTCCTCCTTGCGGGCTGACCCGCGGCTATGGGATTCCGGCGGCGAAGCTGAGTGACCAGATCTTGACGCCTGGCGCGGGCCGGAGCACGAGGCTGTGGGCCTCGTGGCAGGGGTGCTCGGCGAGGGTGCGCAGGCCGGGAGGGCCGGCGGGGATCGTCCGCCACTCGCCGTCGATCTCCGCCTGCAGCTCGCCGTCGCCCTCGACCGTCGCGTAGGCGCCGCCGGCCTGGTAGTCGAGCGCCAGGTCCTCACCGTCGGAGCCGGCGATCCAGGGGCGCTGGTACGAGCCGCCGGGGAAGAACTCAGGGGTGGGAGGGATGACGTGGACTCCCGGCGCGTCGGTCGCGCGCAACGGCGCCATCGGCTCGGGCAGCTCCTGCAGCGCGTCGAGTTCCCGCAGCTCGGCCTGGATCGCTTCCTCGGTCGCCTGGTATTCGCCCTCGCCGAAGTGGGCCCAGGCGAGGGCGCCGCCGAGGCTCCAGAGGAAGAGGCTCGGCCAGCCGCTGCATCCGTAGGCGGCCCAGAGGTCGTGCTCGGCGTCGATCGCGACCGGGAGCTCGACCCCCAGCTCGGCCATCCCGGCGGCGACGTTGTCGCGCTCGGCGGCGAAGGGGAAGCGCGGCGCCTGCACCGCGATCACGCTCAGGCCCGCCTCCCGATAGCGCCGCTGCCACTCGACCAGGTAGGGGAGGGTGCGGACGCTGTTCAGCTGCGCGTATTCGACGAAGTGCACGAGCGCCGGGCCGCCGGCGGTCAGCGCCGGCATCGACTCCGGTTCGGTCCCGACCCAGGTCAGGCTGGGGGGAAGGTCGGGGGCGGCGATGTTGTCGCGTTCGGGTCGCATTTAGGGCGGGTTGAGGCGGGACAGTATCCTGGCCGTCGTGGTCCAGCTCGTCACCTTCCTGCTGCCCGCGCTGCCGTTGCTGGCGCTGCTGCTGACGTTGCTGCTCGGCCGCTACCCCGGCTGCGAGGCGATCGTCCGCCTCTCCGAGCGGATCGCGAACGGCGGGGAGCGCCGCGTCGCCCCCCGCCGTTCCGCCCTCCCCAAGCCGCCGCGATCCTTCGCGCCTCACGGCGGCCTCCTCATCGCCCTCGGGCTCGCCCAGCGCCCGCCTCCGCTCCCGGCTTAGCCCCATAGCCAATCGCGTGGTTCCTTTGTCCGCCTATAGAGGACAAAGGAACCACGACTTGAGCGCGCGGCCCTCCCGCGCGGAAGGAGCTTGAGATGAACACGAGAACTGCGCTGATCGGCGCTGCCCTGGTGGTGGTCGCCGTGGTCGGGCTGATCGTCCTCAGCAGCGGCGGCAGCGATTCCAGCAGCAGCACCGACGCCGGCAAGGTGCCGACGATCGTCGTCGATAAGGAAGGCCACCCGGTCGGGGGGATCCAGGAACTCGTCTACCGCAAGGGCGACCAGATCCACTTCAAGGTCAAGGTCCCCTTCGAAGAAGAGGTCCACCTGCACGGCTACGACGTCGCCAAGGAGGTCCCGAGGGGCGGCGGCACGGTCACCTACGACCTCCCGGCTGAAATCGAAGGCGAGTTCGAGGCCGAGCTCGAGGGCCACAAGGAACAGATCATCGACCTCAAGGTCGAACCGTGACCCTCCCCGTCGCCCACGCGCTGGCATCCAGGCAGGATCTCCCGATCCCTGCCTGGCTGTTCGCGTGGGCGGCCTCGATCGTCCTCATCGTCTCCTTCTTCGCCCTCTCGGCCGCCTGGCGCAAGCCGCAGTTCGAGGACGAGCACCGGCGGCCGCTCGGCGAGCGCCTCTCCGCGGCGCTGCTGAGCCTGCCCGCCCAGGCCCTCTGCGGCGCCATCGGCGTCTTCCTCCTCGGCGTCGCGGTCTACGCCGGCCTGCGCGGCACCGAAGCGCCGGACCGCAACTTCGCCCTCACCTTCATCTTCGTCACCTGTTGGCTCGGCTTCCCCTTCTTCTCGGCGATCTTCGGCGACCTCTTCCGCCCCTTCAACCCCTGGCGCGCGGTCGGCCGCGCCGCCGGTGGCGCCTTCGCCCGCATCGCCGGCCAGCGCCCCGCCCACCTCGCCTACCCCGAGCGCCTCGGCCGCTGGCCCGCCGCCGTCGGCCTCCTCGCCTTCGTCTGGATCGAGGTCGTCTACGGCCGCACCAGCATCGTCTCGGTCGACATCGAACCCCACGCCGTCGCCGTCGCCGCCCTCGTCTACAGCGTCTACACGCTGGCGATGATGGCCGTCTTCGGGGTCGAGGTCTGGTGCGAGCGCGGCGAGGCCTTCTCGGTCTACTTCGGGATGTTCGGCCGGCTCGGGATCTTCGGCGCCCGCGACGGCAGGCTCTACCGCCGCCGCCCCTTCTCGGCCGCGACCGATTGGGCGACGCTGCCCGGCTCGGCCGCCGTCGTCATCGCCTCGATCGCCGCGACCAGCTTCGACGGCGCCCAGGACGGCGCCTTCAAGGACGCGATCGAAAACGTCTTCATCTGGTTCAGCGACCGCGGGCTGGCGCTGACCACCAGTCTGCGCCTCACCGACACGATCTTCATGCTCGCCACCTTCGGCGCCGTCGCCCTCGTCTACCTGCTCGGCGTTCGCGGCATGCGCACGGTCCCCGGCGCGCCCTCATTCAAGGTGCTGCGCACCGGCTTCGCTCACACCCTGATTCCGATCGCCCTCGCCTACCTCGTCGCCCACTACTTCAGCTTCTTCGTCTTCCAGGAGCAGGCCCAGTTCGGTTACCTGCTCTCCGACCCGCTCGGCACCGGCCACACCGACCTCTTCGGCACCGTCGCCAACGAAGTCGACTACAAGCTCCTCAGCGCCAACGCCATCTGGTACATCCAGGTCGCCGCGCTCGTCGTAGGACATGTCATCGGACTGATGCTCGCCCACGACCGCGCCCTCGTCTACTGGCCCGACTACCGCAAGGCCACCGCCTCCCAGTACTGGATGCTGGCGGTGATGGTCGCCTTCACCTGCTTCGGGCTCTACCTGCTTTCGGTGGCGAACGGGTAGGAGGGAACGGTGTTGCCCGTCGCCCACGTCGGCCACTACCTCTGGACCCTCTACGTGATCCCGATCGCGATCGTCGTCGCCGCGATCGTCCGCAACACGGTCGCCCAGCGGCGGGCAGGGCGAGAAGACGACTCTAGGCGCTAGAG
The DNA here is from genome assembly GCA_035688825.1 of Solirubrobacterales bacterium. Classification (GTDB taxonomy): domain Bacteria; phylum Actinomycetota; class Thermoleophilia; order Solirubrobacterales; family 70-9; genus VAYN01. The sequence goes on along the minus strand of DASSMM010000061.1, from coordinate 39,976 downwards.
GATCTCGGCGAGGCGGGTCTCCAACGCCTCGGAGATGCTGTCGCGCACGGGGCCCTCGGCGAGGCGTTCGACCAGGGACTCGAGGAAGCCTTCGATGATCAGGGATTTGGCGTCGGCGGCGTCGAGGCCGCGGGAGGTGAGGTAGAAGAGCTGGTCCTTGTCGACCTGGGCGACCGCGGCGGCGTGGGTGCAGCGGACGTCGTCGGCGAGGATCTCGAGGCCGGGGATCGCGTCGGCGTGGGCCTCGGGGGAGAGCAGGAGGTTGCGGCTCTCCTGGAAGGCGTCGGTCTGTTGGGCGCCCGGATCGACCTTGATCATCCCCCGCCAGACGGCGGTCGCGCCGGCGGCGAGGACGCCGCGGAAGGCGAGGTCGGAGTTGGTGTTCGGCGCGGCGTGCTCCTGGGTGGTGTCGTAGTCGAGGTGCTGTCCGGCGCCGCCGGCGTAGCCGCCGGTCACCCGCGCCTCGGAGCCCGGGCCGGCGAGGTTGGTCTCCATCCGCACCTTGCCGTTGGCCGAGCCGAAGCCCAGCGCCGCCCAGTCAAGGCGGCCGTCGCGCTCGACCTGCGCCCGCTGAGTCGCGAAGATCCACGACTTCTCGGAGATGTCCTGGGTGTTGACGTAGCGCAGGGTCGCGTCCTGGCCGACCGCCAGCTCGACGACCGAGTTGAGGATCGCGTCGACCTCGTCGTCCGGCGAGGACCAGTGCTCCCAGACCTCCGCTTCGCCGCCGTCCTCGACCACGACCAGGGTCCGCCAGTTGATCGTCTTGCCGTCCTCGTCGACCGGAACCTCGATCTGGATCGGCTCGCTCAGCCGCAGCCCGCTCGGCACGTAGACCAGCACCCCGTCGCGCCAGCCCGCCTCGTTGCGGGCGACGAAGAAGTCCTCAGCGGGCACCAGCGAGCCCAGCCGCTCGCTGACCAGGTCGCCGTGGCTCGATACCGCGTCGGCGAGAGAGACGACGATCGCGCCCTCGGCGCCGGAGACGACCGGCTCGGCGCTCGCCTCCTCGTAGGCGGTCAGGTCAAGCCCGGAGAGGTCGGTGAATTCCCATCCCTTCGCCTTCTGGTCGGGAAGGGGCAGCTCCTGCGCCAGAGAGGCGCCCTTGCGGCGCCTCTCCTCGAGCCAGGCCGGTGCGGTTGCGACCTCAGCCAATGGAACCCTCCATTTGGAGCTCGATCAGGCGGTTGAGCTCGACCGCGTACTCCATCGGCAGCTCCTTCGTCACCGGCTCGATGAAGCCGTTGACGATCATCTTCGAGGCCTCCTCCTCGTCGAGCCCGCGGCTCTGTAGGTAGAAGAGCTGCTCGTCGCCGATTTTGGAGACGGTCGCCTCGTGGCCGATGTCGGCGTCGTTCTCGTCGATCCGGATCGTCGGGTAGGTGTCCGAGCGCGAGTCCTCGTCGAGGAGCAGCGCGTCGCAGACGACCTTCGAGCGCGATTCGCTCGCCCCGTCGGCGACTTCGAGCAGGCCGCGGTAGGTCGCCCGGCCGCCGTCTTTGGAGATCGACTTGGAGAAGATCGAGGACGAGGTGCGGGGCGCCCCGTGGATGATCTTGCCGCCGGCGTCCTGGTGCTGGCCGTCGCCGGCGAAGGCGATCGAGAGGATCTCGCCGTGGGCTTCGGGGCCGAGCAGGTAGATCGACGGGTACTTCATCGTCAGTTTCGAGCCGAGGTTGCAGTCGACCCACTCCATCGTCGCCTTTTCGTGCGCGACCGCGCGCTTGGTGACGAGGTTGAAGACGTTCTGCGACCAGTTCTGGACCGTCGTGTAGCGGACCCGCGAGCTCGGTTTGGCGACGATCTCGACCACCGCCGAGTGCAGCGAGTCGCTGGAGTAGACCGGCGCCGTGCAGCCCTCGATGTAGTGGACGTCGGCACCCTCCTCGCAGATGATCAGCGTCCGCTCGAACTGGCCCATGTTCTCGGTGTTGATCCGGAAGTAGGCCTGCAGCGGCATCTCGACCTTGACCCCGGCCGGCACGTAGACGAAGGAGCCACCCGACCAGACCGCGCTGTTCAGCGCCGCCAGTTTGTTGTCGTTCGGCGGGATCACCGTCGCCCAGTACTCGCGCACCAGGTCCTCGTGCTCGCGCAGGGCGGTGTCCATGTCGGTGAAGATCACGCCCTGGGCCTCGAGCTTCTCGTTCACCTGGTGGTAGACGACCTCGGACTCGTACTGGGCGCCGACCCCGGAGAGGAATTTGCGCTCCGCCTCGGGGATCCCGAGCCGGTCGAAGGTGTATTTGATGTCCTCCGGGACCTCGCTCCAGTCGCGGCTGTTCTTATCCGAGGCGCGGACGAAGTAGTGGATGTCGTCGAAGTCGATCTGATCGAGGTCGCCGCCCCATTTCGGGGTCGGTCGGCTTTCGAAGTGCTCCAGCGCCTTCAGCCGGAAGTCCCGCATCCACTGCGGCTCTTCCTTGAAGTCGGAGATCGTTTCGACGATCTCGCGGCTCAGACCCTTGGGCGCTTTGTAGGCGTAGCCCGTCTCGGGATCGTTGAAGCCGAACTTCTCTTTGTAGTCGGCGTTGATGCCGGCCAGCTCGCGTTTCTCGGCGAGCACCTCGGGCGTTGCCATGTCAGTTGACCTCCAAAGTGATGGTGTCGTCCTCGACCGCTACCGGGAACGTCTGGACCGGCTGGAAAGCGGGAAGCGTCTTCGGCCTGCCGGTGGTGAGGTCGAAGAGGGAGCCGTGGCGCGGGCACTCGACGGTGCAGGCGGCGGTGTCGAACTCGCCCTCGGCGAGCGGCCCGTTGTCGTGGGAGCAGCGATCCTCGATCGCGTAATAGCTGCCGTCGCAGTTGAAGACGCCGATCTTGGTGCCCTCGTGCTCGACCAGGCGCATGCCGCCGGGCGGCAGCTCGGCTGCCGGGCAGACGGGGATCTTGGTTCCTGCGGTGTCGGTCAAGAGGGGTGGGTGCTCCTGGGTAGCTCAGGTCGCTCGTGCGGCTTGAGACTTAATCCTACTTCTACGGTCGGATTTTAGCGGGGTGGGGCGGTCGGCCTTCTCGTTCCGGGGCGGGGAGATTTTCACGCCTGAGCGATGACTTTGCGGCTCGGGTGTGGTCTGATCGAGACAGACCTTTCTAGAGAGGAGCAGAGATGAGCGAGAGGACCAGTTACGTGCCGGGAACGCCCTGCTGGGTCGACCTGGCGACGCCCGACCTCGAGGCCGCGGAGCGCTTCTACGGCGAGCTGTTCGGCTGGGAGATCCCAGAGCTGCCGAACTCGGCCGAAATGGGCGGCTACCGCCGCGCCAAAAAGAACGGGCGCGACGTCGCCGGGGCGATGCCTTTGATGCAGGAGGGCCAGCCGCCCGCCTGGAGCACCTACGTCTCCGTCGACGACATCGAGGCGCTCGGCCGCGCCGTCCAGGAAAACGGTGGCACGATGATCGCCGCGCCGATGAAAGTCTCGAACTACGGCCGCCTGGCGATCTTCACCGACCCCGAGGGTGCCTTCTTCGGGATGTGGGAGCCGGCCGACTTCGCCGGCGCCGAGCTGGTCAACGAGAAGGGCGCCTTCGGCTGGACCGAGCTCAACACCCGGGATCCCGAGGCGGCCAAGCAGTTCTACGGCGCCGTCTTCGGCTGGGAGACGAACGACCACGAGATGGAGGGCGGTGGCACCTACACCGAGTGGCTGGTAGACGGTCGCCAGGTTGGCGGCATGCTCGACATGCGCGGCCGCGTCCCCGATCAGGTTCCGCCGCACTGGCTTGTCTACTTCGGCAGCGTCGACACCGACGAGGCGGTGGCGAAGGTCAAGGAGCTCGGTGGCGAGGTGATGTTCGGCCCGGTCGACATCAAACCCGGCCGCATGGCCGTCGTCAAAGACGCCTTCGGCGCTTCCTTCGCGGTGATGACGCCGAGCGCGGAGACGCTAGAACGCGCCGGCGAGGCGTAGTCGCTAGAGCTGGCCGAGGTCGGCGACCGCTTCGGCCGGGTCGCCGGTCTCGCCCTCGTCCTCCCATTCGGCGGGCTTGCCGAGGGAGGCGCTCTTGACGATCTTCAGGCCGAGCATCGCGCACTTCATCCGCGTCGCCGAGATCTCGATCCCGAGCAGCTCGAGGACGAAGTCTTTCGGCAGCCGCAGCAGCTCCTCGCGGCTCATCCCGACCAGCTCGTCGGTCAGCAGCGAGGTCGCCGCCGTCGAGATCGCGCAGCCCTTGCCCTCGAAGGCGATCGCCGCCACCTTGTCGTCGCCGTCGAGTTCAATGGTCACGTGCTGCTCGTCCCCGCAAAACGGATTGGTGTCCTCGAACTCGAGGTCGGGGTTCTCGAGGTGGCCGAAGTTGTGCGGCCGCTTGTAGTGCTCGAGGATCTGATCGCGGTAGAGCTCGTCCATGATTCGAGGCTAGCGAAGCGATGATGCGGAAGTGATCGTTCGCCGCACCGGATCAGGAAGCGTCGCCAGCCGGCGTAGCTCGAGGCGGTTAGTGTTCGTCGCGTGGGAGGGGGAAGGTCCGCGATAAGACGGCTTTGCGCAGTTCTCGTCTTCGGCGTCCTGGCTACGCCCCAGCTTGGCGTCGGCGTGAGTAGCGCCTACGAAATCGAGCCCGAACCCCCCGCGGTGCCGGAAGCCCTCCTCGGCAGTGGCACGATCGGTGCGTTCCGATGGGCGGTCTCGGTCGGGCGGGAAAGCGAATCCGCAAGTCCAGGGCGCCCCTGTGTGAAGCTCGCCACCGGCGAAGGAACGCTGGCCGAATATGAGAGTACGGTGCGAGCCTGCGTCTCGCTAAGCACCACCCCCAACGTCCTCGGCGTCTCCTCCGGCCAGGGCGAGGCGACGCGCACCGTGTTCGGCATGGCGTTTCCCAAACGGGTCCGGTCGGTTCGGATCTGGTTGGACGGCAGGGGGAGCAGGCGGATCCCACTGGCCTTACTTGCTCCCGATCAGGCCGCGGCCACGGGTCTTTCCCGGTTCCGGTTCGCCGCCGGGGCGATCGAAGGGCCGTTCTGCCTGCGGCGCTCCGGCACCTATGACGCCTCGGGCAATCTTCTCAAGCTCAGTCCCCGGATGGCCTGTTCATGGGGCTACACCCACGAACAGTGAACGTGCCCTGGTCGGTAAGCGACCAGGCGCGCGGCGGCTAGAGACCGAAGACGCGGCGGGAGTCTTCCAGCCCGTCGACCAGGCGGTCGATCTCCTCGGTCGTCGTGTAGACGCCGAAGCTGGCGCGGGCGGTGGCGGCGATCTCGAGGCGGTCCATCAGCGGCTGGGCGCAGTGGTGGCCGGCGCGAACGGCGACGCCGTGGCGATCGAGGATCTCGGAGACGTCGTGGGCGTGGATGCCGTCGATCTCGAACGAGACGGGGCCGAGGCGGCCGGGGCCGCGGGGCGGGCCGAAGATGCGCAGGCCGGGAACCTCGGCGAGGCGCTCGAGCGCGTAGTCGGCGACCTGTTCCTCGTGCTCGCGCACCTGCTCCATCCCGACCGAGTCGAGCCAGCGCAGGGCGGAGGCTATCCCGATCGCCTGGGTGATCGCCGGCGTCCCCGCCTCGAAGCGGGCGGGCGGGTCGGCGTAGGTCGTGCCCGCCTTGGTGACCTTGCGGATCATCGAACCGCCGCCGAGGAAGGGCGGCATCGACCGCAGCAGGTCGAGCCTGGTCCAGAGGGCGCCGATCCCGGTCGGGCCGTAGAGCTTGTGACCGGTGATCGCGTAGAAGTCGACGCCGAGCTCGGCCATGTCGAGCGGCAGCTTCGGCGCCGACTGGGCGCCGTCGGCCAGCACCAGCGCGCCCACCTCGTGCGCGAGCCGGGCGATCTCGGCGATCGGGTTCTCGGTCCCGAGCACGTTGGAGACGTGGGTCACCGCGACCAGCTTCGGCCCGCGCTCCAGCAGCGCCGCCAAGGCGTCCATGTCGAGCCGCCCCTCCTCGTCGATCGGCGCCCAGTCGATCTCCGCCCCCGCCCGCTCGGCTAGCTGCTGCCAAGGGACGATGTTGGAGTGGTGCTCCATCTCGGTGAGGACGATGCGGTCGCCGGCGCCGACGTCGGCGTCGCCCCAGGCGCGCGCCACCAGGTTGATCGCCTCGGTCGCGTTGCGGACGAAGACGACCTCGCGCCGGTCGGCGGCGCCGATGTGGTCGGCGACCGTGGCCCGCGCCCCCTCGTAGGCTTCGGTCGCCTCGGCCGAGAGGGTGTGGGAGCCGCGGTGGACGTTGGAGTGGTGGCGCCGCTCGTAGCGGTCGACCGACTGGATCGAGGCCAGCACCCGCTGGGCGCTGGCGCCGCTGTCGAGGTAGGCGACCGGCTGGCCGTGGACCTCGCGCTCCAGCGCCGGGAAGGCGGCGCGGACCTTCTCCACGTCAAGCGGAGCCGCAGGGCTTTGCGCGCTCACCGGCTCCATCGGGTTGCGAGGTCAGGCGGCAGCGCCTGCCTCGACCTCCTCTTTGATCCAGCCGTAACCTTTCTCCTCCAGCACGCCGACCAGCTCCGGGCCGCCTTCCTTGACGATCCGCCCCTGGTACATGACGTGAACCGCGTCCGGTTTCACCATGTGGAGGATGCGCTGGTAGTGGGTGATGATCAGGACGCCCATGTCCGGGCCGGCGAACTTGTTGACGCCCTCGGCGACGGTCCGCAGCGCGTCGATGTCGAGCCCGGAGTCGGTCTCGTCGAGGATCGCGATCTCCGGCCGCAGCAGCGCAAGCTGCAGCAGCTCCATCCGCTTCTTCTCGCCGCCGGAGAAGCCGTCGTTGAGGTAGCGGCTGGAGAAGTCTTTGGGGATGCTCGCCAGCTCCATCGCCTCCTGGGCGGTGCGGGCGAAGTCTTTGATCTTGATCTGCTCTTCGCCGCGGGCCTCGCGGTGGGCATTGATGATCATCCGCAGGTACTTGGAGACCGAGACGCCCGGGATCGCGACGGGGTACTGGAAGGCCATGAAGAGGCCGGCCTGCGAGCGGCTCTCGGGGTCGGCCTCGGTGATGTCCTCGCCCTTGAAGGTGATCGTGCCCTCGGTCACCTCCAACGCCGGGTGGCCCATGATCACGTTGGCGAGCGTCGACTTGCCGGAGCCGTTCGGGCCCATCAGGGCGTGCACCTTGCCCTTCTCGACGTCGAGGTCGAGGCCTTTGAGGATCTTCTTGTCCTCGACCTCCACGTGCAGGTTGCGGATCTCCAGCTCAGCCAATTTCGCTCCGTTTCTGGGTTTGCAGTTGAAGTTCGGTGTGCGCGGGGGCGCAGTTCCTACGCGACGCTGCCGAGGACCGCGGCCCGGGTCGGCTCGCTCTTGGTCGAGAACTCGACCAGCTCCGCCAGGGTGGTGCCGGCGAGCGCCTTGGTGACGCCGCCCTGGACGCGCATCCACAGCAGCTTCGTCGAGCAGGCCTGGTCGCCGTCTGACTCGTGCGAGCAGAGGACTTTGCCTTCCGGCGTGTCGTGGAAGCACTCCATCGGCGCGATCTGCCCTTCCAGCGCCTCGACCACCGCGTCCATCCGGATCTCCGCAGCGGGTTTCGCCAGGCGGTAGCCGCCGTGGGCGCCGCGGGTCGAGGTGACGAGGCCGGCCTTGCGCAGTTTCGCCACCAGGTGCTCCAGGTAGGAGAGCGGCAGGTTCTCCGCTTCGGCGACGGAGCCCAGCGAGACGGGCTGCGAACCGGGCTGGCGCCCGAGCTCGACCATCAGGCGCACGCCGTACTCAGCTTTGGTCGAAAACAGCATCGACATAAATCCTACTAGAGCGGTCGGTTATGCCGACGGGACGATTCCGTCCCGCATAGGGACGTTTTCGTCCCGTCGGCGGGGATCAAGGCTCGATCAGGCCGCGGCGGATCGCGTAGCGGACCAGCTCGACCCGGTCTCGCATCCCGAGCTTGCGCATCGCGTTGGCGCGGTGGTTCTCGACCGTCTTCTCGGAGAGGTGGAGGAGCTCGGCGATCTGCTTGGTCGTGTGCGCCTCGGCGACGAGCTTGACGATCTCCTCCTCGCGCGGCGTCAGCTCCTCCTCGCCGCTGGAACCGCGCTCGAGCACGTCCTTGATCAGGGTCCGCTGCGCCTCGGGGGTGAGGAACGGCTCGCCCCGCTCGACCGCCCGGATCGCCGCCAGCAGGTCGGTGTCCGCCTGCGCCTTCAGCACGTAGCCGGAGGCGCCCGCCTTCAATGCCTCGAACAGGTAGCGCTCGTCGTCGTGCATCGAGAGGATCAGGACCGCGACCTCCGGCGCCTGCTTCTTGATCTCCCGCGTCGCTTGCAACCCGGTCAGCTTCGGCATTTTCACGTCGAGGATCGCCAGGTCCGGCCGCTCCCGCACCGCCAGCTCCCGCGCCTCGGCCCCGTCGGCCGCCTCGGCCACCACCTCAATGTCCGCCTGCCGCTCCAGCAGCAGCCGCAGCCCGGAGCGGACGATCCCATGGTCGTCGGCGATCAGCACACGCATGGCATAAGTCTCGCCGACGGGACGAAAACGTCCCTATGCGGGACGAAATCGTCCCGTCGGCATCCAGATCAGGATGGGACGACCAGGCGGACGGTGGTGCCGCGGCCGGGGCGGGACTCGATCGTCAGCTCGGCGCCGATCAGGAGGGCGCGCTCTCGCATGCCGCCGATCCCGAGGCCGCGCTCGGACTCGTCGAAGGCGAAGCCGCGGCCGTCGTCGCTCACTTCGAGGAGGACGCCGCCGCCCTCAGTCCGCCGCAGGCGCACCTCGACGCGGGCGGCGCCGCTGTGGCGGGCGGCGTTGGAGAGCGCCTCCTGGGCGACCCGGTAGACGACGAGCTGGGCGTCGTCGCCGAGGTCGGAGAAGTCGCCGTCGGCCTCCAGGCTCGCCCCGATCTCGCCCCGCCGCAACTGCTCGACCTGGCCTTCGATCGCCGCCACTAAGCCGAGGTCGTCGAGCGCAGTCGGCCGCAGCTGCCGCGCCAGCGAGAGCAGCTCGCCCATCGCCTGGTTGGCCAGCGCTTTGGTCTCGGCCAGTTCGTCCTCCAGCTCCGGCGGCGCCGCCTCGCGCGCCGCCTCCAGCCGCAGCAGCAGTCCCGTCAGCGACTGGTTGACCTCGTCGTGGAGGTCGCGGGCGACCCGCGCCCGCTCCTCCTCCTGGGCGTGCAGCGCGGCCGAGCCGGCCCGCCGCCGCTCCGCTTCCAGCCGCCGCATCATCCGCAGGAAGGCGAGCTCGATCCGCGCCACCTCCTCGGTCTCGCCGACCCCGTCGATCGAGGCGGGGAGGAGGGGCCGCGGACTCGATAGGTCGACCTTCTCCATCGCCTCGACCAGGTCCTCCAGCGGCCGCAGCCGCCGCCGCTCCCGCACCAGCGCCAACGCAAGCGCCAGCACCACCAGCGCCAGCCCGATCAAGACGAGCGTCATCGATTCAGCCTACGACCAAGCGAACTGCATCAACTTATCCACCTGGCAGATAGTCAAGTTGATGCAGTTCGGTCGTGGGCCGGGGCCTGGGGGTTCTTCCCGGCACTGACGGGGGGTGGCCCCTATAGGCGATTTCGCGCTTTCGCCGCATACTGGGACGACCACCCGAACCTAGGAGCGACCCACGCGATGACCACCACCAAGCAATCCACCTGGAGCGCCACCCTCCGCACCACGATCCTGATGGCCGCGCTGGGCGGTCTGCTCGTCGCCATCGGCTACGCGATCGGCGGCGTCGGGACCGCGACGCTCTTCCTCTTCATGGCGCTCGCGATCAACTTCTTCTCCTACTTCTTCAGCGACAAGATGGCTCTGGCGATGAGCCGGGCGAAGCCGATCGAGGAGGCCGAAGCGCCGCGGCTCTACCAGATCGTGCGGGAACTGACGACCCGCGCCGGGCTGCCGATGCCGCGCCTCTACATGATCCCCCAGGACCAGCCGAACGCCTTCGCGACCGGCCGCAACCCGAAGCACTCGGCGGTGGCGGTGACCCGCGGGATCACCAAGCTCCTCTCCGAGGACGAGCTGCGCGGCGTCCTCGCGCACGAGCTCGCGCACGTCCAGCACCGCGACATCCTGATCCAGTCGGTCGCCTCGGCGATCGGCGCCGCGATCACCTACCTCGCCTACATGTTGATGTGGTTCGGCGGCGACGAGGACAACGGCCCGCTCGGCATCGTCGCCGCGCTCGGCATGGTCATCCTCGCCCCGATCGCGGCGAGCATCATCCAGCTCTCGATCTCGCGCCAGCGCGAGTACGCGGCCGACGCCGGCGGCGCCGAAATCTGCGGCAACCCCGAGTCGCTGGCGAGCGCGCTGCTGCGGCTCGAGCAGGGCGCGGAAGCGATCCCGATGCAGGTCAACCAGGCGGCCGAGCCCCTCTACATCGTCAAGCCCTTCAAGGGCGGGGGGATCGCCGGCCTCTTCTCGACCCACCCCCCGATCGAGGAGCGGGTCCGCCGCCTGCGCCAGATGCGCCCCACCCTCTAGAGCAGCTTCTCTCGTCCAGGCGCCGAGATGCGGCCCCGGGAGCCTTCCCGGGGCCGTTTTTCGTTTTCTCAAGCCATTTCGAAGCTTTCGCAGGGCCGCTCCCAAAGCCCGCTATACTTTTTGAAGTTAAAGCTGATCCGATTTCAGGGGATTTACTTCAAATGGCCATCGACACCCAGCGCGTGCAGACGATCGAGGAGATCGAACCCTTCGAGGCGGCAGAGGAGATCAACGGCGGCGACGTCGTCCTGATCGACACCCGCGAGCCCCACGAGTACCAGGAGGCGCACCTCGAGGGCGGCAAGCTGGTGCCCCCGGGTCTGCTCTCCGACGAAATCGAGGCCGCGGCGCCGGACAAGACGGCGCGCACGATCCTCTACTGCCGCTCCGGCAACCGCTCCGCGATCGCCGCCGCCCAGCTGCAGCAGCTCGGCTACGAGAACGTCGCCTCGATGAGCGGCGGCATCCTCCAGTGGCAGGAGCAGGGCCTGCCCGTCGTCTCGCCCTCGGGGATGACCCCCGAGCAGCGCGAGCGCTACTCGCGCCACACGCTGCTCCCCGAGGTCGGGGTCGACGGCCAGATCAAGCTGCTGAACGCGAAGGTGCTGCTGCTCGGCGCCGGCGGGCTCGGCGCCCCGACCGCGCTCTACCTGGCCGCGGCCGGCGTCGGCACGATCGGCCTCGTCGACGACGACGTCGTCGATGCCTCCAACCTGCAGCGCCAGGTGATCCACAACACCGAACGGATCGGGATGGCGAAGACCGCCTCGGCGCGGATCTTCATCGAAGGGCTGAACCCCGACGTCAAGGTGGTCGAGCACAACGGCCGCCTCGACGCGAGCAACATCCTCGACGTCATCTCCGACTACGACATCGTCGTCGACGGCGCCGACAACTTCCCCACCCGCTACCTGCTGAACGACGCCTCGGTGCGGACGCGCAAGCCGGTCGTCTCCGCCTCGATCCTCGGCTTCGACGGGCAGATCTCGACCTTCGTCCCCTTCGAGGGGCCCTGCTACCGCTGCCTCTACCCGACCCCGCCGCCGGCCGAGCTGGCGCCGAGCTGCTCCGCCAACGGCGTGCTCGGGGTGATGGCCGGGACGATGGGCACCCTGCAGGCCAACGAGGTGATCAAGCTGATCCTCGGCAAGGGCGAACCGCTGATCGGCCGCCTGCTCCTCTACGAGGCGCTCGGCACCCGCTTCACCGAGCTGAAGGTCCGCCGCGACCCCGACTGCCCGATCTGCGGCGAGCACGCCGAGGAGATTCCCGAGTCGGAGATGGGTCAGTTCCCGGATTACGATCAGTTCTGCGCCGGCGCGGGTGGCGACCGGCAGTCGATCGCCTAGGTAGGATCACCGGCTCCATGGCGACCGTCCGCATCCCACCTGTCCTGCGCCCGAAAACGGGGGGGCAGGCCGAGGTCGAGGTCGGCGGCGGCAACGTCGGCGACGTGCTGCGCTCGCTGACCGGCGACTACCCGGACACCGAGGAGCAGCTCTTCGGCGAGGACGGCGAGCTCAACCGCTACGTCAACGTCTACCTCAACGACGAGGACGTACGGGTGCTTCAGGGCCTTGAGACTTCAGTGAAAGACGGCGACACGGTCGTCATCCTGCCGGCCATGGCCGGCGGCGCCGCGTAGCGCTCAGCGCTCCAGCACCAAGCCCAGGAACTGCTTCGTCCGCTCCTCGCGGGGGTTCTCCAGCACCTCCGCCGGCGGGCCCTCCTCGACGATCACGCCCTGGTCCATGAAGATCACCCGGTCGGCCACCTCGCGGGCGAAGCCGATCTCGTGGGTGACGACGATCATCGTCATCCCTTCCTCGGCCAGCTCGCGCATCGTGTCGAGCACTTCTTTGACCAGCTCGGGATCCAGCGCGCTGGTCACCTCGTCGAAGAGCATCACGTGCGGGTCCATCGCCAGCGCCCGGGCGATCGCGACCCGCTGCTGCTGGCCGCCGGAGAGCCGTTCGGGGTACTGGTCGAGCTTGTCGCCGAGGCCGACCCGCTCCAGCAGCTCGGTCGCTTTCGCCCGCGCCTCAGCCCGGGATCGGCCGAGCACCTTTTCCTGGGCCAGGGTCACGTTTTCCAGCGCGGTCTTGTGCGGGAAGAGGTTGAACTGCTGGAAGACGATCCCGACCCGCTGGCGGACGAAGTCGAGCTTCCAGCTCTGCTCGCCGGCGCCGCTCCCCGGTCCCTTGCAGATGTCGTTGCCTTCGATGAAGATGTCGCCCTTCTCGGGCGGCTCGAGCAGGTTGACGCAGCGCAGGAAGGTGCTCTTGCCCGAGCCGCTCGGCCCGAGGATGCAGACGACTTCGCCTTTGGCGACGTCGAGGTCGACGCCTTTCAGCACCTCGAGCGAGCCGAAGCGCTTGTGGATCCCCTCCAGCCTGATCATCGGGTCGGCCATCGTCACCCGACCTCGATGTGGGCGCCGCGCGTGACTTTCGCCTGATTGCGCTTGATCAGCACGTCGACGAGGCGGGCGGCGGGGAGGGTGATGACCAGGAACATCGCACCGGCGAGGATGACAGCCGAGCTGTTGAAGCTTTCGGCGAGGATTTCGCGGCTGACCAGGACGGCCTCGCCGAGGGCGACGACGCTGGCGAGGGTGGTGTCCTTCAGCAGCGAGATCATTTCGTTCAGCATCGGCGCCGGGATCTTCGTCACCGCCTGCGGGACGACGACGTGGCGCATCGCCTTGCCGTAGCTCATCCCCAGCGAGCGCGCCGCCTCGAACTGCCCGCCCGGCACCGCTTCGATCCCGGCCCGGTAGACCTCAGCCATGTAGGCGCCGTAGACCATCGTCAGGCCGAGGACGCTGTACCAGAAGGGGTCGGGCTGTCCGAACCAGTGCGGGATCCGGATGTCCTTCGGGATGAAGTTCAGGTAGGGGATGCCGCCGGAGATCAGCAGCAGGATGATCAGGATCGGGATCGCCCTCAGGACGTCGATGTAGGCGATCGTGAGGAAGCGCAGCGGCGCGAATTTCCTCCCCGGAAGCTGCCGGATCAGGGCGAGGATCAGCCCCCAGATCAGCGCCAGCAGGACGACCACCGCGAACAGCAGCAGGTTTTTGAAGAACCCTTCCAGCACTTCGCTGAAGTGGTCCCCCATGATCGTGAAGTCGAAGTACTGGTGGAAGAATTCGCTCATCGCCGTCTCCTGCTAGCTCCCCGTGAAAAAAGAAGAGGCGCCATCATGGCGCCCCTTCCGGTTCATCTCAACTCGTGAGCCGATCGCTCATTCGGCTTCGTGGGTTTCGCTTTCGATCCCTTTCGGCGGTTCGAGGTGGAACCACTTTTCGTAGATCGTTTTGTAGGTGCCGTCCTGCTCGACTTCCTTCAGCGCCTTGTTGATTTCTTCGAGCAGTTCGGTTTCGCCCTGGGCGACGGCGATCCCGTACGTTTCTTCGGTCGGCACTTTTTCGGCGATTTCGACGCCGCCGGACTTTTCGACCGCGTTCTGGGCGACCGGGGCGTCGATGATCACGCCTTCGACGGTGCCGGCCTTGAGCGCGTTGACCGCGTCAGGACCTTCGGGGTAGGGCCGGATTTCGCTGCCGCCGAGTTCTTCCTTCGCCAGTTCCAGGCCGGTCGTGCCCTGCTGCGCGGCGACGGTCTTGCCGTCGAGGTCCTTCAGCGATTTGACGTCGCTGCCTTCTTTGACCAGGACCGCCTGTTCGGAGAGGTAGTACGGGTTGGAGAAGTCGACCGCCTGCTCGCGTTCTTCGGTGATCGTCGCGGCCGAGATCACGGCTTCGAACTTGCCCTGGGCGACGTCGCGGAAGATCGTTTCGAACGAGGTGTCCTGGAATTCCGCCTTGCGGCCCATCTTTTCGGCGATCGCTTCCATCAGTTCGATGTCGAAGCCCGTGTAGTTGCCGGGTTTCCCCTGCTCGAACGGGGGATAGGGGATGTCCGAGCCGACGCTGAGCGGTTCGCCGCCGCCTTCGCTGCTGGTTTCGCCACCGCCACCGCTGCTGGTGCTGTCGCCGCCGCCCCCGCAGCCGGCCGCTGCGACCGAGGCGAGTGCGAGCAGGAGGACCGCGAAGAGCGCGGCCAACCGGGTCTTTCTCATTCCTGATTCCTCCGATCCAAGTTGCCGGACCTGCCAAACCTACAAGTTGCGCGTTCACATGCCCAATGCAGGCGCTTTCAAATCCGGCTCCCGGGGTGGCAAACCCTCGCTACACTTTCTGAAGTAATGGCGGGCATGCGCGACGATCTACTCAACAAACCTTGCGGCGGGCGCTTCGGCAACATCGTCGAGTCGATCGGCAATACGCCGCTGGTCGAGCTGCCGCGGCTCTCGCCCAAGCCTGAGGTCCGGATCTACGCGAAGCTCGAGGGGCGCAACCCGACCGGCTCGGTCAAGGACCGGGTGGCGAAATCGATGATCGAGGCGGCCGAGGCCGAAGGGGCGATCGAACCGGGTCAGACGATCCTCGAACCGACCTCCGGCAACACCGGCATCGCCCTGGCGATGATCTGCCGGCGCAAGGGTTATCCGCTGAAGGTGGTGATGCCCGACAACGTCACCGAGGAGCGGACCCAACTGCTGCGGATGTACGGGGCGGAGATCGTCTACTCCGAGGGCGCGAAGGGCTCCAACGGGGCGGTCGAGGTGGCGCTGGAGATGGCCGAGGAACCCGGCTACTACATGCCCTACCAGTACGGCAACGAGGCCAACCCGCTCGCCCACTACAACGGCACCGCCCTGGAGATCCTCGACGAGCTCGACGAGGTGACCGCCTTCGTCGGCGGCCTCGGCACCGGCGGGACCCTGATGGGCAACGGCCGCCGGCTGAAGGAGGCGAACCCGGAGACCCTGATCGTCGCCTCCGAGCCGAAACAGGGCGAGCTCGTCCAGGGCCTCCGTTCCCTCGACGACGGCTTCATCCCGCCGATCATCGACCTCTCCCTGCTCGACCGCAAGATCATGGTCTCCAACCGCGACGCGATCGTCTGGACGAAGAAACTGCTCGACGAGGAGGGCGTCTTCGCCGGCGTCTCCGCCGGCGCGATCGCCTACATCGCCAACCGCATCGCCGGCGAGCTCGACGGCGGCAACGTCGTCTTCATCATCCCCGACGACGGCTGGAAGTACCTCTCCTCCGGCGTCTACACCAAACCGATCGAGGAGATCGAAAACCTCGATACGACGGTTTGGTGGTAGCGGCTCCGGCCGCTCCGCAACTCGCCGCGCGATTTAAGGTTCTGGGGGCATGCGCCGCGCCTCTGCCTGCTTCGCCCTGATCGTCCTTGCCCTCGCGCTCGCCGCCTCCTCGGCGCCGGCCGCACCCGCCGACCTCGATCGCTCCTTCGGCGGTGGCGACGGGATCGCCGAAGCACCGGCCTCGGGGGACCCGGTCCCTGGGGAAGCGGGCGGGCGGATGGTGATCGGCCCGCACGATGAAATCTTCGTCCTCTACTCGAGTTACCCGCCCTGCGATCCGCCGTTCGGGTGCCGGGTCGAACTGACGGTCGCTCGATACACGGCCGACGGCGAACTCGACCCCGCCTTCGCGGCGGGCCCGCAGCTGACGGTCAAGCAGAGCCCGCTGGAAGACGAATTCGACCTGGCGGTCGGGTCCGACGGCAAGCCGGTGGTGGCGGCCTACGGCGGCGAAAGCGGGCTCGTGGTGGCGCGGATCGGGCTCGACGGCCGCCTCGATCCGGGGTTCGGCAGCGGTGGCATCGCCACTGCCCCCGAAAAGCTGATCGCCGACACCCGCGGGGTGCCGAAAGTGGCGGTCCAGCTCGACGGCAAGGTGCTCGTCGCCGCCCAGGGAGGCTTCGAAGGGGAAGGGCACGACCAGGCGTTGATGGTCGCCCGCTTCACCGCCGACGGCCGGCTCGACACCGAATTCGGCAGCGGCGGCGAAGCCCGTCCGCTGCTCCCCACGCAGACCAAGCCGACCGAGGTGTTAGTCAGCTCGAGCGGCGCGATCACCGTTCCCGTCCCTTACTGCTGCCTCGGGGGCACGCCACTCTACGGCGAAGGGTTCAGCATCGCCCGCCTGCAGCCCGGGGGACAGTTCGATCCCTCCTGGGCCGGTGACGGCAGCCTCTTCTTCCCGACTCCGGGCGCGCAGGGATC
Organism: Solirubrobacterales bacterium; assembly: GCA_035688825.1. Lineage (GTDB taxonomy): Bacteria > Actinomycetota > Thermoleophilia > Solirubrobacterales > 70-9 > VAYN01. The sequence goes on along the minus strand of DASSMM010000061.1, from coordinate 23,511 downwards.
GGTGGAGACGGCGACGCCCACCCCTGCGGGCGGTCTCTTCGTGTCCTACGAAACCTCGACCGAAACCATCTCCACGGTCGGCAACGTGATCAAGCTGGGACCCGAAGGTGCCCTCGATGCGAGCTTCGGCAACGGCGGCGCGCTGCGGCTTTTCAACCGGGCCGGCGCAGTCGACCCCAGCGACCTCGCTGTTGACGGCAAGGAACGCCTGGTCGGCGTCGGCTGGGGAGGGGGACGCATATCCGTCTTCCGGCTGCTTGCCGGCGGCGGCAAAGACCGGACCTTCGGCGGGGGCGAACGGGTGGTCCTGCCTTACGGGGGCGGCGGCGAAACCAAGTACGTGGTCGGCATCCAGTCGACCGGACGGATCATCGCCTTCGCTGACTCGGGACTCGGGGCGACGAAACGCTTCGGGCTGATCGCGCTGCGCGGAGGGACCGACCGGACCCGGTGCCTCGGCAAGAAGGCGACGATCGTCGGGACCGCACGCCCCGACCGGCTGACCGGGACGCCGCACCGGGACGTGATTGCGGGGCTCGGTGGCGCTGATGAAGTTCGCGGTCTCGCCGGGCCCGACCTGATCTGCGGCGGCAAGGGCAGGGACCGAATCTTCGGCGGCGCCGGCAAAGACCAGGTTCATCAGTAGCTCCTGAGCGCGGGTGCATACCTTTCGCTAGCCTCGCCCCGTGAAGATCTCTCAGCAGTTGATCGACGAGATGGTCGCGCACGCGCGCGAGGATCTGCCGAACGAGTGCTGCGGGATGATCGGCGGGCGCGACGGTGAGGCGACCCGGGTGGTGCGGGTCGAGAACGCGGCGGCGAGCCCGCTGCGCTACGAGATGGATCCGCAGGGGCAGTACAACGCCTTGAAGGCGATCGAAGACGCGGGCGAAGAGCTCGTCGCGATCTACCACTCGCACACCCGCAGCGCCGCCTACCCCTCGCAGACCGACGTCAACGAGGCGGTGATGTGGCCGGAACAGGTCTACGTGATCGTCTCGCTGGAGGACGAAGACGCCCCCGACGTCAAGGGCTACTCGCTGAAGGACATGAAGATCGCCGATGTCGACCTCGACGTCGCATAGGCCCCCGGCGTCGGGGCACCAGCGCGGCGCCCACGGCGGCGGTGGCGACTTCGGCGGCGACGAGGGCGACGGTGGAGGCGGTGGTGGCAACGGCGACCGCCTCGTCAAGGTCGCCTTCGCCCGCACCCGGCCCGAGGCCGAGCTGATCCAGGGGCTCCTGATGGAGGCCGACATCCCGAGCGTCCTGCAGCAGGTGCTGCCAGGTCCCGGCGCCTCCTACATGCCTGGCCCGGTCGACGTGATGGTGGCGGCCGGTTCGGCTAAACGAGCGCGCGAGGTGCTGGCGGAAACGTTCGTGGAGGACGAGGACCAGGAGCGGACCGAGCTTGAAGAGGAACGGCGGCTGGCGCGGGGCGAAACCGGTGCCACCTCGCCGGCGAAGCTCGCCTTCTGGATCGCCGTCGCCGTGGTCGGCGCCTTCCTCCTCTCCTGGTTGCTCTACCAGGCGACGAGCTGAGCGCTGCTCACCTGACGGAGACCGGGCCGCGGACCATTTCCCGCAGGTAGTCGCGCCAGGCTTCCTCGATCTCGCGGAAGCGGGCGTCGAAGGCGTCTTCGAGCTGGACCTCGGGGCCCTGGGGGAGGAGCTTGGCGACGAGGCGCTCGCAGGCCTCGGGGCCGCGCTCGTTCTCGAGCAGGTCGAAGATCGTGCCGCCGAGGAGGACGGCGTCGCGGCGCGAGGGCGGGAAGGAGGGCCGGGAGCTCTCGCGCAGGCGGCGGATCACGGCGGCGCGGTAGAGGCCGACCTGGCGGGAGAAGTACTGGGCGCCGCCCTCGACCAGCCAGGCCCAGCGCAGGTACCGGGCGAAGCGCCGCGGGGTCCAGGAGGGGGGGAGGGCGGTGTTGTTGGCGGCGATCGTCATCTGCGCGTAGAGGCGCTCGGCGGTCCCGCGCAGGGCTTCGTAGGAGTCGTCGCCGGCGGCGCGGCGTTCCATGTGTGTGTCGTTGAGGACGTGCAGCTCGGTCGACATCGGCCAGCCGGCGAGGTAGCGGCGACCGGCGGGGGCGGCCGACCAGCGGGCGGCGGGGAGGAAGGGGTGGGCAGCCGTCAGCCAGAGCGGGTTGGTGTGGACGACGATCGTCACCTCCTCCGGGATCTGATCGAAGCGGTCTTCGAGCCGCAGCCGCAGGTGCTCGAGCCGGTCGAGCGTCCGCTCCGCGTAGGAGGAGTCGTCCGAGTCGTGCCGCGCGGTGAAGCTCAGGCTCTCCGTCTCAACCCACGACATGGATCGAGACTAGCCTCTGCGGTCGACTGACCAAGCCAGACCAAGGACGCACTGAGCGAAGCGTGCTTTGCACGTGAGCGAGGGAGGACGCCGGTATGCGCCGGTCAGACGAGCGCAGGCTCGGAAACGCCGCAGCGCTCGTGGATCTCTTCCCGAGCGCGGTCGAACTCTTCGTCGGCCATCACCGGCGTGCCCTCGAAGGGCAGGTCGCGGTCGATCTCGACCCAGGAGCGACAGCCGTGGTACTCGTCGCGGACGCGCACGGTGACCGGGCGCGGGATCCGGTGGACCCGCAGCAGCAGCACGTGGAGCGGGTGGCGGCGCTTCCAGGCGAGCCGCTTTTCGGCGTAGTCGGGGGTCCAGATGTAGTACGGCGAGAGCGAGTCGAGCGTGCGGCGATCGTTGATCGTCACATGGTCGACGACCTCGGCCCAGGCGCGCAGGCGGACGCGGTCGGGCTGGGGGATGCCGCCGTCCTGGAGCAGCGCTTTCGGCGGCGGCTCCTCGTCGGGCCAGACACCCTCCTCGAGCGCGCGGCGCAGCTCCGGGTGGTGGGACTCGCGGACCAGGTCGTTCCGCTGGTGGTCGAAGGTCGGGTAGAGGAAGAAGCGCTCGTGCTCGAGCTCGAAGTGCTTGTTCTCCTCGCGGATGCCGCCCTTGCGCATCGTCAGCAGCTGCTCACCCTCGGCGAGAGCGCGGACGGTTACTGCCCATTCCTTGAGAGCGATCGGCATTGAAGTGATCCTGCGAGAAGTTCGTAAGTTCTTGAATTGCTTGTTCGGGGGCTGGGCACCCGTGTTCAGCCTGCTGTACAGGCCGTCTGCGCCCGCCCGGGGCCGCGCATTCTAGAGGGGTGCAGCGAAATTTCAACTAAAAAACCGCGAAATATGCGGTTTTGTCCTTCCAGCGTGGCGGACGTCACACTAGGAGCTACCGCCACCGCCCGGAGTCTCGATTCGCAGGCGGTCGCCCGGGGCCATGGTGCCCGCGGCCTTGCCCGGGAGCGGCTCGCGGTTGAGGAAGTTCCTGCCCAGAGCCCCGTTTCCGCCGCCTCCGCGGCCTCGAGGGGCGTGTCGCCGGCGCTCGGTTATCAGCGTGAACCGCAGCGGCGCCAGCGCCTCGATCTCGCGGACGATCCCGTCGCCGCCGCGGTGCGCGCCCTCCCCGCCGCTGTCGCGGCGCAGCGCCAGCTCGCGGACGCGCAGGGGGAACTCGGTCTCCAGCGCCTCGGTCGGGGTGTTCAGCGTGTTGGACATCGCGACGTGTATCGCGCTGGGCCCGTCGGCGTCGGGGCAGGCGCCCTGGCCGCCGCCGAGCGTCTCGTAGTAGGTGAAGTCCTCGCCCGCGAGCGTAAGGTTGTTCATCGTCCCCTGGCCCTGGGCCGGCCCGTGCTTTGCCCCGGAGAGGGCGGCCAAAACGAGGTCCGCGACGCGGCTCGAGGTCTCGACGTTGCCGGCGGCGACCGCGGCGGGGAAGCGGGCGTTGAGGAGCGAGCCGGGCGGAGCGGTCACCTCGATCGGCCGGTGGGCGCCGGCGGAGGGCGGGGCGTCGGGGTCGGCGAGGACGCGGACGGCGAAGAAGGCCGCCGATCTCGTCACCGAGAGCGGGCAGTTGAGGTTGCCCTCGACCTGCTCGTCGCTGCCGCCGAAGTCGAGGCGCAGCGCGTCGCCGGCGATCGTCGCCGCGAGGCGGAGGTGCAGGTCGCGCTCCTGGCCGTACCAGTCGGCCTCGAGCACGTCTTCGGCCTCGTAGGTGCCGTCCGGCAGCTCGGCCAGGGCGGCGCGGGTGCGGCGCTCGGTGTAGGCGAGGATCTCCGCCATGCCCTCGCGCAGGGCGTCGGTACCGAGGCGCTCGCGCAGCTCGCCGAGGCGCAGCTCGCCGATCCGGTTGGCGGCCTGCTGGGCGCGGAGGTCGGCGAGCCGCTGGCGCGGCATCCGCATCAGCGAGGCGAGATGGGCGAGCGTCTCCCCGGTCGCCGCCGTCGGCGGGATGACCACGCCCTCTTCCTCCAGGGTCTTCGAGAAGGCGGGCATGCTGCCCGGCGTCGGACCGCCGACGTCGGCGTGGTGGGCGCGGCTGGCGGCGAAGCCGAGCAGCTCCTCATCGGCGAAGACGGGGGAGATCAGGGTGATGTCCGGCAGGTGGGTGCCGCCGCGGTAGGGGTCGTTGAGGATCCAGCTCAGCCCCGGTCGCTGCTCCTCGCCGAGCACGGCGGCGACCGCGTCGGGCATCGAGCCGAGGTGGACGGGGATGTGCTCGGCCTGCATCACCAGCTCGCCGGCGGCGTCAAAGAGCGCGGTCGAGCAGTCGTGGCGCTCCTTGATGTTGGCCGAGTAGGCGGAGCGGATCAGCGTCGCCCCCATCTCGTCACAGGCCGCGCGCAACCCGCCGACGAGCACCTGCAACGCGATCAGGTCCATCGAGCTCATCCCGTGGTTCCTTTGTCCTCTATATCCGGACTAAGGAACCGCGCGATCAGCGTCCCGTGCTCGTCGACGCGGGTGCGCCAGCCGGGCGGGAGGACGAAGGTCGCCTCGGGGAGCTCGAAGACGATCGGGCCTTCGAGCGCGCTGCCGGCGGCGGGCTCGCCGCGGAGGACCGGGGTCTCTATCCACTCGCCGCCGAAGTGGACGGGGCGGGAGCTGCGCTCGGGCGCGGCCTCTGCCGCGGCCGCGGGGCGCGGCGTCGGTCCCGGGACCACCAGCGCCAGGTCGACGTCGACGAGGACGACCTCGCCCTCGGGATCGCGGTGGCCGTAGCGCTCCTCGTGGGCGCGCTCGAACCGCTCGACCAGCTCGGCGGGATCGGGGTCGACCGGCCCCGGGACGGGCAGCTCGAACGCCTGACCGGCGTAGCGGAGCTGGTAGACGACCCGCGTCTCGGCCTCCTCGTCGAGCCCGGCCCCCGCCTCGGCGATCATCGCGCCCACCTCGGCGGCGATCCGCTCGGCGGTCAGCTCCCCGCCGCTCAGCATCAGCGTCCGGGCGGTGTCGCGGCGGCGCTCGGAGGCGCAGAGGCCGAGGGCGGAGAGGACGCCGCCGGCGCGGGGGCAGAGGATCGTTTCGATCCCGAGCTCGGCGGCGATCGCCGCCGCGTGCATCGGCCCGGCGCCGCCGAAGGGCAGCAGGGCGAAGCCGCGCGGGTCGACGCCGCGCTCGACCGTCACCACCCGCAGCGCCCGCACCATCTCCTGGTCGGCGACGCGGAGGATGCCGGCGGCGGTCTCCAGTGGGTCGAGGCCGAGGCTGCCGGCGAGGCCGGCGACCGCGCGCTCGGCGGTTTCGGCGTCGAGAGCGACCCCGCCCGCCAGCTTCGTGTCCCCGGCGAGCCGGCCGAGCAGGAGGTTGGCGTCGGTGACCGTGGGCTCGGTGCCGCCGCGGCCGTAACAGGCGGGGCCGGGATCGGCGCCGGCCGACTGCGGACCGACCCGGAGGGCGCCGCCGAGGTCGCGCCAGCCGATCGAGCCGCCGCCGGCGCCGACGGTGTGGACGTCGACCATCGGAAGCTGGATCGGCCGCCCCTCGATCTCGCGCGAGTCGGTGCGCCGGACCTCGCCGCTCTCGACCACGCAGACGTCGCAAGAGGTCCCGCCCATGTCGAAGCCGAGCGCGTTGCCGTTCCCGCTCAGCTGCGCCAGCAGGCCGGCGCCGACGGCGCCGCCGGCGGGACCGGAGAGGACGCTCCAGGCGCCGGCGCGGCCGGCCTCCGCCGCCGGGGCGACGCCGCCCGACGAGCGCATCACCAGCGGCTGCGGCAGCCCTGCCTCCCGTGCGGCCTCGCCGAGGCGGCCGAGGTAGCGGCCGAGCAGCGGGCTCAGGTAGGCGTCGATCACCGTGGTCGAGCAGCGCTCGTACTCGCGGAAACGGGGCAGGACCTCGTGGGAGGCGGACACGTGGATGCCGGGGAGCCGGTCGCGCAGCGCGGCGGCGATCCGCTGCTCGTGGCCCGGGTCCAGATAGGAGAAGAGCAGGCAGATCGCCACCGCCTCGGCGCCGGATGCGGCGATCGCGGCTCCCAACCGCTCCGGCTCGTCCTCGCCGAGCGGCTCGACCACCCCCTCCGGCCCGATCCGCTCCGCCGCCTCGAAGCGCAGCTCGTCGGAGACCAGCGGCGCCGGCTTCGGCGCGCAGAGCCTGTAGAGGTGGGGCCGGTCCTGGCGGCCGATCTCGAGCAGGTCGGCAAAGCCCGCGGTGGCGACGAGCGCCGTCGGCGCGCCCCGTTCCTCCAGCAGCGCGTTGGTGCCGACGGTCATCCCGTGGGCGAAGACGTCGACGTCGCTTGACGCAGCGTCCGCTCGACGCAGCACCGCCTCGACCGCCCGCATCACCCCCGCCTGCTCCTCCCGCGGCGTCGTCGGCACCTTGGCGGTATGGACAGCACCGCCGTCGAGCAGGACGGCGTCCGTAAAAGTCCCGCCGACGTCGACCCCCAAGAGCATGCGCCGACGCTACCTCCCTCCGGTGAAAACGCTTTTCTCTCCGCATAGCGGATAGAAGCGCGTTTTCAGGGCCACTGCTCCTCGGTGACGCTGCCGTCGGCGTGGACGACGACGTGGATGCCGTCGAGCGAGTGGTCGAGGTCGGGGCAGTCGCGGCGCAGGTGGCCGCCGCGGGACTCGCGGCGGTCCATCGCGCTGGCGGCAAGCGCCCGCGCCAGCGGGTAGGGGTTGGAGATCAGCCGCGCGAGGTCGTCGGGGTTGCGCATCGGGCCGGCGTAGCGCCAGACCGCGTCGCGGGTCTCGTCGCTGGGCGGATCGAAGCGCCACCCGGGCGGCTCGGGGCGGGAGGCCGCCGCTTCCTCCTCCAGCGCCGCGGCCGCGGCCCGGCCGCCGAAGACGAAGCACTCGCTGAGCGAGTTGGAGGCGAGGCGGTTGGCGCCGTGCAGGCCCGTGCAGGAGCACTCGCCGACGGCGTAGAGGCCGGGGAGGGAGGAGCGGCCGTCGACGTCGACCGCGATCCCGCCCATCGTGTAGTGGGCGGCGGGGGCGACGGGGACCGGCTGCGCCTGCGGGTCAAGCCCCGCCCTGGCGAGCGAGGCGAAGACGTTGGGGAAGCGGGCCGGGTCGATCTCGCGCAGGTCGAGGTCGACGGAGGGCGTGCCGTCGACCCGCATCTTCTCCAGGATCGCCGCCGTCACCGCGTCGCGCGGGGCGAGCTCGTCGGTGAAGCGCTCGCCGTCGGCGCCGAGCAGCTTCGCACCCTCGCCGCGGATCGCCTCGGTGATCAGGACGCCGTCGTGGGGGGCGCCGGGGATCGCCAGCGCGGTCGGGTGGAACTGGCAGAACTCGAGGTCGGCGAGGTCGGCGCCGGCGAGGGAGGCGAGGACCGGCCCGGCCCCGATCGCCCCCCGCGGGTTGGTCGTCCGCCGCCACAACGCCGCCGCCCCGCCGGTGGCGAGGATCGTCGCCGCCGCGCCGACCGGGCCCTCGTCCGTCACCACCCCGTGGCAGCGTTCGCCGTCGCTCCAGAGCGCCACCGCCGAGGTCCGCTCCATCACCTCGATCCGCTCCTGCCCCGCCACCATCGCCGCCAGCTTCGAGGTGATCTCGTGGCCGGTCTGGCTGCCGCCGGCGTGGACGATGCGGCGGTGGGTGTGGCCGCCCTCCAGGCCCAGGGCCAGCCGCCCCTCCTGGTCGAGGTCGAAGACGACGCCGCGAGCGATCAGGTCGCGGACGACGGCGGGTGCCTCCTCGACCAGCGCCCGCACCGCCGCGGTGCGGCAGAGGCCGCGGCCGGCGGCGATCGTGTCGGCGGCGTGGAGGTCGGGGGAGTCGTCGGGTTCGAGCGCCGCCGCCAGCCCTCCCTGCGCCCAGAAGCTGGCGCTCTGGTTGAGGGGCGTGCGGGAGACGAGGCAGACCCGGGCGCCGAGCTCGGCCGCCCGCAGGGCGCTCCAGAGGCCGGCGGCGCCGCCGCCGACCACGGCGACGTCGAACCCAGCCGATGGCCCTGACGACGGCGTTATCGGCCCTCGGCCTCTCGTCTCAGCGCGTCGAGCTGCTCCTGCAGCCACTGGGCCGCGCTCTCGCGCGCCCGCGCCAGCTCGTCGGCGACCGTGGCCTCGACCGTCGTGGCCCGGCTCTCGGCCTCCTCAACCCGCTTCTCGGCCGCCTCGACCTGGGCCTCGATCTCGCCCAACCGCTGCTCGGCAGCCGCCAGCGCCTGCTCCTTCTCGCCGCGCTCGCGCTCGAGGTCGGCTTCCAGCGCCTTGATCTCCTCTTCGGCCCGCCGCTCTGCCTCGGCGGCCAGGGTCGCCGCCTCCTTCAGCCGCCGCTCCGCCTCGCGGATCCGGCTCTCGAGGCTGTCGTCGGCAGGACCGGTCTCAGCGTTCATCCGCACTCAATCTATTACTGCCAGGCCGCGCGTGGTACGGCGCATCTCTGCGTCCTCGGTCGGTCGTGTGCAGAGCACACTTTCCTCCCTGCGTCCTTGACCTGCTTGACCACGCACGCCCTGTCAACCGTCCAGCACTGCGCGGTAGGCCTCGATCACCCGCTCCGCCATCGCCGCGGCCGAGAGGGTGGCAGCGCGCGCGGCGCCGTCGACGCGGGGATCGGAGGCTTCGAGGTGGCGCTTCGCGACCCCGCTCCATATAGAGACGTCGAACGGGCGGCTGAGGCAGCCGTCGATCCCGCCGAGGGCGTAGGGCGCGATCCCGACCGGCGTCGAGAGGACCGGGACGTCGCAGGCGAGCGCCTCGATCGCGGCCATCCCGAAGCCCTCGTAGTCGGAGGTGACGAGGACCGCGTTGGCGGCGTTCATCCACAGCGGCATCTGCTCGGGGTCGATCGAGCCGCCGGTGAGCAGGTCGGCGCCGCAGGCGGCGGCAAGCTCGGCGGCGCGGTCGTGGCGCTTCTCCGGCCGGGCGGGGTTGGCGGGGAAGAAGAGGAACCTGCCGTCGGGATCGAGGCCGAGCGTCTGCCGCGCCTCCGCCCGTGGCCGCCGCTCGAACCGCCGCAGGTCCGGCCCGCAGGGGAGGACCGCGGAGCCGGGGACGGGAGGCAGGCCCGGGCGGCCGTCCTCGGCCTCGAACAGCGCCCGCGAGACCCCGGCGACCAGGTCGGCCCGCCAGGCGAGCCGGCGCGAGAGGTGCCCGACCAGGTGGTGGCGGACGTCGGTGCCGTGGAAGGTGACGACCAGCGGCCGCGCTCCGGCCAGCCGTGCCACCCACCCCGCCAGCCCGTAGTGGGCGTGGACGAGGTCGAAGCGCTCCCGCCGCAGCAGCTCCCGCAGCCGCCGCGTCGCCGGCAGGTACTCGCCCCGCCCCGGCGGGAAGACGAAGAGATCGGCGTCGACGCCGCGCTGCCGCACCTCGTCGACCTGGTCTCGAACCCAGCGCCCCCGCTGCGGAGCCGCGGCGTCGGGCATGAAGTTAGTGACGACGAGGACCCGCACCGAGCGCAGGGTATAGCGGCTCCGGCGAGGCGACCAAATACTCGGGCGAGTCGACCCCGATCGTCTACCGGTTGTCCTCGGTATGCGGGGACGCCTACCTCTCGGGTAGGCGCGGCGGCGGGAGGCGGTAGCTCGCCGGGGTCTTCGAGAGCTTGATCGGGTTGCGGGGGAGGCGGACCGGCTCGCCGTCCTCGCGGGGGACCTCGACGATCGGGTCGAGGCCGATCCGCTCAGCGAACTCGAAGGCTGCGCCGATGTCGTTGACGACCCCGGCCGGGACGCGCCGCGCGGTCAGCAGCTCCACCCACTCGGTGGCGGGACGCGCCGCCAGCGCTCGTTCGAGCAGGAGCTGGAGCTCGGCGCGGTTCTCGACCCGGGCCGGGTTGGTGGCGAAGCGCTCGTCCGTCGCCAGCGCCGGCTCGCCCAGGACCCCGCAGAGCTCGCCGAACTGGCGGTCGTTGCCGACCGCGAGGACGAGCTCGCCCTCGCCGCAGCGCAGCAGTTCGTAGGGGGCGATGCTGGGGTGGCGGTTGCCCATCCGCCCGGGGACGACGCCGGCGACCGTGTACGCGGAGGACTGGTTGACGAGGCCGGCGAGCAGGGCGGAGAGGAGGTCGACCTCGACCCGCTGCCCCTCGCCGCTCTCGCGGCGGTGCTCGAGCGCGGCGAGGACGCCGACCGCGGCGTAGAGGCCGGCGATCACGTCGACCAGCGCCACCCCGACCTTCAGCGGCTCGCGCTCGGGCTCGCCGGTGACGCCCATCAGGCCGCCGAGCGCCTGCACCAGGAGGTCGTATCCCGGCAGCTCGGCGCCGGCGCCCGAGCCGCCGAAGCCGGTGATCGAGCAGTAGACGAGCCCGGGGTTCTCCGCCGCGAGGCTCTCGTAGTCGAGCCCGAGCTTCGCCATCACCCCGGGCCGGAAGTTCTCGACGACGACGTCGGCGGCGAGCGCCAGCCGCCGAGCCTTCGCCCGGCCGCCGGGTTCGCCGAGGTCGAGGACGACGCTGCGCTTGTTGCGGTTGACCGCCTGGAAGTAGGTCGCCTCGCCCGCCTCGCCATGGGGCGGCCCCCAGGAGCGGGTGTCGTCGCCCGTCCCCGGCCGCTCGACCTTGGTCACCTCGGCGCCGAGGTCGGCGAGGGTCATCGTCGCCAGCGGCCCGGCGAGGACTCGCGAGAAGTCGAGGATCCGCAATCGTCCCAGCGCCGAGTCGGCCATTAGTTCACGATCCTAGGACCCCGCACTCCGCACCAAGGACTTCAAAAGGACGCCTCATGTCAACCACCGCCGCGCCGCCGATCAAGCCCGCCGACTATCTCGCCCTCGATTCGCTGCTCTCCGACGAGGAGCGCGACATCCGCGACACCGTCCGCGCCTGGGTGCGCGACAAGGTGGTGCCGAACGTGGGGGAGTGGTTCGAGGAGGCATCCGTGCCGGTGGGCGAGCTGGCGCCGGAACTGGGCAAGCTCGGCGTCCTCGGGATGCACCTCGACGGCTACGGCTGCGCGGGCGCCAGCGGCACCGCCTACGGCCTCGCCTGCATGGAGCTGGAGGCGGGGGACAGCGGCATCCGCAGCCTCGTCTCGGTCCAGGGCTCGCTGGCGATGTACGCGATCTGGCGCTGGGGCTCGGAGGAGCAGAAACAAGCGTGGTTGCCTCGGATGGCCGAAGGGACGGCGCTCGGCTGCTTCGGCCTGACCGAGCCCGACGCGGGCTCCGATCCGGGCTCGATGCGGACGCGGGCGCGGCGCGACGGCTCCGACTGGATCCTGCACGGGCAGAAGATGTGGATCACCAACGGCTCGGCCTCCGAGGTCGCGGTCGTCTGGGCGCAGACCGACGAGGGCGTGCGCGGCTTCCTCGTCCCGAAAGGGACCAAGGGCTTCACCACTCAGGACATCCACAAGAAGCTCTCGCTGCGGGCCTCGATCACCTCCGAGCTGCTGCTCGACGACGTGCGGCTGCCCGCCGACGCGGTCCTGCCCGAGGTGGGCTCGCTGAAAGGCCCGCTCTCCTGCCTCAACGAGGCCCGCTACGGGATCGTCTGGGGCGCGGCGGGGGCGGGGCGCGCCTGCTACGAAGCGGCGCTCGAGTACGCGCTCGAGCGGACCCAGTTCGACCGCCCGATCGCCTCCTTCCAGATCCAGCAGCAGAAACTGGCGCAGATGGTGGTGGAGGTGAACCGGGCGACCCTGGTGGCGATCCACCTGGGACGGATGAAGGACGCCGGCACGCTGCGGCCCGAGCACGTCAGCCTCGGCAAGCTCGGCAACGTAAACGGGGCGCTGGAGGTGGCCCGCAGCGCCCGCCAGGTCCTCGGCGCCAACGGCGTCACCCTCGAGTATCCGGTGATCCGGCACATGAACAACCTCGAGTCGGTGGTCACCTACGAGGGCACCGCCGACGTCCACGCCCTGGTGATCGGCGGCGCCGTCACGGGGATTCAGGCGTTCCGGTAGTACACCGCGTTTCTCTCAAAATCCTTGTGGGTAATGGGTCGGCTAGCCAGTCAGCCATGGCAGCGAAGGTAGGAGGGAAAAATGGAGGAGGCCAGCGGGAGTCCTTCTTTGGTCCTGGTCGAGCAGCACGAGGCATTGCGGGACGGGCTCGCGGTGCTGCTGGAACGGCGCGGCTTCAGCGTCCTCGGCTGCGCGACGACGGCGACGCGCGGCGAGGAGGTGATCCGCGAGCACCAGCCCGACCTCGCGGTGGTGGGGGTCGACCTGCCCGACGAGCGCGGGACGGAGCTGGTGCGGCGGATCAGCGGCAACGGCATCGGTTCGAAGTGCGTCATCTACACCGGCCTCAACGACCCCGACCTGCTCGAGGCCGCCTACCGCGCCGGCGCCCGCGGCCTGGTCGCCAAGCCGGCGGGCCTCTCGGTGCTGGTCGAAGCGCTGCGCGAGGTGTGGCGCGGGGGGCGGTACTTCGACCCCAGCTTCCGCCCGACCGACGGCAACGGGGCGGAGGCCGCGAAATCGCTCAGCAGCCGCGAGTCGGAGATCCTCGGCCTGCTCGCCGAGGGACTGACGGGGGAGCAGATCGCCAAGAGGCTCGTGCTCTCGCCGGAGACGGTCCGCACCCACATCCGCAACGCGATGGAAAAGCTCGACGCCCCCACCCGCACCGCCGCCGTGGTCAAGGCGCTCGACCTAGGCGAAGTCCAGCGACGCTAGGAGGCGATCGGGCGCGGAAGTGGCCCTATCCGGCAACGCGGATCGCCGCCTCCAGCCAGACGCCGAGATTGGCCAGCACGATCGCCGCCTTCAGCCAAGCAACCGGGATCGTCTCAGGTCCGTCCACGCCGCCAGGATCGTCAAGAGCCGCTGATTACCGCATCCCCGGTTTGAAGTAACGGGCCGTCTTTAAAGGTCGCACTTCTTTTCCAAAGTCGCGCGCGAATTGGCACTTCCGCGTCTTGTTCCGTGCGCCCGCGCCGCCCAGCATCACCGCCTCAAACTCACTTCGAAGAAGGAGGCAATCGATGCTCTACAAGGTGTTCGGCTACCTGCACGCGCAGGCGACCTGGCGGGTGCACGAGATCCGCAGGCTGGCGGGGGAGAGGGGACAGGGCACGGTCGAGTACGTCGGCCTGATCCTGCTCGTCTCACTGCTGATGGTCGGCATGGTCGCGGCGATGAAGGGCTTCAATAGATACTTTGGTAAGACCAGCTACCTTAAATATAGAGGTTCCTCTGGCGGAAACGGGAAAGCACCCCGCTACCGTCCCGCGCTGTTAGGTCCCATGCCACGCAAAAAGGTGCAAAGACCTGTGGCCCTCCGCAGACCGAAGCCGCCTCGCTTCCCTGGGCCTCCCCGCGCTCCCTGTATCTGACCCCGGTCGGTCACATAGTGAGCGGGTGGGGTCAGATACAGGGAGCGCCCTCATTTGGCCCAGGGAAGCGAGGCGGCTTCGCACGCTGCAATCGCAGCCTTGTTCGCAGCCCTCTTGAATTGCAACATCAAGAGGGTCATTAGCCCCGAGTTAGAGCTTGCGCCTGCCGTGTAGGAAACGGGACCGCACACAAGCCCGAGTCCGCCGCCAGAGGCGCACCGGCCTGTCCGGGCCTGCGAGGGCTTCCAGCACGTCCCGGTCTTCCTCCATGCGGCGACGAAGGCGCTCCGTAAACGCCTTGTCTTTGCGGCGCTCCGCGATGTGGGCGTCCATCGCCGCGCTCTCCTCGTCGGTGAGCCACCGATCACCGGGCATGAGGCCCAGGCCGACGAGCGCCCATTGGGAGTCCAACAGCAACTCGGTCGCCTCGTAGCGGTGGCCTGCCGGACGCCAGGGCCACAACTCTTCGGAGACCTTCAACGCGCCAAGAATCTCTAGTTCTTCGGCGTGATTGCGGATCGTGGAGCGCAGCCCGTCCATCGATTCCGCCAGCTCGTCCAAGCTGACCGGCCGCTGCGCCAGGACGCAGCGGCGCAGCAGCTCCCTACTAAAGGGATTTCGGATCGAGGAGCCGAGGGCGAAGGGCAACCTCTGTTGTCTTCTTCGCATCGCCTAGTCCTCTATCCCGAGGTCTCTCAAGACCTCTCGGTCCTCGTCCATGCGCCTTTTCATGCGGGCCTTGAAGCCCTCTTCGGTAAGCCTCAAGGTCATGCGGTCCTCGATTGCCTGGCGGACGAACTCGGAGACCGGCACCCCTTCGGTCCTGGCGATGGCGGCAAGCTGTGCCGCCATGCATTCCGGGAGCCTCATGGTCGTCACCTTGGTCCCGTTCATGCCGTCCTCCTAATCGCGAAGCTGCCGCTGGGCGAGGGACCGGGCGGCAGCCATTCGATCCCCTCCACCAGGGCTTCCAGCCGCACTTCCAGGGCGGCGGCGAGCTTCATCAACGTGTCGATCCGGGGCAACCGCTCGCCGTTCTCCACCATCCCGACCTCGGTGCGGTGAAGACAGGCGAGCGCTCCTAGGTCTTCCTGGGAGAAGCCTGCACGGCGGCGCGCTCTCCACAGGTTCTTGCCGAGCCGCTTAGCGGCCTCTCTGTCGACGTGCCTGCCGTCCATCATGCGTCGAGGATGGAGTGAGCGAGGACAGCGGCTCTCGTCGGCAGGACGAGCATTGCGTCCTCGTGAAGAAGACCGCCGGCGATCAAGTCGCGGACGGCCCGCTCGATCCGGTCCCGCTCCGCGAATCCCGGCGAGGAAGCCCCCCCGGTCATTTCGCGGATCAACTCGGCCCGAGTCAGTACCTCCGGGTAGAGGGAGAGAACGTGTCTGAAAACGCCCGCCTGGTCGCGGACGTCCAGGGCGGCGGTCGTGGCGCTCTCATCGCCAGCGCCACTAGGCTTGTCTTGCATGGGAGATGACCCTCCTGTGCCATGCCCCCGGCTGTTTGCGCAGCGCGGGGGCGCTTTTTGTATGCGGGGCGGAAGCTATCGCAACCTAAAACAAATCACAAGTCCCAACCTTTAAGTCGCGGATTCCGCGCTTCGATCTGAAACGGTTGCCCGGAATGCGCCGCTCAAATAATCCACAGCCAGCGCTCGGCGCTGTGATCCGGGAGCTCCGGGCAAAGCGCGGGATGACCCAAGAAGCCGTTGCTCAAAGCGCCGGAATCACGGTGGCGCACCTGTCGGGGATCGAGCGCGGCCATGCCAACCCAAGCTGGGGCGCGGTAGTTGCGATTGCGGAAGCCCTGGGGGTGTCGATGGGCGAGATCGGGACGCTCGCGGACAAGCTCAAGAAGTAGCAATGCTTGCTGCCGCTTTGACCTGGACCGAAGTTGCGGTGCCACTTGTGGCTGCTGCCATCGGTGCGTCCAGCGGAGCGTTCGTTTCTCGGCATCTAAAAAGGCAAGAGCTATATGCCCAAGCTGCCCAAAAGATCAACGAGTATCTGGATGAAGCCGCTGACGCATTAAATGAGTTGGGCCAAGAGGAGTTCGACGCCGAGGAGACCAGCCGCGCAAAGCGGGCCGTGAACCTCGCCGTCTTCCACAGCACGCGCTTGGAGTCGCCGGAGGCGACTGAGCGACTACGGGTCGCGGACTTCGTTCTCTGGGACATGCTCGAGTTCGGAGATCGCAAAGGCCGCCTTTGGGCCTATCAAGCGATTGATGACGCGATGCGGGCAGTGGTCCAGTTCATGATCCTGCCGCGTTTCTGGCCTCCCCGGATAGCTCCCAGGAAGATTCCTCCGAATCGATTCCCGAACACGGTCAAGCAATACAGAGACTTGACCACTCCCGATCAGAACGGCGACGAGTTGAACTGGAAGCCATTACGGGAATGGGTAAGGGGGCGAGAACGAGAACTGAGCTTGGAGCAGCGGCGGTCCTAGCAGCAGCCTTGGCGACCGCTATTTGCAAAACAAAATGATCTGAGGGTGGACCGTTTCTACTTCGAGCATCGTCTTAGGGGGCGATGCTCGAAGGATTGAACGGATGCCCGAAGGATCAAACGAAACCTCTGTGGACAGCGCCGCGCAGCGCAGGCAATTTGCCGTGCTCCTGGCACAGCTCCGGGCTGCGGAGCCGCGTTTCGCGGAAGCGTCGATCCTGCTGCCTAATGACGTGGGCGAGTGGCACGCGGCCGTCTACCTGCTGACTGGCTGCGGGCCGGTGTGGGAGAGACTTGGCCCTCCGATAGTGGCGCAGTGTTCACTGTCGCCCGTCTGTGAAGAGTTGGAAAGCGCTCGGCGTCGATGGACTCACGACCAGCGGGCAGCGATGGAGTGGGCGTTGCATTTCTGGAGGCCCGACAAATATGCGGCCAGCTTTCCGAGGGCGTTCGGGGCGTTCATGTTCACCCGCTGGATCGTCGCGGCTCATCTACAGAAGGGACTCATTCCACAGATCCGCGTTGTCCGGGGGTGAAGCTCGCACGCACGTCCTCGCCGACCTACCCAGCAAATAGCGCTGGTGCGCTCAATTGTCAAGAGACTTCTTGACAATTGAGCGCGGCAGCGCTTCGCTGGCAGGTAGGTCGGCGGGTCCGCCAGTGTCCCTTAGAGAGCCGATGCGCCAGGGGAGAACAACAAGCTCATTCTGCCTCCAGGTCACGGTGTGGAGGGGATAAAAAAAACAGTTGGTGTGACGGGTCTCGTTCTTGCTGTCATGTCACTTAGACGATTATGTGTGAATAGTCTAGAAAACCTATACGGAATGTGATTTGCTTGGCGCTATGGAAAGAAGGGAGAAAAAACAACAACTAGGTGGAGTCAATCCACCTGTCGCAGCCATCAAGGACTGTGACTCTCCTGTTGCCCGCTCCGGCAGAAGGCCCGCCGCTGCTCCCTATTCAGGGAAAGCGCGTGGCCAAAAGAAGCGTTCGGAGTCAGGGCGGGTAAAGACTCAAAGGCGTGGTCATGCGTGCAAGGTTTCTCCGTGCGCTGGGTGGGCGGTGGCTTTGGACACCGACCCAAGCGCAACTGCACGCGACCAGTTCGCCCGCACCTTCGCGGACGTTCTCGCGGGCCGATTTGGTGGCTCGTGGTCAGTCGAGTGGCAACGTGCGAATCGTTCCGCGTTGTCCACGAACCGGGACAGGCGGGCCTTCACCGGCCAGAAAGAGCCTCGTGCGCTTAGCGATGGGGTACTTGCCATTGTGCCCGTTTCCGCTCGTCCGCCAGACGAAGACTGAATCGAAGACTGAGTGGAGGACCCGGCGCTTGTCTTCAAGCGTCAGGTCCTCCCAAACATCTTCTAGGTCTGCCGCGATCTCGGCGGGTTCGCGTTCCTGGGCGCGCTCTGCACTGGCTTCGAGAAGGGCGTCCACCCGCTCTTGGCGGCTTTGCAGAGTCCGAAGGTAGACCTCGGATTCCGGGCCACCGAGGGCGTCGGCCAAACGGCCATCCAGCGCGGCGTTACGCTCCGCTTCAGCCTCTGCGAGTTCGGCGGCAAGAGTCCCCTCGTCCTCACTGGACTGGGTTCGTGCCGTTGCGTCCTTAGAGAACGCAAAAAGATGGTCGGTGACGAACGGCTCGATCACGGTTGCCTTTACAACCGTTGGGGAGGGGCAGCGGCCTCCTGCCTTGTCAGGGTTACAGCGGTACTCAAGAAAAGGCTTACCGTGACGCGTTTTGCTGACGTTGGCCTTCATCGCATAGCTGCACCCCGCGCAGCGCAGAATGCCTGCGAGAAGCCCCGTTGATTTGCCGGAGCGGCCGGGTTTGACGCCGCGGGCCTTGTTGGCCGCTTGCCACTCGTCCAAAGTGACAATTGCCTTGTGGGCGTCGGGGTTGACGATTTTCCCCGACCGCGCCTCTCCGAGGTAGACCCGGTTGCGGACAACCGAGGCGACGGTGGCGACCGTCCAATGCTCGTTGTCCCAGGGCGTCACGATCCCTTTTTCCTCCAAGAACCGCGCCAACTGCGTCCAAGAGACCCCGGCGCCACGGCGGCGGAACAACTCGCGGATCACGGGTGCGACCTGGGGGTCAGGTTCGAGGACTCGGTTCTCGTCGCGCCGATATCCGGTCGGCACCTTGCCGGACACATGGATGCCACGCGCCACTGCCGACTTGCGGGCGGTGTCCCAGTTCTCGCGCATACGGGCTAGCTCCAACTCGCCCAGCGCGGCAAAGAGGTCCGCGAGGAACTTCCCCATATAGCCAGAGGTGTCGATTCCCTCGGCGACGGTGCAGAGGACGCCATCAGCGGCGCGGATACGTGCCAACAGATTGGCCGAGTCCTGAACCGAACGGCCGAAGCGATCGAGGCGGGCGACGACAAGGCCACCAGTGGCGCCCGACTCGATCCTCTCCATTGCTGCGATCAGACCGGGCCTGTTGGCCTTCGAGCCTGGCTGGTCAAGGTCTTCGTGCCATTTGGCGATCCGATGCCCTTGACCCTTGGCCCATGCTCTGACACGCTCCTTTTGCTCTCGCGGCGAAATGAAAGCATCGCCCGAGCGACCTCCTACGCGCGAAACGCGGATATAGCCGTCAAGTCTCATTTGGGTGTCCCCTCTTACGTTAGAGCCTGAACGGCAAACAGGGCACCGAGCTCGCCGACGTGATCGTCGACAAGATCAAGGAGGCGGTCGACAAAGTCGCCTTCAAATAGGCGCCGGTTCCGCGAGACCGCGAGGAACCGCAACTATCCGGGTTCCTCGCGGTCTCGCGAGTTGCGGGTTGCTGCGGCCAGGCGTCCCCACATGAAACACTCGCCCAATGCCAGCTTCTCGTAGTTATGACAGGGCGCCGGCCGACATCCGGCCGGTGACGATCGACCCCGGGTTCGTGGAAAGCGCGGCCGGGTCGGCGCTGATCTCGATCGGGCGGACGCGGGTGATCTGCACCGCCTCGGTTCAGGAGCAGGTGCCGCGGTGGATGATGGGCAAGGGGAAAGGCTGGGTGACGGCCGAGTACGCGATGCTGCCCGCCTCGACCGGGGACCGCAAGCAGCGCGACATCTCGAAGGGGAAACAGGACGGTCGCGGGGTCGAGATCCAGCGGCTGATCGGGCGCTCGCTGCGGGTCGTGGTCGACTTCCGGGCGATGGGCGAACGCAGCGTGTACGTGGACTGCGACGTGCTCGAAGCCGACGGCGGCACCCGCTGCGCGGCGATCACCGGCGGCTACGTCGCCCTGCGCCAGGCCTTCCAGAAGCTGGTCGACAAGGAAGCCCTGCCCGAGCTGCCGCTGACCGGCTCGGTCGCCGCGGTCAGCGTCGGCGTCGTCAACGGCCGCGCCCTCTGCGACCTCGACTACGGCGAGGACTCCAACGCCGAGGTCGACGCCAACGTGGTGATGACCGGCGAGGGCGGCCTGGTCGAGGTGCAGGCGACGGCGGAGCGGACGCCGCTCTCCCGCGCCTCCCTGGACGAGCTGCTGGAGCTGGCCGAGAAAGGGATCGGCCGCCTGCGGGAGGTGCAGGAGCGGGTCGCGTGATCCTTGCTACCCGCAACGCCCACAAGGTGGGGGAGATGGCGGAGCTGCTGCCGGGGGTGGACCTGCAGCCGCTGCCCGACGAGGTCGAGCTGCCGCCGGAGACCGGGGACAGCTTCGAAGCCAACGCGCTGATCAAGGCGCGTGCCGCCCACGCCGCCACCGGCGAGGTGACGATCGCCGACGACTCCGGGATCGAAGCCGCCGACCTCGGCGGCGCCCCCGGGATCTACTCGGCCCGCTACGCCGGCGAGGGCGCCGACGACGAGAGCAACCTCGAGAAGCTGCTGCGCGAGGTCGACGCGGCCGGCGGGGGGAGGCGCGCCGCCTACGTCTGCGCGATCGCCCTGATCGACGAGGGCGGCCACGAGTACGTCTTCGAAGCGCGCTGCGAGGGGACGCTGCTGCGCGAGCCGCGCGGCAGCGGCGGCTTCGGCTACGACCCGGCGTTTGTCCCCGACGAGACCGGGCACAACGACCACAGGACGATGGCCGAGCTGACCCCGGAGGAGAAGCACGCGGTCAGCCACCGCGGCAAGGCGGCGCGGATGCTCGCCCGCCATCTCGGCCTGGAGGCAGAGGCGGCGCCATGACCCCGAAAAGCCGGGCGGCGGCGCTCTCGATCGCCTCCAACTCGGCCCTGATCGCGCTCAAGCTCGCCGCCGGAGCGATCACCGGCTCGATCGCGATCATCACCGAGGCGGTCCACTCGCTGATCGACCTCGTCGCCTCGGTGATCGCCTTCGTCTCGGTCCGCAAAGCCGACGAGCCGGCCGACGAGGAGCACCCCTACGGCCACGAGAAGGTCGAAAACCTGGCGGCGGCGATCGAGGGGATCCTGATCCTGGTCGGCGCCGCGGTGATCGTCTACGAGGCGACCCACCGGCTGGTCGCCGGCTCGCAGGTCGAGAGCCTCGGCATCGGCATCGCGGTGATGGGCTTCTCGGTGCTCGCCAACCTCTTCGTCTCCGGCTACCTCTACCGCCAGGCCCGCCGCACCGACTCGCCCGCCCTCGAAGGCGACGCGGCCCACCTCCGCACGGACGCGATGACCTCCGCCGGCGTGCTCGTCGGCCTCGGGGTCGTCGAGATCACCGGCATCGCCGCCTTCGACTCGATCACCGCCCTGATCGTCGCCGTGGCGATCGTATGGGCCGGGCTGACCCTGGTCCGGCGCTCCTCGGGGGTGCTGATCGACGAGGCGCTGCCGGAGAAGGAGATGGACCGGATCGAGGCCGCGATCGCCACCGCCCGCACCCCCGAGGTCGCCGGCTACCACAAGCTGCGGGCCCGCCGCGCCGGCTCGCGCCGCCACATCGACTTCCACGTCCAATACCGCTCCGGCACCACCCTGGAGCGCGCCCACGAGCTCGCCCACGAGATGCGGGACTCGATCGAGGCCGAGGTCCCCCAGGCCGACGTCCTCATCCACGTCGAGCCGGAGACCTCCTTCCGCGAGCGCGAAGAGGGCCCCTACCGCTCGGGCTAGGGCGGGGGCAACAGGTTGACCCCAGCCGCCAGTCCGACCGCGACCAGGGTGATCGCGTAGCCGGTGTAGCCGCTGAAGGCGAAGAGGACCGCGGCGGTTGCGCAGATGACGACGGTGATGATCCAGGAGGCTCGGGCAAGGGACACGGTCGGTAGTTTTTCGCAGATGGCCGACGCTTCCGCGAGCACCGCCCCCAGCAGCGAGTCCGCGGAGGCGGCGCTGGCCTTCCTCACCGAGATGTCGCCGGACCTGCGCGGAGCGGCTGTCCTCGGTCCCGAAGGCGAGGCTCTGGCCGCCACGGGCGAGGATCCGGAGCGCTGGGCCGAGGATGCGAAGACGCTCTTCGCCGCCGCCGACGCCGCCGAGGGCACCGCCGTCGAGCAGGTCCACATCGCCACCGAGCAGGGGGAGGTCTTCGCGATCCGCAGCGGCGAGCTCGTCGCCGTCGCCGTCACCGAGCGCTTCGCCCTCGCCTCGCTGATGCTGTTCGACCTGCGCTCGATCCTCCGCGAGCTGGCCGCGGGGGTCCACTGATGCAAAAGCCGCACCGCATCCTCCTCGACCGCGTCTCCGCCTACGCCGACGAGGCCGCCGCCTACATGCGCCGCCGCCGCGTCGCCCGCCGCCCCTTCGCCCGCCTCTACTACCCCGGCGGCCGCAGCGCCGACCACGCCCAGGACTCCGTCGCCGGCGCCGAGCTCTTCGTCGCCGCCGGCCGCCTGATCGAGGTCGCGGGGAGCAAGAAGAGCGGGCGGGGATGAACCCGCTGCTCGCAGAGGACGTCGCCGCCCGTGTCCTCTCGCGGGCGCTGGCCAACGGCGGCCGCTTCGCCGAGGTCTTCGCCGAACGCCGGCGCGGCCAGGTCCTGGCAATCGACGAGCAGCGGATCGAGTCGGTGCAGACCGGGGCTGAGGAGGGCGCCGGAGTCCGCGTCGTCGAGGGCGGCACCACCTACTTCGCCCACGTCGACGGGCTCGACCCGGCCGACCTCGAACGCGCCGCCGACGAAGCCGCGGCGGCCCTCAAAGGCGACCGGCGCGAGCCGCTGCCGCTGCAGGCGCGGGAGACGACGCCGCTGCCGGTCGCCCACCGGCCCGAAGAGGTGCCGGCCGCCCAGAAGGCGGCGATGCTGCGCGAGCTCGACGAGCGGGGCCGGGCGAAGGGAGCGGAGATCGCCCAGCTCACCGCCTCCTACGCCGAGGCCCGCCGCGAGGTCACGCTGGCCAACTCCGACGGCCTGTTCACCGGCGACGACCGGACGCGGGTGCGGATCGGCGCCCAGGTGGTGGCCCGCCGCGACGGCTCGGTCGAGACCGGCTCGGAGACGCTCGGCGCCCACCGCGGCTACGAGCTGCTCGAAGACGACCCGGCGCAGATCGCCGAGCAGGCAGCGGCGAAGGCCCTGACCCTGCTCGACGCGGTCCCCGCCCCGTCCGGCTCGATGCCGGTGGTGGTCGGCGGCGGCTTCGGCGGCGTCCTCTTCCACGAGATGACCGGCCACGGGCTGGAGGCGGACCACATCCAGAAGGGGGCCAGCGTCTACGTAGGCAAGCTCGGCGAGCGGGTCGCCGAGCCGCTGCTGAACGCCTACGACGACGGCCGCCTGCCGGGCGAGTGGGGGAGCGACGGGATCGACGACGAGGGTCAGCCGACGCAGAAGACGCAGGTGATCGAGGGCGGCCGCATCACCTCCTACCTCTACGACCACCTGACCGCCGAGCGGGCCGGCGTCCCCTCGACCGGCAACGGCCGCCGCGAGAGCTTCCGCCACCTGCCGATCCCGCGGATGACCAACACCTACATCGCCCCCGGCGAGGCGACGCCCGAAGAGATGATCGCCGAGGTGCCGCACGGCTTCTACGCGGTCTCCTTCGGCGGCGGCCAGGTCGACCCCGCCACCGGCGACTTCGTCTTCGGCGTCAACGAGGGCTACCTGATCGAGAACGGCAAAGTGACGAGGCCGTGCCGCGGCGCCACCCTGATCGGCAACTGCCTCGACGCCCTCGCGGCAATCGACGCGGTCGGCAACGACTTCTTCATGAAGACCGGGATGTGCGGCAAGGGCGGCCAGAAAGTCCCGGTCGGAACCGGCCAGGGCCACGTCCGCCTCCGCGCCCTGACTGTCGGGGGAACGGAGAGATGAGGCGGAGCCTCGTGGCAGCGGGAGCGTTTGATGGCAGCGAGAGCGTTTTATGACTGAGCTGAGCGCGGTCGCGCACCGCGCTGTCGAGGCCGCGACCGGGGCCGGGGCGAGCGACGCCGAGGCCTACGTCTCGCGCGAGAGCGGCCGCGAGGTCCGGGTCCACGGCGGCGAGGTCGAGAGCCTCACCGCCGCGGTTCAGACCGGCGTCGGGATCCGCGCCTGGAGCGGCCACCGCGTCGGCTACGCCTACGGCACCGACCTCTCCGAGGCGGGGGTGGCGGCGATCGCCGCCGGCGCCGCCCACGCGGCCGCGGTCGCCGACGAGGACGAGTTCGCGGCGCC
>DASSMM010000060.1:0-13940 GCA_035688825.1 Solirubrobacterales bacterium | reverse complement strand
ACCCTCCCCGCTGTTGTCCGCCGAGCCCCACCCCCGGCTCCCCCCTCGACAGAGCGATCCGCGAGACCCGCCCCGCCCTGCTCGCCTCGGCGGGAACGGTGATCGCGGCGATGCTGGTCCTGCTCGCCGCCGACCTCGAGTCGACCCATTGGCTCGGCCCGATCCTCGCCCTCGGGATCGCGGTGATGCTCGCCGCCGCCTTCACCCTCCTCCCAGCCCTCCTGGCGATCCTCGGCGAGCGCGCCTTCTGGACGCCGCAAAGATCCGCGAAACCGCGACAACCGTCGAATAGCGACGCTCCTCGCGGTCTCGGCACCTGGGAGCGGGTCGCGGGGCTGGTGCGGCGGCGCTCGGGGGCGATCGTCGTCGGCGTCCTGGCGCTGCTGGCGGTTCTCTGCCTCGGGAACCTGACGAGCCACGACACGCTCGGGTTCGGGCAGGGGGTGACGAAGCCGACGAATTCGAGCGAGGGCAACGAAGCGCTGGAACGGCACTTCCCGCCCGGGCTCTCCTCGCCGCTGACCGCGGTCGTGGAAGCGGACGCCGCTCCGGCGGTGGTGCGCGGGATGCAGCGGCTGGAGAGCGTCCAGCTCGCCCTGCCGGCTCCCGTCCCCGGCGACGCCTCGCAGGCCCTGGTCGCGCTCGTCCTCCGCGGCAACCCCTACGGCAGCGAGGCGGCCGAAGCGGTGAAGGAGATCCGCACGCGCCTGCACGCCCTCGCCCCCGGCGGCCTGCTCGGCGGGATCCCGGCCGAGAACCTCGACGTCGAGCAGACCAACGCGCGCGACACGAAGCTGATCGTCCCGCTCGTCCTCCTGGTCGTCGGCCTGATCCTGGTCGCGGTGCTGCGGGCGCTGGTCGCCCCCGCCTACCTGATCGCGACCGTCGTCCTTTCCTTCGCCGCCACCCTCGGGCTCGCCACCTTCGCCTTCACCGAGGTCTTCCAGACCGAAGGGCTCGCCTTCGACCTCGAGCTGATGGCGTTCATCTTCCTCGTCGCCCTCGGGGTCGACTACAACATCTTCCTGATGACCCGGGCCCGCGAGGAGGCGGCCGCCCGCGGCCCCCGCGAGGGCGTCCTCGCGGCCCTCGTCCACACCGGCGGCGTCGTCACCGGCGCCGGTCTGATCCTCGCCGGCACCTTCGCCACCCTCACCCTGCTGCCGCTGGAGGAGCTGGTGCAGATCGGCGCCACGGTCGCCTTCGGCGTCCTCCTCGACACCTTCCTCGTCCGCGCCCTGCTGATCCCGGCGATCACCTACCGGCTAGGCGACCGTGCCTGGTGGCCCTCCCGGCCTCAGTAGCCGGGGGAGCGCTTCATCCGCTTGCGCTCGTGCTCGTGGGCGCCGCCCTTCTCGTCGAGGACCTTGCAGGCCTGGTCGATGTCGTCGGCGAGGCGGTCGACCTGCTGGCGGCCGAGCGTCTCCTTGACCAGCGCCCGCATCACCTTCACCTCCTGGGCGTCGGGCGGCATCGTGTAGGCGGGGAGCATCCAGCCGCGCTCGGCCGAGAGCTGCCAGGAGACGTCGAACTCGTCGTAATCGTGCTCGGCGGCGAGCTTGAAGGCGACCAGCGGAAGCTGCTCCTCCTCGGCCCCGATCAGCTCGAAGTTGCCGTTGTCCTGCAGCCGCCTGGCCAGCGCCTTCGCGTTCTCCTCCATCGCCCGCATCACCACCGTGTAGCCCTCGCGGCCGAGGCGGACGAAGTTGTAGTACTGCGCCAGCACCATCGAGGCGCCGGTGGAGAAGTTGAGGGTGAAGGTGGCGTCGGTCTTGCCGAGGTAGTTCTCGTAGAAGACGAGGTCCTCGGCCAGGTCGGCCTTCTCGCGGAAGACGAGCCAGCCGATCCCCGGGTAGACGAGGCCGAACTTGTGGCCGGAGACGTTGATCGAGCGCACCTGCTCGAGCCGGAAGTCCCACTCGGAGTGCGGGTAGAGGAAGGGCCAGACGAAGCCGCCGCTGGCGGCGTCGACGTGGAGCGGCACGTCGATCCCCTTCTCGTCCCGGATCCGCAGCAGCAGGTCGTTGATCCCCTGGATGTCGTCGGCGTGGCCGGTGAAGGTGGTGCCGAGGACGGCGGCGACGCCGATCGTGTTCTCGTCGACGTGGGGCTCGACGTCCTCGGGCCCGATCACGTACTTGCCCTCCTGCAGGCGGACGATCCGCGGTTCGACGTCGAAGTAGCGGCAGAACTTTTCCCAGACCACGTGGACGTCGCCGCCGAAGACGAGGTTCGGCTTCTCGATCGAGCGGCCCGCCTTTTCCTGGCGCTCCTTCCATTTCCACTTCAGCGAGAGCGCGCCCAGCATGATCGCCTCCGAGGAGCCCTGGGTGCGGCAGCCGGTCGTCTCCCCCGGCGCGTGGTAGAGGTCGGCGAGCATGCGGATGCAGCGCTGCTCGATCTCGGCCGAGATCGGATACTCGGCGTGGTCGATGAAGTTGCGGTGCAGGTTCTCGGCGACGATCCGCTGCGCCTCGGGCTCCATCCAGGTGGTAACGAAGGTGGCGAGGTTGCGCCATGGGTCCCCCTCCAGGACCAGTTCCTCGTCGACCAGCCGCATCGCGTCCAGCGCCGACATGCCGCCGGCCGGGAAGTCCTTGTCGGGGGCGTCCTCGATCAGGAAGCGAGCGCCGTAGAGCGTGGCGGCCTCCTCGGGTTTTGACTGGCTCATCTCCTGCTCCTTCCTCGGGGGTGGGCCGAGCCTATAGCCACGAAGGCGCCGCCTAGATATGTTCCAGCTGTTAGATCGGATTGATTTTTCAAGAGACCAGAGGAGAGCGCGATGGCCGAGGCAGCCGAGGTAGGACCGATCGATTACCTGCTGATCGAGTGGAAGGGCCGCCAGCCGAACGGTGAGGTCGCGCCGGTCGTCATCGACCTCGTCGATCGCGGCCTGATCCGCATCCTCGACGTCGTCTTCGTGACCAAGGACGAGGACGGCAACGTCGCCGTGCTTGAGCTCGCCGACCTAGGCGGCGAAGTGACGGAGCTTGCGGTGTTCGAGGGCGCTTCGTCGGGCCTGCTCGGCGACGACGACGTCGCCCAGGCCGGCGACGTGCTCGAGCCCGGCACCTCGGCGGCGCTGCTGGTCTTCGAGAACACCTGGGCGGCGCCGTTCGTGTCCGCCGTCCGCCGCTCCGGCGGCGAGCTTGTCGCCAGCGGCCGGATCCCGGCCGAAGACGTCCTCGCGGCGCTCGACGCCGCCGAGGCCGACGCCTAAGAGAAGGAGAGGTCATGCCAGGACTACTGCGAGGGATGGCGAGGACCGCGGTCATCGCCGGCACCGCCACTTCGGTCAGCAACCGCGTCTCCAAACGCCAGGGGGAACGCTGGGCAGCACAGGAAGAACAGGCCGCGGTTCAAGCCCAGGCGGCCCCCGCCCAGATGGCGCCGGTGCAGCCGCAGGGCGGCGGCAGCTCGACGATCGATCAGCTCAAGGAGCTGGGTGAGCTGAAAGCGCAGGGCATCCTCACCGAGGAGGAGTTCGCGGCGCAGAAGGCCAAGATCCTCGGCTCCTAAGAGCTAATAGGAGAGCGAGTAGGAGAGGTGGGCGGCCTCGGGACCCTCGACGACCCGGATCTGCTCCAGCGTCACGCTCGGCGGGATCCCGTCGAATAGGCGGACGCCGCCGCCGAGAATCACCGGCACCTGGTTGACGAGCAGCTCGTCGAGGAGGCCGGCGCGGATCAGCTCCTGGATCGTCTCGCCGCCGCCGCCGACCGAGACGTCCTTGTCGCCAGCCGCCTCACGGGCCAGCTCGACCGCGCGCTCGGGTCCCTCGGTGACGAAGTTGAAGCTGGTCTCGCCGAGGATCAGCGGCTCGCGCTCGTAGTGGGTGAGGACGAAGACGGGGACCTTGAAGGGCGGGTCGTCGCCCCACCAGCCGTTCCAGAGCGGCTCGGTCCAGGGACCACGGACGGGGCCGAACATGTTGCGGCCCATGATCACCGCGCCGGTGCTGCCGGCCGCCTCCTCGAAGATCTCGCTGCTGGCGTTGACCTCGCCGCCCTCGCGCCCGTGCGACTGCCGCCAGGCGGTGAGCTTGACGACCCACTCGTGCAGCGCCTCGCCGCCTTCGCCGAGCCCGTGCTCCTCGCTCTGGTTCGGGCCGGCGAGGTAGCCGTCGGCCGAAACCGAGATCTGGCACTTGACCTTGCCCATGCGTCCACCGTAGGCGATCCGCGGGCGAGGCGCTTTTCGCGACCTCTGGTTGAGGAAAGGCGCCTACTTGACACGGAAACTACCGGCGCTATCCTGGTTGAGCACTAACTACAGAAAGTGGACTTGGTTATGACTTATCGGCTGATAGCGCTCGACGAGGCAATCGTCTTCCCCACCGTGACCGCGACCCTGCCGATCGACGTCGGCGAGGAGGAGCGCGTCTTCCTGATCCCGCGGCGCGACGGCGAGTACGGGCGCGTCGGCGTGGTCGCCGAGGTGATCGAGACCGGGCTCTCGCGCCGCGGCCGTCCCGTCGCCACCGTGCTCGGCCTGCACCGCGGCCTGATCGCCGGCTCCGCCCAGCCGGGCGAGGGCGAGACGCTGCGGGTCGAGGTCCAGGAGGTCCGCGACGGCCATCCCGACGACGAGCACACCCGCGAGCTGGTGCGCGAATACCGCGCCGTGGTCGAGGAGATCCTCGAGCTGCGCGGGGACGACGGCCGCATCGCCGCCTTCCTGCGCTCGGTCGAAGAGCCCGGCGCGCTGGCCGACACCTCCGGCCTCTCCCCCGACATCTCCAACGAGGGCAAGCTGCGGCTGCTGGAGACGATCGACGTTACCGGCCGGCTCGAGCTGGCGGTCGAGCTGCAGCGCGAGCGCCTCGCCGAGCTGCAGGTGCGCAGCAAGATCCGCGACGACGTCGAGTCCGGCGCCCAGAAACAGCAGCGCGACTACTTCCTCCGCAAACAGATGGAGTCGATCCGCAAAGAGCTGGGCGAGGACGAGGCCGACCTGATCGCCGAGTACGAGCGCAAGATCGCCGAGGCGGAGATGCCGGAGGCGGTCGCCGAGCAGGCCGAGAAGGAGCTGCGGCGGCTCGAGCGCCAGGGCGAGCAGTCGCCGGAGAGCTCGATGATCCGCAGCTACCTCGACTGGCTGATCGCGGTGCCGTGGGCAAAGCGCTCCGAGGAGCGGCTCGACCCCGCGCACACCCGCGAGGTGCTCGACGCCGACCACGCCGGCCTCGACGACGTGAAGAAACGGATAACCGAGTTCATCGCCGTGCGCAAGCTGCGCGAGGAGCGGCAGATCGAGGACGACTCGCGCGCCAACGGCGCGATCCTCACCCTGGTCGGCCCGCCCGGGACCGGCAAGACCTCGATCGGCGAGTCGATCGCCCGCGCCCTCGGGCGCGAGTTCGTCCGCATCAGCCTCGGCGGGATCCGCGACGAGGCGGAGATCCGCGGCCACCGCCGCACCTACATCGGCGCCCTCCCCGGGAGGATCGTCCGCGCCCTGCGCGACGCCGGGACGATGAACCCGGTGATCCTCCTCGACGAGGTCGACAAGGTCGGCGCCGACTGGCGCGGCGACCCCTCCGCGGCCCTGCTCGAGGTCCTCGACCCCGCCCAGAACAACACCTTCCGCGACCACTACCTCGACGTCGAGGTCGATCTCTCCGAGGTGGTCTTCATCGCCACCGCGAACATGGTCGACACGATCCCGGCGCCGCTGCTCGACCGGATGGAGCTGATCGGGTTCGACGGCTACACGACCGAGGAGAAGCTGGCGATCGCCCGCGGCTACCTGCTGCCCCGGCAGCTCAAGCGCAATGGCCTGAAGCCGGAGGAGGTCGAGGTCAGCGACGAGGTCCTGCGGATGGTGATCTCCGAGTACACCCGCGAGGCGGGCGTGCGGCGGCTCGAGCGCGAGATCGGCAAGGTGATCCGCTCGGCGGCGACGAAGATCGCCTCCGGCACCGCGGACGCGAAGATCGTCGTCGACGTCGAGGCGCTGCGCGAGGCGCTCGGCCGGCAGAAGCACTTCCAGGAGTCGGTCGAGCGGACCGCGATCCCGGGCGTGTCCACCGGCCTGGCGGTGACCGGCACCGGCGGCGACATCCTCTTCATCGAGGCGACCGCGATGGACGGGGACAAGGGCCTGGTGCTGACCGGCCAGCTCGGCGACGTGATGAAGGAGTCGGCGCGGATCGCGCTCTCCTACGTGCGCGCCCACCGCGAGGAGCTCGGCATCCCGGCCGAGGCCTTCCAGCGGGAGTTCCACCTCCACGTCCCCGCCGGGGCGATCCCCAAGGACGGCCCCAGCGCCGGCACCGCGATGACGACCGCGCTCGTCAGCCTGCTGACCGGGCGGCCGGTGAAGCACACGGTCGGGATGACCGGCGAGGTCACCCTGCAGGGCCGGGTGCTGCCGATCGGTGGCCTGAAGCAGAAGGTGCTGGCGGCGCACGCGGCCGGGCTGACCGAGGTGATCCTGCCCGAGCGCAACCGCGGCGACCTCGACGAGGTCCCCGAGGAGGTGCGCGAGCAGATGAGCTTCCACCCGGTGATGAGCATCGACGAGGTGCTCGGCCTGGCGCTGGAGCCGGTGGAGAAGGGCCACGAGGCGATGGCGGCGTAGGAGGCAACGTGTCCCCCCGCTGTCGCAACTGCAGTCCGGTTCCGCAGGAGCTCCGCGCCGCCGCGGGGCTCCTCGAGCGCCGTTGGACGATGGCGACGATCTACGCCTGCTCCAGCGGCGCCGTCCGCTTCAACGAGTTCCGCCAGTCGCTCCCCGGCGTCTCCCCGACGACGCTGTCGGAGCGGCTCGAGCAGCTCGAGGCGGCGGGGATCGTCGAGCGGCACCTGGTCCCGGGCCGCCCGCCCCACACCGAGTACGTGCTGACCCCACGCGGGGCGCGGCTAGCCGAGGCGGTCGCCGGGCTCCTGCGGCACTGAGGGCGGAGGCGCCGCCGCCGGCTGCGCCGGCTCGCCCTTGATCGCCAGCAGGCGGAAGTAGAGGACGCTCGCGACCAGGGCCTCGATCGGTGCGGTGACGGTCGAGGCGAGGGCGCTGAAGACGATCCTCAACAGCGGCCCGTCGGCGATGCTGTCGGCGATCGCGATGAGGACGATGGAGGCGACGATCGCGATCAGGAATGCGACGACGACGGTGCCGAAGACCGGCCATCCCTGGCCCTTGACCAGCTGACGGGAGCGGCCGAAGGCGTCGAAGACGCCGCGGCGCTCGATCACGATCACCGGCGCGATCACCGCCCACATCGTCAGCAGGATCAGCCCCGGGACGATCAGCAGGAAGAAGCCGACGGCGACGCCGATGCCGGCGAGGATGCCGGCCCCGATCAGCGGTCCCAGGACCGGCAGGACCGAGCGCATCAGGTCGCCGACCGAGGCGTCGAGGCGCCCGTCCTGGACATCGCGGACGAGTTCGACCACCATCCCCTGGTAGAGGGTGCCGACGGCGAGGCTGACCACGAGCCCGAGCCAGAACAGCGACAGCTGCCCTTCGGTCAGGCCGTTGACGATTGCGACGATCAAGAAGAGCCAGAAGGCCACCGGCAGGAGCACGCCCCCCTGCTCGCGATATATGCGGAATACCTCGCTGAGTGCGTCGCCGACGCTGAGTTTCCGTTCCATGTCTTGAGGGTTCGATCTCGGCGCCGGCGAACCTGCTTGCCGGGGAACCGCGCGAGCGGTTGAATGTGGTTGAGATGGAGTCTTCAGAGCAGTCGGCGGAGCGGTCCGGCGACGAAGACCGCTTTCGGCGGCTGATCGACGTCGGCAGCAGCCTGCTCTCCGAGCTCGACCTCGAGGCGGTGCTGAAATCGGTCGTCGAGGCGGCGCGGGAGCTGACCGGTGCGCGCTACGCGGCGCTCGGCGTCCTCGATCCCGAACGCCGCGAGCTCGAACGCTTCATCAACGTCGGCATCGACGAGGAGACCCGGCGCGAGATCGGCAACCTGCCGCGCGGGCGCGGCGTCCTCGGCGAGCTGATCCGGGAGCCGCAGCCGCTGCGGATGCGCGACGTCGAACGGCACCCCCACGCCTACGGCTTCCCCCCGGGCCATCCGCCGATGCACTGCTTCCTCGGGGTGCCGATCACGGTTCGCGGCGAGACCTACGGCAACCTCTACATGACCGAGAAGCAGGGGGCCGACGAGTTCGACGACTCCGACGAAGAAGCCGCGGTCACCCTCGCGAGCTGGGCCGGGATCGCGATCGAGAACGCCCGCCTCTACACCAGCCTCAGCGAGCGCGAGGCGGAGGTCGAGCAGGCGCTGCGGCGGGCCGAGACCTCGGTCGACATCGCCCGCACGGTCGGCGGCGAGACCGACGTCGAGCGGGTCCTCGACCTGATCGTCAAGCGGGCGCGGGCGCTGGTCGAGGCGCGGGCGCTGCTGGTCCTCCTGCACCGCGGCGAGCGCCTCTTCGTCGCCGCCCACGCCGGCGAAGTCGGCACCGAGGTGGAGGCCCTCGAGGTGCCGATCGAGGACGCCGTCTTCGGCGGGGCGCTGCAGGAACGGGTCTCCCACCGGCTCGACCGCAACACGCCGCCCTCCCGCGCCCACCTGCGCGAGCGCTTGGGGGCGGAGACCGCGCTGGTCGTGCCGATGCTCTTCCGCGGCCGCGCCGTCGGGCTGCTGGTCGCGCTCGACCGCCTCGCCGGCGGAGTCGAATTCGACCAGGAGGACGAGCGGCTGCTGCAGTCCTTCGCCTCCAGCGCGGCGACGGCGGTGGCGACCGCGCAGACCGTCGAGTCCGATCGGTTGCGCCAGCAGGTCGAGTCGGCCGAGCGCGAGCGCGAGCGCTGGGCGCGCGAGCTCCACGACGACACCCTGCAGAACCTGGCGGCGATCCGGATCCAGCTCGCGACGGCGCTGGCGAGCGGCGGCGAGCGGCGAGAGGCGCGGATCGAGAGCGCGGCCGAGGAGGCGATCGCCCACCTGGAGAGCCAGATCAACGACCTCAACCGGCTGATCAACGACCTCCGCCCGGCGGCGCTCGAGCGCCTCGGGCTGGCCGGCGCCCTCCAGGCCCTGGCCGAAGAGAGCGCCGCCCGCAGCGGCGTCGAGGTGGAGGCGAAGATCGAGCTCGCCGAGGAGCGCAGCGGCGAAGAGGACCGGGTCGTCTACCGCCTCGTCCAGGAGTCGCTGACCAACGTCGCCAAGCACGCCAACGCCTCCAGCGTCGAGCTCAGCGCCGAGGAAGCCGACGGCACGATCCGGATCGTCGTCCGCGACGACGGCGACGGCTTCGACACCGCCTCCTCGACCGCCGGCCGCGGCCTCCGCGGCATGCGCGAGCGCATCGAGCTCCTAGGCGGAGAGATCGCCGTCGCCTCGACCCCCGGCAGCGGCACCGAGATCACCGCCCGCGTCCCCCTGCAGAGCTCCTAGGGCGGCGGGACCAAGCGCCCCTGTAGAGGGGTCCGGTCATCCTCCGCTCGAATTTGTCGCGGCCCTATATAGGGCCAGCTCCCGAACATGCTGCTCTCCTATGGAGAGCAGGAATCAGATTGCATATCGCGGCTTCGCGACATTCGATCGGAGGACGACCGGACCCCTGAGCGACAGGCGCCGGCAGACGCCAGGCCAAACCGTGGTTCCTTTGTCCGCCTATACGGGACTAAGGAACCACGACTTCGAGCCTCATCTAGCTTGCGCCATCTCGTGGTTCTTTAGTCCGGATATAGAGGACAAAGGAACCACAACTTGCTTTCGTCTCCCGGCGTCTGCCGGGACGTGTCACTCGGAGGGGTGGGTGCCCCTCTGGCCGACCGGCGTCCTGTTCCTGGCACAGATCACTCAGCGAGAGACGGCTGCTTATCGGCCAGGAACCCAGGGAGGCCAGAGGGGCACCCACCCCTCCTTACGAGTGCGCTTCGTCCCTAGCTGTCGCCGCCGCCGGCCTCGATGACGCCGTTGGCGATTGCGAAGCGGACCAGGTCGGGGCGGGTCTCCAGGCCCAGCTTCTCGAGGAGCTTGGCGCGGTTGACCTCGACGGCGCGGACGCTGAGGTAGAGCTTCTCGCCGATCTCGCGGTTGGTGTGGCCGAGGGCGAGGAGGCGGAGGAGCTCGCGGTCGCGCTCGCCGAGCTGCTCCAGCGGGTCGGCGCCGAGCTGGGCGACCTCGCCGCCGAGCTCGGGGTCGATGTAGGTGCCGCCCCCGGCGGCGGCCTGGATCGCCGCGGTGAGCTGGCGCTCGGCGGCCTGCTTGAGGACGTAGCCGGCGGCGCCGGCGCGGAGCAGCTCGCGGGCACGGCGCGGGTCAGCCTGCATCGTCAGGACGACGATCGCGGTCCCCGGCGCCTCCTCGCGCAGCTTCGGCACGTCGCTCGCCGGCTCGGCCCCCGGCATGTTCAGGTCGAGGACGAGGACGTCGGGCTTGCGGTCGCGGACCAGCTTCTGCGCTGTCGGCGCGTCGGCCGCCTCGCCGATCACCCGCAGGTCGTCCTCCGCCTCCAGCATCGCCCGCAGGCCGGCGCGGATCACGTTGTGGTCGTCGGCGAGGACGACGGTTATCTCTCTGTCTCCGCCCTCCATCGCAATCAGGCGAAAGTCTGCCACGGCGGCCGCGGTGGCATAGCCGCAAGCCGAAATGTGGACCATGCCCGATGGGGGTTCCCCGTTTCTGGCCCAACATCTCATGCATGCGAATCCTCCTCGCAGCCGATGGCAGCGATAGCCGAACGCTCGCGGCGGTAGATCGGCTGCTCCCGCAGGCCGAGGTCATCTTGACGCAGGCGGGCGATTCCGCCCCTGCGCTCGAGTTGGCCCTCCGTAACGCCCTCCCCGATCGTGAAGTGGTGACGGTCCCTGTCCAAGTAGTCGTCGATGACGAGGAGCCCACTGCGCCTCGCGGGATCCTCGGGTTGCGCAGCCTCCGGACCCTGATCGATTCGGGCTCGCTGGTGATCTGTGTCTTCGACCGGACGCCCCCCGTGGTGATCGGGAAGACGGGGAAGATGGAGCCGATCGAAGCAGTGATCGAGACGGAGCCTGCCTTCGAGCTGCTGGCCCGGCGGCTCGACGCTCAACCCATCGCTCTGCGAAAAGACGCAGGCGAGTTGGGCTACGCTCGCCTCGCATGAACGAACAGCAGGCGGAGGCGAAGATCACGGTCGCGCTGGTCGACGACCATGCCGTCGTCCGCGGCGCCCTCAAGGCGCTGCTCGAGGCGCAGGAGGACCTGGAGGTCGCCGGCGAGGCGGGGAGCATCGCCGAGGGACGCGCGATGGTCGCCGAGCGGCAGCCGCGGGTGCTCGTCCTCGACGTCAACCTGCCCGACGGCCTCGCGGTCGACGCCATCCCGGATCTGCGCGAGGCGTCGCCGGAGACCCAGATCGTCCTGCTGACGATGGAGCGCGACCTCACCCTCGCCCGCCGCGCCCTCGACGCCGGCGCCAACGGCTACCTCTTCAAGGACTCGGCGCACCTGGAGCTGATCGAGGCCGTCCGCACCGCGGCCGCCGGCGACCAGCACGTCGCCGCCGCCGTCGCCGCCGGCCTCAAGAACGACCCCGCCGCCGAAGACCACTCCGTCCTCTCCCCCCGCGAGACCGAGGTCCTGAAGCTGATGGCCCTGGGCCACACCAACCGCGAGATCGGCGACCAGCTATCCCTCAGCGTCCGCACCGTAGAGACCCACCGCGCCCACATCCAGCAGAAGCTGGGGCTATCGAGCCGCCCCGAACTGACGCGCTACGCGCTGGCGAACGGGCTGATCGATACGTAGCTCGGACCGCTCCTGTAGAGGGGTCCGGTCATCCTCCGCTCGAATTTGTCGCGGCCCTATATCGGGCCAGCTCCCGAACATGCTGCTCTCCTATGGAGAGCAGGAATCAGATTGCATATCGCGGCTTCGCGACATTCGATCGGAGGACGACCGGACCCCTGAGCGACAGGCGCCGGCAGACGCCAGGCCAAAACCGTGGTTCCTTTGTCCGCCTATACGGGACTAAGGAACCACGACTTCGTCTCTGGTCCCTCGGCGTCTGCCGGGACGGGTCACTCGGAGGGGTGGGTGCCCCTCTGGCCGACCGGCGTCCTGTTCCTGGCACAGAAAACTCAGCGAGAGACGGCTGCTTATAGGCCAGGAACCAGGGAGGTCAGAGGGGCACCCCACCCCTCCCTACGAGTGCGCTTCGTCTAGGCAGCTACCGCCAGGTCCGGGGCCAAGGCCGCTCGGGGGGTGCGGGGGCTATGCGGATCCGGGCGTCGGCGGCTATTGCGGCGGTGGGGGTGGCGAGGACGGGGTTGAGGTCGAGTTCGACGATCTCGTGGTGGGTGTCGGCGAGGGCGGCGACGCGGAGGACGAGGTCTTCGAGGGCTGGGAGGTCGGCGGGCTCGGCGCCGCGGAAGCCGGTGAGGAGGGGGAAGGTCTGGAGGGAGCGGATCATCTCGGCGGCGTCGGCGCGGGTGAGGGGGCAGACGCGGAGGGCGACGTCGCCGAGGAGCTCGACCGCGGTGCCGCCGGCGCCGCAGGCGACGACCGGGCCGAAGACGGGGTCGGAGGCGACGCCGACCAGGAGCTCGGTCCCGTCCTCGACCATCTCCTGGACGAGGAAGCACTCCGGCGCCAGGTCCTGGGTGGCGAGGCGGTCGCGCATGCGCTCGGCGGCGGCCTCGACCTCGGCGGCGCCGGAGAGCCCGACCGCGACCGCGCCCAGCTCGGACTTGTGGAGGATGCCGGCGCCGTGCGCCTTCAGGGCGACACGGCCGCCCATCTCCGCCGCCGCGGCGCCGGCCGCCGCCGGGTCGGCGACGGTCCGCGACTTCGGCGTCGGCACGCCGTAGCCGCGCAGCACCCGCTCGCACTCCCCCGCACCCAGCCACTCGCGCCCCTCGGCCAGCGCTTCGGCGATCAGCGCCGCCACCTCGTCGCGGGCGACGTCGGCGAGCTGGGGCAGCTCCGCTGCCGGGCGGCGGCGCCACTCCGCGTAGGCGACCGCTTTGCCGAGCGCCTGCGCGGCCGACTCCGGCTGCACGTGGATCGGGACCCGGGCGGCCTGCGCCAGCGGCGTCCGCTCTCCCGTCGTCATGAACACCGCCTGCAGCGGGATCGGCCGCGCCAGTTCCCCCGCCGCCGCTCCGATCGCCGCCGCCACTTCCTCGGTGCTGGTCGCCAGCGGGCGGATGAAGATCGAGACGATCGCGTCGATCCCCTCCCAGGCCGAGAGCGCGACGATCGCCCGGCGGAACTCCTCCGGGCTCGCCGAGGCGATCAGGTCGATCGGGTTGCCGAGCCCGGCCGCCGGGTTGGCGAACTCGCGCAGGGCCTCGCGCACCGGCGGCGGCGTCTCCGGCACTTCGAGCCCGAAGGCGTCGCAGGCGTCGGCGCACATGATCCCGGGACCGCCGGCGTTGGTCACGATCGCCACCCGCGGCCCCTGCGGCAGCGGCTGATCGGAGAAGAGCGCCGCCAGGTCGAGCATCTCCGCCAGGGTCTCGGCCCGAACCACCCCGGACTGCTCGAAGAGCGCGTCGACGGTGCGATCGGAGGCCGCCAGCAGCGCCCCCGTGTGGGAGCTCGCCGCCCGCGCCCCGGCGGCCGAGCGGCCGCTCTTCATCGCCACCACCGGCAGCTCGCGGCCGATCCGCCTGGCGATCCGGGAGAAGCGGCGCGGGTTGCTGAAGGACTCGATGTACATCAGGGCGACGCTGGTGCGCCCGTCCTCCTCCCAGAACTCGAGGAAGTCGTTGGCGGTGAGGTCGGCGCGGTTGCCGAGCGAGACGAAGGAGGAGACGCCGAGCGCCCGCTCGCGGGAGAACTCGGCCAGCGCCAGGCCGAGGGCGCCGCTCTGGCTGGCGAAGGCGACGCGGCCGGGGGGCGGCGGGTCGGGGATGAAGGTCGCGTTCAGCGGCGCCGCGGCGGCGGTGCTGAGGACGCCGAGGCAGTTCGGGCCGACCAGCCGCATCCCGGTCTCGCGGCAGACCGCCAGCAGCTCGCGCTCGCGCCGCGTCCCCTCCTCCCCGGTCTC
>DASSMM010000059.1:0-6280 GCA_035688825.1 Solirubrobacterales bacterium | reverse complement strand
GGCGGTGACGTAGGGGGCGAGCGTGTCGGCGACCCGGTCCTCGCCGTAATAGAACATCGAGTAGATCCACATCGCCGAGCGCTTCTGGATGTCGCTCAGCGACTCCCAGCCCTCGCGGTCCTTCGACATGTCGATGTCGTAGGCGCTCCAGTTCCCCTGCTCCCAGCGGTGGTAGAGATCCTCGTAGGTGATGTTGTCCATCAGGCGCTGGGAAGCGACGCTCATCTCGTCTCCTTTTGGTGTCGCATGGGGCACCGGGAGACTAGCGCGATCCTGGCCAGCTGGCCAGGATCGCGCCTAGGGCAGCGGTTGATCAGCTGCTATTTGACGAATTCGCGGACTTGTTTGTAGACCGTTTCGTCGCTGACCAGGCTGAGGTGCGACATGCACGCGGTTTTCGTGTTCGTCGCGCCGCTGAGGATCACGCTTTCGTCGGGGTTGATGAATTCGTCGCACGGCGACCACCAGGTGCCGTAGTTGACGGTGCCCGGCGTCTCGTCGCCGGCGTTCAGTTCGCCGAGGAATTTCGAGCCGATCCGCATCTCTTCGCAGGTGACGCCGAAGCAGATGTTGGCCGCTTCGGTGCCGTGGTTCGGCCCGCCGAGCGAGACCCAGTCGTCGACCTTTTCCTGGCCGCCTGCGACGAACTTGATGTACCAGCGGGTGTTAAGGCTCCCCATCGAGTGGGCGATGATGTCGACCTTCGAGGCGCCCGTCGCTTTCAGCAGGCTTTCGACGTGGGATTTGACTTCGGTTTCGGCCAGCGTTTTGTTCGAGGTGCTGCTGTTGTAGGTGTAGGCGCTCAAATACGATTTCGGGTAGCCGTCTTTTTCGAAGTTGGCGATCATCGTGTTCCAGAGCGAGGCGCTCTCGACGTAGCCGTGAACGAACAGGATCGGGTCCTGAGCCGATGCGCCGGCCGGTACCGCCGCGGCGATGCAGACAGCGATCGCGGCGACGAGCGTCGCCAGTCGTTTAGTCACCATGGATCTCTCCCTTTGGTTTAAGCGCGGGCGCCTCCCTAAGCGCGCCGCTGGGTGGTTCCGAGCCGACTGGTTAATGCTCGGGAGAAATCGAGTTAATCATCGATCACCGATCGGTGTCAAGGTTGCGCCGCGGGGGTCTCGATCTCGCGCTTGAGGATCTTTCCCGTCGGGCCTTTCGGCAGCTCGTCGACGAACCAGACGATCCGCGGGTACTTGTAGGCGGCGATCCGCTCCTTCACGTATCCGCTGACCTCCTCCGGCGCCAGCTCCTCGCCCTCGTGGAGGACGACGGCGGCGCCGATCTCCTCGCCCCACTCGTCGTGGGGAACGCCGATCACCGCCGCTTCGCGGATCTTCGGGTGCTCGTAGAGGACCTCCTCGACCTCGCGCGGGTAGACGTTGTAGCCGCCGCGGATGATCAGGTCCTTCTTGCGGTCGACGATGTAGAAGTAGCCGTCCTCGTCGATCCGAGCCATGTCGCCGCTGTGGAACCAGCCGCCGCGCATCGCCTCCTCGGTGGCCTCGGGCCGCTGCCAGTACCCCTTCATGATGTTGTGGCCGCGGATCACGATCTCGCCGACCTCGCCCTGCGGCAACTCCTCGTCGTTCTCGTCGACGACCTTCATCTCGACTTCTTCGAGCGGGGTGCCGATCGAGCCGGCCTTGCGCGGCCGGCCGGGGTGGTTGGTGCAGGCGACGGGGGAGGTCTCCGAGAGGCCGTAGCCCTCCAGCACTTCGCAGTCGAAGGCCTGCTCGAAGCCGCGCAGCACCTCGACCGGCATCGAGGCGCCGCCGGTGATGCAGATCCGCAGGTTTGAGGTGTCGTACTGCTCGCGCTCGGGATGGTGCAGCAGCGCCCCGTACATCGTCGGCACCCCGTAGAAGTGGGTGACGCCGTCGCGCTGCATGATCTCCAGCGCTTCGCCGGGGTCGAATTTCGGCAGCAGGGTGAGGGTGGCGCCGACCCGCAGCGATGCGTTCATGCTCACGGTCTGGCCGAAGGAGTGGAAGAGGGGCAGCGCGCCGAGGACGACGTCGCCCGCCTTGATGTTGGAGGTGGTGCGGGAGGAGATGTCGGCGTTGCGCGAGAGGTTGAAGTGGGTCAGCTCCGCGCCCTTCGGTTTGCCGGTGGTGCCGGAGGTGTAGAGGATGACCGCGGTGTCCTCTTCGCCGGTCTCGGCGAGCTCGGTCTCCGGCTCCCGATCGCCGAGCAACTCGGCGAAGGCTTCCGGCTCGACCTCGATCAGCTCGGCTCCGGCATCCTCGGCGCCGCCGCGGGCCTCGGCGGCGAAGCCGTGCCAGGCGAGCAGCAGCTTCGCTCCCGAGTCCTCGAGGTAGAAGGCGATCTCCCGCCGCTTCAGCAGCACGTTCATCGGCACGACGACGCCGCCGGCGCGGAGCACCCCGTAGTAGGAGATCGGGAACTCGAGGACGTTCGGGAGCATGACCCCGACGCGGTCGCCCTGCTGCAGGCCCTTCTCGCGCAGCAGCGCCGCCAGCCGGGCGCTGCGGTCGTCGAGCTCCGCGTAGGTCAGCTCCAGCGGCCCGAGGCGGACGGCGACCGCCTCCGGCGCCCGCGCGGCGCTGTCGGTGACGATCGAAGCGAGATTCAGGCCCATCGTTCCTCCCCCTCTGAAGTTGTCCCGCCAGCCAGTCTAAGCGCCGCCCCCGAGGCCGGAGCCCGGGCTCGGCTAGGCTCGCGCGATGGAGGACCTCGGCGTCGCGATCTCGTATCTCGTTCTGAAGCGGGGGACCCCCGTCTACTCGCGGGACGGCGAGCGGCTCGGGCGCGTCACCCGCGTCCTCGGCGATCGGCCGACCCACATCTTCGACGGGATCATCTTCGACACCACCGCCGGTCCCGGCGGCCACCGCTTCGTCGACGCGCCGGAGGTCGACTCGATCCGCGAGCGCGGAGTGGTGCTGAAGGTCGACGCGTCCGAGGTGGAGGCGCTGCCGAAGCGGCGCCGCTGAGCAACTGCGCGCGCTCACCGGAAATCGCCTAGGATTCCGCGGATGCGCAAAGGTCTCTTGAGCATTGTCCTGTTCCTTCTGGCCGTCTTGGCGGTCGGTTGCGGAAGCGATTCGTCGTCAACCGATTCCGGAAGCTCCGCCGCGAAGCCCTTCCGAATTCCTGTTCCGGGCAAGGTCTCGATCCGCTACGAAAAAGACCTGAAGCTGCATCCGTCCGGGTTGGCCGGATCGGAGCCGAAGCCGGTCATTCCGCAGAGTCCGCCCCCCGAGTTCCTCGCGGCCACCGATCTGATCGAGGGGATCGGGGTGCTTGCCACCGACGGCTCCCCGGTCGTCGTTCAGTACGTCGCCTACGACTACGAAGGGAACAAGCTCGCCTCCTCCTGGGACGAGGGCAAGCCGGTCACCTTCACCGTCGGCAAAGGCGAAGTCATCGAGGGGTGGGAAGAAGGGATTCCCAGCATGGAGGTGGGCGATCGACGCGAGCTGGTCGTGCCGGCCGACGAGACCAAGGGGCCCTTCCCGAAGGGGCTGCCACAGGGGGAGCCTCTGATCTTCGTGATCGAAACGCTGCCCAGCAGCTCGCTCGGCAAGGCGGTGACGGTCTCCGGGAAGCCGGCGCAAAAGGCCAATTCCTCGCAGACGGCCGCCGCCGCCGACAAGACCAAGCCCAAGGTCAAGGTGCCCAGTGGGCCGCCGCCGAAGAAGCTCGAGATCAAGGACCTGGAAGAGGGCAGCGGCCCGGAAGCGAAGCCGGGAGACGAAGTCACGGTCCACTACGTCGGGGTCAACTACAAGACCGGCAAGCAGTTCGACGCCTCCTGGGACCGCGGCGAACCATTCACCTTCAAGCTCGGCGAAGGGCTCGTCGTCCCCGGCTGGGAAGAAGGGATTCCCGGAATGAAGCCGGGCGGCAGGCGCGAGCTGATCATCCCGCCGGAACTCGGTTACGGGTATCGGCGGGTCGAAGGCATCCCGCCGGGCTCGACGCTCGTCTTCGTGGTTGACCTAATCTCGGTCGAATAGGCCGAGCACCGCTTCCGGAACGGGAGGGCGGTTGCCACCTGGCGCCTGGCCGGCGGCAAGGTGACGATCGAGCGCCCCGGCGAGGTGAGGAAGAAGGACGCGGCGGCGCTGGAGGCCGACGCCGCGCGCGTCCTCGAATTCCTCGGCGTCTAGCGGGACGCCTCCGAGTCGGTGCCCTCGAGCCGCGGCGGCATGTCGTCGCCGGAGGAGGGCGGGATCGCCTGGCCCGGCAGGGCCTCGGCCTCCTGCTCCCAGACGTTGTTCAGCGAGACTTGTAGGTAGGCCCAGAAGGCGGGCGCAAGCAGCAGGTAGAGGATCAGGGAGAGCCAGCCGCTGACCGGCTCGCGGCCGGCGATCTTCGAGGCACCCTGGATGCGCTTGGTGCCGCGCCAGTAGGAGACGAGCGCCGGGATGACGATGAGCCCGCCTGGGAAAAGCGCCAGCAGCGAGTTCATCGGGTTCTGACCGAGGTCATAGCCCTTGGCCTCGCCATAAGCTTTCAGCTCCTTGTTGATCTTGTACCACCAGACGAGGTGGTAGATGCCGAGCGTGATGATCGGCAGCAGGGCCACAGCCCAGGGATTTCGCACCTTCACCTCATGCTCGGTGCCACGTAGTTTCATCTCGTAGGCCATGTCTCTCCCCTCGTTTACGGCGTTATCCAGAGTCTCTTCGGCTCATTTCCCGCCGGCCCTTTAACCGAAAGCAGATCAGACGGCGGTGCTTCAGTCCAGCTTCGGGGAGCGCCAGGGCGCTTCCAGGCGCCCGACCAGCTCGTCGCCGAGGCCGTCGATCGGGACGCGGACCTGCTCGAGGGAGTCGCGGTCGCGGAGGGTGACGGTGTCGTCCTCCATCGTCTGATGGTCGACGGTGATGCCCCAGGGGGTTCCGATCTCGTCCTGGCGGCGGTAGCGCTTGCCGATCGAGCCGCCTTCGTCGAACTCGGTCGGGAGGCGGCGTCGGAGGTCGCCGAAGATCTCGCGGGCTTTCTCCGGCAGTCCGTCCTTGGAGACGAGCGGGAGGACGGCGACCTTGACCGGGGCGAGGCGGGGGTGCAGGCGCAGGACGGTGCGCTGGCGGCCCTCAACTTCCTCGACCTCGTAGGAGTCGACGAGGAAGGCGAGGGTGGCGCGGTCGGCGCCGGCGGCGGGCTCGATCACGTAGGGGACGTAGCGCTCTTTGGTCTGCTGGTCGAAGTACTCGAGCTTCTCGCCGGAGAACTTGGCGTGCTGGGTGAGGTCGAAGTCGCCGCGGTTGGCGATCCCCTCCAGCTCCGACCAGCCGATCGGGAACAGGTACTCGATGTCGCTGGTCGCCGAGGAGTAGTGGGAGAGCTCGTCCTCGCCGTGGGCCCGCACCCGCAGGTGGTCGGGGCGGATCCCCAGCTCGGTGTACCAGCGCTCGCGCTCGGCCATCCAGTGCTGATGCCACTTGTCAGCTTCGGCCGGCGGGACGAAGTACTCCATCTCCATCTGCTCGAACTCGCGGGTGCGGAAGATGAAGTTGCCCGGGGTGATCTCGTTGCGGAAGGACTTGCCGACCTGGGCGATCCCGAACGGCGGCTTCTTGCGCGCGAACGCCATCACGTTCTTGAAGTTGATGAAGATGCCCTGGGCCGTCTCCGGGCGCAGGTAGACGGTCGAGCCCTCCTCGGCGACCGGGCCGACGTGGGTCTCGAACATGAGGTTGAACTGGCGCGGCTCGGAGAGCTCGCCGCCGCACTCCGGGCAGCGCAGCTCGGCGTTCGGGTCGCCGCCTTCGGCTTCGACCGCCTCGCGCAGATGGTCCTCGCGCCAGCGTTTCTTGCACTTGCCGAGGCACTGGACGAGCGGGTCGGTGAAGCCTTCGAGGTGGCCGGAGGCCTCCCAGACGCGCGGGTGCTGGAGGATCGCCGAGTCCAGCGCGACGATGTCGTCGCGCTCCTGCAGCATCGCCTTCCACCACTCGGCCTTGACGTTGTTCTTCAGCAGGACGCCGTAGTGGCCGTAGTCGTAGGTCGAGCCGAGGCCGCCGTAGATCTCCGAGGAGGGGAAGACGAAGCCGCGCCGTTTGCACAGCGCGACGATCTCCTCCATCGTCACCTCGGTCGGTCGGGTTCCCTGCTCGGTCGCCATGGCGGGAACGGTAGCGGCTGCGATAATCCCGCAGCCCCATGCCCATCTACGAGTACAAATGCGAGAACGGCCACGTCTTCGACGTGATCCAGAAGATGACCGACGAGCCGCTGACCGAGTGCGAGGAGTGCGGCGCCCCGGCCTCGCGGGTGCTGACCCCGCCGACGATCCACTTCAAGG
>DASSMM010000058.1:0-13246 GCA_035688825.1 Solirubrobacterales bacterium | reverse complement strand
ACATACAAGATCACAAGCCCTGTAGAAGTGCACATCGTCGACTCCGGCGAATAGGCGCGTTTCGAGAGTCGCGGGGTCGCGTCCCTCCTGTGGGGCGGGCGCGACCCCGGCGCTGCAGGGAGTGATCCCACCCGCCTCGCTGGGCTGGGACTGGCGGCCGACGGCTGAGCCTTGCCGCCTGCAGGGGGACGGCCGCGGTCAGGCGCTGCCGGCCGCGGCGATCGTCTCGAGGGCGAATTTGCCGTCGGCCTCGTCCGGATCGCCGAGCGGGTAGTTGGTTGCCGAAGCCGGGCACCGAGATCCTTACAAACTCAAATATTCTTGAGTACTCGCCAGACCCTATGTTAGAATTTGTCCGTTCCTCAAGAAATCCTGAGGGATACCGGACGCCACTTGCGTCCTTCGCGCAAGAGTGGGCCAATCTCCGACTCTGCGCTGGCGTAAAGCAACCCGGCGCCACAGTGCGCCGAAAAAGGAGAAAACATGAAGTACCTCAAGATTCTGGGCCTCGCGGCCATCGCCGCGGCTGCCCTGACGGCGTTCCTCGGAGCCGGCTCGGCTTCGGCGACCGTCCTCTGCACAGAAAATGTCAGCCCGTGTCCTGTAGGCAAGACAGTCGTAGAACTCACATGGTCCACTACAGGATCCCAAGAACTCGAGACTACCGGCGGCACCGTACTCGATACATGTACCTCAGCACACATTGCTGGGTCAATCTCGAGCCAGGGCTCCGGCAAACCGGCGAAAGGGCCAATCAGCTCTCTGACCTGGTCGGGCTGCACGCGCACAACCGACACCCTCGCGCTCGGCGAACTCGAAGCAACCCAGATCGGTACCGAAGATAAAGCAACGGTGGTCGGAAAGGGTTCCTCCGTCACAGTCAACGGAATCTTTGGGACCTCCTGCGTCTACGGCACCGGCACCGGCACCACGCTCGGCACGATGGTAGGCGGCAAACCCGCGACCCTCAACATCAACGCGCTCGTTCCTCGCACGGTGGCCAACGCCCTCTGCCCGGCGGAAACCCGCTGGACAGCCTCATGGGACCTTACAAACCACACCATAGTGCACATCGTCGCTGCCGCTACTGACTAGCCGATATTCGCGAAGCGATGCCGCGACCTTCTCAGGGAGGTCGCGGCTATGTCGTGCCTGTAC
The DNA here is from genome assembly GCA_035688825.1 of Solirubrobacterales bacterium. GTDB lineage: Bacteria > Actinomycetota > Thermoleophilia > Solirubrobacterales > 70-9 > VAYN01. The sequence continues at coordinate 12,088 of DASSMM010000058.1, read as the reverse complement.
CTATCAAGAGTCCCAGCGGCCCTGACGGCATTCCGCGGAGCCGGCTCGGCTTCGGCGACCATGCTTTGGGCAAAAAACAAAACCCGTGCCCCGGCACCTAAAACAATCTCCACGCTGCGTGTCTACGGCACCGGCACCACGCTGGGTTCGCTCACCGGCTGCACCGGACCTCACCTGACCATCAATACGTTGATTGCGCGCACCGTGGCTAAGCCCTCTGCCCCGCAGAAACCCGCTGGACAGCTACATTCAAGATCACAAATCGCACTCAGGTGCACTTCACCGAAAGTTGATGCGTTCATGCCGCGGCCTCCCAGATCGGGGCCGCGGCGTCTTTCACTGCACGACATCCCTTGCACAGAGGGACGATCGCTCGCTGCACGCGAGACGATCGAGGACGTCGAAAACCGGCGGTTGGGACTCAGCGCGCGGCCGCGGCGATCGTCTCGAGGGCGAATTTGCCGTCGGCCTCGTCCGGATCGCCGAGCGGGTAGTCGCCGGTGAAGCAGGCGTCGCAGTGTTCGCCGGGGTCGCCGCCGATCGCCTCGTAGACGCCGGCGATCGAAAGGTAGGCGAGGGAGTCGGCTTCGAGCTCGTCGGCGATCTCCTCGATCGAGCGGTTGTGGGCGATCATCTCCTCGCGGGTCGACATGTCGACGCCGTAGTGGCAGGGGTTGCGGATCGGTGGCGCCGAGATCCGCAGGTGCACCTCGCCGGCGCCGGCGTCGCGCAGCATCCCGACGATCTGCCGGGTGGTGTTGCCGCGGACGATCGAATCGTCGACGACGACGAGACGCTGGCCGGCGACGATCTCCGGCAGCGGGTTGAACTTCAGCCGCAGCCCGTGTTTGCGCAGCTCCTGGCCCGGCTGGATGAAGGTTCGGGCGACGTAGCGGTTCTTGATCAGGCCGTCGTCGCGGGGAATGCCGGAGGCGCGCGCGAACCCGGCCGCGGCCGGGTTGCCGGAGTCGGGGACCGAGATCACCAGGTCGGCCTCGACCGGCGCCTCGCGCCAGAGGATTTCGCCCATCCGCCCGCGCGTCTGCTGCAGGACCTTGCCCTCGAGGCGGCTGTCGGGGCGAGAGAAGTAGATGTGCTCGAAGACGCAGCTCGCGCGGCGGTCGGTCTTCACGACCTGGCGGGTCTCCAGGCCGCGCTCGGTCAGGGAGACCATCTCGCCCGGGTGCACCTCGCGCATCAGCTCGGCGCCGATGATGTCGAAGGCGCAGCTCTCGGAGGCGACGACGAAGCGGTCGCCGAGGCGCCCGAGGCTGAGCGGCCGGATTCCGTGCGGGTCGCGGAAGGCGACGATCGCCCGCTTGGTCATCACCACGGTCGAGTAGGCGCCCTGCAGGCGCGGCATCTCCGCGGCGACGGCGTCCTCGATCATCTTCCCCTCGTGCGAGGAGAGCAGGGCGGCGATGATCTCCGAGTCGGAGGTGCCGCGGAACTGCAGCCCGCGCTCCTTCAGCTCGCCCCAGAGCTCGACCGCGTTGGTCAAGTTGCCGTTGTGGGCGAGCGCGACCTCACGGCCGTCGTCGCGCCAGATCGGCTGCGCGTTCTCCCAGGAGCCGCCGCCGGTGGTCGAGTAGCGGACGTGGCCGATCGCCATGTCCCCCTGCAGCGCCCGCAGTTTCTCCTCGTCGAATACCTGGGAGACCAGGCCGGCCTCCCGCATCGTCGTGATCATCCCGCCCTCGCAGGTGGCGATCCCGGCCGACTCCTGGCCGCGGTGCTGCAGCGCGTAGAGGCTGAAGTAGGCGAGGCGGGCGACGTCGTGCCCCGGTGCGTATACGCCGAAGACGCCGCATTCCTCCCGCGGCCCCTCGTGATCGAAGCTGAACCCCTGCTTGGGAGTCAAGAGCGCGTTTCCTCACAGCCATTGAAGACGGACGCGCAGGCAGACACGCTGCCTACCGCTGGAGGGTAGCAGCGGCCTGCGGCTGCGCGGCCCGTCTCCGACTTCCGCTATTTGCTGGATGAGGTGCGGGGCTAGGCGAGCTGCAGCGCGGTCTCGACCGGCTCGCCGATCGTCAGGCCGAAACGGTCCAGCAGCCCCGGGACGCTCTCCGGCTGCATTTCCAGGCCGTAGCGGTCGTTGAGGGATTCCAGCTTCTCCGGGGTCGCGTTGAGGACGCCGCCCATATCGACCAGCTCCTCGAAGAAGTGCTCGAAGCCGGCGGGGGCGATGATCTCGAGGATCCGGCATGGCTCGTCGCCCGCGTTCCAGAAGGTGTGCCACTCGTTGCGCGGCTTGAAGACGAGGTCGCCCGGGCCCGCCTCGACCACCTCGTCGCCGAGCAGCCCGCCCATCCGCCCCTCGAGCACGAAGCTGTACTCGTCCTCGCGGGTGTGCCGGTGCAGCGGCGCCGCCAGCGCCCGCGGCGAGAGGGGGTGTTCGACGAGGGAGAAGTCGCCGCCGGCGTCCTCGCCGTCGATCATGAAGCGCACCCCGATGCTGCCGAGGAAGCCTGCCTTGCCGTCGTTGGGTCCGATCACGGTTGCCATCGGTTCGATCCTTTCATAAGACAGTAGTGTCGCGTTAAATATAGACAGACTCCGCGGCATCTGTCAAGATTGGTGCTACAGACATGTCCGATAAAAAACGTCCCTACAAGATGAAGCGCCGCGCCGAACAGGAGGCGCAGACGAAGCAGCGGATCACCGAAAGCGCGGTCGAGCTGCACGGCACGCTCGGCCCCTCCCGCACCTCGATGAAGGCGGTGGCCGAGCACGCGGGGGTGCCGCGCTCGACCGTCTACCGCCACTTCGCCGACGAGGAGGCGCTGTTCGGAGCCTGCTCAGCCCACTGGGCGATGGAGAACCCGCCCCCCGACGTCAGCGGCTGGGAGAAAGTCGAGGATCCGGCAGAGCGCCTTGAGCTAGCCCTCCCCGAGCTCTACGCCTACTACCGTCGGGCCGGCGGCATGCTCGACAAGCTCCTGCGCGACGAAGCGCAGGTGCCGATCGTCGCCAAGCTCTTCACCCCCTTCCACCGGCTGATGGAGATGACCGTCGAGATTCTGATGCGGGGGAGGGGCCTGCGCGGCAAGGCCCGCGACCGCACCCGCGCGGCGATCGCCCACGCGATCGCCTTCCGCACCTACCAGCAGCTCACCGAGGAAGCCGAGTTGGACGACGCGGAAGCGGCGGAGCTGATGCGGCGCCTGGTCGCCGCTGCCCCTGGTCAGACCTGAGCTTCTCCGAGAGCGGCGGGAAGTTCTCGGCGCGACTTGATGTCGAGCTTGTGGTAGGTGGCGCTGAGGTGGGCCTCCACGGTCTTCACCGTGACGAAGAGCGACTGGGCGATCTGCCGGTTGGTCATTCCCGAGGCGGCCAGGTCCGCGACTCGTCTCTCGCTCGGCGTCAACGATTCGACCCCGATCGGGGTGTAGCGACGAACGGTCTCGCCGGTCGCCTGCAGCTCCTCGTTTGCGAGCCGCGCCGTCCTCGCGGCGCCGCCGCGGCGGGCCAGGTCGAACGCCTTCCGCAGCGGAGCGCGCGCATCGGCGCGCCGCCCTACCCGACGCAGCGCCGTCCCGAGCGCCAGCAGGGTGAGAGCGTGCTCCAAGCGGCGCGGCGAACCGTCGACCACCTCAGCCGCCCTTTCGAGCAACCCGACCGCCTCGGCCTCCTCGCGGGTGACGGCTACCGCCCGCAGCACGTGCGCGATGCTCGAGGGAGCCCCCCAGTGCTCGGCCCAGGCCAGCATCTCGTCGGCCATCGCTCGGGCCTGGTCCTCTCGGCCGACCGCGTTCAGCGCGCGAGCTGCCCATGGGCTCACCGAGGCAATCGGCCCGGGGCCGAAGCTCCTGCTGTCAGCCACAGCGGTGAGCGCTTCGAAGTCTTCTACGGCACCTTCGAAATTGCCCCGTTCGACACGCAGGTGGACCCGGATCATCAGCAGCATGCCGAGCATGGGTCCAGCCGGCGCGGGCCCCTCCGCCATCCCCAGCGCCTCCAGCTCCTTCTCGGCGGCCTCCAGCTCGTCTCGTTCGATCAAGACCTCAAGCAGCGCCCCCGTGTACATCAGCACCAGGGGGATGATTCCCGCCAGACGGGCCAGGTCGATCGCCTGGCGGAGATCTGCCTCCGCGGCGGGAAGATCCCCGTACCCCCACGCGACGAACCCCTTGAGGAAGTGCCCCCTGACCAGCTCGGTGGTCGCTCCACGTTCGCGCGCGATCGCCAAGGCCCGCTCGGCCCCATGCCGGGCTGCCTCCATCTCGTCAGCGGTCACCAGCGTCATCACCGCGATCGGGGCGGCGGCGATCTCCGGCTCCTCGGCGAAGATGCTCGCGTCGTTGCCGAGCGCCCGCTTGGCGGCGTCGGCGAGTTCGCGAGCGCTTCCGCGGGCAGCGGCGGAACGGACCTCCATCGCTGCTGCCAGCCTTCCCGTCGGGCTGTCGGGGTCGATCTCGCCGCTGAGATCCCCGACGTCCACCTCCGGCACCGTGGGCACCATCGCCGCGAAGGTGCTCAGTTGCGCCTGCAGCTGGTATGCGCGCTCGACATCGCGTTCGCCCATCGCGACCTCGACCGCTTCCACCAGCAACGAGCCTGCCTCTTCGAAGCGCCCTGAGAGAGCCATCAGCATCGTCAGTTGGATCGCCCAGCGGCTGCGCAGGGAGGGGTCGCGCTTCCACTCGGCGAGGACGTCCTCTTCCAGCGAGGCGAAGGCAGCCTGGTCGGCAGCGCGAAAACAGGCGGTCAGGAAGGGGTCCAGTACCGCCGATCGCAGGTCCGCGGGGGCAGGCTCCCTCAGCGCCCGGCTCAGGTAGGCGATGGCGGAACTGGGCGCCCCTGCAGCGAGCGCCTGCTCCCCGGCCACGAGCAGCGCTTCGACAGTCTCCCGCTCCCCTCGCTCCTCCGTGGCGAGCAGGTGGGTGGCGATCCGATCCGAGCCGGCGGCACGCTCACGCAGGAGGCTCGCCGCCCGGGCATGTGCGCGGGATCGCTCCCCGGCAGGGATGGCGGCGTAGACCGCGTTGCGTGCCAGCGGGTGGATGAACCGCAGCGTCGGGCTGCCGTCGAAGATCGCATTCGCCCGCAGCTGATCGACCGCTCGCCGGGTTTCCTCGGGATCGGTCCCATCCATCGCCGCAAGTAGCTGGTGGTCGCTCCCGTCGCCGAGCACCGCAAGCGACCGCGCCACCGTCGTCGCTTGCGGCGGCAGGCGCTCGATCCGCGTCAGGACCATTCGGGCCACTCGGCCGGGCGCCTGTTCCCGGACTTGCTGTGCCTGCTCGGCTCCAGGGTCGATATTCCGTTCTGACAGCGTGCGCGCCAGCTCGCAAAGCAGGAACGGGTTGCCGCCGCTGACCTCGTGACAGGCTTTGGCGAAGGCCGGATCCGGCGAGCGCCCCAGTTCCTGTGCGAGCAGCTCCCTCGTCGCCTCCGCGCTCAAGGGCACCAGGGGCAGGTGCTGAAGCGAGCTGTCCATCAGGACCTGCGCCAATCGGGGTGGCTGTTCTGGCTCGTCGGCCCGGGTCGCCATCGCAACCATGACCGGCAGCTCCTCGAGCCGCGGCAGCAGGAAGCCGAGATAGTCGAGGGACCCTCCGTCCGCCCAGTGGGCATCGTCGATCGCGAGTACGAGAGGCCGACGCTCGGCCAATGCAGCGGTGACCCAGTAGAGACCGTGCAGCACCGCAAAGGGGTCTTGGTCGGAGGAGTCGTCCGCAAGTCCGAGAGCGGCGCATGCCGCCCCGGCACCGTCCAGCAGGTCTTCCCGCTCGTCCGCCTCCAGGTTGGCCAGATGCGGCTCGAAAAGCTGTCGCACGAGGGCGAAGGGGAAGTCCCGCTCGAGCTCGGTCGGGCGGCCGGAAAGTACGGTCAGTCCGGCCTCTTCCCCGGTCTTCCGTACCTCCCGCAGCAGGCGCGTCTTGCCCAGTCCGGCGCCTGCTTCGATTGCGACCGCATTGCCGTGCCCCTGTTCTGCATCCGTGAGTGCAGCATCGAGCCTCGCCATCTCGCGCTCCCGCTCCAGCAGTACCAATTGCCGCACCTCTTTCCGCAGACGACCCCGAGTAAATAAGGAAATTAGGGTCAATATTAGGGTCACCCCCCCTGGCGGCGCCACCCTCGAAGGTGGAAGCTCGAAGCCTCATGAGGTTGTCCACGATTCCTTCCGGCCGATTGCTGCCCTCGACTCTCCCTGGGGACGGCACGGGGCTCAAGCGCAGGGGGGAGGAGCCGGGACTGCCTTCCTTTCCATGGCGGGACGGCATGCATGACTGCAGGCCGAGTGACGCAACACGGTCGCGATCCCCGGGGAGGGCGGAAGTCGCCCGATCCGGGGATCCTCCGCCTGCTTCCGTCGTTGACTAAGCCTGGCTTGGCCGGCCGGGTGCCTAGAACGCCGGCAGGCCGTCGATGCTCTCGGAGTTCTTCTTGGCGACGTAGGCCTCGATCTCGGCCTCACCGCCGACCCGCATCTTCTTCTCGGCCCAGGCCTCCATGTGGGGGCGTTCGCCCTCGTAGCTCATCAGCGGCACGCCGTAGCCGCAGGAGTCGGAGATGCGGGTGACGTCGACCAGGATGATCGCCCGCCGCGCCGCCTCGACGTCATGCGGCGCCTCGAAGTTGGCGCGTTCGTAGAGCTTTTCGAAGCGCTTGTCGTCGGCCGGGATCACCTCGCCGCGGCCGTGGAAGCGGACGATCCGCGGCGGCCCCTCGAAGGCGCAGAGCATCACTACGATCCGCCCGTTCTCGCGGATGTGGGCCACGGTCTCGGCCCCACTCCCAACCATGTCGAGATAAGCGACCGTGTGGTCGTCGAGCACCCGCAACGTCCCGATCGGCCCCTTCGGCGACACGTTCACATGCCCGTCGCCGTCAAGCGGTGCCGAAGCGACGAAGAAGAGCGGCTGCTTGGCAACCCACTCGCGCTGGTGCTCGTCGATGCGCTCGTAGACCTTGCCCATGGCCAGGACGGTAGCAGCGCGCCTAGGACCGCCAAGAAACATCAAATACCTAAACCAAACCGATTCGTTTAGATTGCTTCAAAGCTGTGACGAACGCGGGGGAGATGCAGTTCATCAAGGCGCTGGCGATCGGGTTCCTGATTGCCCTTGCCGTCACGGCGGGTAGCGCCGACGTGGGGGCCGCTCAAGATCTGAGTGCGAGCCTCGGCCGCGCCGAAGCCGACGTGACGAGATTCGAAGCGGAGGTGTCCGCCCAGCGGCAGCAGGTGACCGCGGCGGCGACGCACTACCGAGCGGCTGCCCGACAGGCCGCCCCCTCGGCGCGCGCCCTGCGCCGGAGCCGGGCGGACCTGAGCGATGCTCGCCAAGAGCTCGTAGCTCGGGAACGGAAGGCGAGGGCGCGGATTGCCAAGGCCGAGGACCGCCACCAGCAAGAAGTGGACGACCATGACGAAGAGGTCCACAACGGCATCGGGTTCGGCCTCGCCGCTTTGATCGCCGCTGGGATCGCCATCGCCTGGGGCTTCTTCCGGGCCTCCGCCGCCGTCGCGGCACTGACGCGAATGGATCTCGCCCGGGCCGTCGGTCTATGCGTTGGCGGCGGCCTGCTGGCGCTAATCGTCGGGGGCGCCCTCGGCCAAGCCGATGGCGCCGTCGGGGCTCTCGGCTCGTTCGTCTTCTGTCTCGGGTTGATCCTCCCAGCCGCTCTGCTACTTGCCCGCCACTCGGCCGAAGTGCAGAGGGGCCATTCGCAGCCGCTGCTGCGCCGCGAGCGCCTGCCTAGCTGGGTGCCGCTGGCCGCTGCCGGGCTGATGCTCGTCTTCTTCTTCGCCGGCGCGGGTTCGGCTCTCTTCGCGCCGCAGGCCTCCTCGCAGTCGATCTCTCCGCAGCTCGCGGAAGAAGCCGAAGGAGCAGCAGGGGAGACCGGCGCCGAAGAACTGAAAGCCGCCCAGGAAGAGGTCGAAGGGGCGAAACAACGCGCGACCGCTCCGTTGACCCGGCGGAACCGCGCTCAGCGGCAGCTCGCAGGTGCGCGCCGAGAGCTTCAGCGAGTGCAATCCCGCCTCATCGCCGCTAGGTCCAGCGAGCGCTCCTTCACCCGCCAGCTGGTGGCTCTGGAACGGAAGGAACAGAGGGAACAGGAAGAGGAAGAAGCGCGCTTTGCACGTGAAGAACAGAAGCGCGCCGAAGAAGCAGAACGCGCGGAAGAAGAAGAACTCGCGGCCTGTGACTACAACCCATGCCTTCCACCAGCATCCGACTATGACTGTGAAGGCGGAAGCGGCGACGGGCCGCTTTACACCGGACCAGTCGAAGTAACCGGGATCGACATCTATGACCTCGACAGGGACAACGACGGAATCGGCTGCGAGCCGGAATGACCACGCGCTCAATCGCTTCCTACGAACGCCAACTGCGGGCCGCGCAGCGCGAAGCCGACATCGACCGGATCGCTGCCTTGGAGAGGTCGCTGGTCAGCGTCCACCGGCAGTCGTTCCCGAAAGCGGAACGGAAGGTGCTGCCGGCGCCGGAGCCGGTGGACGCAGAGCCGCTTCGCTCGTCCCTAGAAGCGGAGGCGGGCATTCCCGGTCTGATCGAGCAGCTCGGCTCGGAGGATTCGCGGCCGATAGCTCTGCCGCCCGCGCTGGTTGATCGTTACGAATTGATGCGGGAGTTCCGCAAGCGCCGGCGCCAGGGAATTCCCTTCTGGCGCATTCGCGACCACGTCGAGGCGGCGCGTGAAGCAGACGGAGAAGCGGAGGAGGCGGCCGACGCCCAGGCGGAGGAGCGGAAGGCCGCCCAGGAAGCCGAGCAGCGACGGCTAGACGACCTGTGGTCGGAGCTTCAGCAGGCCAGAGCTTCGGTCGCCGAGGAGCTACCCGGAAGGATCGCCGCCGAGCGCGAGCGGCGGGAAGTAGCGCGTGCCGCCGAACAGCAGGAGCTGGACCATGTCTGGGCAAGGCTGCAGGCAAACGATCCCGAGGTGACGCTGCCGGCGTTGAAGAAGGCGTTTGCCGATAACGAGGCGCCCGCCGAGGCGATCAGATGTGACGGGGGCCGCACGACCGTCGTCATGCGGTTCCCTCCGCCCGAGGCGATCGTCCCGGAGCGCAAACCCGCCCGGACGCCGACCGGCAAACGGACGCTGAAGAAAAGAACCAAAACCGAGATCAATTCGCTCTACCTAGAAGCTCTCGGCAGCAGCGTCCTCGCCACCGTGAAGGAGGCGTTCGCAGTCGCCCCCGGCACGGAGCTCGTCCGGTTGCTCGTCGTCCGACGAGAGACCGACAAGAAGAACGTAGGGCAACTCGTCCCCATCTACGTTGGCGAGTTCAACCGCGGCGGATACGAGAGTGCGAGCCCAAGCGCCCCAGGTAGAGCACTCAGTCTTGCCCCGGAATCGATGTTGAACCTGAAGGGAAAAACGGAGCAGGTGGCGCCGCTCGACCTGAGCGAGCGGCCGGAGGTGGCCGCTCTGCTCGTCTAGCGCGTCCGCAGGTTGTCGCCGCTCTCGGGATCGAAGAGGTGGAGCTTCGAGGTGTCCGCCCAGAGCTCGGCGTGCTCGCGGCGGCGGACTTTGCTGGTCGGGTCGAGGCGGGCGACGATCTGCTCGCGGCCCTCGGCGCTCGAGGCGCCGGCGCCGGTTTCCGCCAGGCTCTCTTCGACCAGGTCGGCGAGCTGGTCGGACTGGACGCCCGCCGACTCGATGTGGAAGTAGGCGTAGAGGTCGGAGCCGAGCGACTCGACCAGGTCGACCTCGGCCTCGAAGGTGATCCCCCGCTCCTCCTTGAGGTCGCCGATCACCGCCACGTCCTCGAAGTTCTCCGGTCGCAGGCCGGCGATCACGGTGCCGTCGCCGCGCTCGATCCCGAGCTGGCTCGCGTCGACCTCGCCGATCGGCAGTTTCAGTTTGCCGCCGCTCAGCTCTCCCGGCATGAAGTTCATCGCCGGCGAGCCGATGAAGCCGGCGACGAAGAGGTTGCGGGGGTCGTCGTAGAGCTCGGCGGGGGTGCCGACCTGCTGCAGGACGCCCGCCCGCATCACCGCCACCCGGTCGCCGAGGGTCATCGCCTCGGTCTGGTCGTGGGTGACGTAGACGGTCGTGGTTTCCAGCTTCGATTGCAGCCGCGCCACCTCGGTCCGCATCTGCACCCGCAGCTTCGCGTCGAGGTTGGAGAGCGGCTCGTCCATCAGGAAGGCTTTCGGATCGCGGACGATCGCCCGCCCCATCGCCACCCGCTGGCGCTGACCGCCGGAGAGGTTGGCCGGCCGCCGGTCGAGGTGCTGCTCGAGGTCGAGCGTCCGCGCCGCCTCCTCGACCTTCTGGTCGATCTCGGACTTGTCGGCGCCCGCCAGCTTCAGCGCGAAGCCCATGTTCTCGCGCACGGTCATGTGCGGGTAGAGCGCGTAGTTCTGGAAGACCATCGCGATGTCGCGATCCTTCGGCGAGCGGTCGTTGACGGTCTCGCCGCCGATCTTCACCTCGCCGCTGCTGATGTCCTCGAGCCCGGCGATCATCCGCAGCGCCGTCGACTTGCCGCAGCCCGAAGGGCCGACGAGGATCATGAACTCGCCGTCCTCGATGTCGAGGTTCATGTTTTTCACGGCTTCGAAGCCATCCGCAAAGGTCTTGGTGACTCCGTCGAGGACTATCTCTGACATCGGTTGGCTCCTTTATCCCTTGACGGCGCCGGCGGTGAGCCCGGCGACGATTCGGCGCTGGAAGATGAGGACGAAGATGATGATCGGGATCGTCACCACGACAGCCGCGGCGGCGATGCTGCCGGTCGGCGCGGTGAAGGACGACTCCCCGGTGAAGAAGGCGAGGGCGGCAGGAACGGTCCGCGAAGCATCCGAGCTGGTCAGCGAGATCGCGAAGAGGAAGTCGTTCCAGCAGAAGATGAAGACGAGGATCGCGGCGGTGAAGACGCCCGGCGCCGCCAGCGGCACGATCACCTTCGTGAAGGCCTGGAACTGGGTCGCGCCGTCGACTTGGGCCGCCTGCTCGAGCTCCCAGGGGATCTCCCTGAAGAAGGCGACGAGGACGTAGATCGCCAGCGGCAGCGAGAAGGTGAGGTAGGGGATGATCAGCCCCAGCCAGGTGTCGTAGAGCCCGAGCGCCCGCCACATGTCGAACAGCGGCCCGACCGTGGAGATCGGCGGGAACATCGCGATCGCCAGCGCCCCGGCGAGGATCAGCCGCTTGCCGGGGAATTCGAGCCTGGCGATCGCGTAGGCGGCGAAGGAGGCGAGGACGATCGAGATCGCGGTCGTGATCAGGGCGATCCCGATCGAGTTGATCAGCGGCTTGATGAAGGGGCTGTCGCTGATCCCGCCTTCGAACAGGCTCTTGTAGTTGTCGAAGGAGATTTCCGACGGGATGAAGCGCTGGTCGGCGATCGCTTCCGGCGGCTTCAGCGAGAGCGAGATCAGCCAGATCACCGGGATCATCGCGAAGATCAGCACCAGGGCGATGCCGATGCTCCAGTAGACGTAGTCGCGGCTCCTGCCTTCCATCTCAGCCTCCCGGTCGGCCTTCGTCGAGCTTCGCGCCGAACCCCTTGACGAAGAGGAAGGCGATGAGGAAGACGCAGAGGAAGATCAGCACCGAGACCGCCGAGCCGAGCCCGAGGTTGAGGCGGCTGATCAGCTGGTTGTAGCCGAGGATCGAGACCGATTCGGTGTCCTGGGCACCGCGGGTCATGACGAAGATCGTGTCGAAGACGCGGAAGGCGTCGAGGGTGCGGAAGAGCAGCGCGACCAGGATCGCCGGCTTCATCAGCGGCAGGGTGATGCGGGTGAAGCGCTGCCAGGCGGTGGCGCCGTCGACCCGCGCCGCCTCGTAGAGCTGGCTGTCGATCGTCACCAGACCGGCGAGCAGCAGCAGCGCCATGAACGGGGTCGTCTTCCAGACCTCGGCCATGATGATCACCGCGAAGGAGCTGAAGCGGCCGCCGAACCAGTCCATTTCGTCGGCGATCAGCGGCAGGTTGTTGACGAACCCGGTTTCCGGCGCGAAGGCGAACTGCCAGGCGAAGGCGGCGACGACGGTGATGATCCCGTAGGGGATGAGGACCGAGGTACGGACCACGCCGCGGCCGAAGATAGCCTGGTACATGACCATCGCGATCGCCATCCCCAGGACCAGCTCGACCGCGACC
>DASSMM010000057.1:0-67558 GCA_035688825.1 Solirubrobacterales bacterium | reverse complement strand
CGCGACGCGATGGAGGAGATCGGCGGCAGCCCCGCGGCGATCAACCCGCTGGTCGACGTCGACCTGGTGATCGACCACTCGGTCCAGGTCGACGCCTTCGGCAACGAGCGCGCCTTCGCGGTCAACGCCGAGCACGACTTCGAGCGCAACCGCGAGCGCTACTCGTTCCTCAAGTGGGGCCGGCAGAGCTTCGACAACTTCCGCGTCGTCCCGCCCGCGACGGGCATCTGCCACCAGGTCAACCTCGAGTACCTGGCCCAGGTCGTCTACAGCCGCGAGAACGACGGGACGCTGCAGGCCTATCCCGACACCCTGGTCGGCACCGACTCCCACACGACGATGGTCAACGGCCTCGGCGTCCTCGGCTGGGGTGTCGGCGGGATCGAGGCCGAGGCGGCGATGCTGGGCCAGCCGATCTCGATGCTGCTGCCGCAGGTCGTCGGCTTCAAGCTCTCCGGCGAGCTGCCGGAGGGGGCGACGGCCACCGACCTCGTCCTCACCGTCACCGAGATGCTGCGCGAGCGCGGCGTCGTCTCCAAGTTCGTGGAGTTCTTCGGCCCCGGCATGCACACGCTGGGCCTCGCCGACCGCGCCACCCTCGGCAACATGTCGCCCGAGTTCGGCTCGACCTGCGCGATCTTCCCGGTCGATGCCGAGACCCTGCGCTACCTCGACCTCACCGGCCGCCCTACCGAGACGATCGAGCTGGTCGACGCCTATGCCCGCGAGCAGGGGATGTGGCATCACGAGTCCAGCCCCGACCCGGTCTTCTCCGACCTGCTGGAGCTCGACCTCGGCGACGTCGAACCGAGCCTCGCCGGCCCGAAACGACCGCAGGACCGGGTGCCCCTGGCCCAGGCGAAAGGCGCCTTCCTCGAAGCGCTGGCAGAGCTCGAACCCGACGCGGTCGAAGAGCTGGTCAGCCCCTCCGACGAGGCCAGCATGGAGTCGTTCCCGGCCTCCGACCCGCCCGCCCAGGACCACGACGAAGAACAGGACAAGCCGCATCCGCTCGCATCCGGACCGGGCCCGGCGACCAGCCTCGCCAACAAGCGCGGCGACGAGGTCGAGGTGCAGATGGACGGCCAGACCTTCTCCCTCGACCACGGCAGCGTCGTCATCGCCGCGATCACGAGCTGCACCAATACCTCCAACCCGAGCGTGATGATCGGCGCCGCGCTGCTCGCTCGCAACGCGGTTCAGAAGGGCCTGCAGCGCAAGCCCTGGGTGAAGACCTCGCTGGCGCCGGGCTCGACCGTGGTCACCGACTACCTCGACAAAGCGGGGCTGACCGAGTACCTCGACGCCCTCCAGTTCAACCTCGTCGGCTACGGCTGCACCACCTGCATCGGCAACTCGGGGCCGCTGCCGGACGAGATCGCCGCCGCGGTGGAAGCCGAGGACCTGACGGTCTGCGCCGTGCTCTCGGGCAACCGCAACTTCGAGGGCCGGATCAACCAGCACGTCAAGGCCAACTACCTGGCGAGCCCGCCGCTGGTCGTCGCCTACGCCCTCGCCGGGCGGATGGACATCGACCTCGCCGAGGAGCCGCTGGGCGAGGGGCGGGACGGCGAGCCCGTGTTCCTGCGCGACGTCTGGCCGAGCGCCGAGGAGATCAAGCAGGTGGTCGGCGACTCCGTCGCCTCGGAGATGTTCGAGCGCAACTACGCCGCGGTCTTCGAGGGCGACGAGATGTGGAACGCCGTCGAGGTGCCCTCCGGCGACCGCTACACCTGGCCCGACTCGACCTACGTCCGCCGTCCCAGCTTCTTCGAAGACATGCCCGCCGAGGCCCCCGGCGTCGAGCCGATCGCCGGGGCGCGGGCGCTTGCCCTGCTCGGCGACTCGATCACCACCGACCACATCTCCCCGGCCGGGGCGATCAAACGCGACAGCCCCGCCGGGCGGTGGCTGACCGAGCAGGGTGTCGAGGTCCGCGACTTCAACTCCTACGGCGCCCGCCGCGGCAACCACGAGGTGATGATCCGCGGCACCTTCGCCAACATCCGCCTCCGCAACCAGCTCGTCGAGAAAGCCGGCGGCTTCACCCGTCACTTCCCCGACGGCGGCGAGACGACGATCTACGAGGCCGCCGTGCAGTACGCCTCCGAAGGGGTGCCGCTGGTCGTCCTCGCCGGCAAGGAGTACGGCTCCGGATCCTCCCGCGACTGGGCGGCGAAGGGGACGAAACTGCTCGGCGTCCGCGCCGTGATCGCCGAGAGCTTCGAGCGCATCCACCGCTCCAACCTGATCGGGATGGGGGTGCTGCCGCTGCAGTTCGCCGAGGGCGAGAGCGTCGCCTCGCTCGGGCTCACCGGCGCCGAGACCTTCGACTTCGGCGACCTCGAGGACGGCCGCGCGAAGGAGATCACGGTGACCGCCCGCGCCGACGACGGCGCCGAGAAGCGGTTCACCGCGACGGTGAGGCTCGACACGCCGAACGAGGTCGGCTACTTCCTCAACGGCGGCATCCTCCAGACGGTGCTGCGCAAGCTCAGAGACAGGGAAAAGGGGTAGGCGCAGCGGGGCCGCGGGAGGCAGGGGGGTCCGCGCGACCCTCACTGCACCTGCGCGTCGGTAGCCAGGGAGGGATGCCGACGCGGCCGTTCCCCCTGGCGGGACTGCCCTGAGGAACAGTCAGGGTTTAGCTATACCGGCTGAATCACGCACGGTCAAGCGCAGTCGAGCGTTTTAGCCGCGTTCAGGCGCGGTTTGCGTCACCCGGTCCCGCGAACCGGCCGCTCCCCGATCCCCCAGCCCTTGCGCTCGATCAGTTCGATGCCGATCACGCTGCCGACCGGGCCGACCGGGGTGAGGGTCGCGGCGAGCAGGGTGTAGGGGGTCTCGCGGCGGATGCAGGCGATCCAGATCAGCACGCAGAGGGCGACGAAGCCGAGTCCGTGGGCCCAGCCGAAGAGCATGGTCTCGGTTTCGAACCCGGGCAGCAGCCAGAAGGCGATCAGCCCGGCGAAGATCGCCAGCTCGATCCAGGAGACGCGCTTCACCCAGACGAAGAGCTCGCCCGGGATCGGCTTCTCGAAAGGGCGCCGAGTCACAGGCCCGATGATCTAGGCACCGGGGGTGAGCGCGGTGAGCACGATCCGCTCCTGCTCGCGCGCGTGGGCGCCGGAGTAGCCCTCGCCGGGGCTGGCGCGGCCCTGGCGGCCGATGTAGGTGAGGGCGACGCCCTCGGGGAGCACGGACGGCATGCGGCGGCTCATCACCTTCCAGGCGCCCATGTTGCGCGGCTCCTCCTGCACCCAGGCGATCTCCTTCAGGTTCGGGTAGGAGGCGATCAGCCGTTCGAGCTGTTCCTTGGCGAAGGGGTAGAGCACCTCGACCCGGGCGATCGCCACGTTCTCGGCGGCGCCGCGGCGCTCGTTCGAGTCCATGTCGTAATAGACCTTGCCGGTGCAGAGGACGAGGCGCTCGACCTTCTCTCGGCGCTCGCCCGCGGTGGGGTCGTCGAGGATGAACTGCAGTTCGCCGTCGGTGAGCTGCTCGAGGCCGGCGGTGGCGCGGTCGAGGCGCAGCAGCCCCTTCGGGGTGAAGACGATCAGCGGCCGCGGCTTCTTGATCAGAGCCTGGCGGCGCAGCAGGTGGAAGTACTGGGCGGCGGTGGTCGGGTAGGCGATGCGGATGTTGCCCTCGGCCCCGAGCGCGAGGAAGCGCTCGATCCGGGCGCTGGAGTGCTCCGGCCCCGATCCCTCGTAGCCGTGCGGCAGCAGCAGGGTCAGCCGCGTCTGCTGCCCCCACTTCGACTCGCCGGAGACGATGAAGCTGTCGATGATCACCTGGCCGGCGTTGGCGAAGTCGCCGAACTGCGCCTCCCAGAGGACCAGGGCGTTCGGGTTCGCCGCCGAGTAGCCGTACTCGAAGCCGAGGCAGGCGGTCTCCGAGAGCGGGCTGTTGTAGAGCTCGAACGGCGCCGAGGCGTCCTCGAGGTTCTGGATCGGCGTGTATTCGAGGCCGGTGTTCTCGTCGTGGAGGACGAGGTGGCGGTGGGAGAAGGTGCCGCGCTCGGTGTCCTGGCCGGTGAGGCGGATGTGGACGCCCTCGGTCAGCAGGGTGCCGAAGGCGAGCGCCTCGGCCTGGCCGAAGTCGATCGCGCCGCCCTCGAGCGCCTCGACCCGGCGGGCGAGCGGGCGGCGCAGCTTGCGGTGGACGTTGAAGCCCTCCGGCGTCTTCAGCAGCGCCTCGTTGATCGCCCGCAGCTTCTCGGCCTCGACCGCGGTGTGGACGGGCGGGCTGGCGGTGCGGTCGAGCAGTTCGCCGGTCTGGGTGGTGGCGCCGGTGACGGTCGGGTCCTCGTACTCGCCCGCCTCCATCTTCTCGCGCAGGCCTTTCAGCGCCGCCGACATCTCCGAGTGGCGCTCGTCGGAGGCCTGGCCGACCTCCTCGGCGGAGACCGTGCCCTCTTCGATCAGCTTCTCGGCGTAGATCTCGGAGACCGGCGGGTGCGACTTGATCTTCGCCGCCATCGTCGGCTGCGTGTAGGCGGGCTCATCGGTCTCGTTGTGGCCGAAGCGGCGGTAGCCGATCACGTCGATGACGACGTCGCGGCACCAGCGCTCGCGGTAGGCCATCGCCAGCCGCACGGCGGCGATGCAGGCCTCGGCGTCATCGGCGTTGACGTGGATGATCGGGACGTTGAAGCCCTTCGCCATGTCGGCGGCGTACGGGGTCGAGCGGGCCTCGGAGGGGTCGGTGGTGAAGCCGACCTGGTTGTTCTGGATCACGTGGATCGTGCCGCCGGTCGTGTAGCCCGCGAGCCCCTGCAGGTTGAGCGTCTCGGCGACCACGCCCTGGGCGGGGAAGGCGGCGTCGCCGTGCAGCAGCACCGGCACCGCGCGCTTGAAGTCGTGGGTCAGGTTCGGGCCCTCGAAGTCCTGCTGCAGGAAGCGGGTGCCGCCGGTGACCACCGGGTCGACGAACTCGAGGTGGCTCGGGTTCGGGTAGAGGCGGACCGAGATCTTCTTGCCGTCGGCGGTCTCGTAGGTGCCGCGGTGGCCGTAGTGGTACTTGACGTCGCCGGTGCCGCCGTGGGGGATCGCGGCGACGGCCTTGACCGCCTCGATCCGCTTCGATCCCTCGAACTCGGCGAGGATCGACTCGACCGAGCGGCCGAGGTTGTGGGCGAGGACGCTGAGGCGGCCGCGGTGGGCCATCCCGAAGACGACCTCGTCGGCGCCCGCCTTCTGCGCCAGGGTGACCGCCTCGTCGAGCATCGGCACGACCACGTCGAGCCCCTCGATCGAGAACATCTTCTGCCCCAAATACGCTTTCTCGAGGAAGCGCTCGAACTGGAAGACGTCGATCAGCCGGTCGAGCAGGCGTTTCTTCTCCGTGTCGGTGAGCGGCTGGCGGTGCGCCCCGGTCTCGATCATCTCCCGCAGCCAGAGCCGCTGCTGGTGGGAGGAGAGGTGCTCGAACTGGTAGCCGATCGTGTCGCAGTAGGCGCTCCGCATCCGCGGCAGCGCCTCCAGCAGGCTCTCGCCGGGGACCCCGATCCGCAGGATCGAGGCCGGGATCTTCGCCATCAGCTCGGGGGTGAGGTTGACGTTCTCCGGCTGCAGGGCCGGGTCGCCTTTGGGCTCGGACCCGAGCGGGTCGAGGTGGGCGGCGAGGTGGCCGTGGGTGCGGTAGGCCTTCAGCAGCGAGGTCGCCGCCTGCACCGCCTGCAGCAGCTCTTCGTCGATCTGGCCCGGCGCGGTGGTCGGTTCGGCGCTGGGGGCGGCGGCGGAGAGCGGCGGGGCCGAGGCGCTGGCGGGGTGGGCGTTGGTGACGACGGAGGGCTCGAAGTCGAGGTCTTTCGCCACGCACTCGTAGAACTCGTCCTCGCCCTGCAGGAGCTGCTCGACCCGGCGCAGGAAGGCGCCCGACTCTGCGCCCTGGATGACGCGGTGGTCGTAAGTGGAGGTCAGCGTCATCACCTTGCTGACGCCGAGCTGCTTCAGCCGTTCGGGGGAGGCGTGGCTCCACTCCGGCGGGTAGGCGATCGAGCCGGTGGCGATGATCGCGCTCTGGCCAGAGAGCAGGCGGGGCACCGAGGCCATCGTCCCGATCCCGCCCGGGTTGGTCAGGCTGATGTTGGTCCCTTGGAAGTCGTCGGCGGAGAGCTTGTTCTCGCGCGTCTTCGCGATCAGCTCTTCGTAGCGGGAGTGGAAGCCGGTGAAGTCGAGCCCGTCGGCGCCCTTGATCGCCGGGACCATGAGGCTGTGGGAGCCGTCCTTTTTCTCGACGTCGACGGCGATCCCGAGGTTGACCGGGCCTCCCTCGATCGCAAACGGCTTCCCGTCCTGCTCGGCAAACACCCGCGTCATCACAGGGAAGTCTTTGGCCGCCTCGACGATCGCCCAAGCGACCAAATGCGTGAAGGAGACCTTCAGCCCCCGGTCTTTCAACACCGAGTTGATCGCCTTCCGTTTGGCGTCGAGCGTGTCGACCGCGATCGTCCGGAACGAGGTCGCCGTAGGCACAGCCCGGCTTTCGTCCATCGCATTCGCCAGCATCGCCGCGGCCCCGCGAAGCTGCTTAGCCTCACCTTGTGCCACCGCCGCGGAAGCTCCGTTCCCACCGCCGTCGTGAGCCAGAACGTCCTCTTTGGTCACCTTTGACCCTGGTCCTGAGCCACTTACCGAAGCAAGATCAACGCCAGAGGCCTCGGCAACTCTGCGAGCAAGGGGCGTCGCACGGACCCCGGCGGCCCCGTTGCCTGACCCACCGTTGGCGCCACCGGTGCTACTAGCGGCTCCTGCCGTGGGTGACGTCGTAGGGGGGACCGTCTCCTGCGCAGTTGCAGGAGACGGTGGGTCCCCTGCGTCGGCAGGACCCGCGGCTCCCGCGCCTTGTCCCTCGGAGGAACCCTCGCCCGCCTCCATCTCAGCCAGCGGGGCCCCAACCGGGACCTCATCGTCGACCTGAGCGACGATCTTCGTGATCACCCCGTCCATCGGCGCCGGCACCTCGGCGTCGACCTTGTCGGTGGAGACCTCGACGATCGTGTCGCCCTCTTTGACGGCGTCGCCCTCGGCCACATGCCACTCGAGGACGATGCCCTCGGTCACCGACTCGCCCATCTCGGGCATCGGGATCTGCACGGTGGCCGTCTCTGGCATCTCTTGTTTGCAGTCTAAGGAAAGAGGTTTATCGGCAGCCGCATAGAGATACCCTGGTACCCGATGAGCTATTTCGTTACCGGCGCCACGGGCTTCATCGGCCGCAATCTGGTCGAGAAATTGCTGCAGCGAGAGGGGACCGTCTACGCCCTCGTGCGGGCGGGCTCGCGGGGCCGCCTCGAGGAGCTGCGGACCAGCCTCGGCGCCGACGGCGCCCGCATCGTCCCGATCACCGGCGACCTCTCCCAGCCCGGGCTCGGCGTCTCCGAGGAGGACCTGGTGGCGATGCGGGGGGAGATCGACCACTTCTTCCACCTCGCCGCGATCTACGACCTGACCGCCGACGCCGAGGCCCAGGAGATCGCCAACGTCGAGGGCACGCGCCACGCGATCGAGCTCGCGGGCGCGCTCGAAGCGGGCTGCTTCCACCAGGTCAGCTCGATCGCTGCCGCCGGGCTTTACGACGGGGTCTGGACCGAGGAGATGTTCGACGAGGCGGAAAAGCTCGACAACAACCCCTACTTCCGCACCAAGCACGAGTCCGAGCGGCTGGTCCGCGACGAGTGCCAGCGGCCCTGGCGGGTCTACCGGCCGGGGATCGTGGTCGGCGACTCGCGCACCGGCGAGATCGACAAGATCGACGGCCCCTACTACTTCTTCAAGACCCTGCAGCGGCTGCGGCGGGTGGCGCCGGCCTGGCTGCCGGTGATCGGGATCGAGGGCGGCGAGATCAACATCGTCCCGGTCGACTACGTCGCCGCGGCGATCGACCACATCGCCCACAAACCGCGGCTGAACGGTCGCGCCTTCCACCTCACCGACCCGAACCCGCACACGGCGGGCGAGGTGATCAACATCTTCGCTCGCGCCGCCGACGCGCCGCAGATGGCGGTGCGGGTGGGCACCGATGTGACCGAGCCGGCGACGGAGGCGGTGCGGACGGCGCTGAAGCTGCTGCCGCCGGCGCGGCGAGCGGCGAAGGTGGCGCTGGGGCAGCTGGGCATGCCGCCGGAGATCCTCGGATACGTCGACTACCCGACCAGCTTCGACTCGCGGAACACGCAGAAAGCGCTCAAGGGCTCGGGGATCGAGGTGCCGCCGCTGGAGACCTACGCGGCCCGGGTCTGGGACTACTGGGAGCGCAACCTCGATCCCGACCTCTTCCGCGACCGCTCGCTCTCGGCGGCGGTGCGGGGGAAGATCGTCCTGATCACGGGAGCCTCGTCGGGGATCGGCAAATCGACCGCGGTCAAGGTCGCCGACGCGGGGGCGACGGTGCTGCTGGTCGCCCGCTCACTCGACAAGCTGGAGGAGACCAAGGACGAGATCGTCGCCGCGGGGGGCACCGCCCACATCCACCAGTGCGATCTCGCCGACATGGACGACATCGAGCGGATGGCCGAGGAGGTGCTGACCTACCACGGCCACGTCGACATCCTCGTCAACAACGCCGGGCGCTCGATCCGCCGCTCGATCGCCCTCTCCTACGACCGCTTCCACGACTTCGAGCGCACGATCCAGCTCAACTACCTCGGCTCGGTGCGGCTGATCCTGGCGTTGCTGCCGGCGATGCGGGCGCGCAAGGGCGGCCACATCATCAACATCAGCTCGATCGGGACGCAGACCAACCCGCCCCGCTTCTCCGCCTACGTCGCCTCGAAGGCGGCGCTCGACGCCTTCGGCCGGGTGATCGCCTCCGAGGTGCTCGAAGACAACGTCCACATCACCACCGTCCACATGCCGCTGGTGCGGACGCCGATGATCGCGCCGACGCGGATGTACGACATGTTCCCGGCGATCACGCCCGAGGAGGCGGCCGAGATGATCGCCAAGGCGATGATCCGGCGGCCGAAGAAGGTGGCGACGCGGCTCGGGACGATGGGCGAGCTGATGTACGCGGTCGCCCCGAAAGCCAGCGACTCGATCCTCAACACGGCCTACAAGCTCTTCCCGGATTCGCAGGCGGCGAAAGGCAAGAAAGAGGAGGCGCGGGACAAAGCGCCTTCTACGGAGGCCGTTGCGTTTGCGCACTTGATGAAAGGCGTTCACTGGTAGTGGGGGAGGACGGGGACCCCCTCCGCCCAACAAACGCCGGCCTAATTAGGCCGGCGTTTTGAGTATCCGCCGGTCGGAGGGGGTCCCCGTCCTCCTATGAACCGTCGGCTGAAGCATTGGGGTTGGGGGTACGAGGATCAGGCGCCCACGGCTACTCAGCTAAGGGAGGCTGCGGAAGGGATTCGGGCGCGGTTCGGGTTCGGGGGTGAGGTGGAGAAGCCGGTCCCTCTGGAGGCGGTGGAGCTGCGGGCGGCTCGGTTGAAGCGGCCGCAGGCGTTCGGGGACCTGTTCTCGGATGGGCACTACGAGCGGGTGGCGCACTCGTTGGGGAAGGCGTACCGGGATGTGGTCCGCGGCTTCTACGGGAAGTTCGAGAACCCGCCGGACCTCGTCGCCTTCCCGAAGGACGAGTCGGAGATCGAGGCGGTGCTGAGCTGGGCGGAGGCCGAGGGCGCGGCGGTGGTGCCGTTCGGGGGCGGGACGAGCGTGGTCGGCGGGATCGAGCCGCGGCTTGGGGAGCGGGCGGTGGTCTCGCTGGACCTGCGGCGGCTGGACCGGGTGCTGGAGGTGGACCCGACTTCGCTGGCGGCGCGGATCCAGGCCGGCGCCCTCGGGCCCGGCCTCGAGGACCAGCTGCGCGAGCGCGGGTTGACGCTGCGGCACTTCCCGCAGTCGTTCGAGTACTCGACCCTGGGCGGCTGGATCGCTACCCGCGCCGGCGGCCACTTCGCGACGCTCGAGACCCACATCGACGACCTGGTCGAGTCGGTGCGGGCGATCACCCCGCGGGGGACCTGGGAGAGCCGGCGGCTTCCCGGCTCGGGTGCGGGGCCGTCGCCGGACCGGATGCTGATCGGCTCGGAGGGGATCCTCGGCGTGATCGCCGAGGCCTGGGTGCGGGTGCGTCCGCGGCCCGAGTTCAAGGCATCGGTCAGCGTCGGGTTCAGCGACTTCGACAAGGCGGTCGAAGCGGTCTGCGAGATCTCTCAATCCGGCCTCCATCCCGCCAACTGCCGCCTCCTCGACGCGGACGAGGCCGGCCTCACCGGCGCCGGCGACGGCAGCAGCCACCTCCTACTCCTCGGCTTCGAGTCGGCACAGCTACCAGTCGACGTCCCGATGGCCCAAGCGCTTCAGGTAGCCCAAGCGCACGCCGGCATCCCCGGCGAGCCCCGCACTTCCGCGCTGACGGGACGAAAACGTCCCGATACGGGACGAAATCGGCCCGTCGGCGGGGAGGAAGGCAAGGACGATGGGGCGGTCGATGCTTGGAGGGGGGCGTTTCTGCTCGCTCCGTATCTGCGGGACACCTTCGTCGCCTGCGGGGTGCTCTCGGAGACGTTCGAGACGGCGATCACCTGGGGCCGCTTCGAGGACTTCCACGCGACTGTGATGGAGACGGCGCGGCGGGTGACCGCGGAGGTCAGCGGCGCTCCCGCCGACGGGCCGGGGGCGCCGCGGGTCAGCTGCCGCTTCACCCACGTCTATCCCGACGGCGTCGCTCCCTACTTCACCGTCCTGGCGCCGGCGATCCGTGGCGGCGAGGTCGAGCAGTGGGACGAGATCAAGGCCGCCGTCTCGGAGGCGATCATCGACGCCGGCGGCACGATCACCCACCACCACGCGGTCGGCCGCGACCATCGCCCCTGGTACGACCGCCAGCGCCCCGCCC
Organism: Solirubrobacterales bacterium; assembly: GCA_035688825.1. Lineage (GTDB taxonomy): Bacteria > Actinomycetota > Thermoleophilia > Solirubrobacterales > 70-9 > VAYN01. Next base: position 56,713 of record DASSMM010000057.1, on the reverse strand, counting down.
CCTTCGCCGCCGCCCTCCGCGCCGCCAAGGCCGATCTCGATCCTGCAGGGATGCTCAACCCGGGCGTCCTGATCGACCCCTGACTAACCTCTATGACATGCCACCCGCAGAGCCAAGGCCGCAGCCGCGGCGGCAGGATCCATGGCGAGCGAACGAGGAAGCTCGCCGTCGCCAAGTACGCGAAGACGCTCGCCGTCCCATGGCCGTCAACCTGGCCGAAGGCCTTGCCTTGAGCGAATTCCTCTCATCCTTCACCGGGAGCGCCAAGCGCAGTTGAGCGCGAATCCGCTGCGCCTGCGTGAGCTGCTGGAGCAGCTGGTCGAAGCAGAAATCCGGTTCGTGTTGGTCGGCGGCCTCGCGGTGAACGCCTGGGGTTACATGCGGGCCACGCAGGATGTGGACGTCGTTCCCGACCCGGACCCGGAGAACCTGGCGAAACTCGACGAGCTTCTTCGTCGACTGGGGGGGAAGGTCGACGTTGGAGGCCGGCTCCTCGACTCCAGCTCGATCACGACCTTCCTGCGAACCGGCGACAGGACCTTCGTCCGCACCGAGCTTGGACAGGTAGACGTGTTGCAGGGGTTGCCTCAAGTTCCTCGCTACGAGGAGCTGGAGCAGCAGGCGAAGACCATCGACATCGACGGTCTCGCGGTCCGGGTCTGCTCCCTGGAGCACCTGCTCGAGATGAAGCGTGCCAGCAGCCGGCCACGGGATCGTGAGGACCTCCAGGCGCTTGAAGACGCCCAGGAGCCAGGTGGGGAGCGGTCTTGACAGCGGCCGGCGGTACCCTTTCGCGACTTCATTCCCTGGCCGGGTAGCTGGTGAAGGTGCCTGAGCCGCGTCCTTCGATGGAAACGATCACCTCCGAACAGCCCACCGTGCCGGTAGAGCCGACGCAATCGCACGAGCCCGAGACCGGCGAAGTCGTGCCGCGGCGCTCGCCCCTGCGGGCGGCGATCAAGACCGGGCGGCCGAAGGAGTGGATCAAAAACGTCTTCGTCTTCGCCGGGCTGCTCTTCTCCGGCAAGTTCAACCAGTCGCACGACGTATTCGAGGCGTTCGTCACCTTCGTCGCCTTCTGCCTGATCTCCAGCGCCGGCTACTTCGTCAACGACCTGATCGACGTCGAGCTCGACCGCAAGCACCCGAAGAAGCGCTTCCGCCCGCTGGCGGCGCGGGAGCTCTCCGAGGGCGCCGCGAAGGCGATCGCCCCGGCGCTCGCAGTCGTCGCGATCGGCATCGCCTTCACCGTCAACTGGCAGGTCGGCCTGATGGTCGTCGGCTACGGGATCGCCCAGGTCGCCTACAGCCTCGGCCTCAAGCAGATCGTGATCGTCGACGTGATGACGCTGGCGGGCCTCTTCATCCTCCGCGTCGCCGCCGGCGCCAGCGCCGTCGACGCCCACGCCTCCGAATGGCTGATCCTCTGCACCGGCATGCTCGCCGCCTTCCTCGGCTTCACCAAGCGCCGCCAGGAGGCAGTCTCCGAGCTCCACGAGGGCACCTCGACCCGGCCCGTCCTCGAGCACTACTCGCTGCCCTTCCTCGACCAGATGGTCTCGATGGTCACCACCGGAACGGTGATCAGCTACGCGATCTACACCGTCAACTCGCCGATCGTCGGCAGCAGGATGATGCTCACCATCCCGCCCGTCGTCTACGGCATCTTCCGCTACCTCTACCTGATCTACGACCGCAACGACGACCGCTCGATGTCCGGCATCATCGCCGGCGACCGCGGTATCCAGGCGGCAGGCGCGGCCTTCGCGATCATCGCCTTCCTGCTGCTCTACGTCTTCGACTAGGCCAGCCCGACCTCGCCCGGAGCCGGCCCTTCCTCCATCAGGTAGAAGCGGGCGCGGCCGAGCTCCTCGCCGTTGACCACGACGACGGCGGCGTGGGGGCCGGCGGTGGCGAAGGAGGCGGTGGCGGCTATGGACATGACGAGGCGCTGCTCCTGGCCTTCGGGGAGGCCCGGGGGGCGGCCGGTCTCGAAGTTGGCGGTGAGGCCCTCGCCGAGCTCGTTGCCGTCGGGGTCCTGGACGGTGACGACGAGCTCGTGGGGGCTGTTGGTCTCGTGCCAGGCGATGTCGATGCCGAGGCCGATCGAGAAGGACCACTCGGCGGGGAGCTCGGGGAGACGGAGGACGTTCCAGCCGCCGCCGGTCAGGTAGAGCTTGCCGTTGACGGCCTCGCTGTAGTCGCAGAGGAGGAGGAAGCCGATGTCCATGGGCTCAGGCTTCGGGGCCCTCGCCCTCGGCGTAGGGGATGACCGGGAGGTCGGAGCGCAGCTCGATCTTGCCGCCCTTGGTGAACTGGACGTCGATCGTCTCGTTCTTGCGGTAGGTGCCGAAGATCCCCAGGTACATGGCGAGCCAGCGCCCGGTCCCGACCTTCTCCTTGACGATCGGGCGGTCGAAGACGATCTCGCCGCCTTCGATCCGGTAGGTCCCCTTGCTCTGCTCGATCCCGTTGATGAAGACGGTGTAGGGCGGTTCGGCGCCCGCGGGCAGCTTCACCCGCTCGCCGGCGGCGTAGCTTCCTTTCGGGATCTCGGTATCGGCCTTGCTCATCGGTCTTCCGCCTCCAAAGTCTCCCGCACGACGTCGAACGGCGTGTCGTGGTCGGTCGGGTCGAGCTTCTCCCGCGCCACCCCGCCCTTGAACGGCACGAAGGTCCCGTCCCCGCGGACGTCGACCCCCGCCACCGGCTTGCGGAAGAGGCCGCGCCCGCTCAGCTGCAGCCGCGCCTGGACCTGGTCCCCCGGCTCGAAGTCCCGCAGCGAGCGCACCGGCTGCGCCGGCCCCTCTGCCCGGATCGCCAGCGCCCGCTCACGCATAGCTGCCACTGCCTCCCCGAGGTCATCGAACTGCGCGTGATCCACATCCGACCCATGCCGGACCGTCAACTTCCAAGGACGAGCCACCCGAGAACCCTAGGCGATGGCAGGGGGACGGGTGCCCCTCTCCCAGAGGCTCCAGAGATCACAATGGCGCCCAGCACTACGTCCAGCTGCGCGACGGTCTCTGGGAGAGGGGCACCCGTCCCTCCCCCAACAAGCCCGCCTGAGGTTCTAAGCCCCGCGCCGAGGCCGTTTAGGCCGCCGCGCCGGCGGGCCGACGATTTTCTCCGGCCCTTTGCGCTGCTCGATCGAGACGTAGTCGAGTTCCCGCTCGCCGGTGTAGATCTGCCGGGGGCGGGCGATTTTCTTCTCCGGGTCTTCCTGCATCTCCATCCACTGGGCCACCCAGCCGGCGGTGCGGGGGATGGCGAAGATGACCGTGAACATCTCGGTCGGGATCCCCATCGCCTCGTAGATGATCCCCGAGTAGAAGTCGACGTTCGGGTAGAGCTTGCGCTCGGTGAAGTACTCGTCGTCGAGCGCCCGTTTCTCCAGCTCGCGCGCGATCTCGACCAGCGGGCTGTACTCGGTCGCCTCGAAGACCGGCTCGATGTACTGCTGGATGATCCGCGCCCGTGGGTCGTAGTTCTTGTAGACGCGGTGGCCGAAGCCCATCAGTTTCTCCTCGCGCTGCTTCACCCGCTCGAGGAAGTCGGGGATGTTCTCCGGCGACTCGATCCGCCGCAGCATCCGCAGCACCGCCTCGTTGGCGCCGCCGTGCAGCGGCCCATAGAGCGCCGCCACCCCCGCCGCGACCGCCGAGTACGGGTCGACGTCGGAGGAGCCGACGCCGCGGACCGCGTTGGTCGAGCAGTTCTGTTCGTGGTCGGCGTGGAGGATGAAGAGGACGTCGAGGACTTTCGTCAGCGCCTCCTTGGGGATGTGCCGGTCCTCGGTCTTCTTGAACATCATCGAGAGGAAGTTCTGGGCGTAGGAGAGCTCGTTGTCCGGATAGACGTAGGGCAGGCCCATGTTGTGCCGGTAGGAGAAGGCGGCGAGGGTCGGCACCTTGGCGATCAGCCGCACCGCGGCCATGTAGCGCTCTTCGGGGTCGCCGATCTGCTTCGCGTCCGGGTAGAAGGTCGAGAGCGCGCCGACCCCGGAGAGCAGCATCCCCATCGGGTGGGCGTCGTAGCGGAAGCCCTCGAAGAAGTGCTTGAGGTCCTCGTGGACGAAGGTGTGGTGGGTGATGTCGAAGACCCAGCGCTCGAGCTGGGCCTCGGTCGGCAGCTCGCCGAAGATCAGCAGGTAGGCGACCTCGAGGAAGGTCGATTTCTCGCAGAGCTGCTCGATCGGGTAGCCGCGGTGTTCGAGGATGCCGGCGGCGCCGTCGATGTAGGTGACCGAGGAGCGGCAGGAGGCGGTGTTGGTGAAGGCCGGGTCGTAGGCCAGCATCCCGAATTCGTCCTCGTCGACTTTGATCTGGCGCAGGTCCATCGCCCGCACCGTGCCGTCGGAGATCGGCAGCTCGTAGGTCTTGCCGGTGCGGTTGTCGGTGACCGTCAGCGAGTCCTTGCCGCTGTTGCCGGAGCCAGAGGAGGCGTTGGCGTTCTCGGCGGTCGGGTCCTGCGTCTGCTGCTCGGCGGCCATCGCCCCCTCCTTTGACTGGGTGGTCGGAGGAAAGGAGTTTACGGGGTGCGAACGCCCGGGCTCTCGAACTGCGTCATCCCGCGCAGGTGCTCCAAGCGCTCGTCGATCTCCTCGCGACTGAGGCGGGAGACGCGCTCGGTCCCGAACTCCTCGACGTTGAACGAGGCGAGCACGGTCCCGTAGCCCATCGCCCGCCGCAGCTCGGCGTCGGTGAGCTCGCCTTCGACGCTGTCGAGGTAGCCGAAGAAGCCGCCGGCGAAGCTGTCGCCGGCCCCGGTCGGGTCGCGCACGTCCTCGAGCGGGAAGCCCGGGAGGGCGAAGAAGCCGTCGGCGGTGAAGAGCGCGGCGCCGTACTCGCCCTGCTTGGCGATCACTGCCCGTGGCCCCATCGCCATCACCGCGCGGGCGGCCCGGGCGAGGTTCGACTCGCCCGTGAGCTGGCGGATCTCGGCGTCGTTGACGACGAGGCAGTCGACCTCGCGGATCGCCGCCGTCAGCGAGTCCTTGGCGGTCTCGATCCAGAGGTTCATCGAGTCGAGGCCGCTGAGCCGCGCCGCCGTGCACTGGGCGCGGACCTGGCGCTGCAGGTCGGGCTGGATGTTGGCGAGGAAGAGGGTGTCGGCGTTCTGCGAGGCCTCGGAGAGCTTCGGCTCGAACTCGGCGAAGACGCCGAGCCGGGTCTCCTCCGTATGAGCCACGTTGAGGTCGTACTCGTAGCGGCCGCGCCAGAAGAAGCTCTGGCCGCCCTCGACCCGCTCGATGTCCTCGCAGACGATCCCGCGACCTTCCAGGACCTCGAACTGCTCGGCGCCGAAGTCGTCGCCGACGGGTCCGACTGGCCGCACCTCGGTGAAGAAGCTGGCCGCCAGCGAAAAATGGACGGCGGCGCCGCCGAGCATGCGCTCGCGCTCCCCGAACGGGGTCTTGACCGCGTCGAACGCGATTGATCCGACGACCGTGAGCGCCATTCCCGCAGGGAGCGTAGATGACGAGACCGCGCCCGGGGCGGCCGCCCTGCGAGACTGCGCGCCGATGAAAGCGATCCAGATCGAGGAGTTCGGCGGCCCCGAGGTCCTCAAGTACGTCGACGTAGCGGATCCGTCGCCGAAGCTGAGCGAGATCGTCGTCAACGTCAAACGCAGCGGCATCAACTTCGCCGACACCCACGCCTCCCGCAACGACTACCTGGCCGAGCAGACCCTGCCGTTGATCCCGGGCGCCGAGATCAGCGGCCAGACCAACGACGGCCGCCGGGTCGCCGTCCTGCTCGGCAGCGGCGGCTACGCCGAGAAGGTCGCGGTCCCGCAGGGGCAGATGATCGAGCTGCCGCCCGAGGTCGACTACGACCAGGCCGCGGGCGGCCTGCTGCAGGGCCTGACGGCGATGGCGCTGGTCCACCGCTGCGCCCGGATCGAGCCGGGGGAGGCGATCGTCGTCGAGGCCGCCGCCGGCGGCACCGGGACGCTCGCCGTGCAGCTCGCCAAGCGCGCCGGGGCGAAGGTGATCGGCCTCGCCTCCAGCGAGGAGAAGCGCGAGCTCGTGCAGAGCCTCGGTGCCGACGCCACCGTCGACTCCCGCGCCGAGAACCTCGGCGAGGCGATCCGCGAGGCCAACGGCGGCGACCGCGTCGACGCGGTCCTCCACATGAGCGGCGGCGAGGCCTTCGACGAGGAGATGGGGATCCTCGCCCCCCTCGGGCGGATGGTCGTCTTCGGGATCGCCTCCCGCGAACAGCGCGAGATCTCCACCGCCTCGCTGCTGCGCGGCTCGAAGTCGGTGATCGGCTTCTGGCTCGCCCACCTGCTGACCAGGCAGGATCTGCTGGGCCCGATGATCCAAGACCTTTTCGCGGCGATCGCCGCAGGTGAGCTGACGGTTACGATCGGGGAGGTCTACCCGCTCTCCGAAGCGGCGCGGGCGCACGAAGACCTGATCGCGCGCCGCACGACCGGCAAGCTCCTCCTGGACCCATCGTCCTGACACGCATCTCCTGACACGCATCCTGTGACCGCATTCAAAGACCTAGGACTCTCGCCTGACATCCAGCAGGCGTTGGACGAGCTCGGCTTCGAGGAGCCGACGCCGATCCAGGAGCAGGCGATCCCGGAGCTGCTCGGCGGCCACGACGTGATCGGCCAGGCGCAGACCGGGACCGGCAAGACCGCCGCCTTCGGGCTGCCGCTGCTGCAGTACCTCGATCCCGCCAACGACGAGGTGCAGGCGATCGTCCTCACCCCGACCCGCGAGCTCTGCATCCAGGTGACCCAGGCGCTGCGCACCTTCGCCGAGCACCTCGACATCGAGATAGTCGCGGTCTTCGGCGGCGCCCCGATCCGCTCGCAGCAGTCGCAGCTTCGCTCCGGCGCCCACGTCGTCGTCGCCACCGTGGGACGGATGAAGGACCTGATGTCGCGGCGCTCGCTCGTCCTCACCGCCGCCCGCTACGTCGTCCTCGACGAGGCCGACGAGATGCTCGACCTCGGCTTCATCGAGGACGTCGAGAAGATCCTGCGGATGTGCCCGAGCGGGCGCCAGACGGCGCTCTTCTCGGCGACGATGCCGCCGCCGATCCAGAAGCTCGCCGAGGGCTACATGTACGACCCGGTGACGATCAAAATCACCCCGAAACAGTTGACGGTCGACAAGATCTCCCAGGCCTTCGTCGAGGTTCCCGCCAAGGAGAAGGCCTCCCGCCTGGTCGAGCTGCTGAAGACCGAAGAACCCGAGCAGGCGATCATCTTCACCCGGACCAAAATCGGCGCCTCGAAGCTGGAGAAGACGCTGAAGGACAAAGGCCTCGACGTGAAGGCGTTGCACGGCGACCTCAGCCAGGGCGTCCGCGACGGGGTGATGATCTCCTTCAAGGACCACCGCGTGCGGCTGCTGGTGGCGACCGACATCGCCGCCCGCGGGCTCGACGTCGAGCACGTCACCCACGTCATCAACTTCGACGTGCCGAACTCCTCGGAGACCTACGTGCACCGGATCGGCCGCACCGGCCGGGTCGGGCGGACCGGGCGCGCGATCACCTTCGTCACCCCCGACCAGCGCGACGAGATCGCCCGCATCGAGCGCGACGTCAAGACCTCGATCGGCGAGTGGGAGAGCCCCGAGGAGCGGCTCGAACACGCGCCGCGGCCGCGCCGGCGCGAGCGCGAGCGGGGGGAGCGCAAAGAGCGCCGCGAGCGCGAGCAGGCGCCCGCGGCCGGCAACGGCGACGGCGGCGACTCCGAGGAGGCGAAGGGGAAGACCGTCAAGCTCTTCGTCAACCGCGGCGAGCGCAGCGGCATCGACGAGGAGGACCTGCGCTGGGCTCTGCGCGAGGGCGCGGTCCTGCCCGACGAGGCCGTCCACGACGTCCGCGTCCTCCATCGCTTCTCCTTCGTCGAGGTCGACCCCGACCAGGCCGAGCGCACCGTCGAGTTCCTCGACGGCACCAAGCTCAAGGGCAAGGAAATCCGCCTCGAGATCGCCAAGAGCTGAGCGCTTACCGAGTCGATGTGACGGCTCGGGGTATGGAAGGGGAGATGCGTTTCCTCCCGGCACTTCTCTTCGTCTGCCTTCTGGCGCTGCTCTCGCTTCCAGGAGGCGCGGCGGCGGCCCCTAGCTGCTCAGAAGGCCCTACCACCGTCGGCGAGACCACCTACGGGACGCCCTGCGCCGACGTGATCGTCGTCCCGGCCTCCGTCGAAGACGTCAAGGGCGGGGGAGGGGACGACGTGATCGTCCCGGGGCCGATTACCGCCGCGACCTCGTGCCCGGACGGCTGCCGTCTCGGCGTCGGCAGCCAGACATTCGAAGGCGGCGAAGGCGACGACGTCGTCTTCGGCGAGCGCGGCAACGACACCCTCCGCGGCGGGCCCGGCAACGACCAGCTCTTCGGCGGGATCGGCGACGACCTCCTCGAAGGCGGCCCGGGCAATGACCGCCTGCTGGGCGGCTTCGGCGGCGACTCGATCGACGGCCAGGAAGGCGACGACTACGTCCGCGGCGACTCGACGATCGACCGCATCTTCGACACCGGCGGCGGTACCGACACGCTCAGCTACTCGACCGGGGTGACGCCCGGGTTCGAAGGGACGGTGAACGTGCCGGGGTTCCCCGCCCCGGGAGGCGAGCGCGGCCTGCGGCTCGACATGAGGGCCGGCGAACGGAACGCCAACAACGGCCTCGCGCCCCTCGGCGGCGGCGTCGACGAAGTCGAAGCCCAGAGCTTCGAGACCGTGATCGGGTCCCCGTTCTCCGACTACCTGATCGGGACCGGGGCGCCGCAGGCGTTCTACGGCGGCGGCGGCGCCGACGTCCTGCTGGGAGAAGGCGGGGCGGACACCCTCGTCGGCGGCGCTGACGGCGACAACGTCGACGCCGGTGGCATCGACACCCGCGACACGAGCAAGGTCAGCGTCGGCTCGATGACGCCGCCGGGGGCGAGCGGGTACGCGCAGCTCTACCTGGTCGGCAGCAACGGCAACGACGGCGTCTCGGCGAGCTACAGCCCGGGGAGCGTCAGCTTCCACCTCGCCGCCGGGACCTTCGACAGCGGATCGGCCGAAGGCTGCAGCGTCACCGCAACCGATGCCACCTGCTCGTTCGGCGAGCCCCTCGACTCGGTCCTACTCGCCGGCATGGGCGGCAACGACACGATCGCCGCGTCCGGCTTCCCCGCCACCGTCTCCGTGGTCGCGATCGGCGGCGAGGGCAACGACTCGGTCGCCGGCGGCGAGGAAAGCGAGGACATCCTGGTCGACGGGCCCGGCGGGGGAGGGGACGTCCTCAGCGCCCTCGGCGGCGACGACGCCCTCACCCACAACGGCGGCGCCGACGAACTGCTCGGCGGCAGCGGCAACGACCTCTTCCTTTCGGCCTCGACCTGCGACGGCGAGCGGATCGCCGGCGGCGAGGGCCGCGACAACGCCTCCTGGGCTCAGTCCGACGAAGGCGTCGAGGCGAACCTCGCGAGCGGCGCCGCCGGGCGCCCCGGCTCCGGGGAAACGCCGGACTGCGGCGGCGAACCGCTCGACTCGCTGACCGAAATCGAGGATCTCGAGGGCTCTTCCTCGAAAACGTCCGGCGACGTCTTCTACGGCGACGCCGGGCCGAATCAGCTTCTCGGGCGCCCGGGCCCCGACACCTACTACGCCGGGCCGGGCGAAGACTCGATCCTCGCCAACTCCGGCGACGCCGACCTGACGATCAACTGCGGCCCCGACGACGACGATGCGACGATCGACCGTCCCCAGTACGGCGACCCGGCGCCGGTCGAATGCGAGAGCGTCTACGAAGCCGACCCGAACAACTTCAGGACCAGGACCCTTCTGCCTCCGCCGCCGCTTCCCGAACCGCCACCGCCGGCCCCTCCCGCCGACACCCGCCCGCCGCAGACGAGGCTCGGCGCGCACCCGCGGGCGCTCCTTCTCACCCGCAAGCAGTGGCGCCGCGTGGCCTTCCGCTTCTCCGCGAGCGAGGCCGGCTCGAGCTTCCGCTGCAAGCTCGACCGCAAGCCCTACCGCCCCTGCGCCTCGCCCCGCGCCTACCGGGTCAAAGCGGGTCGCCACAGCTTCCGCGTCTTCGCGATCGACGCTGCCGGCAACCGCGACCGCACGCCCGTGGCGTTCCGGTTTCGCGTCGTCCGCCGCTAGGTTCGCGCGGTCAGCGCGGCGATCGTCTCCAGGAGGCGGTCGAAGTCGATCGGCTTGGTGATGTAGCCGTCGATCGCGAGATCGGTGGGGGCGTCGGCGTCGCCCGGGTTCTGGTGGGCGCTGACGATCAGGACCGGGACGTCGTGGCCGTCGCCGCGCAGCTCGCGCAGGGCGTCGATGCCGGATTTGCGGGGCATCATCGCGTCGAGCAGGAGCAGGTCCGGCAGGCCGTTGCCGGCGACCGCGTCGAGCACCTCCTGGCCGTCGGCGGCGGTGAGGACCGTGTGGCCGGCCATCTCCAGCCGCGTCCGCATCAGCAGCAGGATCGTCTCCGAGTCGTCCGCGACCAGGATCGTCGCCATCAGCTCGCCTCCGCCCGTTCCCGTCCCGGGCCGCCGTCGGCGGCGGCGCCGGTCGCGACCGGCAGGCGCACGTGGAAGGTCGACCCCTGGCCGACGGTGCTCTCGGCGCCGATGCTGCCGCCGTGCAGCTCGACCAGCGATTTCGAGATCGCCAGGCCGAGGCCGGTGCCGCCGACGCGCTGGGTCAACCCGGCGTCGCCGCGGGTGAAGCGCTCGAAGATCCGCTCGAGCTGGTCTGGGGGGATGCCGGGGCCGTTGTCGGTCACGCTGATCTCCACCTCGGCGCCGACGGCGCGCGCCGCGACCCCGATGGACGCACCTTCGGGCGTGTACTCATGAGCATTGGTAAGCAGGTTCACCAAAATTTGCCGGATCCGGTCGGGCTCGACTTCGATTTGGGGCAGGCCGGGCTCGACCTGTTCGGTCAAGCTCTGACCGGCGGCCTCGGTCTGGGCGCGGATCGTACGCACCACGTCCTCGATCAGCGGCGCGACCTCGGTCGGCTGCGGACGGATGGATAGACGGCCGGCGTCCGAGCGGGCGAGGTCGAGGAGGTCGTTGAGGAGACGCACCAGGTGGCGGCAGTTGTCGAGGATGATTTCCACCGTCTCCCGCTGCCGCGGCGTCAGCGAGTCCTTGTCGAGCATCAGCAGCTCGGCGAAGCCCTGGACCGAGGTCAGCGGGCTGCGCAGCTCGTGCGAGGCGGTGAGCACGAACTCGTCTTTGAGCCGGTCGAGTTCGTCGCGCCGGCCCTCCTCGATCTCCAGCTCCCGCGCCATCTCGTTGAAGGCGGCGCCGAGGGTCGCGGTCTCCGCCAGGCCGCCGACCTCGACCCGGGTGCTGCGGTCGCCGCCGGCGAGCCGCCCGGCGGCGTCGACCAGCTCCTCGAGCGGCCGCCGCATCGAGGAGATCAGGCCGCTGAAGAGGAGCAGGGCGCCGGTCAGGCCCGCGATCAGGCCGGCGGCGACGAGCAGGGCGGTGTCGCGGGTGTCGCCGGAGATGTCGTCCTGCAGTTCTTCGCGATGTTGGATCTGCTGCGCGACCACCGCCCGCGCCGCCTTGCCGCCGGTGCCGCGGGCGATCCGTTCGCGGGCGACCATCTCCACCTGGTAGGAGCGGGCGATCGAGTCCTCGAAGTCCTGGCGCTGCTGGATGAAGCGGGCGACGCCGATCACCGCCATCGCCGTGAGCACGGCGAAGCCGATCGCGAACCCGATCCGCAGCCGGTTGGCGAGCGACGGGCTCAGGCGTCCATCCGATCGTGAATATGCTTGCGCCCCTATGGCTGACGAGGCTACCGACGGGATCGACCAGAAGCCGCTCGAAGCCTGGTTCGGCGAAAACGTGCCGGGAGTCGACTTTCCCCTGCAGTTCGAGCGGATCGCCGGTGGCCACTCGAACCTGACCTATCGGGTGACCGACGCGGCGGGGCAGAAGTGGGCGCTGCGGCGGCCGCCGCTCGGCAAGCGGCTCGGCTCGGCGCACGACATGGCCCGCGAGCACAAGGTCGTCTCCGCGCTCGGAGGCACCGAGGTGCCGGTGGCGCCGGTGGTCGGCCTCTGCGAGGACGAGAGCGTCAACGACGCCCCCTTCTACGTGATGGAGTTCGTCGAGGGGCCGGTCCTGCGGGGCCTCGCCGAGGCGGAGATCTTCCCCGACGAGGGTGACCGGCGGGCGATCGGCGAGCGCGTCGCCGACACCCTGGTCCAGATCCACGCCGTCGACCCCGATGCCGTCGGCCTCGACGACCTCGGCCGCAAGGAGGACTACGTCGCCCGCCAGCTGCGCCGCTGGCAGGGGCAGTGGGAGAAGTCGAAGACGCGCGAGCTGGAGCCGATCGACCGCGTCCACGAGGCGCTCTCGGCGCGGATCCCCGAGCAGGGCCCGGCGACGATCGTCCACGGCGACTACCGCCTCGACAACATGATCCTCACCGACTCCGGCGAGGTTGCCGCCGTGGTCGACTGGGAGCTCTGCACCCTCGGCGACCCCCTTGCCGACGTCGGCCTGCTGATGGCCTACTGGCCCGAGCGCGGCGATGACGTGGTCGCCCTCGGCATGCCCGCCAACCTCGCCCCCGGATTCCCGACCCAGGCCGAGCTTGCCGCCCGCTACGCCGAGCGCAGCGGCCGCGACCTTTCCGACCTCGGCTTCTACGTCGCCCTCGGCTACTGGAAGCTGGCGATCATCCTCGAGGGCGTCTACGCCCGCTACACCGCCGGCGGCTACGGCAAGGCAGGCGAGGGCGTAGAGGCCTTCGCCCGCCTGGTCGAGCGCCTCGCCGAGGAGGCCGAGCGGGTCGAGCGCGAGGGCAGCTGAAGCTCCTAGCTAGTTTGCTCGTCTTTTGCGGTTGACTTCGTCCGGCGCGCCTGAAAGGGTCGGTAAACCTGACCTAACTAGAGGGAATGTCGGTATTCGCGTTTCCTTGTGCTTCGTCCTCAACTCGTAAGGAGCCTCATCCGTGAAGCAGATAAGTAAGCGGCTCACGTACGCCAACGTGATGTCCTCGATCGCAGTCTTCTTGGTGATTGGTGGTGCGACCGCCTTTGCCGCCCTCGGTAAGAACACCGTCGGCAGCAAGCAGCTGAAGAAGAACGCGGTAACCGCCGCCAAAATCAAGAACAACGCCGTCACCACGCCGAAGCTCAAGAACGGAGCCGTGACGGCCGAAAAGCTCGCCCCAGGAGCTGTGACGATCGGTGCCGGCTCGGTCACCACCGACAAGCTGGCGAACGGGGCGGTGACGAACGAGAAGCTCGGATCCAGCTCGGTGAACTCCGGCAAGCTGGCCAACGGTTCGGTCACTAACGAGAAGTTGGCCAATGGAGCGGTCACCAGCGACAAGATCGCTGCCGGAGGCGTTAGTCGGAGCAACCTCGCCGAAGGCGTGCTGCTGCCGAAGGCGTTCGCGCTGGTTGAATTCGACGGCACCGTGGATACGGACTTCACCCAAGGCGGCATCACCAACGCCACGGTCGAAGGCGGGTCCTACTGCTTCGACACGCCGTTCCCGGTCCTGCACGCGCAGGCCACTGGTGAGGCTGACGGGGAAGGCAACGACTTCCCGAGCGTCCTCATCGCCGGAGCGGAAGAAAGTTTCGAAGAGTGCCCGCCTGGGACCGATGTCGAAGTTGAAATGTGGGACAGCGGTCTCGACGAAGCGACGGAAGAAGAGTTCTTCCTCGTCCTCTGGTAAGTCGGGACGGGCAATTTGTAAGAGGAGGGCCGGACTCCGGCCCTCCTCTTCTTTCCAGATTAGATCGATGTTCAAGCTGACCCCGTTGCGCCACAAGCCGATCTTGCTTGTCGCGTGTGTCGTGGTGGTCATGGTCGGATGCGGCAGCTCGGGCGGTACCGACACCACGAGACCGGACACCGGCAGGACGAAGGCTTCAGCGGCTGAAAAGGCCAAAGCCGAAGCGACCGCCAGTCAAGCTCGTCCGGCAACGAGGAGGAAGCAGCAGTCGGGCCAGCAAAAAGAGACGAGCGAACACGCCTCAGGCGACGACCGGCAGAAGGCGCAGTCCAGCCCGAAGAAGGCGAAGGAGCCTTCGAACGACTCACAGCAGCCAGCGACGGAGCCAACCGATCCGCAGCGCTCTAGCTCGGCCGATTCGACGACGGCCCCAAACGTTCCGCCCAGCGATCCGGAGCGGGCAGCAGGAGCCGCCGAAACTCAAGGCGCTCGCAGCGACCCGGGTCGCTGACAGGCTAGATCCACCCAAGTTCATGGCGCCTTCCTGGGCCTCGCTCCCGAAAAAGACACCAACACCCTGTTGGTACTGGCTGAACGCCACGATCCTTTAGCCAAGGATCTGCAGAAACATCAAGGGCCAGCTCTCGCCGACCCTTTTTTCTTCAGACCATCCGCGCCGCGTGCCGGGGCTCCAGGTTGCCTTCGGCTTCGGCCTCGGCGCGCTTGGACCAGCGGTTGAGCTCGCGGCGGGCGAGGACCACTGCGCCACATGAGGTAAAGCGGTATGGCCATCAGTAAGACCATCCGGTATACCCGGCACTTTTCGCCAGCAGGACTAACTAGTAGTAGGAGAGGGGCTTGCCGCCAGTCACGGTCGCCCCGGTCGCTGCGGACCCAAGGCGGAAGATCTGCAGGCGCGGTACCTAGGGCAGTGGCTGGATCCGGGTCAGTGGCGCCAAACTGCCGAAGGTGTTTCCGGCGTAATAGGGCGAAGAGATCGCATTGGCAAAGGCTGCGGCGGACGGTGAAGGCCCCGAGGGAGTCGTGACCGGAGACTCGATCGGCCAGTCGTGTTCAAAGCCGTTCTCAGTGATATTCCAGTTGAACCAGACCAGTGCTTTGATCTTCGGGAAGCTATCCGGCATGGAGGTTCCCAGCGCTTGGGCAATCCAGTCAGGCTTTGAGCCACCTTGCTCGGTGGATGCCGTCTCCCCGACCATGATCGGCTTTGCACGGCCATCAAAGTCAGACGACGTCAGTTCGGCATAGGTTGAGGAGAACACGTTACTGAAGCTCTTCCAGCCGCTTCCTCCAGGCATGGTCCCGAAGTTGTAGCCATCCATGCAGGTCCAGTCGACATAGGAGTTTCCGGGGTAGAGGGATTTGAGCGAGGTCGAACCGAGGAAGCTGACGTTGGGGCACCAGACCCAAGTGATGTTGGACGCCCCTTCGCGCTCGGCGATCCGGTGAAAGTTCCGCCAAGCACGGACGAATGCGGCGGGATTGCTGTGGGCTTCATTGACCCACAAGAGGGAAGTAGAACTCGGCAGGTTCATCTCCCAGTCCCAGCGGAGGAAGAAGGGCTTTTGATATTTGGCCACTTCCTGCGCCCATTTAGCAAGCGCGCTTTCTTTAACGCCTCCTTCTTCCAGTTCGGACAAGGTGGCGCCGATGCTTCCCATTGAGATCATCGGAATGGCGCCGCGGGCGCTCGTCAGTTCAAGCGGGCTGGCAGCAAAGCTTTGGTTCCAAGGTGCCGGCTGGCCGAAGTGAACAATCGAGACGGGCTTGCCGGCATGCTGCTCGAACAGATCCCAGGTTTCTTGCGTCCAAGGCGCGTCGAGGCGGACGGGGAGGGGATTTCCCAAAGAATCTCGTTCCAGATTTGCGACTTCCCCGTCCATATCGGCTCCCCAGTAAACCTTGGCCGGGGAGGGGGTGTAGCTGACCTTGACGAACGATGCCTGAACGATGTGCGAATGGCCGGTCGTGGTCCGAAATCGAAGAACCAAATTGTCTAGTTCCGACTGAGTTATTGCCGGCAATGGCAGTGAATGCCAACCAGCAGTGGCAAAGGTTCCGCTCGCCACCGTTCCGGAGGTCGGAGTCCTGAGAACTTCCAGGATGACGCTGTTCGCAGTTTCCGAGTAGAACCACGCCTGCATAGTGATGGCTGAGGCGCCTGCGATTGCCATCGTTTCCAAGCCCACAATCCGATCCATCCCGTCATGGGGTGCGGAGATGTACTCACTGGCGGCTGGCGCTTCGGACTCCGTGAGGTTGTCGTCAAGGGATGCCCAGGCCGTAGGCGCCCCTACCACGAGCCAGGGTTCTTTCAGGGACGGCTGATCGACGTTGGGTCGAAGGTAGGTAACTGCTGCGCTGGCAGTGGGCACCATGCAGACCGAAAAGAGGGACACTGCGACTATGGCCAAAATCCGTCGGGAACGCATTTCATCCCTTCACTGAGAAAATCTTAACTATGCCGACGCTACCCCTGGCGGCGGACGAGGGCAATGGGTCAGCTGTAGTCGTGCCGGTTGGCGGCCGACCGGAGCACTTCGATGGTTCGGCGACGTCGTCCCGCCGAGCGAGTCAGTCAGCCAGTATCCCGTGTGACGGTCGGCTAGACCATCCGCGCCGCGTGCCGCGGCTCCAGGTTGCCTTCGGCTTCGGCCTCGGCGCGCTTGGACCAGCGGTTGAGCTCGCGGCGGGCGAGGACCATTTTGTGGACCTCGTCGGGGCCGTCGGCGAGGCGGAGCATGCGGGAGAAGCGCCACATGATCGCCAGGGGGGTGTCGTCGGTCATGCCGAGGGAGCCGTGGACCTGGATCGCGCGGTCGAGAACGTCCATCACCATGTTGGCGGCGACGATCTTGATCGCCGAGATCGCCTGGCGGGCGGCGCGCTTGCCCTCGGTGTCCATCTTCCAGGCGGCGTAGAGGGTGAGTAGGCGGGCCTGGTCGATCTCCATCCGGCTGGCGGCGATCGACTCCTGGACGAACTGCTTCTCGCCCAGCGGGCCGCCGAAGGCGCTGCGTTCGTTGGCGCGACGGCACATCATCTCGTGGGCCCGCTCGGCGGTCCCGATCGCCCGCATGCAGTGGTGGATGCGCCCCGGGCCGAGCCGGTCCTGGGCGATCGCGAAGCCGGCGCCGCGCTCGCCGAGCAGGAACCCCTTCGGCACCCGGCATTCTTCGTAGCGGATCTCGCAGTGGCCGGGACCGCCGTCGTGGCCCATCACCGAGATCGGCCGCACCAGGTTGAAGCCGGGGGTGTCGGTGGGGACGCAGATCATCGAGGCGCGGCCGTAGGGGTGGGCGTCGGGGTCGGTGACGACCATCGCGATCGCCAGGTCGGCGCCGACGGCGCCGGAGGTGAACCACTTGTGCCCCTCGACGACCCACTCGTCGCCGTCGAGGGTCGCCTTCGCCTGCAGCAGCGTCGGGTCCGAGCCGGAGACCTCGGGCTCGGTCATCGAGAAGCACGAGCGGATCCGGCCCTCGAGCAGCGGCTCGAGCCAGCGCTCGCGCTGTTCGGCGGTCCCGTGCTCGGCGAGGATCTCCATGTTGCCGGTGTCCGGCGCCGAGCAGTTGAAGGCCATCGGCGCCGCCATCGGGCTGCGACCCATCTCCTCGCAGAGCAGCCCGTACTCCCAGTTCGTCAGCCCCGGCCCGAAGCGCTCGTCGGGCATGAACAGGTTCCAGAGGCCGTCGGCCTTCGCCTTCTCGCGGACCGCGGTCAGGTTCTGCGGGTAGGGGACGCCGGCGCCGACCTCCTCGTCGAGCGCTTCCATGATCTCCCGCTCCTGCGGGTAGATCTCCGCGTCCATGAAGTCGAGCACGCGCTCGCGCAGCTCGGCGACCTCGGGGCTGGGGTTGAAGTCCATTCGTTCCTCTCCTCGTCCTCTGGGAGAGGGAACGCTATCGGCTCGCCGGGCTCAGCTCCGCCGGTAGCGGGCGAAGAGCTCGCCGTCCTCCTCCAGCAGCCAGGCGAGCTCGAGGCCGACCACGTCGGGGAGCGGTCCCTCGAGGATCCGCGGCCCCTCGCCGCCGCTCAGCTTCGGCGCGATCGTCAGGAAGAGGTCGTCGACCAGCCCGTCGGCCTGCATCTGCGCGTGCAGGTGCGGCCCGCCCTCGGAGAGCAGGGCGCGGATGCCGCGCTCCCGTCGCAGGTGCCTCAGCGCCTCGCGCAGGTTCACCGCGCCCTCGTGCCGCACCACCTCCACCGTCGCCGCCGTCTCCGGCGGCTCGGTCTCCGCAGCGGTGAAGACGAGGATCTCGGCGCCCTCCTGGCTGAAGAGCGGAGCGTCCCAGGGGAGGTCGAGCCGCCCGCTGACCAGCACCAGCAGCGGCTCCATCGGCCCGTAGCGCTCGACCCGCATCGTCCCCGCGCCGATCATCACCGCCTCGAAGCGCTTCCGCAGCCCGACCAGCATCGCCGTGTCGGCGTCGGAGCCGATCGGCCCGGAACGCCCCCCGATAGTCGCCCGCCCGTCGACGGTGGCGACGAAGTTCATCCCCACCAGCGGCCGGTCCTCCGGCGCTTCCTCCCAGGGCCGGTAGGCCTCCAGCTGCTCGGAGACAGAGGTCGGCCCGGGATCCGGGAGAAGCCGCCGCATCGAGCCGAGGCTACCCCGTCGGTGCGGCTTTAGTCCGCGAAGGCGAAAGCTCTATTCCGGCGTCGGCATCGGGAAAAGCGCCGTCGCGGCGACCGCATGGATCGGCTTCTCACCTGACTTGCTCATCCGTTCGGCGGCGGCGGCCTGCTCGGACAGCACCTCTTCCAGGAGCTCGTCCATCAGCTTGCTGAGGCGGTTGAAGCCCTCGGAGTCGAGCAGCAGCCTGGTCCGGGTCAGGTGGCGGTCCGAGCGGCTGTCGAAGGCGCCCTTCTCGATCGATTCGGTCGCATCCTTGAGCAGGATGTCCCAGCTGTAGACGGAGATCATCTGCCGAACCGAGGAAGGGAGCTGCACCCATTCGGCGTTGGCCAGCAGAGGCCGTTCCACCGCTTTGTAGAAATGCGCGACCGCTCCACGGACCGGCTCTTCGCCGACCAGCTCGACCAAGCCGAGCTCGACCAGGGTCCGGACGTGGTAGCTGATGTTGCTGAGGTCGTGGTCGAGGATTTCCGAGAGCTGCCTTGGGCTGGCGACCTGCTTGGTGAGGATGGTCAGGCATTCGATCCGCACCGGGTGGCTGAGACCTTTGACGAGCTGATCGTGCCCCGGCCTGCCGAAGCTCCCCCCTGACTCCGGGCGGTGACTCTTGGCGGGCGCTGCCCCCTTGCTCCGACTTTTGCTCATCGTCGAACCTCCGGTTCAGGTGCGGTCATCAATGCAGAGTATCCGAGCAATTGGCTAATGCAATTTCTCATTCCGACCGTTACTGGACGGACGTCCAGTAATAGTCCAGGTGGTCTCGGCCGTGACCTGAGGGAAGGAGGTGAAGCGGCGTGACCATCACTAAGACCACCCCGGTGTACCCGGCACTTTCCACCAGCAAGACGAACTAGGGAGGGACAGGGCGGGCCGGTGCCACCCACCGGCCCGCCCGCTACTTCAGGAGTAGTCGTGCCAGCCGGCGAACTCGCGGCCGGCGAACTTCTGCAGTTCGGCGACGTCCTCGGTGAAGCGGCCGCGGACCGTCTCGAAGAGGTCGTCAGGGAGCTTCGGCTTCGGGGCCGGCGGCTTCTCCGGGTCGTGGACGACCTTCTCGACCAGCCAGCGCATCGACTCGGGCAGGCGGTCGAAGTTGCGGTCGAAGGAGCGGAAGCCGGGCAGTTTCACCAGCTTCTCCATCAGCTGGTATTTGTCGCCTTCCTTCGCGCTCGACTTCTCCCACTCGCGGTCGAACTGCTCGGAGGTGAAGCCGTCGTCGACGCCGGCGAAGGCGAATGCCTTGCGCATCGTCGCTTCGCGTTCGGTGTGCAGCTCCTCCTGGGTGATCAGAGTGATCTGCTCGCGGTCGAAGTGCTCGAGGTAGGGCTGTAGCTGCATCCAGTACTTCGAGCGGTTCATGTAAGAGGTGTCGGGGTTGGAGAGGACCTCGACCAGGTCACCGGTCTCGTAGCCGGCGCCGGTCGCGTGCACCCAGTGCGAGAGGATCCGCTTGATCGGGTCGCGCACCATGTAGAGCAGCCGCGCGTCGGGGCAGTGCTGCTTGATCCGCTCCGGCACCCCCGTGAACCGGGGCAGGTTGGTGTAGTGCGGAGAGGACTCGCCGCGGACCTCGAAGCGGTCGTCGAAGCGGCTCGCGTACCAGTCGAGCCCGAGGTCCCAGTTCAGCTCCTCGACGAAGAAGTTGAGCTCCTTCGGCTTCGACATCTGGATTTCCGGATGCAGGCCGAGGTAGTGGTGGATGCTCGTCGTCCCGCACTTGAGCCCGCCGATGATGATCAGGTTCGGCAACTGCGCGTGGCGTTTGCGGCGGCGCCGCCAGCGGCTCTTGCGATCGGCCGTGTAGCGCTCGCGGGCACGGTCGCACATCGCCTTGTCAGCGGGATCGGAGAGGGGGGTCTGAGGCAGCGCCTGCACGTCGGGGTCGGGCACGAGCGTGGCTAGTCTAGCTGCGATGCCGTTCGCCGATCTCGCCGACAACTTCGAAGCGTTCTTCAACCGGGCCGCCGAATTCTTCCGCCACCTCTCGGAAGTCCACTGGACCACCTTCGGCATCGCCCTGCTCTGCCTGCTCGCCATGCAGCTAGCCCGCGCCTGGGCCTGGCGCAACGTCCTCCGCGCCGCCTACCCGGACAAGAAGATCCCCTTCCTGCCGCTCGCCGCCGCCTACCTGGCGGGGGCGGGGATCAACGCGGTGGTGCCGGCGCACGCGGGAGACGTGACCAAGGTCTTCCTGGTCAAACGCCAGATCCCAGACTCCTCCTACCCGGCGGTCACCTCCTCCTTCCTCGTCCAGACCGTCTTCGACACCACCGTCGGGGTGCTCGTCCTCCTCTACGCGATCAGCCAGGGGCTGCTGCCGCCGCTGCCGCAGATCCCGCACCTGCCGGCCTTCGAGATCTCCTTCTGGGCCGACCACCCGAACCTCTTCTTCATCGCCGTCGGGGTGACGCTGCTGGCGATCGCGATCGCCATCTACCTGCTCGCCCACCGGGTGCGCCGCTTCTGGGCGCGGGTCCGCCAGGGCCTCGTCATCCTCACCGAGCCGCGCCGCTACCTGCGCGAGGTCGCCGCCTGGCAGGGGCTCGGCTGGATCTTCCGCTTCGCCGCCTTCTGGTTCTTCCTCGAGGCCTTCGGGATCGACGGCTCGATCGGCAACGTGATGCTGGTGATGAGCTGCCAGGCGATCGCCAACGTCGTCCCCTTCACCCCCGGCGGCGCCGGCGCCCAGCAGGCGCTGCTGGTGGCGACCCTGAGCGGGCCGACCCGCACCGCCGTCCTCTCCTTCTCGGTCGGCACCCAGATCGCGATGGCGGCCTGGTCGGTCGTCCTCGGCTTCGCCGCGATCCTGCTCGTCTTCAGGACCACCGACTGGCGCGGCCTGATCCGGGAGGCGCAGGAGGAAGCCGACACCGAAAAGGCCGCCGAAGCGGCGGCCCGGGCTAGACCGTGAGCGCGGCCGCGGCGAGCGGGTCCACGCCCGCCCACGCGCCCCGGGTCGCGTAGGGGCGGAAGCGAATGAAGGCGGAGTGGCGGTGGAAGGCGCGCTCGCGGTCGCCGGCCACCGCGGCCCGGTGCGAGCCTCCCTTGCGGTAGGCGTAGTCCCGCATCGCCGCCGCCGTGCTCCAGAGCGAGAAGGTCGAGACGAGGTTCGGCAGGCGGCCGAACCCGGTCGAGGCCAGGAGCCCCGGCTCGGCCAGCGCGTCGGCTTCGGCGGGGGCGGCTGCCTGCAGGAAGGGCCGGGCCCGCCAGGGCATCAGCCGGCCGAGGGTGAGGACCGCGACCGGCTCCTCGTCGTCCACCGGCAGCGGCCGCTCGGGCAGTCCGTCGAGGCCGGGCCAGGCGCCCGAGACCCGCAGCGGCGCCATCCGCACCTGCCAGCCGCCGGCGAGACGGCGGGCCAGGGGGTGGGAGGCGAAGCGGTCGAGGGAGCTGTCGTCCTCCCAGGCCGCGAGCAGGGCAACCGTCCCGAAGTCGGGGGCCGGGAGGAGGCCGCCGCCGAGCGGGGCGGTGAAGACGGTCTCCGCGTAGCGCAGCCCCTCGACCTGCTGGGGGCGCGGTCGGGTGGCGAGCAGGCGCAGGCCCTGCCGGGCCCCGACTTGGGCGATGTCGATCGAGAAGATCACGGCGAGCTCTCCTGAGGCGCGGTTAACCTAGTAGCCATTAGGTGGAACCTACCTAGGGAGCATTAGGTTGTCAACGGGAGCGAAAACGAAAGGGCGCAAGCGGCTCAGCGCCGGTCGGCGCCGCGAGGTGATCGAAGCGGCGGCGACCGAGCTGTTCGCGCAGCGCGGCTACCCAGGCGCCTCGATCGAGTCGATCGCCCGCCGCTCGGGCGTCACCGCGCCGGTCGTCTACGACCACTTCTCCTCGAAGATCGACCTCTACCGGCACCTGCTCGAAGCCCACTTCGCCGAGCTGCGGGGGATCTGGGACCGGAACTTCCCCGGCGCGGAGGAGTCCTCTGTCCGGGTCAGCCGCTCCTTCGACGCCTGGTTCGCTTACGTGGAGCAGCATCCAGCGGCGGCGACGATGCTCTTCCGCGAGCCGAGCGGGGATCGCGGGGCCGAAGCGGTCCACCGGGAGGTCTCGACCCGCAGCCGGGTGCAGGTGATGGAGCTGTTCGTCGCCGAGCCGGGCTCGGAGGGCTTGACGGGATCGCCGGCGGGAGCGGGCGTGGAAATGGCCTGGGTCGTGCTCCGCGGCGTCCTGCAGGGCCTGGCGCTGTGGTGGGTGGAGCACCCCGAGGTCCCGCGGGAGCAGGTGGTGGCGACGGCGATGAACTCACTCTGGATCGGGTTCGAACGGGCCGCCGCCGGGGACGGCTGGACCCCTCCCGATCAGGAGGACCAGCCCGGGTAGCGGCCGCCCACGCGCCACTGCCAGGGCGGGCGCTCGGTCGGCGGGAAGCTGTAGTGGTTGCGGCCGGGCAGGGTCTCCAGCGGGATCAGGGCGGGGTCGTCGCGCTCCAGGACCTCGACCCCGCTCGCGGCTTCGACCTCGGCCTGGGTGGCCCGGCGGGAGAGGCGCTGCCAGCCGAGCGTCGGGCGGTAGAGCCAGTAGACGATCTCGACCCATCCGGCCGAGTCGCGGCGGTCGATCAGCTCGGTGAAGGCGGTGACGCGGCGGCGGGAGGCGGTCAGGTGCGGCCCGGCGGCGACGGCGCAGCTCTGCGAGCGGCAGCGGCGGAAGTCGACCGGCGCCAGCGGCAGGCCCGAGGGACCTGGCAGCGCTTCGGGGGCCGGCGCCAGCGCCCGCGCCAGCCGGGCGAGCGGCCAGCCGTATGCCGGGACCAGCGGGTGGTGGCGGCAGCCGTCCGGCAGGCGCGGCGCGCAGGTCATCCGGCGGCCGAGTGCGCCGGCGAGCCGGCGCCCGGCGTCGATCTCCCCGCCGCCGGCGACCGCCGCGATCGCGGCGGTCAGCAGCAGCGCCACCAGCGCCGCCAACCCGGCCTGCTCGACGCTCGCCGATCCTCGCTCGCTCTCCCGCTCCGGCATCGCCGTCGAAGCTAGGGCGCCGCGGCGCACGGATGGCGCGCAGAAAGTGCCGATTCCGCATCGGGGGTGTGCCGGTTCTGCTTACATGCAGGGCGATGGAGGGCTTCAACCTGTTCGGCGATCCCGAGGAGTTCCGCGCTCGCATGGAAGAGCTGTCGGAGCAGATGCAGTCCTCGCAGCGGGTCGCCTGGGCCGACAACGCGATCAAGCTCGCGGTCGACATGACCGTCGCCTCGATCGGCCGCCTCGAGCTGACCGGCAGCGCCGACGAGCAGGCGATGCAGGTCCGCGACGCGATCCGCGTCCTCTTCCCCGAGGCAGTCACCTTGGTGCGAGAGGCGCGCGAAGGTTTGTCCTAAGGCCGCCGGGGCCCGCCGGCCTTAGGAGCTAGAACAGCTCGAGCTTCAGCGCGATCACGGCGCCGCGGCGGAAGATGCCGCCTACCAGCTCGACCGGGATCGCGATCAGCAGCGCCGGCAGGGCGAGGACGATGCCGGCGAGGGCGTCGATCCGTCGCTGCCAGGGCCGCGCCGCGGGGACCGCCGGGGTGCCGCGCAGGGCCCCGAGGGCGACGTTGCGGCCGAAGGTGACGCTGTTGAGGAGCGTCTGCCAGGTGTTGGCGAGGCCGGCGAGGGGGCGCCAGCGGGCGGACTTGACGACCTGGTCGCGGTTGGCGACGAGGCGCCGCACCGCCTCGGGGGTGAAGAGGTGCCGCCGCTGCGGGAGCAGCCCCGCCCAGCCGGCGCCGCCGAGGGCGCAGGCGGTGCTGCCGCGGTTGTCGATCCGCACTACATCGTCCTGGCGCAGCGAGTCGAGCTCGTGCAGGGCGGCCTCGGCGTCGCCGACCTCGCCGACGATCCCGAGCCCGCAGCTCTCGCACCGCCGCACCGGCCCGGCCAGCCCGCGCTCGCGCCCGAGCCAGCCGAACAGTGGCTCGCCGCAGGCGGGGCAGGCCGGGTTGTCCGGCCCGGCACCGGCCTCGAGCGGGACGACGGGGGTGGCCTCGGTCTGCTCCATGCCTCGGGTAGCGTACGGGCCGTGAGCCCAGAGCAGGTCCGGGAGAGAGAGTCGCGCTGGGCGCTGCCGGCGGCGCTCGCCGCCTTCGCGGCGGTGCTCCTGATGTTCCTCCCGGGCGTCGTCAGCTCGATCAGCGGCTCGGGCGAAGCCGAGGTCCTGCGCTCGATCGACGCGCACGGCGGCTCGGTCACCCTCTCCAGCATCCTCCAGGCCTTCGCCTTCCTGCTGCTGGCGATCCCGCTCGCCTACCTCTTCCTGGCCGCCCGCGCCCGCAGCGAGCGGGTGCTGCCGGCGGTGCTGGCGATCGTGATCGCGGCGCCGCTGCTGGTCGGGGTCGGGACGGTCCTCTACGGCCAGGCGCGCCAGGAAGCGGCCGAAAGCTTCGTCGCCGGCGAGGCGAAGCCGACGATCTCGGCGCAGGAGCTGAAGGAAAAGTGCGAAGACGAGAAGCCGGTCGCCGGCTGCGAAAAGGAAAAGGAAGAAGACGACGCCGCCTCCAACGCGCTCAGCGACGCCTCGCTCAGCACTCCCGCCGGGATCCTCACCCTCGGCGGCGGCCTGCTCTTCGCGATCGGCCTCTTCTACACCTGCCTCTGGGCGATGCGCATCGGCCTGCTCAGCCGCTTCTGGGGCTCGCTCGGAATGGCGCTCGGGATCGCGATCCTGCTCGGCTTCGTGATCCTCGCGATCGTCTGGTTTCTCTACCTCGGCCTGCTCTACCTCGGCTTCCTACCCGGCGGCAAACCGCCGGCCTGGGAGGAGGGGAAGGCGGTGCCCTGGCCGACGCCGGGCGAGAAGGCCGCGGCCGAACTGGAACCTTCCGAGCGCGAGTAGCGCTCAGGTCTGCGGCACCGGGGGCGCCGCCATCAGCTCGACCCGGTGACCGCCGGGCGCGATCGCCAGGGCCCGCGGCTGCCCCCAGTGTTCGCGTTTGCGCTCGATCTCGAACCCCGCCTCGCGCACCCGCTCTACCGTCCCGTCGAAGTCGTCGACGATCACCGCGAGGTGTCCCGGCGAAGGCACGGTCGGCTCCTCCTCCGGCATCAGGTGCACCTGCGTTCCGGCGCGCTCGACCCAGGTGAACTCCCGCAAGGTTTCCGGCGGTTCGACCCGCTGAAACCCGAGCAACTCGAAGAAGCCGACGGCGGCCTCGATGTCCGCGGGCGCGACCTCTATGCCGACGTGGTGAAGCATGCAGAAAATTTACAGTGATGGTTCAGATACGTAACATATTGTCTGCGAGGGTTATGGTCATGAGCGTGAGAGAAAGCTGGACCGACGAGCGACTAGATGACCTGAGTAAGAAAGTGGATCAGGGGTTTGCACGGCTCGACGCTGACATGCGAGCGCTGCACGGTCGTTTTGACTCCTTGCAGAGAACGCTGCTCCAGCTCGGCGGCGTGGTGACGGCGGCCTTGATCGGGCTTATTGCAACGCAACTTTGAGCAGGAGGAGATATGAATTCGGAGGAGGTACGTTTCTCGGAACTGGGTACCTGGATTTCAGGTCTATCTCGTCGGGCCAGTAAGGCAATCTCCCGCCTGGAAGGTCGGATAAGTCGGGTGGAGCAGCGACTTGAAGAGCGAATGGATCGAAGGTTCGATTACCTCGAAGAGAGGATCAATCGCCGCTAGAACAGCAGGGACAGCAGCGCGGCGACGATCACCAGCGCCGTCGACCAGGTGATCGTCTCGGCGACTATGCGGTTGTCGAGGCCGTAGGCGTGGGAGACGACGAGGGCGTTGATGCCGGTCGGCATCGCTGACATCAGGCGGTAGGCGGAAGGGAGCTCGATCAGCGGGGCGGCGAGGAGCATGAGCAGCGCGGGGGCGAGGGCGAGGCGGCCGAGGGTGGCGACGGCGACGGGGGCGGTGATCGGCGGCGGCACCGGGAGTTCGCCCTGCTCTGCCCCCTCGGCCAGGGTGGCGCCGACGGCGAAGAAGCCGAGCGGCAGGATCGCCACTGCGAGCACCTGCGAGGCGTCGACGAGGACCTGCGGCGCCAGGACGCTGGGGGCGAGCAGGCCCGCCACCGCCGCGTAGAGGGGTGGGTTGCGGGTGAAGAAGGTGCGCACCCGCTCGCCCATCCCTTCGCCGGCTTTGGTGCCGAAGGCGGCGCCGACGCCGAAGGCCCCGAGCATCAGCGTCGTGCCGCCGACGAGGACGTCGAAGAGGACCCCGGCCGGCAGGTGGTCGCGGCCGAGCAGGGCCACGGTCAGCGGATAGCCGAGGTAGGTGGTGTTGGCGACGATCGCGCCGCAGATCACCGCTCCCGTCTGCGGCGGGCTCAGTCGCAGCAGGCGGGAGGCGACGAGCCAGACGGCCGTTCCGACCAGCGCCATGTTGAGCAGGGCGAGTCCGATCCCGATCCCGTTGTCGACGCTGATCGAGGCCGCCGCCAGGTTGAAGAAGATCACCGGCGGTACCAGCACGTAGAGCATCACCAGCAGCAGCCGCCGCGCCACCGCCACCGCCTCTTTCGGCCGCCTCCGCTCGGACTCGACGCCGACCGCGGCGCCGGCGACCATCAGGACAAGGGTGAGGAGGACCCCCAAGCGCTAGAACAGCGCGCTGCCCGCGTGGCTCGCGAACTCCACCAGCGGCTGGGGGATGATGCCGAAGAAGACGGTCGCGGCGGCGGCGAGGACGGCGGGGCCGACCAGGTACCAGCGGCGGCCGGCTTCGGGGTCGACCGGGTCGGCCTCGGGAGAGGCGCCGGCGATCGCCGGGGTGCCGCCGGGAACGGTCTCGCGCTCGGGGCGCATCCACATCGCCGCCACCACCCGCAGGTAGTAGGCGAGGGAGATCATCGTCCCGACCGCGATGAAGACCGCGAGCCAGGTGTAGTCGCCTTCGACCAGGGCCTCGATCAGATAGAGCTTGCCGATGAAGCCCGCCGTCGCCGGCAGGCCCGCCAGGGCCAGCATCGAGATCGTCAGCGGCCAGGCCAGCGCCGGCCGCTCGGCGCCGAGGCCGCGGACCGCGCGGATGTCGTCGCCGAAGATCGTCTCGCGCTCGCGGGCGACGATCACCGCGAAGGCAGCGAGGTTCATGAAGGCGTAGGCGGCGAGGTAGAAGACCAGCGAGCTGGTGCCCTGCTCGGAGGCGACGACGATGCCGCCGAGCATGTAGCCCGCCTGGGCGATCCCCGAGTAGCCCAGCAGCCGCTTCAGGGAGTCCTGGCCGAGGGCGCCGACGTTGCCGACGACGATCGAGATCGCCGCCAGGGCGGCGAGGGCCGGCTGCCAGGAATCGAGCTGGGAGCCGAGGGCGACGTCGAAGAAGCGGAGGAAGACGGCGAAGGCGGCGGCCTTGGTCGCCACCGCCATGAACGAGGTGATCGGGGTCGGTGCGCCCTGGTAGACGTCGGGCGTCCACTGGTGGAAGGGGGCGATCGAGGTCTTGAAGGCGAGTCCGACCGCCGCCATCGCGATCCCGATCAGGATCAGCGGGTCGCCGTCGAGGCCGTTGTGGGCGATCCCGGCGGCGATCCCCTGGAACCCGGTCGAGCCGGTGCCGCCGTAGAGGAAGGCCATCCCGTAGAGCAGGGTCGCCGAGCCGATCGAGCCGACGATCAGGTACTTCAGCCCCGACTCGAGCGAGCCCTCGCGCCGCAGGTTGGTGGCGCAGAGGATGTAGAGCGGGATCGAGAGCGTCTCCAGGGCGACGAAGAAGGTGACCAGGTTGGTCGCCTGCGCCAGCAGCACCATCCCTAAGACAGAGCCGAGCAGGAGCGAGTGGTACTCGCCCGTTCCCGCTTCCTCGGTCGCCCGCTCGCCGATCGAGAGGACGACGCAGAAGGCCGCCACGAGGATCGCGATCAGCGAGATCGAGATCGCCAGGTCGTCGAGGCGCAGGGCGCCCGTGATCAGGTTCTTCGGGTCGTCCCACTGCCAGATCAAGAGGCCGGCGGCGGCGCCGAGGGTGACCAGCGTCAGCAGCGGCGCGCTGCGCTTGAACGGCTTGAAGACCGCGCTCAGGAGGACCACGCAGATGCCGACGGTCAGCGCGATCAGCGGCGAGATGCCGGCGTAGTCGATATGCGGCTCGTTGAAGTTCATTTCTCTGCGAGCTTTCCGTTGGGGGCCGAGCCGCCGGTCACCGTGGCGATCGTCTGCTCGACGCTCGGGTTGGTCCGCTTCAGGATCAGCTGCGGGTAGAGGGCGAGGGCGAGGATGCAGAGGACGAGCGGGACCAGGACCACCGCGTCGCGCCGGCCGATCTCGCGCGAGAGGAGCCCCTCCGGCTTCCTGTTGTGCATCGTCCCCTGGTAGAGGCGCAGGGCGTAGTAGGCCGACATCGCGACGCCGCTGATCGCGATGAAGGCGAAGACGATCTTCGCCTGGAAGAGGCCGTTGAGTATGTAGAACTCGCCGACGAAGTTCGAGGAGCCCGGCATCGCCAGGGTCGCCAGGGCGACGATCAGGAAGAGCGCCGCCAGCACCGGCGCCCGCAGCGCCATCCCGCCCATCTCGCGGATGTCTTCGGTCCCGGTCCGCTCGAGCAGGATCGCGACGATGACGAAGACCGGGGCGACGACCAGGCCGTGGTTGACCATCTGCAGGACCGCCCCGTCGGCCCCGTCGGCGCGCAGGGCGAAGATGCCGGCGGTGATGAAGCCGAGCTGGGCGACCGAGGAGTAGCCGGCGATCAGCCGCACGTTGGTCTGGGTGAAGGCCATCACCGAGCCGTAGAGGATCGAGGCCAGGGCGATCACCAGGACCACCTCCTGGAATTCCACCGTCGCTTCCGGGAACAGCGGCAGCACGATCCGCAGGAAGCCGTAGGCGCCGACCTTCGCCAGCACCCCGGAGAAGACCGCCAGCGCCGGCAGCGGCGCCGCCCGGTAGGCGTCGGGCATCCAGCCGTGCAGGAGGAAGGCCGGCATCTTGACCAGGAAGGCGGCGGCGAAGAACCAGAAGATCCAGCGCTGGCTGCCGAGCCCGATCCCCTGTTCCTGAAGCGCCTGGATCGAGAAGGTGAGGTGGCCGCCGTCGGCGGAGATGATCGCCGTCGCGATCGCCGCCACCAGCATCAGCAGCGAGCCGATCAGGGTGTAGACGATCATCTTCAGCGTCGCCGCGGAGGCGGTCGGCCCGCCCTCGGCGGTGCGGTCGTGGCCCCAGGCGCCGAAGAGGAAGTAGAACGGCACCAGCATGAAGTCGAAGAAGAGGACGAAGAGCAGCAGGTCCTGGGCGAGGAAGGAGCCGAGCGTCGCCGTCTCGGCGACCAGCATCGCGAAGAAGAAGGTCTTCGGCCGCTCGTAGTCGCGGAAGGCGGCAAAGGCGACGCCGCCGGTCCACAGCAGCGCGGTCAGCAGGACGAGGAAGAGGTTGAGCCCGTCGAGGCCGAGGCTGTAGTCGACGCCGAGCCCCGAGATCCAGGGCGTGTTCTCGACATACTGGAGGCCGGAGTCGCCGCCGTCGAAGCCGATCGTCATCCCGACCGCGACACCGAGCGTGACCAGCGCCCCGAGCACCGCCCACGGCCCGGCCGCGCGGCGGGGCAGGAAGAGGCCGACGAGGCCGAAGGCGAGGGGGGCCCAGAGGAGGACGTTGATCATGAGCTGCTCAGCAGGAAGTAGAGGCCGAGGCCGGCGAAGCCGGCGATCAGGAGCAGCGCGTAGCTGCGGACGAAGCCGTTCTGGACCCGGCTGACGATGCCGCCGGCGCCGCGCACCGTCTCCTCGGTGCCGGTGACCAGCCCGTCGACGACGAAGCGCTCGAAGACGCGGTTGGCGAAGCGGCCGATCGCCAGCGCCGGGCGGACGACGAGGAAGTCGATCGCCTCGTCGAAGTACCACTTGTTGACGAAAAGGGTGTGGAGCGGGCGCAGTCGCTGTTCGACCCGGCGCGGCAGCTCCGGCCGGGCGACGTAGAGGACGTAGGCGATCCCGATCCCGAGCAGGGCGATCACGCCGCCGATGCCGAGCCCGAGGTAATCCTCTCCCAGCGAGGGCTCGATCGCCGCCAGCGGCGATCCCTCCCAGACCGGGTCGAGGAACTTGGTGACGACGTCGTCGACGCCGGGGATCTGGACGAGTCCGGCGAAGATCGCGCCGAAGGCGAGGACTCCCATCGCCACCCGCATCGGCGCCGACTGCTCGGCGATGTGGTGCTCGGGGCCGGGGAAGCCGACGTCGGTGTCCTCGGGCTCGCCGGTAGCCGGGTTCTTCGGCGCCTCGTGGGCGACGTGGCCGGTGTCGATCAGCTCCTGCGCCTCCGTGCACGGTTTCCCCGGCAGGACCCGGAAGACGAGGCGGAAGCTGTAGACGGCGGTCATCAGGGCGCCGACGTAGCCGAGCACGGTGAAGATCAGGTACATCCCCCCGCGCGCCTCGGCGAAGGCGAGGATCTCGTCCTTGGAGAAGAAGCCGGAGGTGCCGGGGAAGGCGGCGAGGGCGAGGGCGCCGCAGACGAAGGTGATCGAGGTGAAGCGCATCGCCTTGCCGAAGCCGCTCATCCGGTCGATGTTCTGGTCGTTGGCCATCGCGGCGATGATCGAGCCGGCAGCCATGAACAGCAGGGCCTTGAAGAAGGCGTGGGTCATCAGGTGGAACATCCCGGCGCTGTAGGCGCCGATCGAGACGCCCATGATCATGTAGCCGATCTGGCTCATCGTCGAGTAGGCGATCGCCCGCTTCAGGTCGGTCATCACCAGCGCCATCGTCGCCGCGACCAGCAGCGTCGCCAGGCCGACGAAGGCGCTGATGTCGGCGGCGGTCGGGGCGAGTTCGAAGAGGACGTGGGTGCGGGCGATCAGGTAGACGCCGGCGGTGACCATCGTCGCCGCGTGGATCAGCGAGGAGACCGGGGTCGGTCCCTCCATCGCGTCCGGCAGCCAGGTGTGGAGCGGGAGCTGGGCGGACTTGGCGAAGGCGCCGACCAGAAGCAGCAGGCAGATCGCGGTGACGCTCCACTCGTTGACGCTGAAGACCTGCGGCGCTTTCTCGAAGACCTCGCCGTAGTCGAAGCTGCCGAGTTCGCGGAAGATCAGGAAGGCGGCGAGGACGAGGCCGATGTCGCCGACGACGTTGATCACGAAGGCCTTCATCCCCGCCCGCGTCGCCGTCTCGCGCCGGTACCAGAAGCTGATCAGCGCGTAGGAGGCGAAGCCGACGAAGGCCCAGCCGACGATCAGGAGGACGAAGTTGCCCGCCAGCACCAGCAAGAGCATCGAGAAGACGAAGAAGTTGAGGAAGCTGAAGAAGCGGTGGTAGCCCTCGTCGGACTGCATGTAGCCGTAGGAGTAGAGGTGGATCAGGGTCGAGACGCCGGTGACGACGAGGACCATGAAGACCGAGAGCGGGTCGAGGAAGATCCCGAGCTTGATGTCGAGGCCGGCGACGCTGGCGTAGTCCCAGAGCGAGGAGGCGTGGTGGCGCGCCTCGGCGTCTTCGCCGAGCAGGCTGAGCAGCGCGGCGACGCCGCAGGCGAAGGAGAGGCCGATCGCGGCAGTGCCGATCATCCCGGCGGCCTTCTGCGGCAGCGTCCGGTAGCCCAGTGCGATCGCGATCGAGCCGAGCAGCGGGAAGAGCAGGACCAGCCAGGCCCAGGCGGTGCCGCTCATCCGCGCAGCTCCCGCAGGTCGTCGACGTTGAGCGGCAGGCGGCGGCGGAAGATCGCGACGATCAGGCCGAGGCCGACGACGACCTCGCAGGCGGCGATCACCATCACGATCACCGCGAAGACCTGACCCTGCTCGTTGCCGACCATGCGGCTGAAGGCGACGAGGGCGAGGTTGCCGGCGTTCAGCATCAACTCCAGGCAGAGCAGGATCACCATCGGCGAGCGGCGGAGCAGGATGCCGAGGACGCCGGTGGCGAAGAGCAACGAGCTGAGGACGATGTACCACTCGATGTTCATGCGTTGGGGGCGGAGGGGGAGGCCCCCTCCAAACGGGTTGGGGAGTGTTTGGAGGGGGCCTCCCCCTCCGCCTCACGGCGCCGAGCCGCGAGGACTATTGCTCCTACCGCAGCGAGGAGGAGCAGGATCGAGCTCGCCTCAAAAGGCAGCAGGAACTTTTCCAGCAGCAGCCTTCCTATGGCAGCCGGGTCTCCGAAGCCAGCTGATACTTCGGGGCCGTCCGTTTCCAGTGCCTTCAGAGCGGACCCCAGGACGGCGATCGAGAGCTCGACGAAGAGGGCGATGGCGAGGAGGGGGGCGAGGAAGCGCTGGCCGGGGATCGGCTCCCAGGCCGACTCGCCGCCGCCCCCCACGTAGGCGACCACGAAGACGTAGAGGACCATCACCGCGCCGGCGTAGACGACCACCTGGGCGGCGGCGACGAAGGCCGAGGTCAGGAGCAGGAACAGCGCCGCCAGGCTGAACAGGTGGACGATCAGCGCCAGCACCGAGTAGAAGGGGTTGCGCATCGCGATCACGCCGATCGCACCGCCGAGCGCGCCGATCGCGGCGACAAAGAAGACCACCGCTTCCACTATTCGCCCTCGCTTTTCAGCGGCGTCCGCTCGACCGGCTCCGCCAGCAGCATCTCCTTGGTGAAGATCAGGTCGCGGCGGTCGTAGTCGGCCATCTCGTAGTCGTGGCCCATCGTGATCGCGTCGAAGGGACAGGCGATCTCGCAGTAGCCGCAGAAGATGCAGCGGCTGAGGTTGATCTCGTAGACGGCGGCGTAGCGCTCGCCCGCCGAGACCCGCTCGCCGGGGATGTTCTCGGCGGCGACGACACGGATGCAGTCGGCCGGGCAGGCGGCGGCGCAGAGCGAGCAGCCGACGCATTTCTCGAGGCCGGTGTCCTCGAACTTGTGGAGTTTGTGGCGGCCGCGGAAGCGCGGGTAGACCGGCGTCTTCTCCTCGGGGTACTCGATCGTCATCGGCCCCTCGACCAGCCGCGCCATCGTCGTCTTCAGCCCCCGCAGGGTCTCACCGAAGGCTCGCCAGGTGCCGCCGAGACCGCCCGGCTCTGGGCCGCGCTGGACCTCGACGACGTCGATCGAGTCGAGGTAGGAGGCGCTGCGGGAGTCGACGCTCACGTGACCACCACCAGGACCGCGGTGACGAGGACGTTCAGCGTCGCCAGCGGCAGCAGGACCTTCCATCCCAGGCTCATCAGCTGGTCATATCGCAAGCGCGGCAGCGTCGCCCTGATCCAGATGAAGAGGAGGACGAGGGCGAGCATCTTCGCCAGCATCCAGATCGGGTCGAGGAAGCTCGGGCCGGGGCCCATCCAGCCGCCGAGGAACATCGCCGCGGCGATCCCGGAGACGACCAGGATCTCCATGTATTCGACCAGCAGGAAGGAGCCGAAGCGCATGCCGCCGTACTCGGTCATGAACCCCTGGACCAGCTCGGCGTCGGCCTCGGGCATGTCGAAGGGGGTGCGGTTGGTCTCGGCGAAGCCGGCGAGCATGAAGATCAGGAAGCCGACGAACTGCGGGACGATGAACCAGAGGCCGCCTTGCGAGTGGACGATCGAGACCAGCGAGAGCGAGCCGCTCATCATGATCACGCCGAGCAGGGCGAGGCCCATGCTGACCTCGTAGGAGATCAGCTGCGCGGCCGAGCGCATCGCCCCCAGGAGGCTGTATTTGGAGCCCGAGGACCAGCCGCCGAGGAGGAGACCGTAGAAGGCGATCGAGCCGACGGCAAAGAAGTAGAGGATGCCGATCGGTACGTCGATGCCGTAGAAGCCGACCCCGCCCTGGACGTCGCCCCAGGGGATGATCGCCAGCGAGAGGACGCCTGCCAGGACCGGCAACAGCGGGCCGAGGATGAACAGGGTCGAGACCGCGTTCTCGGGGCGGAAGGACTCCTTGGAGATCAGCTTGCCGACGTCGGCGAGCGGCTGCAGGAGCCCGTAGGGGCCGACCCGGTTGGGGCCGTAGCGGTGCTGGAAGCGGCCGATCAGCTTCCGCTCTAGCACCGTCAGCAGCGGCAGGATGCCGAAGATGACGCCGAAGATGACGATGCTCTTGACGATCATGATCCAGGTCGCTTCGACGAACTGGGTGTCGGCGAGGGGGATCATCGGACCTCGCTCGGCTTCTCGATCTGGACCTGGACCGGGCCGCCGTTCAGGAGGGCGTTGGCGTTGCCGTCGAGGACTCCCTCGGCCATGAAGACGACGCCCTTCGAGACGCGCTCTTTGACGTGGACTTCGGCTTCGACCCCGGCGCCGTTCTGGGAGACGCGGACCCGGTCGCCCGAGCGCAGGCCGAGCCCCTCGGCGTCGGCGGGGGAGATCTCGACGCGCTGCCGGGGGGTGAGGAACCTCAGCGGCGGGTTCAGCTCGGTGACCGGGCCGGCCCAGAGGTCGCGGTAGGTGCCGAGGAGCAGGGAGTCGCCGTCCCGATCTGGTCCGACCGCCGCGTCGGGCGCTCCGGAGGCGACCCCGCCCGGGGTCGGCTCGGGCTGGGCCGCGCTGATCGGCGCGTCGCGCTCGATGTCGGGAGAGCCCTCGCCGACGGTCTCGGTTGCTTCGTGGCCGTGCCCTTTGCTGGTGGCGCCGGTCTCGGTCGGGCCCTGCTCGGAGGAGTCGGCGGCGCCTTCGGGACCCGGCCCCTCGTTGCCGGTGCGGTCGCTGGTCGAGCCCTCGCGATCCTGCCAGCGCAGGCCGCGGCCGCCGATCTGCTCGTCGGTGATGCCCGCGTAGAAGGAGACCGCATCGGTCAGCGCGGCGAAGGCGGTCGGCTGCGAGTCGATGCCGGTGTCGAGGCCGAGCGCCTTCGCCAGCTCGGCGAGCACGACGACGTTCGGCTGGATCTGGCCGGGGCGGCCGGCAGCGGGGCGGACGCGCTGCAGGCGGCCGTCGGGGTGGGTGACGGTGCCGTCTTTCTCGGCGTGGCTCTCGAGCGGGAAGACGACGTCGGCCTTGGCGGTGGTCGCGTTCTCGTGCATCGAGAAGCAGACGACGAAGTCGGCGGCGGTCAGGGCCTCCTCCCAGGCGGGCGTGTCGGGGAAGTCGCGCAACGGGTCGGCGCCGAACAGGATCAGGCCCGAAACCTCGCCGTCGATCAGCGCCTGGCGGATCTCCTCGGTCGCCATCCCGGAGGCGGCCTCCGCGAGGCCGGGGCCGGCGTCGGGGAGGCAGCCGGCCTCGCGCAGGCCGCGGGCGTTGGTGGTGTCGGGGACTTCGAGCAGGCCGCTGCCCCCGGTCCCGGCCATCCCGACCGCCGCGGCGACCTCGAGCAGCGCCTCGGCGGCGCCGTCCTCGCGGGCGACCCGCTCGCCCCAGATGACGACGACCGTCTCGGCGTCGCGCAGCGTCCCGGCGATCGGGGTGGCGACGTTCTCGGCGCCGCCGATCGCGGCCGCCAGCTCGCCGACGAAGTGGGCTCCCTGGCCGGGCGCGTAGCGGGCGATCGCCTCGGCGCCGCCGTCGAGGGCGGTCGGGCGCTCGGTGGCGACCACCAGCTTGGCGCCGTTGCGGCGGATCGCCTTGCGCACCCGCAGGTCGAGGATCGGCGAGCTGTGCAGGGGGTCGGTGCCGAGGACGAGGATCGCGTCGGCCTCGTCGATGTCACGGACCTTGGCGGAGACGTCCGGCTCGGCCAGCCGCCGCAGCACGCCCGCCTCCGGGCCGCGCGAGGGGCGCGAGTCGATGTTGGGCGAGCCGAGCGCCTCGCGGAGCAGCCGCTGCAGCAGGAAGCCCTCCTCGTTGGAGGCGTCGCCGACTACGCCTGCGACTTTGCCGTCGGCGCGCAGCAATCCCTTGGCCGCCGCCTCGATTGCCTGCTCCCAGCCGGCCTCGGTGCCGCCCTTCAGCCGCGGCCCGGCGATCCGCTCGGGCGCGTCGAACATCTCGAACCCGTAGCGGCCGCGGTCGCAGATCCAGCCGTCGTCGACTTCGGCGTTGTCGCGGGTGATCACCCGTTTCACCTTCTCGTCGCGGACGGTGAAGCTGACGTTGCACTGGCTCGGGCAGAGCGTGCAGACCGAGCCGGCGTGCTCGATATCCCAGGGCCGGGCGCGGAAGCGGTAGGTGTAGCTGGTCAGCGCCCCGACCGGGCAGATGTCGGTGATGTTGCCGTGGAAGGGCGCCACGTAGGGGCGGTCGTCGAAGGTGCCGACGTAGGTGCGGTCGCCGCGGTCGAGCAGCTGCAGTTGGGCGTCTTCGGAGACCTCCTGGCTGAAGCGGACGCAGCGGTAGCAGAGGATGCAGCGCTCGCGGTCGATCGCGACCAGCGGCGAGAGCTCGATCGGCTTCTCGAAGTGGCGCTTTTCGTCGATCACCCGGCTTTGCCCGGGGCCCCAGCCGTAGGAGATGTCCTGCAGCGGGCATTCGCCGCCTTTGTCGCAGACCGGGCAGTCGAGCGGGTGGTTGACGAGGAGGAACTCGACGACCGCGCTCTGGGCGTGTTTGACCTGCTCGGTCCTCGTGTGGACGACCATCCCCTCGCGCACCGGCGTCGAGCAGGAGGTCTGCAGTTTCGGGATCCCCTCGATCTCGACCAGGCACATGCGGCAGGCGCCGACCGGGTCGCCGAGTTTCGGTTCGTAACAGAAGTAGGGGATCTCGACGTCGCCCTTGCGGGCGGCGTCGTGGAGCATCTCGCCCTCGATCGCGGGCACCTCGCGCCCGTCGATCGTGATCGTCACCTCGCGGCCGCCGGGACTCATGCCGACGCCCCCAGCGTCTCCGGCGCGCCCTGGACGACGGCGTGCGGGTCGAGGACCAGCTCGGGGTTCTCCATCACCGCTTCGAACTCCTCTCGGAACTTGCGGACCATCGCCCCGACCGGCATCGCCATCGAGTCGCCGAGGACGCAGAGGCAGTGGCCGATGATGTTCTGCTGGACCGAGGAGACGATGTCGAGGTCCAGCGGCGTCGCCTCGCCGCGGACCATCCGCTCCAGCATCTTCACGGTCCAGTTGGTGCCCTCGCGGCAGGGGGCGCACTTGCCGCAGGACTCGTGGTGGTAGAAGCGGGCCGTCCGCAGCGCCAGGTGCGGGATCGAGACGCGGTCGTCGCAGACGATGATCGAGCCGGAGCCGAGCATCGAGCCCGCCTCGGCCATCGCCTCGAAGCTATAGGGGAGGTCGAGCCCCTCCGCGGCGGTCAGCACCGGGGAGGAGGAGCCGCCGGGGAAGAAGGCCTTGATCTCGTGGCCCTCCTCGGGGCCGCCGGCGAGGTCGTAGACCAGCTCGCGGGTCGGGATCCCGAGCTCGACCTCGTAGTTGCCGGGGCGCTTGACGCCGCCGGAGATCGAGACCACCTTGGTCCCCGGCGACTGCTCGGTGCCGAAGCCTTTGAACCACTCGGCTCCGCGGCGGACGATGTGGGGAACGTTGGAGAGGGTCTCGACGTTGTTGATCAGGGTCGGGCCGCCGTAGAGGCCCTGCACCGCCGGGAAGGGCGGCTTCAGGCGCGGGTTGCCACGCTTGCCCTCGAGCGCGTCGAGCAGGGCGGTCTCCTCGCCGCAGATGTAGGCGCCGGCGCCGCGGTGGACGACCAGCTCGAGGTCGCGGTGGCAGCCGAGGATGTTCGTCCCCAGGTAACCCGCCTCGTAGGCTTCGGCGACGGCGGCGTCGAGGATGTCGGCCTGTTCGTCGTACTCGCCGCGGATGAAGATGAAGGCGTGGCCGGCGTCGGCGGCGAGCGCGGCGATCGCGATCCCCTCGATGAGCTGGTGCGGGTTGCGCTGCATCAGCTCGCGGTCCTTGAAGGCGCCGGGCTCGGACTCGTCGGCGTTGCAGCAGAGGTACTTGGCCATGTCGCCGCGGGGGAGGAAGGAGGCCTTTTTGCCCATCGCGAAGCCGGCGCCGCCGCGGCCGCGCAGGCCTGAGTCTTCGAGCTCCTTGAGGACCTCGTCCTGCTCCATCTCCTTGTAAGCGCGCTCGAGCGTCTCGTAGCCGCCGGCCAGGCGCCGGTAGCCGTCGAGCGTGCGCAGCGCCGGGTCCTCGGCGTGCTCGAGCAGGACGCGCTTCTCCAGCCGGTGCGCCATCAGGAGTCCCCCGCCAATCCGCGCTTGGCGAGCGCCTTCTCCGGGAGGACCTCGGCGTCGGCCCGCAGTTGCTCGATCGCGGTCCCGGCCTCGGCCGCCTCCAGCGGCCCGTAGTAGCGCTGGTCGATCGAGGCCATCGGGGCGATGTCGCAGGCGCCGAGGCACTCGAAGCCGGTGACGAAGAAGTCCTCGTCGCCCTCGGCGGCGGCCTCGAAGGCGTCGAGCAGGCGGTCGCCGCCGCGCATCCAGCAGGAGATGTTGGTGCAGACCTCGATCCGGTGGCGGCCGACCGGCTTGGTGTGGAGGAGGTCGTAGAAGCTCGCCACCGACTCCAGGTAGGCCGGCGTCACCCGCATCACCGCGGCGGCCTGGCGGACGCCCTCCGGCGTGCACCAGCCGTAGCGCTCCTGCACCGCCCAGAGCGCCGGGATCGAGGCCGAGCGGCGGTCGGGGTAGCGGCCCATCAGGGTCTCGATCCGCTCCTGCAGCTCCGGCGGGCAGTCGACTTCGTGCAGCTCCGGGATCTCCTCCTCGGCGCGGCCGGGGACGCGGCCCTCGCGCACGGCGGGGTCGACCGGGAGGTTCGGGTTGCTGATGCCGGGACCGTCGACGGGGCTCATCGGTCGACACCTCCGAGGATCGGGTCGAGCATGCCGAGGCTGGCGATCATGTCGGCGACGTAGCCGCCGACCGCCATCTCGCGGAAGGCCTGCAGGTTGACGAAGGAGGGGTCGCGGAAGTGCACCCGGGCGGGCTTCGCCGAGCCGTCGGCGAGGACGAAGCAGCCGAGCTCGCCGCGCGGTCCCTCGATCGAGTAATAGACCTCGCCGGGCGCCACCCGGTAGCCCTCGGTGACGAGCTTGAAGTGGTGGATCAGGCTCTCCATGGAAGTCGAGAGCTCCGAGCGCGGCGGCAGCACGTACTTGCGGTCGTCGGCGATGAACGGTCCCTCGGGCAGGGCGTCGAGGCACTGGGCGACGATCCGCGCCGACTCGACCATCTCCGCCACCCGCACCCGGTAGCGGTCGTAGTTGTCGCCGACAGTCCCGACCGGGATCTTGAAGTCGAGCTCGGGGTAGGCGAGGTAGTCGAAGGCTTTGCGCAGGTCCCAGGGGTCGCCGGCGGCGCGCAGCAGCGGCCCGGTCACGCCGAGCTCGAGCAGGCGCTCCCGCGAGACGATCCCGGTCCCTTTGGTCCGCGAGAGGAAGACCTCGTTGCGGTCGAGCAGGTCTTCGTACTGGCCGACCCGGATCGGCATTTCCTCGGCGAAGGCGCGGCACTTGGCCTCGAAGCCGAGCGGGATGTCCTCGATCACGCCGCCGACCTGGAAGTAGCGCGTGTGCATCCGCTGGCCGGTCGCCATCTCGAAGAGGTCGAGGATCTTGTCGCGCTCGCGGAAGCAGTACCAGAGCATCGAGATCGCGCCGAGGTCGAGTGCCGTGGTGCCGAGCCAGACGAGGTGGGAGTGGATCCGGTTGAGCTCGAGGAAGAGCGTGCGCAGGTACTTCGCCCGCGGCGGGATCTCGAGGTCGATCAGCCGCTCGACCGCGCCGCAGAAGGCCTCCATCTGGAAGAAGTAGGAGACGTAGTCCATCCGCTCGACGAAGGGGATGACCTTCCAGTAGCTCTTGTCCTCGCAGGACTTTTCGATCCCGGTGTGGACGTAGCCGATCACCGGCCGCAGCTCGCGCACCATCTCGCCTTCGAGGTCGACGACGAGGCGGAGGACGCCGTGGGTCGCCGGGTGGTGCGGCCCGATGTTGATCGTCATGATCTCGCGGTCGAGATCGGGCGCCTGCTCGAAGGGGACGGCGATCTGCTCAGTCATAGCGCTGCTCCGAGTAGGTGAAGGTGACCGGCTCGCCGCCGATCGGGAAGTCGCGGCGCTGCGGCCAGCCGACGTAGTCGTCGGGCATCAGGATCCGGGTCAGGTTGGGGTGGCCGCGGAAGACGATCCCGAAGAAGTCGAAGACTTCGCGCTCCTGGGCGTCGGCGGTGGGGAAGAGCTCGACGCAGGAGTCGATCTCGGGGAGACCATGCGGTAGGCCCGCGGGTCCTGTCGCCGATTTGGTTCCACCACCCCCCGCAACTGGCGGGGGGCGGTCCCCCAAATCCGCGCCACCCGCGGGAGGAGCGTCTTCGAGCATCGCTTTGACTCGGAGGCGCTCGACCCGATTGCGATTGATGAGCTCGTAGTGGACCGCGAAGCGGGGTTGAGCCGGCAGGTAGTCGGCGGCGTGCAGCGAGGAGAGGAAGTCGTAGCGCTGGCCGGGCTGCTCGGCGAGCCAGCGCAGCACCTCGAGCACCCGCTCGGGGTCGACGACCAGCGCCGCCTGGGCGCGGTCGAAGGAGGTGGCGAGCACGGCGCCGGGGCAGTCGCGGTCGATTTCCCCCCGGATCAGCTCGAGTCCGGGAGCGTCAGGCAAGGGAGGGCTCCCCGGCTTCGCGCAGCGCTTCGACCGAGGTCCGCGCTTCCTCGTAGGCCTTCGCCGCCTCCGGGCTCGGTTCCGAGCGGGGGCCGCCGCGCGCCCACTCCTCGGTGCCGTAGGCGTCGTAGCGCCGCCGCCAGCTCTGGTCGGGGTTGCCCATGATTTTCCGCTGCAGCTTGGTGAAGCCGTAGAGGACCGCCTCCGGCCGCGGCGGGCAGCCGGGCACGTAGATGTCGACCGGCATGAACTTGTCGGCGCCCTGGACGACGGCGTAGTTGGCGAACATCCCCGCCGAGGAGGAGCAGGCGCCCATCGCCATCACCCACTTCGGCTCCAGCATCTGGTCGTAGAGGCGGCGGACGACGGGTGCCATTTTGATGCTGACCCGGCCCGAGAGGATGATCAGGTCGGCCTGGCGCGGCGAGGCCCGCAGCGCCTCGGCGCCGAACCGGGCGAGGTCGTAGCGGGCGGTGACGATCGAGATCGGCGCCTCGATCGCGCAGCAGGCGAGGCCGAAGGTGAGCGGGAAGATCGAGTTGGCGCGGGCCCAGTTCTGGACTTTCTCGAAGGTCGTGGTGACGACGCGTTCTTCGACGTAGCGCTCGAGGTCTTCGCCCTCGAGGTCGCCGCGGAGCATGTCGCGGGCCCGGACTTGTTTCTCGCGCAGGGAGCGGCGCTCTACCTCCAATCCAGGGCCCCCTTCCGCCAGACGTAGACGAAGGCGACGAGCAGGAGGACGACGAAGGTGACCAGCTCGCCGAGGACGAGGAGGCTGTCGGCGCCCTTGAGGATGACCCCGATCGGGTAGAGGAAGACGACCTCGATGTCGAAGAGGATGAAGAGCATCGCGACGAGGTAGAAGGTGACGCCGAAGCGCAGTCCCTTCGTCGCTTCGACCGGGATCCCG
Source organism: Solirubrobacterales bacterium (assembly GCA_035688825.1). Lineage (GTDB taxonomy): Bacteria > Actinomycetota > Thermoleophilia > Solirubrobacterales > 70-9 > VAYN01. The sequence continues at coordinate 15,152 of DASSMM010000057.1, read as the reverse complement.
GACTCGTAGGGCTCGCCCTGGCGCCTGCCGGCGGCGGTAGTGCGCGGCGGCTTCTTCGGGCCGACCAGGTGGTTGACGAGCGCGAAGACGCCCCCGACCGTGAGGCCGAGGAAGGCGAAGACGAGGATCGGTAGGTAGCTCTTCAGCACGGGGAGGTCGGGTCGTTGCGGCGGTCGGGCGAGTCGGGGGTCGACTATCCGATTTAGCCGCCGTACCTCCCTGTTATATACCGACTTTGTGACATGTTGCTACATAGTGATATTCCGCATCAGTAAGCCGAATCCCGACCCTTTTGGGCGGATTTAGGCCGTGGTCGGGCTCCACATCGCCGTCGGGGTGACGCTGATCGCGCTAAATGCGGCCGCGGGCCTGGTCGGCGGCATCGCCTGGTACCGCGATCGGCCCTCGGTCTCCTTCTGGTACCTGCTGAGGGCGGCCCAGGTCTCGGTCTTCATCCAGGCTCTCCTCGGCGGCCTCCTCGTCGTCACCAACCACGAGCCCGAGGACGGTCTCCACTACCTCTACGGCATCCTCCCTCTCCTCGTCTCCTTCATCGCCGAGGGCGCCCGAGCCGACGCCGCCAGCCGCGAGGTCGGCGAAACCGACTACGAGAACCTCCCCCAAGCCGACCAGGAAGCCCTGGCCCTCGCCATAGTCCGCCGCGAGATGGGCATCATGGCCGTCAGCTGCGGCGTCATCTTCTTCCTCGCGCTGCGCGCGGCGGGGACCAGCGGGCTCTAATCCAGCGGGCGGTACACGCCGCGGTGGAAGACCAGGGGGTTGCCTTCGCGGAATTCGAGGGCGCGGACTTCGCCGGTGACGATTACGTGGTCGCCGGCGGCGAGGACGTCGCGGAGGTCGCAGGCGATGAAGATGAGGGCGTCGTCGATCGCGGGGATGCCGTCGCGGTCTTGCCAGTCGACGCCGGACCACTTCTCGGCCACGGGGGCCTTGGTGGCGAAGGCGCGGGCGATCGGCTCCTGGCCGGCGTGGAGGACGCTGATGCCGAAGGAGTCGGCCGCCTGGACGGCGAGCAGGGTGCGGGAGCCGCGGTCGAGGCAGGCCAGCATCATCATCGGCTCTATGGAGAGGGAGGAGACGGCGTTGGCGGTCGCTCCGGCGGGTCCGTCGGGGCCGTTGGCGGTGACGATCGTGACCCCGGTCGGCAGCCCTGCCATGGCGGCGCGGAAGCTGGCTGGATCGGGCGGCGGCATCGCGGGGGAGCTAGACAATATGATGCCCGCCGCATGCGTTCCGCAATCGCCATAGCCGCGCTCCTCGCCGTCGCCCTCGGGCTCACCGCCTGCGGCTCCTTCGGCTCGGAAAAGATCGCCGTCTCCCAGGACGATCCCAACTACAGCGGCGCCGAGCTCTTCGCCACCCACTGCTCGGGCTGCCACACGCTGAGCGCCGCCGGCAGCCAGGGCAGCGGCAACCGCGGCGAGCGCACCCAGGGCCCCAACCTGAACCAGCGCGAAGAGACCTTCGACGACGCCCTCTTCGCGATTCAGAACGGCGGCTTCTCGGGCGCGATCATGCCCCAGAACATCGTCGTCGGGGACGAAGCCAAGGCGGTCGCCAAATTCGTCGCCAAGTACGCCGGTGAAGACGCCGAATCCTCGCCGCGTCCCGGCCAGGAATCACCCTAGCCGCGAGGCTCTCCCATGCTGGACCTGAAAGCGATCCGCTCCGACCCCGAGCGGGTCAAGGCCGCGCTGGCGCGGCGGGGCGCGGCTGAGCAGGTCGACGAGCTGCTGGCCCTGGACGCCCGCCGGCGCGAGCTGCTGCCGGAGGTCGAGAACGCGCAGGCCGAGCGCAAGACGCTCTCCAAGCAGATCGGCGAACGCAAGCAGGCCGGCGAAGACGCCGAGGAGCTGATGGCGACCGTGCAGGGGCTGAAGGAGCGGGTCGAGTCGGCGAAAGAGGAGCTGGAGGAGGTGGGCGCCAAGCTGGGAGAGCTGGCGCTGACGCTTCCCAACATCCCCGATCCCGACGCGCCGGAAGGGATGACCGAGGAGGACGCAGTCGTGATCCGCGAGGTCGGCGAGCGCCCGCAGTTCGACTTCGAGCCGCGCGACCACCTCGAGATCGGCACCGAGCTCGGCCTGATCGAGATGGAGAAGGCGGCCGAGCTCTCCGGCTCGCGCTTCGCCTACCTGAAGGGCGACCTGGTCCTGCTCGAGCTGGCGCTGGTCCGCTTCGTCATCGACCTCGTCCGCGGCGAGGGCCACGAGCCGGTGGTGCCGCCGGTGCTGGTCCGCGAAGAGGCGCTGGAGGGAACCGGCTTCCTGCCCGAGGCGCGCGACCAGATCTACGAGATTCCCAAGGACGAGCTCTTCCTCACCGGCACCTCCGAGGTCGCCCTCGCCGGTCTCCACGCCGGCGAGATCCTCGACGCCGCCGAGCTGCCGCTGCGCTACTGCGCCTTCTCGACCTGCTTCCGCCGCGAGGCTGGCGCCGCCGGCCGCGACACCCGCGGCATCTTCCGGGTCCACCAGTTCGACAAGGTCGAGATGTTCTCGTTCGTCGAGCCCGGCACCTCGAAGCAGGAGCACGAGCGGCTGCTCTCGATCGAGGAGCGGATCCTCGGCGAGTTGGAGATCCCCTACCGGGTCGTCAACGTCGCCGTCGGCGACCTCGGCGCGCCGGCGGCGAAGAAGTACGACTGCGAGGCGTGGATCCCGAGCCAGGGCCGGTTCCGCGAGCTCACCTCCTGCTCGAACACCACCGACTTCCAGGCTCGCCGCATCGGCGCCCGCTACCGCCCCGAGGAGGGCGCGGCACCGCAGGCGGTCCACACGCTGAACGGCACCGCCTGCGCCGTCGGGCGCACGATCATCGCCCTGATCGAGAACCGCCAGGAGAGCGACGGCAGTTTCACGCTACCCAAAACTTTGCATCGGTACGGAGCGCCTGAAAGAATCGCGGCGCGATGAGCAGCGCGGAGCAAGGGCTGTGATGGGCACCGGCGTGCGAGAAGCGAAACGCGTCGTGCTCTGCGACGACCACGAGATCGTCCGCGACGCGATCAAAGCGCGGATGATGAACTCGAGCATCGTCGAAATCGTCGGCGAGGCGGGCAACGGCCGCGACGTCGTCGAGGTCGTCAAGGAACTGGAACCGGACGTCCTCATCATCGACGTCGAGCTGCCCAAGCGCGACGGCATCGAGGCGACCAAGGAGGTCCTCAAAGTCCGGCCGCGGACGAAAGTGATCATCTTCACCGCCCACGCCCAGCCGGACCTGCTGGCGCTCGCCCTGCGCGCCGGCGCCTCCGGCTACGTGCTGAAGTCGGCGCCGGCGGAGGACATCGCCAAGGCGGTCAAAGCGGTGACCCAGGGCGGCACCTTCCTCGGCGGCGACTTCGCCGGCGGCAAGCCGTCCGAGGTCGAGAAACTGCTCGACCTCTCGCCGCGCGAGCGGCAGATCCTCGAGCTGCTGGCCGAGGGCCTGCGGGTGAAAGAAATCGCCGACCGGCTGCAGCTGAGCCCGGCGACCGTGCACACCCACGTGCGCAACGCGATCGCCAAGCTCGAGGTCGACACCCGCACCGAGGCGGTGGCGCTGGCCGTGCGCTTCAGCTACCTCGGCGCCGGCGGCGGCGCCCTTTAACCGCCTGCCGACGGGACGATTTCGGTCTATATAGGCCCGTTTTCGTCCCGTCGCCGGTTATTTCTTCTCCAGCGTCAAGGCGCAGCCGTTGATGCAGTAGCGCTGGCCGCCTTTGTCGGCCGGGCCGTCGTCGAAGACGTGGCCGAGGTGGGCGTCGCAGTGCTTGCAGACGACCTCGGTCCGCCGCATGAAGAGACTGTTGTCCGGCCGCAGCTCGACGTGCTCGAGGTTGGCCGGCTCGGTGAAGCTGGGCCAGCCGGTGCCCGAGTCGAACTTCGTGTCCGAGGAGAAGAGCTCGGTCCCGCAGCAGACGCAGCGGTACATCCCCTCCGCCTTCTCGTCCCAGTAGGGGCCGGTGAAGGCACGCTCGGTGCCGGCCTTGCGGGTGACCTCGAACTGCTCGGGCGTGAGCTGCTCGCGCCACTCCTGCTCGCTTTTCTGAACTTTCGTCGCCATTTCGTTCCTTTCTCTCTTGTTAAGAGAGTACGCCTCGGGTATTACGAGCCCGTGACGAGAAGAAGCACGATCGTCGGCCTCCTCCTGGTGGCGGGGTTGCTCGGCCTGCCGAGCGCGGCCCAGGCCTGCCATAACCAGGACCAGGGCAAAGCTCCCTTCGAGACGCAGGAGCGGGCGATGCTCTGCCTCGTCAACCACGCCCGGACCACACGCGGTCTCCCCCCGCTGACCGCCGTGCGCTCGCTGATCAAGGCCGCCGACCACAAGTCCCGCGACATCCTCCGCTGCAACGAATTCAGCCACGAAGCCTGCGGCCGCGAATTCACCTTCTGGATGACTCGCTTCGGCTACCAGGGCTGCAGCGCGGGCGAGAACATCGCCTGGGGGAGCGGCGGCCTGGGAACCCCGCGCTCGATCTTCAAGGCCTGGATGAAGTCGCCGGGCCACCGGGAAAACATCCTCGGCCCCTACGAACAGACGGGCATCGGCCTGCAGACCGGCAGGCTCGAAGGCTACGGCGGCGCCCACGTCTGGACCCAGGAGTTCGGCAGCCACCGGTGCTGATTCCGAACTGCATCAACTTGACTATCTGCTGGGTGGTCAAGTTGATGCAGTTCGTGTGGGACGTACGATCCCCGCGTGTTCGAGGCTTTTTACGAGCGCGATGGTGACCTCTTTCGCGCTACCGAGCTGACGCGGGGGCCCTGGGACCCGGGGGCGCAGCATGCGGGGCCGCCGGCGGCGCTGCTCGGCTACGCGCTCGAGGGGCTGCCGGACGCGGCCGAGTTCCAGGTCGGGCGGGTCACCTTCGAGATCCTCCGCTCGGTGCCGATCGCGCCGGTGCGGGTGGAGGCGAGGGTGGCGCGGCCGGGGCGGCGGGTGCAGATGCTGGAAGCGGAGCTGAGCGACGCCGAGGGCGAGGTGCTGATGCGGGCGCGGGCCTGGCGGATCCGCCGGGGGGAGGTCGAGGTGCCGGCCGCGGCGCTCGTCGCCACCGAGACGCCCCCGCCTCCCGAGCAGGCGCGCGACGCGAACTTCTTCCCCACCGGCCAGGAGCACGGCTACCACTCGGCGATGGAGATCCGCTTCGTCTCCGGCGACTTCCTCGAGCCGGGCCCGGCGACGGTCTGGCTGCGGATGCGCCAGCCGCTCGTCGCCGGCGAGGAGCCGACGCCGCTGCAGCGCACCCTCGTCGTCGCCGACGTCGGCAACGGCGTCAGCGCCTCGCTGGATTTCCGCCGCTTCCTCTTCATCAACGTCGACCTGACCGTGCAGCTGGAGCGGATGCCGGCGGGGGAGTGGATCGGCATCGACGCGGTGACGCGGCCACAGCCGAGCGGCGTCGGCAGCTCCGACTCGGTCCTCTTCGACGGCGAGGGCCGGATCGGCCGGGCGCTGCAGACGCTCCTGATCAGCGAGCGGTAGCGCCGGGCGGCAGGTGGTGCTCGCGTCGCAGGGTTGCCGCGATCAGCAGGGCGGAGGCGACGGCGACCGCGGCGGCGAAGACGAAGGCGCCCTCGTAGCTGGTCAGGGCCGCCGCCAGCCCGGCCAGCGGCGCGCCGATGCCGACGCCGGCGTCGAAGAAGGCGGTGTAGGTGCCCATCGCCGCACCCCGTGCCTCCTGCGAGACGCGGCCGACCGCGATCAACATCAGGGAGGGATTGAGCAGCGAGAAGCCGCCGCCCATCGCCATCCCGCCGATCAGCGCCAGCGGCAGGCTGTGGGAGACGGCGATCAGCAAGAGCCCGCCGGCCTCGATCAGGACCGCGCCGATCGCAACCGGGGCGGGGCCGTAGCGGTCGGGCAGGTGGCCGGCGAGCACCCGTGCCAGCACGATCATCGCCGCGAAGGCGGCGAAGACGGTGGCGCCGTGGCCGACGCCGCGGGAATCGAGCAGGAGGACGATGAAGGCGGCGAGGGTCGCGTAGCCGACCGAGGCTAGCGCGATGGCGAGACCGGGCCGGACGGCCTCCGGCGCGATCAGCGGGTGCGGCTCGGCGTGAGCCAGCGGTTGGAAGGGATCGGGGACGCGCAGCGCGATCGCCGCTCCCAGTAGCGGCAACACCCCGGCGCAGATCCAGACCACCGAGTAGCTGGTGGCGTGCAACAGCACCTCGCCGAGCAGCGGCCCGACGCTGAGGCCGCCCCAGACCGCGAGCCCGTAGAGGCCGAGGATGCGGCCGCGCCGCGCAGGCGGCGCCATGTCGACGATCCAGGCCGAGCCGGCGGTGTAGACGGCGCCCTCGCCGGCGCCGAGGACGAGGCGGGCGAGGACCAGGCCCGGGAGGCCGAGGTGGGGGAGGTAGAGGAGGCCGCTGAGCGAGACCAGCAGCGCCCCGACAACCACCGTCGGCCGCCGCCCGCGGGTGTCGGCGAGGCGGCCGGCGACCGGCCGCAGCAGCAGTCCGGTGACCGCGTAGGAGCCGATCACCACCCCGACCGCGAGGTCGGTCGAGTCGAGCGGGCCGCGGATGTAGCGGGGTAGGACCGGCAGCACCGCGCCGACCGCGATCAGGCCGAGGAAGGTGACGGCGAAGACGCCGGCGAAGCTCAGCCCCGGCCGCCGATGCTGGCTGTCGGCGCGCGCCCCGGCGCTCACTTCAGCAGGGCGGCGAGGTCGTCGAGCACGTGGTCGGGGCCGGGGTCGGCCGCTTCCGCCTGCTCGCGCGTGGTGGTGCCGCTGAGGACGAGGACGGTCTCCAGCCCGGCGGCTCGCCCCCCGTCGATGTCGGAGCTGATCCGGTCGCCGATCATCGCCAAACGTCCATCGCCCGGTTCCTTTTGCACGTCATCGGTGCAAAAGGAACCGCGGATCGTCTCGATCGCCATCTCGAACAGGTGGCGCTCGGGCTTGCCGGCGATCGTCGCCCCCTTGCCGGAAGCGACTTCGATCGCCGCCAGGACCGCGCCGGTCCCCGGCAGCTCGCCGCCCGGGTAGGGCATCGTCGGGTCGTGGCTGGTGGCGAAGAGCCGGGCGCCGCGGTCGAGGGCGAACTTCGCCGTCTTCAGCTCGCCGTAGTCGAAGCCTCTGTGGCCGGAGACGACGACCACGTCGGCTGCCTCAGCCTCTTCTCCCTCCAGCAGCCGCGCCCCCGTCGCCGCCACCATCTCCTTTAGAGGCCCGGCGCCGATCACGAAGGCGCTGCCGCCCTCGCCCGCCGCCGCCGCGGCCTCTCCGGCCAGCCGCGCCACCGCCATCCCGGCGGTGACGATCTGCTCCGGGCCGACCTCGACCCCGAGCTCCCGCAGCCGCTCGGCGTAGGCCTGCGGCAGCCGCCCCGGGTTGTTGGTGACGAAGACGATCCGCTTGCCGGCCGCCAGCAGCGCTTGCAGCGCCTCCACCGAGCCCGGCACCGGCTCGCGACCGATCCAGACCACCCCGTCGAGATCGATCAGGAGTCCGTCGAAGCGGTCGGCGAGAGGCACGGTCCGCACCCTAGTTCCCTGGCTCGATACGGTGCCCGGTAGTGAGCGTCAACGGGCAAGTCGTGGTTGCCACCGACCTTCACCGCCGCTACGGCGAAGGGGACGCCGCCGTCGACGCGCTCGCCGGCGTCACCACCTTCTTCGAGCGCGATCGCTTCACCGCGATCATGGGCCCCTCGGGCTCGGGCAAGTCGACGCTGATGCACATCCTCGCCGGCCTCGACCGGCCTACCTCGGGCACGGTCGAGCTGGACGGGGTCGACATCACCAAGCTCGACGACTCGAAGCTGACCGAGCTGCGCCGCGACAAGCTCGGCTTCGTCTTCCAGTTCTTCAACCTGCTGCCGGTGCTGACGGCGGAGGAGAACCTGGTGCTGCCGCTCTCGATCGCCGGCCGCAAGCCCGACCGGGAGTGGGTCGACCAGCTCGTCCGCACCGTCGGCCTCGAGGACCGGCGCACGCACCGCCCGGCCGAGCTCTCCGGCGGCCAGCAGCAGCGGGTCGCGGTCGCCCGCGCCCTGGTCAGCAAACCGGCGGTGGTCTTCGCCGACGAGCCGACCGGCAACCTCGACTCGAAAGCGAGCGAGGACGTGCTGCGGCTGCTGCGCCAGGCCGTCGACGAGTTCGGCCAGACGGTGGTGATGGTCACCCACGACCCGGTCGCCGCCGCCCACGCCGACCGCCTCATCACCCTCCAGGACGGGAAGATCGTCAGCGACGCCGCCCCCGGCTCGGCGGACGAGGTGATCGAGCTGCAGAAGCGGCTTGACTAGCCTCGGCCTCAAGAGCCTCTGGGCGCGCAAGGTCCGCGCCCTGACCACGACCTTCGCGGTCGTCCTCGGCGTCGCCTTCGTCGCCGGCTCCTACGTCCTCACCGACACGATCTTCGCCGCCTTCGACGAAATCTTCGAAGAGTCGCTGAGCGGGACCAGCGTCGTCATCACCGCCGCGAACCCGGTCAAGCAGGAAAACGGCGAAGTCCCGACGATCAGCGCCTCGGTGTTGCCGACCGTGCAGAAGACGAGAGGGGTGCGGATCGCGGCAGGGGCGATCTTCACCCCGGGCGCCTTCTTCGACGGGGAAGGCGAAAAGATCGGCAACAAATTCGCCCCGAAGTTCATCTCCTCGGGCCTGCCGGACGGCCTCGAGTCGCTGAACTACGTCGAAGGCCACAAGCCGCGCGGGCCGACCGAAGCCTCGATCGACCAGGCGGCCGCAGAAGGAAGCGACCTGAAGCTGGGAGAGCCGATCGAGCTGATCGGCCAGGGCAAAGCGCGGAAGTTCCGCCTCGTCGGCTTCACCAAGCTCGGCAGCGCCTCCTTCGGCGGCGCCAGCATCGCCCAGGTGACGCTGCCGGTGGCGCAGCGGCTGACCCACAAGGTGGGCCGCTTCGACCAGATCTCGGTTGCGGCGGCCGACGGCGTCTCCCCGGAGACGCTGAAACGGCGGATCGCCCGGGAGATGCCGGCCGGGGTCAAGGTCGAGACGGCGAAGGAAAGCGCCGACCGCGCCTCGGAGGAAATCCGCGAAAGCCTCGGCTTCCTCAAGACCTTCCTCCTCGTCTTCGGCTTCATCGCCGTCTTCGTCGGCTCGTTCCTGATCTTCAACACCTTCTCGATCACGGTCGCCCAGCGGATCAGCGAATTCGGGATGCTGCGAACGCTCGGCGCCTCGCGCCGCCAGATCCTCACCACGGTCCTTGTCGAAGCGCTGGCGATCGGCCTGCTCGGCGCCCTGATCGGGATCGCCGGCGGCTTCGTCATCGCCAAGCTGATCAACGTCCTCTTCGAAGCCTTCGGCGCCGACCTGCCGACCACGAGCCTGCGGCTCGAGCCGCGCACCGTCGCCGTTTCCCTGATCGTCGGCCTGGTGGTAACGACGGTCTCCTCCCTCGTACCCGCCCTGCGCTCGACCCGGGTGCCGCCGATGGCCGCCCTGCATGCCTTCAGCCCGGCGCCGACGCGGCGCCGCCGCCTGGTCTACCTGGTGCTCTCGACCCTGCTCGCGGCGATCGGCGTCGCAATGGTGCTGATCGGCCTGCTCGGCAGCGGCAGCGCCGGACAGCGGGCCGGCCTGATGGGCGGCGGCGCCGTCGTGGTCGTCCTCGCGGTCTCGATCTTCAGCCCGCGGCTGGTGCCGCCGCTGGCGACCGTCGCCGGCTGGCCGCTGGAGCGGCTGCGGCGGCTCACCGGCCGCCTCGCCCGCGAGAACGCGCAGCGCAACCCGAGCCGCACCGCGATCACCGCGGCGGCGCTGATGATCGGCCTCGCCCTGGTCACCTTCGTCACCGTCTTCGCCGCCGGCCTGAAGAGCACGGTCGCCCAGGTCGTCGACGAAAACTTCGCCGGCGGCCTGGTGATCCAGAACAGCGACGGCTTTTCGCCGATCCCGAACGGTGCGGCGGCGGCGGCGCGCAAGGTTCCCGGGGTGGAGCTGGTGGCGACGATCCGCGGTGCCCAGGCGAAGGTGGTCGAAGGGGGAGCGGCGGGCGGCGGCACCGTCCAGGTCAACGCGCCGACCAGGGACATCGGCGAGACCCTGAATATCGAATGGACGAAGGGCGGGCCGGCGGCGCTGCGTCGGCTCAGCGGGCGGCAGGCGATCGTCTCCGACGACTTCGCCTCCGCCCACGATCTCGAACTCGGCGACAGTTTCGACTTGCTGACGCAGACGCGGGCGCGACCGCGCTTCCGCGTCGTCGGCGAGTTCGAATCGGAGCTCGGCGTACTCGGCAGCGTCCTCGTCACCCAGGCGGTGATGGCTCGCGACTTCCGCCAGACGCAGGACCTCTTCGACTTCGTCAAGGTCGAAGAAGGAGCCGACGAAGCGAAGGTGCAGACGCTGCTGACGGCCGGTTCGGAACGGCTCTTCCCGGTGACCGAAGTGCTGAACCAGGGAGAACTGAAGGAAGAGCGCGAAAACGCGATCAACAAACTGGTGATGCTGGTGATCGTGCTGCTCGCCTTCGCGATCCTGATCTCGATCTTCGGCATCGCCAACACGCTGGCGCTCTCGATCCACGAGCGCACGCGGGAGCTGGGGATGCTGCGGGCGATCGGGATGTCGCGGCGGCAGGTGCGGACGATGATCCGCTACGAGGCGGTGATCACGGCGGTGATCGGGGCGATCCTCGGGATGGTCCTCGGCATCGTCTTCGCCACCCTGATTGCGCAGCCGCTGAAGAGCGAAGGCTTCACCCTCTCCTATCCGCTCGGGACGCTGCTCCTCCTGCTGGTCGTCGCTGCGGTGATCGGGGTGGTCGCGGCGATCCTGCCGGCGCGCCAGGCATCGCGCCTGGACGTTCTGCAGTCCTTGCAGTACGAGTAACTCAGGCGGCCAGGCCCAGCCGCAGGGCGCCGGCGGCTTCGTGCAGCGCGGCGCGGGCGGTGGGGCAGATCGCGGTCAGGTTGAGGAAGGTGTGGACGAGGCCGGGGTGGCGGCGCAGGGCGACGCGGACGCCGGCCTCGCGCAGGCGCGCGGCGAACGCCTCGCCCTCGTCGCGCAGCGGGTCGAAGCCGGCGGTGGCGACGTAGGCGGGCGGCAGGCCGCTCAGGTCCGGGGCGTTGAGCAGGGCGACGCGGGGGTCGTCGCGGTCGGACCCCGGCGGCAGGTAGTGGTCCTCGAACCAGTCCATGTCGCCGCGGGTGAGCAGGAACCCCTCGCCGAAGGTGCGGCGCGAGGGCGCGGTCCCGGCGGTTTCGGCGACCGGGTAGATCAGCAGCTGCATCGCCGGGGCGGCGATGCCGGCGTCGCGAGCCGTCAGGCAGGTGGCGGCGGCGAGGTTGGCGCCGGCGCTGTCGCCGCCGACGCCGATCCGGCCGGCCGCGGCGCCGAGCCGCTCGGCATTGCCGCCGGCCCACTCGTAGGCGGCGAGCGCGTCTTCGGCCGCGGCGGGGAAGGGGTGCTCGGGGGCGAGGCGGTAGTCGACCGAGAGGACGCGGACGCCGGCGCGGGCGGCGAGGAAGCGGCAGGGGTCGTCGTGGGTGTCGAGGTCGCCGATCACCCAGCCGCCGCCGTGGAAGTAGACGAGGAGGGGCGACGCCTCGCCCGCTGCGTCCGGCACGTAGAGCCGGGCGTCGATCGTCCCGGCCGGCCCCGGCACTGACACCGCCTCGGTCCGCGCCATCGGGATCGGCGGCCGGTGGGCGACGATCCGCGCCTCGCGCAATCGCTCGGCGCGGGTCTCCTCCACCTCCTTCTCCCCCGCCGGCCCAGCGTCGTCGACCAGCCGGTCCAGCCACAGCAGGGTGTGGATGTCGGGGGCGAGCCGTTGCCCGTCGATCGCCGGCGGCTCCCCGAACAGCAGCCGCTGCACCCGCGGCGGCAGGCCGCAGAAGAACTTGACGACGCGATGCTCGACCGCAACGGGAAGGTGCGGCAGGTGGGCCACTGACCGCAGGCTAGCCGTAACCAACGTCACACATCGGTCGGCACCGGCAGGAGTAGGTTTGCCCTCTATGGAGGCGACCGCCACCGCTGCGGTATCGGTGAACGGGCACGGCCCGGTGCCGACCGCGGGCCTGCCGCCCGGCCCGCGGATGGGCAGGGTGCCGCAGACGGCGATCTGGTCGCGCCGCGCGCAGTGGCTGCTCGATCAGAGCCGCGCCCGCTTCGGCCCGATGTTCAGCCTGAAGATCGCCTACGAGGGCGACTGGGTGGTGATCTCCGACCCCGAGCTGGTCAAGCAGGTCTTCACCGGCGACCCGAAGGTCTTCCACGCCGGCGAGGGCAACCAGATCCTGCGCCCGATCCTCGGTGAGAACTCGGTCCTCGTCCTCGACGAGAAGAAGCACATCGGCCAGCGCAAGCTGCTGTTGCCGCCCTTCCACGGCGAGCGGATGCAGGCCTACGGCGAGAAGATGACCGAGATCGCCGCCCGCGAGATCGAGAGCTGGCCGACCGGCGTCCCCTACAAGCTGCGGCCGCGGATGCAGGCGATCACGCTCGAGATCATCATCGAGACCGTCTTCGGTGTCCACGAGGGCGAGCGGATGGAGCCGCTGCGCGAGGCGCTGCGGGACTTCCTCGACCTGACGACGAACCCGCGGGTGCTGCTGCCGGTGCTGATGGTCGGCCCCGACCGGGTCAACCTGATCCCCGCCTTCCGCCGGCGGGTCGAACGCGTCGACCGGCTGATCGCGGCGGTGATCGACGAACGGCGCCGGGCGGAGGACCTGGCCGAGCGCGAGGACGTGCTCTCGATGATGCTGCAGGCCCGCCACGAGGACGGCAGCCCGATGAGCGACGCCGAGATCCGCGACGAGCTCCTGACCCTCCTGGTCGCCGGTCACGAGACCACCGCCACCGCGCTCTCCTGGGCGATGGAGCGGCTGACCCGCCACCCCGAGAAGCTGGAGCGCCTGCGCGCCGAGGTCGAGGCCGGCGAGGACGCCTACCTGACCGCGACCGTGCAGGAGACCCTGCGCCTGCGGCCGGTGATCGTCGTCGTCGTCCGCAAGCTGACCGAGCCGGTCGAGCTCGGCGGCTACGAGCTGCCGGCCGGCGCCCGCGTCGTCCCCTGCATCCACCTGATTCACCGCGACCCGCAGATCTACCCCGAACCCGAGCGCTTCCTCCCCGAGCGCTTCCTCGACAACCCGCCCGGCACCTACACCTGGATCCCCTTCGGCGGCGGCGTCCGCCGCTGCCTCGGCGCCGCCTTCGCCCAGTTCGAGATGGCCGTCGTCCTCCGCGAGCTGGTTCGCCGCTACGAGATCACCCCGGCGAACCCGGCCTCCGAGCGCCCCTTCCGCCGCGCCATCACCGAGACGCCACGCCACGACGCCGAGGTAGTCCTCAACTAACGGCCGACGGGCCGATTCCGTCCCGCATAGGGACGTTTTCGTCCCGTCGCCAGGTGGGTAGGTAGTTCCGCGTGAAGCCGGGCAACCGCGAAACGATCCCGACGATCTCCGAAGCCGTGCGCGAGGCGACGGCGATCGTCGATCCGGAGGGGACCGACACCGCGGTGATCGGCTTCTTCGAGAGCTTCGAGGACGACGACCGGCCGACGACCGCCGCCGAGGACCTGCGCGGCGAGCTGCTCAGCACCGTCCAGGGCATCGACCCCGAAGGCGACGACCCCGCCGCCCTCGCCGCGGCAGCCGCTGCCTTCTGGCTGGCAACCAACCCCAGCCAAGCCGACAACGGCGATCACGTCCTCCGCGAGGGCGTCCGCCTCGCCTTCGAAGGCAATCCCCCCGAGCCGCTCAGCGAATGGCTGGCAGCCCGAGGGGTTGACCTCTAGAGCTTCTCCGGCGGCTCAGCCGCAGCCGGTGTTGTTGCCGCAGCTGGAGCAGGTGTAGCAACTGCCCGTCCGCTGCATCATCCCGCCGCACTGCTCGCAGGCGGGGCCGAGATCGAGGCCCTGCATCTTTGCCGGCCGGACCGGGGGGGTTTCGGTCATCGCCGAGGTCGGCGCGACCGCGCCGCCGTTGCCGCCGCCCGAGTGGCCGTTGCCGTTGGCCGGGCCGGCGGTGTCGGTGGCGATGCCGAGGCCGAGCTGCTCGGTGTCCTTCTTCGCCCGCACCTCCGAGGTCATGATCCCCAGTTCCTCCAGGGTCTCGGTGTCCTCGATGAAGCGGCTCGCGACCCAGCGCATGATGTAGTCGGGCAGCGATTTGGCGAAGGGGATCTCCGGGTTGCCGGTGATGCCCTCCGGCTCGAAGCGCATGTAGCTGAACTTGCGGACGAAGTCCTCGAGCGGGACGCCGTACTGGAGCCCGAGCGAGATCGCGGTGGCGAAGGCGTTCATCAGCCCCCGCATCGTCGACCCCTCCTTGCCGATGTCGGTGAGGAAGATCTCGCCGACCGAGCCGTCCTCGTATTTGCCGGCGGTGATGTAGCCCTCGTGGCCGGCGATCGAGAACTTGTGGGTGATCGATTCGCGCTCGCGCGGCATCTTCTTGCGGACCGGCTCGGCGAGCTGCTGTTCGGCCTCCGCCCCCTTCTCCTCCTGGGCGTCGGTGCGCAGCGCCTGCGCCGTCTTCGAGCCGTCGCGGTAGATCGCCAGCGCCTTGAGCCCGCCCTTCCAGCCGCGGGTGTAGGCGTCGGCGATGTCCTCGACGGTGGCCGTCTGCGGCATGTTCACCGTCTTCGAGATCGCCCCGGAGAGGAAGGGCTGGGTCGCGGCCATCATGTCGATGTGGCCGGTGTGGCTGATCGCCCGCTCGCCGACCGCGACGTCGAAGACCGGCAGGTGCTCGTCCTTCAGCCCGGGCGCGCCGACGATCGTGTTGTTCTCCTTGATGTAGGCCTCGATCTGGTCGATCTCCGCCTCGCCGTAGCCGAGCGTCTGCAGCGCCAGCGGCACCGAGCGGTTGGCGATCGTCATCTGCCCTCCGCCGACCAGCTCCTTGAACTTGACCAGCGAGAAGTCCGGCTCGATTCCCGTCGTGTCGCAGTCCATCAGGAAGCTGATCGTCCCCGTTGGAGCCAGCACCGTCGCCTGCGCGTTCCGGTAGCCGTGCTGCTCCCCGAGCTCCACGGCGTCGTCCCACGCCGTGCGGGCGGCGGCGTACAGCTCCGAGGGCACGTTCCTGGCGTTCACGTCGCGCATGGCGTCGCGGTGCTTCCGCATGACGCGAAGGAACGGCTCGCGGTTCCGGTCGTAGCCGGAGAACGGACCGCCGTGATCGCGCGCGATCCGAGCCGACTGC
>DASSMM010000056.1:0-11551 GCA_035688825.1 Solirubrobacterales bacterium | reverse complement strand
CCCCCACGGCTGGTCTCAAGCGCTCGAGAGCTACCCGACAAAGAGCGGAGTCGGACTTGTGAACTGGTAGGTGGCTGTCCAGCGAATTTCTTTCGGACATAGTGCATTTTCGACGGTGCGGGGCACGAGGGTGTTGATGCTGATGGTCGCGGGATTGCCTCCATTGAGGGTGCCGAGCGTGGTTGCGGTGCCGGTGCCGTAGACACAGGAGGTGCCGAAGATCCCGTTCGTTGTCCAACTCGAACCAGCGCCGGTTAGGGTGCCGTTTCCATCGGCGCTTCCGCTCGCTCGAATCTTTAGTTCGCCACTAGCAATGGTGTCCTTTGTTTTGGTGCAGCCGGTCCAGGTGAAAGTGGTGATTAACTCTCGGAGCGGTTCGCCGCTTGTCGCAGAAGTTTTCCCGTTCATTTCACCGCCGGTACATGTTTCGAGGACGGTCCCACCCGTGGTCTCGAAGATCGTCGAGGAACTGAGCGATGATTCGATTTCGGTTCCCGCCGCGTAGTCCGTGGTACAGGCTGCGCTGGTGCAGAGCTTCGTCGCCGCAGCCGAGCCCGCACCGAAGAGCGCCGTCAGTGCTGCGGCAGCCACGAGGGCCAGCCCCAGGATCTTGAGGTGCTTCATTTGCTTCTCCTTGCTCGGACCCGCCTCTGGCGAGTACTTGACCGGTAACCATGGCCGCCCGAAGGCGGCCATGGCAAACCTCAGTGAGTCGAGAACTACCCGACGAACAGCGAGGTCGGGCTTGTGACCGTGTAGCTAGCTGTCCAGCGGGTTTCCGCGGGGCAGAGAGCGTTGGCAACCGTGCGGGGCACGAGTGCGCTGATGGCCAGGGTTGCAGGAGTGCCTCCCTGGAGTTCGCCCAGTTTGGTTCCGGTACCGGTCCCGTAGACACAGGAGGTGCCGAAGATCCCGCTGACTGTGACACTCGAGCCAACGCCTTCTACTTCCCCGTTACCACCACTGGTGGCTTTGATCTTCAGTTCGCCGGTGGCGGTGGTGTCGGTTGTTTTGCTGCAACCGGACCAAGTCAGGGCGGAGATGCTGCCTGAGAGCGGTTCACCTTCTGTTTCGGACGTTTTCCCGTTCACTTCGCCGCCGGTGCATGTGTCGAGGACGGTGCCGCCGGTGGTCTCGAGGATCGCCGAGCCGCTGAGCGTCGAAACGATTTTCGTGCCTTTTGCGTAGTCCACGGTGCAGGCTTTGTCTTCACACAGCTTCGTCGCCGAAGCCGTGCCGGCCCCGAGGAATGCCATCAGTGCTGCGGCCGCCACGAGGGCGAGCCCCAGAATCTTGAGGTGCTTCATGTATTTCTCCTTTGGTCCGGCGCCCTTCGGCGCCGGTTCAACTGAGGAGAGGATGCGAACCGGTCGGTTGCTGCCTCTCCTGCCGGTTCCCTACCGGCGCCGTTACTACTACCAGCACTCGGGCTACTGATCAATAACTTTCGAGTACTCCACCGGTCCTTAAACGCTACCTCGTAGGCTGGCTATGGCAGGTCCCGCTGGATCGGCGTCAGGTAGGCGGCGGAAAGGCCGCCGTCCACCAGGAAGCTGCTGGCGGTGACGAAGGTGGAGTCGTCGCTGGCGAGGAAGAGGGCGGCTTTGGCGATCTCCTCGGGCTCGCCGAAGCGGCCCATCGGGATGTGGACGAGGCGCTTGGCGGCACGGTCGGGGTCCTTGGAGAAGAGCTCCTTCAGCAGCGGGGTGTTGACCGGGCCCGGGCAGAGGGCGTTGACACGGATGCCGCGGTCGGCGAACTCGACCCCGAGCTCGCGCGAGAGCGAGAGCACCGCGCCCTTCGAGGCGGTGTAGGAGCCCTGCGAAACGGCGGCGCCCATCACGGCGACGAAGGAGGCGACGTTGATCACCGAGCCGCCGCCGGCCTCGAGCAGGTGGGGGATGCCGTGCTTGCAGCAGAGGAAGACGCTGCGCAGGTTGACGTCCTGGACCCGCTGCCAGGACTCAAGGCTGGTCTCCAGGACCGAGCCGTCGTCGGTCGGGTTGATGCCGGCGTTGTTCATCAGCACGTCGATGCGGCCGAACTGCTCGCGCGCCTCGGCCAGGGCGACGCGCACCTGCTCCTCGTCGGCGACGTCGGCGGCGATCGTCAGCGCCCCGGTCGCCTGCTCGGCGTCGAGGTCGATGCCGACCACCTTCGCCCCCTCGGCCGCGAACAGCCGCGCCGACTCGGCGCCGATCCCGCTCGCGGTCCCGGTGATGACGCAGACCTTCCCCTCCAGCCGTCCTGCCATGGTCAGCCTCCTTCGGTCGCGTAGTAGACGTTCTTGACCTCGGTGTAGTGGTCGAGCGCATCGGGGCCGAGCTCCCTCCCGACCCCGGACTGCTTGAAGCCCCCGAACGGGGTCGAGACCCGCACCGAGGTGTTGGAGTTGATCGAGATCACCCCGGTCTCGATCGCCCGCGCCACCCGCAGCGCCCGGGCGCCGTCGCGGGTCCAGACCGAACCGGAGAGGCCGTAGATCGTCTCGTTGGCCAGCCGCACCGCCTCCTCCTCGTCGGCGAAGGGGATGACGCAGGCGACCGGGCCGAAGATCTCCTCGGCGGCGGCGCGGTCGGAGTTGGAGACCGGGGCCAGCACGGTCGGCGGGAACCAGTAGCCGGGGCCGTCGGGGGCGCTGCCGCGGATCGCCACCGGCGCCCCCTCGGGCACGTAGGAAGCGACGGTCTCGCGCTGGCCGGCCGAGATCAGCGGCCCCATCTCGGTCGAGTCGTCGAGCGGGTCGCCGACCGCGATCCCCTCGACCGCCGGCTGCAGCGCGGCGAGGAAATCGTCGAGGGCGGAGCGCTCGACGAGGATCCGCGAGCGGGCGCAGCAGTCCTGGCCAGCGTTGCCGAAGACAGCCATCGGCGCCGCCGCCGCGGCGGCCTCGAGGTCCGCGTCGGCGAAGACGACGTTGGCCGACTTGCCGCCGAGCTCCAGCGTCACCCGCTTGATCGTCTGCGCGGCCCCTGCCGCGATCCCGCGGCCGACCTCGGTCGAGCCGGTGAAGGCGATCTTGGCGACGTCGGGGTGCTCGACGAGGCGGCGGCCGCAGACGCTGCCCGGGCCCGGCACCACGTTCAGCACCCCCTCCGGGATCCCGGCTGCGAGCGCGATCTTCTCCAGCTCGATCGCCGTCAGCGGCGTCAGCTCCGCCGGCTTGAGGACGACGCAGTTGCCGGCGGCGAGCGCCGGCGCGACCTTCCAGGAGGCGATCACCAGCGGGAAGTTCCAGGGGACGATCAGGCCGACGACCCCGAGCGGTTCGCGGAAGGTCATGTCGACGCCGCCGGCGACCGGGATCGTCTGCCCCAGCAGCCGCTCCGGCGCCCCGGCGTAGTAGCGGTAGGTCTCGACCACCATCCTCATCTCGCCGCGGGCGTCGCCGATCGGCTTGCCGGCGTTCCGCGCCTCCAGCCGCGCCAGGTCCTCCTGCCGCCCCGCCAGCGCATCCGCCAGATCGCGCAGCAGCTTCGCCCGATCGGCGGGCGCCACCGCCCGCCAGGCCGGAAACGCCGCCTTCGCCGCCGCCACCGCCGCGTCGACCCCCTCCGCCCCCGCCCGCGGAACCTCCGCCATCACCCGCTCGGTGGCCGGCTCGATCACCTCGATCGCGCTCATGCGGCACCGTCGCCCATCTCGTGGTTCCTTTGTCCGGATATAGAGGACAAAGGAACCACGCGATTGCGCGCCGCGTCGACCAGGGCGCTGATCACCTTCGAGCTCTCGTCCTCCTCGGGGTGCCAGATGACGCCGAGGGCGAAGCGGTTGCCGGGGAGCTCGATCGCCTCAGGGAGGTCGTCCTCGGCCGACCATCCCGTCACCTTCAGACCCTCCCCCAGCCGGTCGACGCCCTGGTGGTGATGAGACCAGACGACGAAACCCTCGACGCCCGCCGCGGTGCAGGCCAGCGACTCCGGCTGCAGGCGGATGTGGTGCTTGCTGAAGGTGCCGGCGACGGTGCGGTGCGTCTCCGCGCCGAGGCTCTCAGGCAGGTGCTGGACCAGCGTCCCGCCGAGGGACACGTTCAGGAGCTGCATGCCGCGGCAGATCCCCAGCACCGGCAGGTCGCGCCCCAGCGCCCGCCGCGCCAGCGCCAGCTCGAAGCGGTCGCGGTCGGGCCAGGTGCCCTTGGTCTCCGGATGCGCCTCGGCGCCGTAGCTGGCGGGGTCGACGTCGGCGCCCCCGGCCAGCATCAGCCCGTCGATTCGGTCGAGGAGGATGTCGGGATCCTCCTCCGCGACCTCGTCGGGCGGCAGCACCAGCGCGATCCCGCCCGCCTTCTGCACGCAGCGGACGTAGCTGCGCGGCACCAGCGTCACCTCGTAGCTGTCCCAGACGCCCCACGACACCCGCTCCACGGCGGCGCAGATGCCGATCGTCGGCGCCTCGCTGCCGCGCTGGGCGCCCATCACAGCCGCTCGAAGCCCCGATAGCGCTCCCAGTCGGTGACGGCCGCCTCGAACGCCTCGATCTCGACGTTAGCTCGGTTCAGGTAGTGCTCGACGACCTCGTCGCCGAAGGCCTCGGCCGCTACATTGCTCCCCGCGAAGGCGTCGCGGGCGTCGTAGATGTTCGACGGCACCCGCGGCTTGTCGGACTCGTACGCGTTGCCCTCGAAGACCGGCTCTAGCGGCAGCCCCTCGTCGACCCCGTGCAGGCCGGCGGCGATCATCGCGCTCAGCGCCAGGTAGGGGTTGACGTCGGCACCGGGCAGCCGGTTCTCCACCCGCAGCCCCTCCCCGTGCCCGACCACCCGCAGCGAGCAGGTGCGGTTGTCCCGCCCCCAGGCGATCGCGGTCGGCGCGAACGAGCCCACGGCGAAGCGTTTGTAGCTGTTGACGTGCGGCGCGTAGAGCAGCGTCAGCTCTTCCATGCAGGCGAGCTGGCCGGCGACGAAGCGCTCGAACAGCGACTCGTCGGCGGCGAAGGCGTTGCCGCCGTCGTCGGTCGCCAGCGAGCAGTGGATGTGGCACGAGTTGCCCTCGCGCTCGTTGAACTTCGCCATGAAGGTGATCGCGTGGTCCTCCTGGGAGGCGATCTCCTTGGCGCCGTTCTTGTAGATGACGTGGTTGTCGGCGCTGCGCAGGGCGCTGTCGTAGCGGAAGTTGATCTCGTGCTGGCCGAGGTTGCACTCGCCCTTGGAGTTCTCGACCTCCATCCCCGCCCCGGCCATCTCGTTGCGGATCCGCCGGATCAGCGGCTCGACCCGCGAGGTCCCCAACAGCGAGTAGTCGATGTTGTAGTAGTTGGCCGGCTCGAGGTCGTGGAAGCCCTTCTTCCAGGCCTCCTCGTAGGTGTTGCGGAAGACGATGAACTCGAGCTCGGTGGCGGCGTTGGCGCTCATCCCCCGCTCCTGCAGCCGGGCGAGCTGACGGCGCAGGATCTGCCGCGGCGAGGCGACGACTTCGCGGCCGTCGTGCCACTGCAGGTCGGCCATCACCATCGCCGTCGCCGGCAGCCACGGCACCATCCGCAGCGTCTCCAGGTCCGGCACCATCTCGAAGTCGCCGTAGCCGGTGTCCCAGGAGGACATCGCGTAGCCGCCGACCGTTTCCATGTCGACGTCGACCGCGAGAAGGTAGTTGCACCCCTCGGCCCCGTGCTCGAGGACGTCGCCGAGGAAGTGCGATGCGGTCAGCCGCTTGCCCTGCAGCCGCCCCTCCATGTCGGCGATCGCGAGCAGCACGGTGTCGACCGTGCCGTCCGCGACCGCCTGCTTCAGCTCTTCGACGGTCATGCCGGGAACGTTACGCCGCGCCGTTGGCCGGCCGGCCGCTCACGGCCGGGCCGGGCCGACTTCGGGCTCGGGCCCGAGCGCTTCCTCGATTTCGATCTCCCGCACCTGCCCGGTGAAGTGCTTGCGCGCGCTCGCGAACCAGGCGATCGCCGCCAGCAGGATCACCGCGCCCACCGTCAGCGGCGCGTAGTTGAACGACTCCCAGGTGAATTCGTCGTTCCACGGCACCGCCAGCGGCGTGAACGGGAGGCAGAAGATGACCGTGATCAGCGCCACCCAGAAGGTCGCGAAGCTGTTCATCCACTTGTACTTGCGGCCGTTGTTCCAGGGCCCGACCTCGAAGTCGTCGCCCTTGCGCCAGCGCAGGAAGATCGGGATCACGTAAGCGATGTAGAGGCCGATGACGGCGATCGAGACGACCGCGAAGAAGGCGAACGGTACGTTTTCGCCGTTCCCCTTCAGCGCCGGCAGGGTGATGATCAGTGCCGCCGTCGCCATTGCCAGCACCGCGTAGATCGGCACCCGCTCGGAGTTGACGGTGGAGATTTTCGACGAGACGCGGTTCCCGAACCCTCTGTCACGCGAGAACGCGTAACACATGCGCGAGGCGCTGGTCAGGCAGGCGGCGCCGCAGAAGAGCTGGCCGACGACGGAGATGATGAGGACGAACTTGCCCCAGCCGGTCCCCAGCGCTTCGGTCAGCAGGGTCGGCGCGAAGCCGAGCGCTTCGTTGGCGCCGTCGACGTTGGTAACCGCGAAGGTGATCGCCAGGAGGACGATCCAGCCGATCAGGGCCGAGTAGAAGATCGAGCGCCAGACGCCCTTCGCCGCCGTCTCCGCCGCGCCGTGGGTCTCCTCGGAGATGTGAGCCGACGCGTCGAAGCCGGTGATCGTGTACTGGGTGAGCAGGAAGCCGAGCGGCAGCACGTAGAACCAGTACATGCCGTCGCTGAAGCCGCTGTTGTTGATCCGGTGGCCGAAGACGAAGCTGAAGCTCTGGTGGCCGTCGGGGACGACGATGAGGACGATGACGATCGCGGCGACGCCGATCACGTGCCACCAGACCGAGACGCTGTTGACTAGCGAGAGCATGTGCGTTCGCCGGATGTTCACCGCGGTGTGGACGAGCAGGATCAGCACGAAGAGGAGGAAGACCTCGCCGAGGATGTGGACTTCGTCGCCGAAGTTGACCCCGAGCAGGTTCACTTCGTAGAGGCCGAGGACGACGTTGAGGAAGGTCGCGCAGGCGTAGTCGACGGAGGCTAGGACGGCGACCAGCCCGATCAGGTTGAACCAGCCGGTGAACCAGGCCCAAGCAGGCCCGCCGAGGCGGCCGGACCACCAGTAGATCCCGCCCGCGGTCGGGTAGGCGGAGACCAGCTCCGACATGCAGAAGCCGATGATCAGGATCGGGATCGAGATCAGCGGCCAGCCGATCGAGATCGCGATCGGGCCGCCGTTGTTCCAGGCCTGCCCGTAGGTGGTGAAGCAGCCGGCGAGGATCGAGATGATCGTGAATGAGATCGCGAAGTTGGAGAACCCACTCCAAGCGCGGTTCAGACTCTGTTTGTAACCAAGTTCCGCGAGTCGCTGTTCGTCGCGGTTCGGTGCCGAAGCGCTGCTCTCCATAAACCTCTCCCTTCCCGAGTTCCCGACTCTGTGAGATAAAAGGTTTGTCGAGCCGACCTCTGGCTCGACGCGAGCCTAAGTCTGTGCTTGACCCCTGTCAATGGGCAGGTGCAGAATCTTCTACCCGCCGTCATGGCCTCTCTAGCCGACACCCTGGGACCGATCGCAGCCCGCCTCGGCGAACCCGAAGGCGACCCGGTTCCGCTCGAGGGCGGGATCACGAATCGCAACTACAGGGTGCGGTTCGCGGGGGAGGACGTGGTGGTGCGGCTGCCGGGAAAGGACACGGAGCTGCTGGGGATCGACCGCGAGGCCGAGCGGGCCGCGGGCGAGCTGGCCTCCGGTGCCGGAATCGGGCCCGAAGTGGTGGCGATGCTCGACGACCCGCCCTGCCTGGTGACGCGGTTTGTGGTCGGCGAGCCGATGAGCGCGCAAGCGTTGCGCGAGCCGGCGGCGATCGCCGAGGTCGCGGCGGCGCTGCGGACCCTCCACGCCTGTGAGGAGCGGCTGCCGGTCGATTTCTCCAGCTTCCGCGTGGTCGAGTCCTACGCGGAGCGGATCGCCGCCCGCGGCGCCACCGTCCCCAGCTCCTACGAGTGGGCTGCGGCGGCAGCGCATCGGATCGAAGCGGCTCTGGTCGGCCCCGAGCACGAGCCCGTCCCCTGCCACGACGACCTCCTCTCCGCCAATTTCCTCCGCACCCGGCGCGGCATCCGCATCGTCGACTGGGAGTACGCGGGGATGGGCGACCGCTACTTCGACCTCGGCAACTTCGCCGTCAACAACGAGCTCGACGCCGAGGGCGAAGCGGCGCTGCTGGCCGCCTACTTCGAAGCCCCGGCGAGCGAGCGGCGGCTCGCCTCGCTGCGGCTGATGCGGTTCATGTCCGACTTCCGCGAGGCGATGTGGGGGGCGGTGCAGAGCACGATCTCCGACATCGAGTTCGACTTCGACGACTACTGCGAGAAGCACTTCGAGCGGATGCGGGAGCTCGCCGGCGAGGGGCGGCTCGAGCGGCTGCTGGAAGAGGCCGGCGGTGCCGCGGGCTGAGCTGCCCGACCGCGCCCGCTGCGTGATCGTCGGCGGCGGCGTCGGCGGCACCTCGCTCGCCTACCACCTGGCAAAGCTCGGCTGGGACGAGGTCGTCCTGCTGGAGCGCTCGCAGCTGACCAGCGGCTCCACCTTCCACAGCGCCGGCCTGGTCGGGCAGCTTCGCGGCTCGATCTCGCTGACGAAGATGATGATGCACTCGGTCGAGCTCTACCGGCGGCTCGCCGACGAGGGCGAGTTCGACCCCGGCTGGGTCGAGTGCGGCGGCATCCGCCTCGCCTCCAGCGAGGAGCGGATGGAGGAGCTGCGCCGCCAGGCCGGCTGGGCGAAGACCTTCGGCCTGCCGCTGGAGCTGATTTCCGCCGAGGAGGCGAAGGAGATGTTCCCCCTGATGTCGACCGACGGTGTGCTCGGCGGCGCCTGGCTGCCGACCGACGGCTACATCGACCCCGCGCAGCTCACCTACGCGCTCGCCGATGGCGCCCGCCGGGGCGGCTGCCGCATCTTCACCTCGACCCGGGTGACCGGGATCGAGGTGCGGGACGGGCGGGTGCGCGGGGTGCGGACCGACAAGGGCGACGTCGAGGCCGAGGTCGTGGTCGACGCCGGCGGCATGTACGCGGCCGAGATCGCACGGATGGCCGGCGTCCCCGTGCCGCTGATCCCGATGTCCCACCAGTACCTCGTCACCCAGCCGCTCGACGCGGTGCGCGAAGCGCGGCAGAGCTTTTCATCGCATAGCGACAGAAACCTCAGCCGCGGTCATCTGCCGACGCTGCGGGATCCCGACCTGCTCGTCTACTACCGCGAGGACGGCGACGGGCTGGTGATGGGCGGGTACGAGCGGCGCAGCGAACCGGCGTTCCTGCCGCAGGGGCCGACTCGGGTCGAGGCGATCCCGGCGGACTTCAACGGGCGCCTCTTGGAAGAGGACTGGGAGCGGTTCGAGGAGATCACCGAGAACTCGAAGCGGCGGGTCCCGGCGATGGAGGAGATCACCGTCACCAAACTGATCAACGGGCCGGAGGCCTTCACCCCCGACAACGAGTTCTGCCTCGGCGAGACCGAGGTCGGCGGCTTCTTCGTCTGCGCCGGCTTCTGCGCCCACGGGCTCGCCGGCGCCGGCGGGATCGGCAAGGTCGTCGCCGAGTGGATCGCCGAGGGCGAGCCGAGCCTCGACCTCTGGCGCATGGACATCCGCCGCTTCGGCGCCCAGTACCGCTCCCCCGCCTACACCCACGCGCGGATCGAGGAGACCTACGAGACCTACTACGACATCCGCTATCCCAACCACGAGCGGCAGGCGGGGCGGCCGCTGCGGGTCTCGCCGGCGAACCTCTGGCACCGCGAGCACGAGGCGGCATTCGGCGAGAAATCGGGCTGGGAGCGGGTCAACTGGTACGAGTCGAACGCCGCGGCCGGGGACGGGTCGCTGCGGCCGCGCGGCTGGGCCGGCCGGCACTGGTCGCCGGCGATCGGCGCCGAGCACCGCGCCGCCCGCGAGGCCGTCGCCCTCTTCGACGAGACCTCCTTCGCCAAGCTGGAGATCGAGGGGCCGGGCGCGGCCGCCTTCCTCGAAGGACTCTGCGACAACCGCGTCGCCCGCGGCGTCGGCCAGATCACCTACACGCAGATGCTGAACCGGCGCGGCGGGATCGAGTGCGACTTCACCGTCGCCCGCCTCGGCGAGGAGCGCTTCTCGATCGTCACCGGCACCGCCTTCGGCAACCACGACCGCGAGTGGATGCGCCGCCACCTCCCCGAGGAGGGCGGCGTCCGCATCGGCGACGTCACCTCGCAGTGGGCCTGCTTCGGGCTCTGGGGTCCGCGGGCCCGTGCGGTCCTGCAGCCGCTCACTCCCCAGGACCTCGGCAACGATGCCTTCCCTTACATGTCGCTGCGCGAGACCACGGTCGGCAACGTGCCGGTGCGGATGCTGCGGGTCACCTACGTCGGCGAGCTCGGCTGGGAGATCTACTGCCCGACCGAGTACGGGCTCGGGCTGTGGCGGGCGCTGTGGGAGGCGGGCCGGCCGCACGGGATCGTCGCCGGCGGCTACCGGGCGATCGACAGCCTGCGGCTGGAGAAAGGCTACCGCGTCTGGGGGGCCGACATCACCCCGGACGAGAACCCCTACGAGGGGGGGGTCGGCTTCTGCGTCAAGCTCGACAAGGAGGCCGGCTTCGTCGGCCGCGAGGCAGTGGCGAAGGAGCGCGGCCCGCGCTCGCGCCTGCGCTGCCTGACCCTGGAGGACCCGCGCCGGGTCGCGCTCGGCAACGAGCCGGTCCAGGTCGGCGGCGAGATCGTCGGGCGGGTGACCAGCGGCGGCTACGGCTACACGATCGAGCGCTCGATCGCCTACGCCTACCTACCGCCCGACCGGGCCGAGCCCGGCACCGCGGTCGCGGTCGAGATCTTCGGCCGCTGGGTCGAGGGCGAGGTCGCGACCGAGCCGCTCTTCGACCCCGAGGGCGAGCGCGTCAGGTCGTAGAGGCCAGCCGCACCGGCGCCGGCAGGAGCCCGGCGAGGATGTGCTCGGTGCCCTCGGTGTGCTCGCGCATCTGCCGCACCGCCCGCGAGCCGTCCCCCTTGCGCAGCGCCTTGACCAGGCGACCGTGCTGCTCGTTGGAGATCGCCAGCACCTCGGCCGGGTGGGCGATCAACGCGATCAGGTCGCTCATCTGCGCCTCGACGTCGGTCATCGCGCTCAGCAGCCGCGGCGACTGCGCCGCCTCGGCGATGCCGATGTGGAAGCGGATGTCGGTGCGCCGGTACTCGCCGAAGTCCTCGAGCTCGCCGGCCATCTTCGCGACCAGCTCCTCGAGCCGGTCGAACTGCTGCTCGCCGCCGCGTTCGGCCGCGAGCACCACCGCCCCGGTCTCGATCGCGACCCGATAGTCCAGCGCCGCCCAGGCACCCTGGTCGAGCGGCTCGCCGGCCTGCTCGGCCAGCGGCGGCCTGGCGGCGACGAAGGTCCCCCCGCTCCGCCCCCGCAACGAAACGAGGTGCCCGCTCTGCACCAGCGCCGTCAGCGCCTGGCGCAAAGTCGAGCGGGAGATGCGCAGCTGTTTGGCCAGCTGGCGCTCCGGGGGCAGCTGGCTGCCGGGGGTGAGCAGGCCGAGGCGGATC
>DASSMM010000055.1:0-4599 GCA_035688825.1 Solirubrobacterales bacterium | reverse complement strand
GCCGTTCGGCAAGGTCGTGATCTGCGGCGCCACCTCGGGCTACCAGCTCGACTTCGACGTCCGCTACCTGTGGATGAAGCAGAAGCAGATCATCGGCTCCCACTTCGCCAACGCCTACGAGTGCATGAAGGCGAACCAGCTCATGGCCGAGGGCAAGGTGCGGCCGGTCCTGTCGGAAACGATGGGCTTCGACGGCGTCCCCGGCGCCCACCAGCTCATGCACGAAAACAAGCACCTGGGCAAGATCGCGATCCTCGTCGGCGCCGAGTCCGAGCAGGAGGGCCAGCACGAGGACGGCCCCGGGGCGATCCGCGCGGAGGTGGGTGCCTGATGGAGGTCTGCACGCTCGACTGGCACATCGTCCCGATGCGGGCCGACCGCTTCCTCGACCTCTGGGAACCGATGGCGGCGAAGGCGCCGGCCTACGGCGCCAAGAGCTGGTCGCTGACCCGCTCGACTGACGACCCGCTGGCGATCCGCCAGACGATGGTCTGGGAGAGCCGCGCCGACTTCGAGCGCTACTGGTACTCGGACGAGATCGAGCACGCCCGCGCCGCGGTCATCGACCTCTACGACATCCCCCTGCTGCCCGCCTGGCACACCCTGCTGGCGGCGGAATAGCCGCTAGCAGCGCTCCAGCGGCGCCATCGTCAGACCGGCGCCCTCGAGCTGCTCCCAGTAGTGCTCGGCCGGCTCGCGCGGGCCGGTCCAGACGATCGCCTGGCCGCCGTGGTGGATCTGGTCGGCGATCCGGTGACCCTGCTCGAGGCTGACCCCCGGCAGGACCCTGGAGAGGGTCTGGGCGACGTGGTCGAAGGTGTTGTGGTTGTCGTTGCAGACGATCACGCGCCAGTTGCCGCCGAGGCCCGAGTCGGGGCCGGCCGTGCGCGGACGCTCGATCGTGCTGGCGGACATCGCAGTGGATTATGCCCCGGGTTACCGCAGAGGAAAAGCGACCTAGAAAGGGCTCGGCACCCGGACGACGACGTCGTCGACGCCGGCAACGATGCCGTTGCCGTTCTTGACCGTGCCGACGACGACGGCCGAGGCGCGGCCGGTGAGGTCGCCGGCGCCTTCGTCCTTGGCTTCGCCGACGAGTTTGCTGCCGACGTAGGCGAAGAGGCGGGCCTGGCCCTTTTCGGGGCCGCTGGTGACGTTGACCGCCCGCAGCCGCAGCTTGTTCGCTTCGTTGATGCCGACGACCGCTTTCTCGTTCTTGGCGATCGCCAGGTATTTCGTCCCGTCCTTGGTCACCTTGATCAGCTGCGCCTTCTTCTGACGGGGGAAGACCAGGAGCGCATACTTGGCGCCGCCGCCGGCGCGGAGCATCAGGCCGAGGTACGCCTTGCGCTGCAGCGCCGTCGGGGTGCCGCTGAGGAGGCGCTCGGTGGCGGCGATCTCGAGGTCGCGGCCGAGCACCGGGGTCCGGTAGGAGCAGGAGCTCGTCGCCTTGCCGATCGTGATCCGCATCGCCCCGCCCGCGCCGGCGCGGGCGCAGGACTTGCCGGAGAGCTTGACGAGCTGGCTGCGCTGGGCGAGCGACTCCATCCCGTTGCGGTAGATGCCGATCATCGCCGCGCCGGCGACGGCGCAGGCGAGCAGGCCGGCGACGAGCGCGGCCAGGAAGGCAGATGAGAAGCGGAGCTTCATCGAATCGCCAGCCTAAACACAGGCGAGGCCGAAAGATGCGGCTCGCGGAGGCCTGAAATGCGGCGTTCGTCTTTTTTCGCCCACAGGGATGGAAAAGACGAACGCCAAATATCATTGGTCGCATGAGCGACCACCGACTTCCCCAGCCCGACCGCCCGTGGGTGATGCGCACCTACGCCGGCCACTCCGACGCCCGCCGCTCCAACGAGCTCTACCGCAAGAACCTGGCCAAGGGCCAGACGGGGCTTTCGGTGGCCTTCGACCTGCCGACGCAGACCGGCTATGACCCCGACCACGTCCTCGCCCGCGGCGAGGTCGGCAAGGTCGGCGTCTCGATCGCCCACAAGGGCGACATGCACCAGCTCCTGGACGGGATCCCGCTCGACGAGATGAACACCTCGATGACGATCAACGCCACCGCCGCCTGGCTGCTCGGGCTCTACGTCACGGTCGCCGAGGAGAACGGGGTCGATCGCGCGCTGCTCAAAGGCACGACGCAGAACGACATCATCAAGGAGTACCTCTCGCGCGGCACCTACGCCTTCCCTCCCGAGCCCTCGATGCGGCTGATCGCCGACATGGTCGCCTTCAGCGTCAACGACGTGCCGAAATGGAACCCGACCAACATCTGCAGCTACCACCTGCAGGAGGCCGGGGCGACGCCGGTGCAGGAGATCGCCTACGCGCTCTCGACCGGGATCGCCGTCCTCGACGAGGTGAAACGCCGCGGCCAGGTCGCCGAGGCGGACTTCCCCAAGGTCTTCGGCCGCATCTCCTTCTTCGTCAACGCCGGCATCCGCCTGGTCGAGGAGATCGCGAAGCTGCGGACGATGAGCGCGCTCTGGCAGCAGATCGGGCGCGAGCGCTACGGCGTCACCGACGAGAAGATGCTGCGCTTCCGCTACGGGGTGCAGGTGAACTCGCTGGGGCTGACCGAGGCGCAGCCGGAGAACAACATCCAGCGGATCGTGCTCGAGGCGCTGGCGGTGACGCTCAGCCGCGACGCCCGCGCGCGGGCGATCCAGCTTCCCGCCTGGAACGAGGCGATGGGCCTCCCCCGCCCCTGGGACCAGCAGTGGAGCCTGCGGATCCAGCAGGTGCTGGCGAACGAGACCGACCTGCTCGAGTACCCCGACATCTTCGAGGGCTCGCACGTGATGGAGGGCCTGGTCGCCGAGCTGACCGAGGGGGCGCGGGCGGAGATGGCCGTGGTCGAGGAGCACGGCGGCGCGGTCAACGCGGTCCCCTACATGAAGGCGCGCCTGGTCGAGAGCCACCGCGAGCGGGTCGCCCGGATCGAGGCCGGCGAGCAGAAGGTGATCGGACAGAACAGCTACACGGAGACCGAGGACTCGCCGCTGACCGCGGGCGCCGACGGCGGCATCCTCACCCCCGACCCCGAGGTCGAGCGCGAACGGATCGAAGCGCTGGCCGAGTGGAAGGCAGAGCGCGACGAGGAGGCGGTGCGCGCCGCCCTCGAGGACCTCGCCGAGGCCGCCGCGGACGACAGGGTCAACATCATGCCGGCGACGATCGCCGCCGCCAAGGCCGGCGCGACCACCGGCGAGTGGGCGGAAACGATGCGCGAGGTCTTCGGCCCCTACCGCGCGCCGACCGGCGTCGACGGCGCCTCGGCGCCCGGCGAGCGCGACCAGATGGATGAGATCCGCCGGCAGGTCGACGAGACCTCCGAGCAGATCGGCCACCGGATCAAGATCCTGGTCGGCAAGCCCGGCCTCGACGGCCACTCCAACGGCGCCGAGCAGGTGGCGCTGCGGGCCCGCGACGTCGGCATGGAGGTGATCTACCAGGGGATCCGCCTGACCCCGGAGGAGATCGCCGAGTCTGCCCTGCAGGAGGACGTCGACGTGGTCGGACTCTCGATCCTCTCCGGCTCGCACCTGGAG
Organism: Solirubrobacterales bacterium; assembly: GCA_035688825.1. Lineage (GTDB taxonomy): Bacteria > Actinomycetota > Thermoleophilia > Solirubrobacterales > 70-9 > VAYN01. The sequence continues at coordinate 1,042 of DASSMM010000055.1, read as the reverse complement.
CTGATCCCCGAGGTGGTGCGGCTGCTCAGGGAGGAGGGCGTCGAGGTGCCGGTGGTGGTCGGCGGGATCATCCCGGTGGCCGACGCCGAGCGCCTGCGCGAGGCCGGGGTCGCCGGCGTTTACACGCCGAAGGACTTCGACGTCAACAAGATCATGGGCGAAATCGTCGAGCTGGTCAGGCAGCGCGCCGGCGCCGGCGCGGCGGCCTGAGCGCCACCCACCGCCCCGCCTCCTCGCGTCGAGCCGCCGGGCTCGCAACAATTAGTCGATGAGCGAGCTGAACGAGGAGCGGGGGGCGTGGCTGCGGTGTTACCGCTGCTGGTCCCAGAACCTCGAGATCCAGATCCACTACGACGCGATCCGCCGCGTCGACCCGGAGACGGGGTCGCTCGCCGACGGGGTCGACGAGGTGCAGGAATCGGTCGTCCAGTGCCTCGACTGCATGCACGACCAGCCGCACCTCACCTTCGAAGGCGACCATGTGGTGCCGATCGGGGATCGCTGGGAGCGGATGGTCGCCGGCACCCCCTGGGTCGCGTCGTGCACGGTGACGGTGGACCAGGACCGGGTTGAGAGCTGCTCGGGCCCGGAGGCGATCGAGTTCCTCACCTACGGTGCCTTCGGCGACGCCGGCGTGCGCGAGTTCTTCACCCACGTCCGCTTCCACAAGCACGACGACGAGCAGATCGTCATCCACCTCCTGGTCGAGCTGTACGCCCGCTCCGCCCAGGAGGCGACCGAGGTTCTCGAAGAGGCCGCCCAGGGCCAGCTCGAGATCACCTCGCTGGCCGAGGAGTCACGCCCCCCGGCGCATGCCTCCGGCGAGGCACATTAGCCCCGCCGGGGCGCTGCAGAACTACTCGACGTTGTCGGCGGCCGGTTCGGGCGAGGCGCCCGGGTTCTTCTTCGGGACCAGGACCAGGCGCTTGAACTCGGCGACGAGGACGCCGTCCTGGTTGAGGACGCGGGTGTGGACCTTGACGATGCCGCGGTCGGGCTTCGATTTCGAGGGCTTGACGTCGAGGACCTCGGTCTCGCAGAA
>DASSMM010000054.1:0-103987 GCA_035688825.1 Solirubrobacterales bacterium | reverse complement strand
GGCGCGGCATTCGGGTTGACGTTGGTTGGTGTCACCGGCGTGGGCTGCGCGGCGGCCGGAGGCGGCGGGGGCGGTGGGGGCGGAGGCGGAGGCGGCGGCTTCTGCGGCGTCGGCTCGGCTCTCGGGGCCGGGGCGGGCGGCGGGGGAGCTTGAGGCGCGGGTGGCGGCGTTGCCGGCGGCGCCGGCTGCTCCTTGGCCGCCTGCTTCTCCGCCCGCTGGCGCTCCTTCTCTTCGCGCTGCCGTCGCTTCTCCTCGCGTTCGCGGCGGCGCTGCTCGCGTTCGCGGGCGGCGGGATCGTCGGGATCGGCGAACGGGTCGTCCGCGAGCCAGTCGTCGCTCATCCCCTGCTCTCCAGGTAGGACTCGAGCAGGTGCGCCGCGGCGAGCGAGTCGCGGGCGGCGGCGGCGCCGCCACGGCGGCTGGCGTCGGCCATGCGGCTGGTCAGGCGCTCGTCGTAGGTGTCGACGGGGATCGAGAGCATCGCTTCGAGTTCCCCGGCGAAGGTGCGAGCCAATCCTGCCTGGCTTCCCTCTTCCCCGCTGAGGTGGATCGGCAGCCCGACGACCACCCGCTCCACCCCGTGCTCGTCGACCAGCTCGGCGACCGCCCGCGCCTCCGGCGGTTCGATCACCGGCAGCGGCGTCGCCAGGGTCCCGCTCGGGTCCGAGAGCGCACAGCCGATGCGGACGGTGCCGTGATCGAGAGCGAGCACCCGCATGCCTCTCAGCCGAGCTCCCGCTCGACGACGGCTCGCGCGGCCGCCAGAGCCTCGTCGAGCTTCGAGGGGTCCTTGCCCCCGGCCTGCGCCATGTCGTCGCGCCCGCCGCCCCCGCCGCCGACGATCGGGGCGATCTCGCGGATGATCGAGCCGGCGGACACGCCCGCGGCGTTGGCGAGCGCGACCAAGCCCGCCTTGCCCCCGAACTCGCTGCCGAGCACCACGACGGAGGGGCTTCCGAGCTTCGACTGCAGCCGGTTTGCCAGCTCGAGGAGCTGCTTCGGGTTCGCCTGCAGGTCCTTCTTCACTTCCGCGACCAGCAGCCGTCCCGGCTCGTCGCCGAAGGCGAAATCGATTGCGCTGCCCCCCAGTGCGTCCGCTTCTCCCCCGAGCTGCTCGCGTTGGGCTTTCTCGGCCCCCGCCCCGGCCTCCTTCAGCCGCTCGGCCGCCCGCCGGGCGGCGGCGACGGGGTCCTGCGGGTTGCCGAGCGCCTCGCCGGCCTCGCGTAGCTGCGCCTCGCGCTCGCGGAAGTAATCGATCGCGGCAGGACCGGTGATCGCCTCGACCCGGCGCACGTTGGCGGCGCTCGATCCCTCCGAGGTAACTTTGAAGATCCCGATCTCGCCGGTGTTGGCGACGTGGGTGCCGCCGCAGAGCTCGCGGGAGACCGCGTCGACCTCGACCACCCGCACCCACTCGCCGTATTTCTCGCCGAACAGGGCCATCGCGCCGAGCCGTTCGGCCTCGTCGCGGTTCATGTTCATCCAGCGCACCGGCCGGCTCGCCTTGATCCACTCGTTGACCCGATCCTCGACGTCGCGCAGCTCCTCGGGGCTGAGCGCCTGGCCGTGGGTGAAGTCGAAGCGGAGCTTGTCGGGGCGGACGGCGGAGCCGGCCTGGCGAACGTGGGTGCCGAGCCGCTCGCGCAGGGCCGCGTGCAGGAGGTGGGTGGCGGTGTGGTTGCGCATCGTCGCGAAGCGCGCCTCGTGGTCGACCTCGGCCTCGACGGGAACGCCCGGTTCGATCGCCGTCCCCGCCTCGACCTCCAGCGCCTGATCCTCGCCGAGGCGGTAGACGTCGACCACCCGCGCCTCGGCGCCGGCGACCCTCAGTACGCCGGAGTCGGCAACCTGGCCGCCGCCCTCGGCGTAGAACGGGCTCTCCTCCAGCTTGACCAGCGCCTTCCCGTTCACCGGCTCGACCGCGGCGAGACCGGTGGTCGCGCGCAGGGTCTCGTAGCCGACGAAGCGGGTCGGCGGTGCCGCGGCGGCGAAGGCGGCGACCCGCTCGTGGGTGTTCTCGGAGCCGTGGGCGGTGGCGCTGGCCATCCGCGCCCGCGCCTTCTGTTCCTCCATCAGCTCCTCGAAGCCCTGATCGTCGACCGAGAGGCCACGTTCGGCCAGCAGCTCCTTGGTCAGGTCGTAGGGGAAGCCGTAGGTGTCGTGCAATTTGAAGGCCTCGGCGGCGTCGATCCAGGAGGTCCCCTGGCGCTCGGCCTCGGCGACCAGTCGCTCCAGCAGCTCGCTGCCGCGCTCCAGCGTGCGGCCGAAGCTCTCCTCCTCGTCGCGCACCCAGCGCTCGATCGTCTCACGCTCGGCGACCAGCTCGGGGTAAGCGTCGCCCATCAGCTCGATCGCCCGCTCGGCGAAGCGACCGAGCCACGGCGACTCCAGCCCCAGGGTGTTGCCCTGCTGGATCGCCCGCCGCATGATCCGGCGCAGGATGTAGCCGCGGTCCTCGTTGGAGGGGACGACGCCGTCGGCGATCAGGAAGGCGGCGCCGCGGCTGTGGTCGGCGACGATCCGCATCGCCCGGGTCACCGCACCGCCCTCGTCGTAGCGGCGTCCCGAGAGCTCTTCGGCCAGGCCGATCAGCGGCCGCACATGGTCGGTCTCGAAGACCGAGGGGACGTCCTGGAGGATCGCCGCCATCCGGTCGAGGCCCATGCCGGTGTCGATGTTCTTCATCGGCAGCTCGGTGAGGATCCCGTCCTCGGCGAGGTCGTAGCTCATGAAGACGTGGTTCCAGAACTCGAGAAAGCGGTCGGTGTCGTCGCCGGGGCGCTCGCCCTCGGCGCCGAACTCGGGGCCGCGGTCGAGGTAGAGCTCCGAACAGGGGCCGCAGGGGCCGGTCGGGCCGGCCTGCCAGAAGTTGTCCTCGCGGCCGAGGCGGACGATCCGCTCCTCCGGCACGCCGGTGGCGCGCCAGATCTCGATCGCCTCCTCGTCGGGCCCGAGGCCGAGCTCCTCGTCGCCGCCGAACACGGTCACCCAGATCCGCTCCGGGTCCATCCCGAACCCCTGCGTCGAGAGCTCCCAGCCCCAGGGGATCGACTCCGCCTTGAAGTAGTCCCCGAAGCTCCAGTTGCCGAGCATCTCGAAGAAGGTCATGTGGCGGGCGGTGTTGCCGACCTCTTCGATGTCGGTGGTGCGGAAGCATTTCTGGACGTCGGCGAGGCGCGGCGCCGGCGGCTGTTCGCGGCCCAGGAAGTAGGGCTTGAACGGCTGCATGCCCGCCGTCGTCAGCAGCACCGAGGGGTCGTGGACGCTGGGCACGAGCGAGGCGGAGGGGACGATCTTGTGTCCGCGCGCGGCGAAAAACGACAGGTAGGTGTCCCGGATCTCCTGCGCCCTCATGTTAGGAAGCCTAAATATTTGTTCGATTCGGGGCGGCGAAGCCGAAAGATGGGGCTTACAGGGCGGCGGGGTCCTTCGTTCTAAGGGGGAATCGCCCAATTCGAAATTTGGAAGGAGAGCGAATATGAAGCTGCATCCGAAGCTTGCTTTGGGGTTGGCCGTGCTTGCGATGGCACTGGTGCCGGCCATGGCTGGGGCGGTCTCCTACCAGCCGGAATATCACCCCGAACACCCGACGCACCCGCTCACCACGCCGAAAGGCCACGCCTACGGCTACTGGTGCAAAGGCGAAAGCAAGAAACACGTGAAAGGCGAGAAGGGGACGGCGTTCAGCCGCTGCGTGAGAGCGCACCAACGAGCCGCCAACCAGCCCGATCTCACCCCGCGTCAGGCCTGCAAGGACCTGAACAAAAAGCACGACCGCAGCGGGAAGCACGTCGCCCACGGCGACAAGGGGACTGCTTTCAGTCGCTGCGTGAAAACTGTTGCCCAGCAGCGGAAGGAAGAAGCCGCCACGGTGACGGGGAGCACGGTCGCGTAGCCGACCGAGCTCGCCTCAAGCGGCAATGGTGCCGTGGCCGACGATGCGATCGCCGGCCATCAGCACCGCCGTCTGGCCGGGTGCCACGCCAGGGAAGGCCTCGGCCAGGTTCACTTCCAGGGAGGAGTGCCGACCACTCCCCGCCGCCGACACGGTGGCGGGGAGGGCTCGGGACCGGTAGCGCAGCTTGACCGCGTCGACGGCGCTGCCGTCGCGGTGCAGGACGGCGTCGCGGACGCGGACGCTGCGCTTCTCAAGCTCGGCCCGGGTGCCGACGGTGACGGTGTTGGCGCCGGCGTCGGTGGCGAGAACGTAGAGCGCCTCGGGGGCGGAAACGCCGATGCCGCGGCGCTGGCCGACGGTGAAGTCGTGATGGCCGCGATGGCGGCCTAGGGTGCGGCCGGCGCTGTCGAGGATCGCCCCGTCGCGCTCCCGCAGACCGCCGTGGCGGCGCAGGAAGCCGAGCTTCCCCTGGCCGGCGAGGAAGCAGAGGTCCTGGCTCTCCGCCTTGCGGGCGACCGAGAGCTCGTGGCGGGCTGCGATCTCGCGAACTTCGGGCTTGGTCAGGTCGGTGAGCGGGAAGCCGAGGCGGCCGAGCAGCGCCGGGGGCAGCGCGGCGAGCATGTAGCTCTGGTCCTTCGCCTGGTCGGCGGCGGTGGCGAGCAGCGGGCCGTCGGGGTCGTCGACGATGCGGGCATAGTGACCGGTCAGCAGGCGCTCGGCGCCCAGCCGCTCGGCCAGGTCGACCATCGCCGCGAGGCGGACCTCGCCGTTGCAGAGGATGCAGGGGTTCGGCGTCTGGCCCCCGGCGTACCCGCCGATGAAGCGGTCGACGACGCGCTTGCGGAAGTCCTCCTCGAGGTCGAGGGTGAAGTGCGGGATGCCGAGCTGGTGCGCGAGGCCGCGGGCGCCGAGCACGGCCTCGGGCGAGCAGCAGGCCTTGGCGCCGTCGGTCTCCGGGTCGGTCCAGAGCTTGACCGTGATGCCGACCACCTCGGCGCCTTCCTCGCGGGCGAGCAGCGCGGCGACGGCGCTGTCGACGCCGCCGGACATGGCGACGGCGAGGCGCTTGGGCGGAGGTTGCGGTTGGGGGGAATGGCCACCTCGATCTTCAGGTGAGGTGGCCATTCCCCCTGAGTTCGGGATGAGGTGCAGGGACGACGAGGCGACGCCTTGGAGCGCGCGATGGAGCGCGTCGGTGGCGAGCTGGGCGGCGTGGCGCTTGGCCGGCGTGAGGCCGCCGATTGCCTCGTCGACGGTGCCTATATCGATCAGTGCAGCCTCGAGAACAGGAGAGCCATCGACCATTTCGGCGGCGGCGGCCGTGGCTGCGCGAGTGGCCCCGCAACCCTCGGCGTCGAAGGTGACGGAGTGGATACAGCCGTCATCAACGAGGAATGAAACGCGCGCGAGGTCTCCGCAGGCAGCACCCCCCGCGGCGCCCGTGAAGGCACCCTCGGCGGCCGGTCCAAGCCGGCTCTCATCACGCAGGTAGTGCTCGAAAAGCTCCCGCTCCATAGGCACAGGGTAGAGCGCAATGCCGTTCGGGCTTTCCGGTCCTCAACGTCGGTGTGGGTGATGGCGCTGCCCAAGCGCCTGCTTCAGGTCCTTTGCAAGCTCGTGGGGTTCCTCCTGCAGCTGCCGCCAAGTAATCCGCATCGTCCGCCAGCCTTCGGCGACCAGGATGCGGTCGCGCTGGCGATCGCTCTCGAACTTCTTGTGGGTGCCGTGGATTTCCCGGCTGTCGAGCTCCACCGCCACCCGTTCGCGCTCCCAGAGGGCGTCGATCTCGAAGAAGCGCCCGCGGATCGCGAGGTCGGCGTTCATCTGCGGCCGCGATAGGCGGTGCCGGTCAACGAGCGCCAAGAACGCCTCCTCGAAGTCATTCCGCGTGATCCCGATCGGCTCCCTCGCCTCCAGCAGCGCCCACAGGTTCCTGCTGCCTCGCCGCCGCGGATATCGCGCCAACAGCATCGGCAGCGAGACCCGATCCGTCAGCTCCCGAGCTTCCGCCTCATGAAACGCTCGCTCCAGCTCCCGCATCCCGACCACAGCGGCGAGGTCGAAGATCGTTCGGAACGGCGACGTCACCGGAATCTCATCCCGCACCAGCCACTCGTCGTCCCACAGCGACGAACGGTGACCGACGATGCCTAGTCGCTCCACTTCTGCCTTTGGGCTCGTCACGTCGACTGCTTCGCCGGCGGGCGGCAGGAGCCGCCAGAATCGGGCCGCAGATCGGTGGCTTAGAACCGCGGTGTCTCCACAAGCGAGCACCGCCGCCATCCACCGCCCACGCCTCGTGATCCGCCGCACCCCCACGACGTAGACGCCGCGGTAGACCTCATGAAGCTGCCCGCGCCCCAAGCGACCTGCGATCGCCCTCCTCCCCATCCCCAGCGCCAGCAACTGACGCCGGCTCACCATCGCGTGTTGCCGCCGCGCAAGCTCCGACACCTGCCGGTCAAGAAGATGAGTGCGGAGTTGAGCACCGGTGGGGTGTCGAATTCCGCTCTGAGATCCCATACCGCTGATCGTGAAGCGGCCGGGCGCACGGATGGCGCGCGGATTGTGCCGATTCGGTGGCAACTAGCGCACGAAAAAAGGCCCCAACCCGCCGTTGCCGCCTCTGGCTTTGATCCCTTCAAATGAAGGTGGGTGCCTGCTCCTGATCCCAAGAGACCCGGAGACTTGTCAGCTCCCGCGCCGTTTGTGTTGGGTCAAACGGTGAGACGGCTCTCGTACGGGCTCGAGCCTGGTCCAAAGTTACCACCGGCGGGTGTTCGTCAAACCCACTCGTCGTCGAGGTTGGAGAGGTGCCACTCGGCCTCGCTCCAGCGCTCGGCGGGGACACGGAGGGCGATGTCGCCGCGGCCGAAGCGGTCGAGCGGCCAGTCGGAGGTGAGGACGGCCTCGATGTTCGCCTCGACCAGGACCTGGTGCCAGGCGCGGGCGGTGCGGACGTCGGCGAAGTCGCGGACGACCTCCCAGCCGTCGTAGCTGGGGTCGTCGACGTGGATCGGCGTCTGCCCCGGGCCAGGCGACGGGCGCCACCTGCGGGGGATCCAGTCCCGCAGGCCCATCTCAGTGTCCGGCGAGTTTGGGCTTATGGATGGCGACGCCGAGCTCGCGCAACTGCAGCTCGTCGACCGGGGCCGGGGCGCCGGTCAGGAGGTCGAAGCCCGAGGCCGTCTTCGGGAAGGCGATCACGTCGCGGATCGTCTCGGCGCCGTAGAGGCGCTGGACGATGCGGTCGACGCCGTAGGCGATGCCGCCGTGCGGCGGGGCGCCGTAGCGGAGCGCCTCGAGCAGGAAGCCGAAGCGCGCCTCGGCGGTCTCGCGGTCGATGCCGAGGGCGGCGAAGACCTGCTCCTGCATCTCGGCGCTGTGGATACGGATCGAGCCGCCGCCGAGCTCCTGCCCGTTCCAGACGACGTCGTAGGCCTGCGCTCGCGCCGCGCCCGGGTTGTCGGGGTCGAAATCGCCGGCCGGGGCGGTGAACGGGTGGTGCAGCGAGTCCCAGCGCTTCTCCTCCTCGTTCCACTCCATCAGCGGCCAGTCGACGATCCAGACCAGGCGGTGCTCGTCCTCGTCGATCAGGCCGAACTTCTCGCCTAGGTCGAGCCGCATCTGCCCGAGCACCGAATCGGTGACCGGGCGCTTGTCGGCGACTAACAGCAGCAGGTCGCCCTCCTCGGCGCCGAGGCGCCGGTTCAGGTCCGCGAGCTCCTCGTCGCTGAGGAACTTCGCCGTCGGCGAGCGCCAGCCGTCGCCCTCGCGGAATGCCCAGACCAGCCCTTTCGCGCCGAGCTCCTGGGCGCGGGAGATCAGACCGTCGAGCTCGGAGCGTGGCATCTCCCGCCGGCCGGCGTTGAGGCCGCGGATCGAGCCGCCGCCCTCCAGCACCGAGCGGAAGACCTTGAACTCGGTCTCCCGCAGGGCGTCGCCGAGGTCGACGAGCTCGAGGCCGAAGCGCAGGTCGGGCCGGTCGGTCCCGAACCGCCCCATCGCCTCGTCGTAACACATGCGCTGCATCGGGACCTCGATCTCGGGGCCGCCCACGCTCCGGAAGACGTGCGCCAGCAGCCGTTCGTTGACGTCGATGATGTCTTCGCCGTCGACGAACGACATCTCGATGTCGAGCTGGGTGAACTCGGCCTGGCGGTCGGCCCGGGTCGCCTCGTCGCGGAAGCAGCGGGCGACCTGGTAGTAGCGCTCGAAGCCGGACATCATCAGCAGCTGCTTGAAGAGCTGGGGCGACTGCGGCAGCGCGTAGAAGGACCCCTGCTGCTGGCGGCTGGGGACGAGGAAGTCGCGGGCGCCCTCGGGGGTGGAGCGGGTGAGGACGGGCGTCTCGACGTCGAGGAAGCCCTCGCCGTCGAGGAACTCGCGCATCGCGTGGACGACCCGGTGGCGCAGCGCCAGCGCCTTCTGCATCTGCTCGCGGCGCAGGTCGAGGTAGCGGTAGCGCAGCCGCGTGTCCTCGCCGACCTCGCCGGAGAAGCCCTCGACCTGGAAGGGCGGCGTCTCCGCGTTGGCGAGCAGCTCGGCCTCGGTGACGAGGAGCTCGACCGCGCCGGTCGGGAGCCCGGGGTTGACGGTCTCCTCGGAGCGCTTGACCACCGAGCCGCTCGCGCTCAAGACGTCCTCGGCCCGCAGCTTGTGGGCGAGCTCAAATGAGGCTCCGGAGCTGTCGGGGTTGAAGACGAGCTGGACGATCCCGGTCCGGTCGCGCAGGTCGATGAAGATCAGGCCGCCGTGATCGCGGCGGCGATGGACCCAGCCGGCGACCCGCGCCTGCGAGTCGACCTTGGCCGGCAGGACCTCGCCGCACCAGGTGTCGCGGTACGCGTTGGCACGCAGGGCCGGCGCGGTCGTCGCCGCTGCCGTCGTCTCGGTCACGCTTCTCCTCCCGTCATCTCCTCGACAAGGTTGCCGGGATCGACCGCGCGCTGCTCTCCCGACTCCATGTCCCGCAGCTGGGCGCTGCCGTCCGCCTCCAGGATGAGGACGCGGCGGGCGCCGATCCGGTTCGCGTGTTTGAGCTGGCCCTTGAGGCTGCGGCCGGCGAGGTCGACCTCGATCGAGATCCCGGCGTGGCGCAGTTCGGAGGCGAGGGCCATCGCCCGCTGCCGCTGCCCCGGGTCGGCGACGGCGACGAAGACGTCGCGTCCCTCCCCCGCCACCTCTTCGTCCAGCGCCAGCAGGATCCGCTCGATCCCGGCGGCGAAGCCGACCGCGGGGGTGGGCGCGCCGCCGAGCTGCTCGATCAGGCCGTCGTAGCGGCCGCCGCCGCCGATCTCCGACTGCGCGCCGAGTCGGTCGCAGACGAAGGAGAAGATCGTCCGGGTGTAGTAGTCGAGGCCGCGCACCAGGGTCGGGTCGATGACGTAGTCGATGCCGGCGGCGTCGAGCAGCCCGCGCACCTCGGCGAAGTGCTCCGCGTCCTCGCCCTCGAGCCGCTCGACGATCATCGGCGCGCTCGCCATCACCCCGCGCGTCCCCTCGTCGTCGGAGTCGAAGGCGCGCAGCGGATTGATGTCGATCCGCTCGCGCACGTCCTTCGAGAGCTCGCCCTCGTGCGCGTGTAGGTGCGCCTTCAGATCCTCGAGGTAGGCGCGGCGGGCCTCGAAGGAGCCGAGGCTGCCGAGCCGCAGCTCCACCCCGGGCACGCCGAGCTCTCCCAGCAGGTCGGAGAGGAGCATGATCACCTCGGCGTCGGCCAGCGGCGAGTCGGTGCCGATGCACTCGATCCCGAGCTGGTGGAACTGGCGGTAGCGCCCCGCCTGCGGGCGCTCGTGGCGGAAGAACGGGCCGAGGTAGAAGAGCTTCACCGGCTGCCCGAGCTTCTGCATCCCGTGCTCGAGGTAGGCGCGGCAGACCGAGGCGGTCCCCTCCGGCCGCAGGGTCAGGCTGCGCCCGCCCTTGTCCTCGAAGGTGAACATCTCCTTGCGGACGATGTCCGTGGACTGGCCGACCCCGCGCTCGAAGAGATCGGTGTCCTCGAAGACCGGCGTCGCGATCGACTCGTAGCCGGCGCGGGCGAAGACCGTCGCGGCGGCGGCTTCGAGGCGGCGGCGGGCGCGCCCGGCCTCGGGGAGAATGTCGAAGGTCCCGCGGGGGGCCTGGAACTTGCTCGCCACGGTGCTCCTAGCGCGCCAGCGAGCCGAGGAAGGGATTGGTCGCCCGCTCCGCCCCGAGCGTGGTCAGCCCCATGTGGCCGGGATGGACGACCGTCTCGTCGGCGTAGGCGTCCATCAGCTTGGCGATCGAGGCGATCAGGGTCGGGCCGTCGCCGCCTGGGAGGTCGACGCGGCCGACCGAGCCCTGGAAGAGGACGTCGCCGGAGAAGATCGCCGGCTCGCCCGTGACCGCGTAGGTAACGTGACCGGGGCTGTGGCCCGGGGTGAAGACGACCTCGATCTCCATCCCCGCGAGCTCGAGCGTCTCGCCGCCGCGGACGACCTCGTCGGCCTCGTAGCTCTCGTAGGGGCCGAAACCGGCCCAGGGGACGTAGGCCATGATGTCGGCGAGCACCGGCACCTCGATCTCCGGGCAGTAGACGGGGGCTCCGGTCGCCCGGGCCACCGGCGCGACCGCGCCGATGTGGTCGAAGTGGCAGTGGGTGAGCAGGATCGCCTCGACCTCGCCGCCCTTCGCCTCGACCGCGGCGAGGATCCGCTCCGGCTCCTCCCCCGGGTCGACGATCAGCAGCCGGTCGCCGCCCTGCGGCCGGAACAGGAAGCAGTTCTCGCCGATCTGCCCCACCGTGAGCATCTCGACGTCGAGGGCCATCAGTCCTCCCGGGCGCGAATGCGGGCGCGCTCGCGGCGCCGCCACATCACCATGTCGATGTAGTAGCCGGCGGGGACGTAGAAGGCGAGCATGAAGGCGCCGAAGATCAGCGAGGGGCCGACGGCCTTTTTGAAGATCAGGATCAGCAGCGCCGCGAAGATGACGGCGGCGAAGAGGCCACGGACGAAGGAGTTGCGCCAGGTCGGCGGCAGGTCCTGTTTGGCGGTCGGTCGACGTTTGGCGCGGGCCTGGGCCTTGGCTTCCTCACGGGTGCGAGGACGGCTGCGCCGCGGGTTCGGGTCGACCCGCCCGCCCTGGGTGCCGCGTCGCTTGCGCTGTCGTTTCTTCCTCGTCTGAGCCATAAGAACCGAACTGCATCAACTTGACCACCTGCTGGATAGTCAAGTTGATGCAGTTCGAAATCTAGTCGGTCGCCGCGGCGAGGCGCGCCTCGATCACGTGCTGCCGGGGGTCGAAGGCGCGCATCGGCACGTCGGCGGGGTAATCCCTGAGCGCGGCGCGAGGGATCAGGCCGACCAGCTCGGCCTCGACCGGGCGCGCGCCCAGCGGCGCCGCCAGCTCCCGCACCCGCTCGACGACCTCGCCGAGCGGAACCGCCAGGGGGTCGTGGACGTTGGTGGAGACCTGGGCGCGACCGCTCGAGAGCAGCAGCCCGATCGCCCGCACTCCCGCGAGTCCGCCGCCCGCCTCGCGCAGGCCGGCCGCGACCGAGCGGGCGATCTCGACGTCGCCGCTGTCGAGCTCGACGTTGAAGGCGGCCAGCGGCGGGCGGGCCGTCACCAGGGTGGCGCCGGCGGTCGGGTGCGGCAGCTCGGGTCCGAAGTCCGGCCGCAGCTCCCCCGACTCCATCCGCAGCCACAGCTCCGCCAGGCCGCCGTTGCGGAAGTAGGCGCGCTCGGCTCGTCCGGGCTCCCGCGCCAGCTCGCCGTAGAGGAAGACGGGGACGCCGAGACCGCCGATCTGCTCGGCCACGGCCGCGGCCGCGGTGCGGGCCGCCTCGCGGTCGGCCGGGTCGAACCAGACGAGCGGGCAGACGTCGAGCGCGCCGATCGCCGGGTGGGCGCCGCGGTAACCGCGCATGTCGATCGTCTCGATCGCCTCCTCGGCGCCGCTCGCCAGCGCCTCGGTCAGCGAGCCGGGAGCTCCGGCAACGGTGAAGACGCTGCGGCCGTGGTCGGCGTCGGTGTGGCGGTCGAGCAGCCTCACGCCTCTGGCGAAGGCGCTCTGCAGGCGGTCGAGCCGGCCCTCGTCCGCACCCTCGGAGACGTTGGGGACGGCGAGGAGGGTCGGCATCCCCGCAAAGCCTCAGAGGAGGAGCTCGCCGCGGCTGACGACCTTCTCGCCGTCGATCTCGACCGTCGGTTCGAGTACCACGCAATCGAGGTGGACCGGCACCTGGACGGTGCCGCCGATCGCCGCCGAGGCGCCGAAGGCGACGTGGCAGGTGCCGAGGATCTTCTCGTCCTCGAGGATGTTTCCGGTCAGCTCGGCCTCTTCGTTGGTCCCGATCCCGAGCTCGGCGACGCTGGCGGCCTCCTCGCCGTGGGCGCCCAGCAGCTCCAGCAGCCGGCCCCCGTCGGGCCCGGTCGCCTCGACCACGCGCCCTTCGCGGACGGTCAGCGCGGTCGGGGTGTCGAGCAGGCCGACTTCGGCGATCGAGCCGTCGACGACGAGCACGCCCTCGGTGGTCTCGATGACCGGGGCGATGAAGCCCTCGCCGCACGGCAGGTTGCCGAAGGCGCCGCGGCTGCCGAGTTCGCCGCCGTCGACGATCCCCATCCGCCCCTCGAGCCCGATCCGCAGGTCGCTGCCGTGGTTGCAGGTGATCCTCGCCTCCGAGGCGCGGTTGAGGGCGCTGACGAGCGCCCAGCCGCGGCGGCGGATCTCCTCCAGGTCGCTGGTCATCAGGCGACCCAGCATCTCCTCGGTGACGCCCGGGAGGCTGCCGACCCGGACGCCGGCTTCGCTCGCCACCTTGCGGGCGTCGGTGTGGGAGAGCGACTGGATCGTCGGCGCCAGGACGACGTCGGCCGCGGCCATCGCCGCCGCCACGGGGCGCGGCGGCTCGGCGGCGGCGGAGTCGCGCTCGGAGATCACCGCCAGGGTCGCGTCGGCGCCCTCTCCCTGCGCCTCGATCCGCATCAGCGCGCCGATCTCTTCGGTGACCGGGTTGCAGACGACCAGCACGTCCTCGCCCGGCTGGATCCCCATGCACTGGCGGACCACCGTCTTCACCGCTCTGTCGAGATCCGCAGGCACCGACCCACCCTACCCACCATCCGCGAATGGTGCAGCGTTTCCCCTGCAATCGACGCTCTCGCCGCCAAGCGCCTCTCAGTCGTCGTCGTGCCGGTGCCGAATCGACCAGACCTCGAACCAGATCAGCCCCACGAGCACGGTCCCGAACCCGGCGAAAGGCGCCCACCAGTCCTCCGGCCGCACCACCGCAAGCGAAACCACCGCAAACGCATCGGCCACCAAAAGGAAGGCCACCAGCACCGGCCGAATCGCCGACCAACCCGTCTCAGGAGCTCCACCACCCGGCTGCGCCATCGCTACCATCATCCTCCCCGCCGGAGTAGCTCAGCTGGTTAGAGCAGCGGAATCATAATCCGCGTGTCGGGGGTTCGAGTCCCTCCTCCGGCATACACCTTAGTGACCCTCCCTGACCTTTGTTGCCCTCTGCAAAGCTGGATCTCCGCTGACTTGCGGATTGCCTTCAACCTTCCTTGACCCCTCTTGACCCTTGTTGTCAGGGGTTCGAGGTCGCATCGTGGTCGCATTCGGGCGCCTTTGCAGGCCCCCCAGCAGCGCTGAGACCGGATCGCGTCCCTCGATGAACGTCCGTGCCTTCTCTTCGAAGCGTTCGACGTACTCGCGGCCCAGCTTCTTGCGGTCCTTGCCGACCATCGCGTAGATCATCGAACTCGTGTAGATCTCGCGGACCATTTGCAGGCGTTGGTAGATCGTGCCGGGATCGGTTCCTTCCTCGGCGAGCTTCCATGCTTCGCCCCGGATCACCTCCATTGCAAGGTCCAGCTCGCGTGCAACGGGGTAGCGCTTTCGTTTTAACGGGTTCTTCATCCGATCTCCCTCCTGATCGCCTCATAGCTCTGCCTGGTCGGGTGCGTGTAGTGCTTGGTAGCCGTCTGGACGGTGTGGCGGGTCACGTCTGCGAGGTCGGCGGGGTCGATGCCTGCTGCCCTGAGGTTCGAGACGTAGGAGTGGCGGGCCTCGTGCGGCCTCAACTCCATGCCGCTGGCGATCTGCGCCGGCACCCAGACGTCGCGCAGGAAGTTGGGGTAGCTCCAGACGGTCCCCTTGGGGGTCGGGAAGAGGAGCTTCGTGTCGATCCGGCGGGGCATCCTGCGGAGGATTTCCGCGAGCGAGGGGGCTATCGGGCAGGCGCCTTCGTGGCTCTTGGTGGTCGTGTCGCCGCGGGTGATTTCTCGTTCGTAGGCTGAGCCGGTCGGGTAGAACATCAGCGCTTCGAGGTCCATCTCCGAGCGTTGGAGGGCGAAGACCTCTCCGATCCTGAAGTTGGCGAGGCAGACCGTGGCTAGCATCGGCTCGTAGTCGATTGCGGGGTAGTAGAGAGGCTCGCCGGTTTCCTTGTTCGGCTCGGGTTTGGGCGTGCGTGCTCTGACCTCGGCGCGCCCTGCTTCAGCGAATTCGCGCAGCTGGTCGAAGGTGAAGACGCGGATCTTCTTCGGCTGCTTGCGAATCCTCGGGTCGTTGGCCCTGATTTCGAAGTCGGCCACGAAGTTGATTTCGGCCACTTCGTCTCGGATCGCGTCTTTGGTCATCACCGAAAGGCTGTTGCGCAGGCCAACGGCGCCCTTGGCGGCTCTGCCTTCTACGCGCAGCATGTGGTCCACCAAATCGGTCATGTGGCGAGGGCGAAGGTCCTTGTAGGGCCAGTCGGCCAGCGGTCGGCCTTCCAGGGGAATCCCCAGCGCCGCTTTTAGCCGCGTGCGGTGCGAGCGCTCGGACTGCGGAGACTTCGGGTAGCGCTCGAACCACTCCTTCGCGTACTCGCCGATGGTCTTCTCGCCTGCGGGAGCCGCGGTCTCTTCGCGCTTATAGGCGGCGTCTATCGCGTGCTGGGCGCAGCAGTCCTCGCCAGGCGCCCTACAAGGCCCCTCCAGCTTGAAGGTGCCGGCGCTTCGTCTCTTGCCCTCCCGGTTCGTGTAGCGCGCGACCCAGACCGTCTTGCCGGACGGGTTGCGGCGCTTCAACGGGCTCTCTCTGCGGTTCATGCTGCCTCCTCTCGATGCTCTGCGAGGTAGGAGGCTACGTCCGCAGGATCGATGCGGCGGATTCCCCGAAACTTGTAGCTAGGAATTTCTCCCTCTTTGACCATGCTTTTCGCGGTGCCCAGGGAGACGCTGAGCTTTTCGGCCAGGGAACGCACGGTGTAGAAGGCTTCCTCGGACCCCTGCTCGATTTGGATCTCGGTAGCCACCTACTCCCCTCGCTCCTTCGATGACCGGGCCAGACGCGTCAACGTGATGATCTTCATGGCAGCGAAGAACAGGCAGGCGGCTTCTGGAAACGGCGCGAACGGCTCGCCCATTGCTGCCTTTACCGCCATGCCCAACAACACGAAGGCGGAGAGGCCGTTCCAGAACCACGACACCGGGTCTTCGGTCCAAGCTCGGAAGCGAGCGACTGCTTCGCCCATCACCCAGCCTCCTTCCCTGATGAGGCCAGGGCTTCTTTACCTAGCTGGGAGAGGCTGAACCGGGCGCGGTGGTAGAAGCCCCGCTCGTCTTTCACCAGGTGCGCGCAGAGAAAGCGGTCGGCTCGCAGGCGTTCGAGTCGCGCCCGCGCCGCGCCTACGCTGAGGCCGCCGGGCGGGCCGACCAGACCGCCCAACTCGGCCGGGGAAATCGGACGCGGATAGTCCGCAACAGCCCTCAGCGTCTCTACCTGACTAGCCCTTAGGGCCGTGGCGACCGCGAGCGTGCCAAGCACGGCAGGTATAGAGCCAAGGAAGCTCTCGACCAGATCGGCGGGCACCACGCGCCAGTTGTCGCCCTCGTGCTCTAGGAGCCTGACCATCTCGTACTTCCTAGGCATCCCCTCGCTCCTTCCAGCAGCCCTTCTCCGGGTCCCAGACTCGCTCGGGGAGGGTGACCTTGGACGGCCCGCAGTTCGCGCACATGAGTTCTCCGTCGGGGCCGAACCACGTCCCTTCGCCGTTGACGTAGACGGGCTGCCCGCACACCGAGCATTTGTCTTCGGGCTTCTTCACTCCCCTCGCTCCTTTCGGACCTTGGTACGGCCCAGGGCCAGGAGCAGTTCGCGGCGGAGGGCCACCGCTTCGTCCTCGCCCACCTCCAGTTCCGCCGTCAGCTTCTCAGCGTCTTCGATTGCCTCCGTCAGTTCGTCCTCGGCGGAGCCGTTCCAGGCCGTGACGCGCCGCAAGAACTCCTCGACATTGCAGGCGCTCTCGTACAGCGCAGCCCTGTTCACTTGCCCTCTCCCTGCTGGGGGTCCTGGTTGTGCGTGGTGAGGGCTTCGCGAAGGAACTGCCGCTTGTAACGCTTGATCTTGCGTCGGGCGGACCACTTGAACCCTGCCGTGCCGAGAGCGGATTCGTTAAAGCCGTCCTTGCCGTGGATGGCCTCGATATCGATGCACTCGACCGCCCACCAGTAGCCGCCCGCGTGGCAGGGCCAGATCCGCTCGGAAAAGAAAATGTCGGACGCGTTCACCCCTCGCCCCTCTCTCCCTGTAGCTCGCGGATGACATCCTCTCGCCGCAGCCAATCGCCTTCGGGCCACGGGAGCATCTCTACTCCGGTGCGATCGTCGTCAAGCTCCGGGTCGAAGCGCTCCAGCCGTTCGATGCGCTCAAGGCCGGGGTCACCCTCTACGGCAACCCCCTCGTCGCCCTGTATACGATCCGTATACAGCTTCGCCTCTACGGCTACCTCGGGTTGCTGGGTGGAGCGGCGCAGGTGGTGGTAGCTCTTGGAGACCCGGCCGCCTGCCGCAGCGAAAACGCGGAGGGCGAGGTCGACTTCCTCCGGCCGAAGGTTGAAGTCCTCGGCGGTCTCGACAAGATCGTCACCTGCCAGAACGCGGTCCACCGGATCGACGAGGCGCACGCCGTTGGCGAAGGCCGGCTGCTCGGCGCAGACGTTCGGCAGCACCCAGATCTCAGCGCGCATTGCCTCCCCCTCCTGCTCAGTGCCCATCTCCAAGGTTTGGACTGATTTGGAGTTCTCTTGGAGTTGCTCAGTGCCCTTGTCTCGTAGGAGCTGGGCGGCAGCTCGTAGGCCGTAGGCTTCGCCGTCGAGCCTGCCCGTCTTCTGCCGACCAGCCGGCGAGTGGTTGGTTCGGCTCGCGTCCCGGGCGCCGACTTTCTTCTCGGCCTCCTCCTCAAGCTCTTGGGCGACCTCCTCTAGCTGGGACTCGGCTGCTTTGGCACGGGCGCCCAGGCGCTTGATGTTGCTGACGACGCCATTCGTGCCGCTCGGGTCGTCCCAGGCGCCGGCCTCTTCCAAGGCCCGTACGTTCGCGGCATCCATGCGGGCGATCGTTGCCTGAGCCGCTTCCCTCTTCTCTTCCTCTGCTCGTAGAAGGCGCTGATGGTCCTCGACCGGCATGTACTCGGTGAACTCAAGAACGTGACCAAGCTCGCGATCGAGCGCCGAGCCGCTGCCGATCCACCAAACCGAGGTTGGAACCTGATCGACAGGTCGGCGACCCAGCAGCATGTTCGGCCAGCGCCGCTCTACCTCTTGGGCGGGGGTCTCAGGCGCCGCCATCGGTGACCTCCTCGCTCGCGATGGTCACGCGGAACTCGCGGGCCTCCTTGGAGTTGACGACGAGGATCGCGTGGGTGCCTTCGGCCCAGGCTTGGATGCAGCGGCTGCGGGCCGCACCTTCGGCGTCGTCGGCGGTGACCGTGCCGACAAACTCCCAGCGACCATCGTGCGCGGGTCCGCCCCGTTCATGGCAGCGCCAGGTCGCCTCGCTGATCGTCAGATCGGTCACCTTCTCCCCAGCCATTTAGGAGCTTGCCTCCGTGTCGGGGTGGACGGGGCACAAGGCAGCGCGGACCACTTCGTCGGCGAGGTCGCACAGGTACTCCTGTTCGGGCGGAGTCAACTCCTCGAAGCGCTCCTCAGAAGGAACGCATTGCGTGTGAATGGCGGCGGCGGCGGCGCGCTTGGCCTCGTCGGAGAGCGGTTGGTCGCGGACAGCCGCAACGACGGCCTCAACCCGCCACGTCCCACCCTGCAGAAGCTCGAACCACTCGCCGTATTCCTCGCGGAACTGTTCAGCCGTGCCGCCCTCGGCGAGCATCCCGCTCTGGAGCATCGTCGTCAACGAGACCTGCGTGTGGGCGGTCCCCGACGGGTGCCGGTAGCGCTGCTTCTCCACCGCCTTTCCCTGCTGCTGTTCACTCGTCGTTGCCATCTCGGGGTCTACTCCAGGTGGTCCGCGAGGTCGGCAAGGCGCCGGATGTACACCCGAGCGTTCTCGGGGTCGCCGTCGGGGATCAGGTAGAGGCTGAAGGCGCCGCTACTCTTTTTGCGAACGACCTCGAAGTCCAGACCCTCGACCGTCAAATCCCAGGCCATCTCTTCGTCGTCGGGGGTCGCAAACTCCTGCGGGGTGAGGGCGGTCGGGCTCAGCTCAGCGTCGAGCTTGCCGTTGACGAACTCGGTCGCCCGGCTCTGGATGGCCGCTATCTCGGCGGCGTACTGCTTCCGCGTCTCGCGCTCCTTCTCGCGCCGTTCCTT
The DNA here is from genome assembly GCA_035688825.1 of Solirubrobacterales bacterium. Classification (GTDB taxonomy): domain Bacteria; phylum Actinomycetota; class Thermoleophilia; order Solirubrobacterales; family 70-9; genus VAYN01. The sequence continues at coordinate 85,517 of DASSMM010000054.1, read as the reverse complement.
CTCGCGGGTCTTGGCATCCTGCTTTGCTCGCTCAAGTAGACGGCTCACTGCGCATCCTTTCGTTGGGTTTCATTCGGGGTCTACTCCTCCTCGGGTTGGGGTTCGGGAAACAAGCGCTCGCGTTCGGCCAGCAGGAAGGAGATGAGTTCAGCGGTGTCGCCCGCGAGCACCGCCCACTCGACGCGGGTGAACGAAGCCTGTTCGCCCTCACGGTGAGCGTCGTCAATCGCTCGCGCCATCAAGCCAGTGGCGCGCTCCCGTGCCCCGGTCGAAGGGCTCATGCGCGCTTCCCCTTCAGCTTGCGGCGACGGTTCCGGCGCGCCTGCACACGCTGTTGGGCCTCGGGCAGAGCGTCGTGCCGTTCACAGACCTCGCGGAGGTGGCGCCCGTAGCGGGCGGCCTCTTTCACCTCGTCGCCCTTCACGTCTCCCGGCTCCCCTCTGAGGACTCGCTGAGCTTGTGCTGATTGGCAAGGAACAGGTCGATCCGGCCCTTGATCCACGGGTCGTCACTGCGGGCGTCTTCGATCACCTTCTGGAGATCGGAGCGCGCCGCCGTCGTGTCGCCGTGTCGTGCCTCGACCAGCTCGCAGGCAACGAACGGGTGGTACTCGGTTGCATCCGGCAAGCACATGCCGCACTGGCTACACATCAGCGTCCTCCTCAGCCGGTAGTAGGGCAAGGACCGCCTGATATCTCGTCGCCGCTTTACCTCCTTACGGAAGGAAGAGAGGTCGAACTGCTGCTGGGTGGAGTCGAGCAGGGACATGAGCTTGTCCACGACCGGTTCCTCTTCCGCGGCTCGCCAGCGCAGGCAGGACTTGCCGCGAGCGATCCGGGCGATCAACAGCGACTTCTCATCCTTGCTGAACAGTCCCTCAGCCATTACGCTCCCGCCTCCCCTTTGTCTGCCGTGTCAGCCAGGTAGCGGTCTTCGAGGAGGGTTCGGAGGTCGTGGGCGCGCATGGTCGGCACGTAGACGCCGCGTCCCCAGCGATCGACTAGGCCCCGGTCGATCGCGCGCCGGAGAGCCGAGCAGAAGGCCGCGAGGCTCGGAGACTCCTGGTCGAACAGGATCGCCTCTGATGGCGTAGCCGGGACACCTTGGGCGGTTGCCTCCAGGACCGCGAACGCCGCGTGCGCGACTCGGCGCGGCAGCTTCTTCACAAGCTCCTCGTCGCCCGCTTTTCCGTAGCGGACTTCGCTCATCCTTCGTCTCCCCCCGTGTCCGGCCGGTCCCAGAGGTAGAAGTTGCGGCCGATCCCTGCGATCTCAGCCGGTAGGTCCCAGTCGGGGTGGCGCCCCCGGATCGCCTCCAGGTTGTCGCTGCACTGCTGGTCCACGTCGAGGCAGGCGAGGAAGATCCGGCGCAGGTAGCTATCCACGGTCGTCTCCCCCCGTGTAGTGGGGCTCTGACTGCGGCTTGGGCTTGCACTCTTTGCAGAGGTCGCGACCGTCGATCCGGACGAAGCCTTGGCGGCGCGCTTCTGCACGAGCCTCGCGGGCGTTGTCAGCGGGAGCGCCGGGGTTGCCGCACTCGTCGCACATGACGTAGGAGAGCCGGGCGATCACTGGCCTCGCCCCTCCCCGCTTCCACCACACTGCTCTGGTTGGGGCCGACGCTTGATCGTTAACTGGGTGGTCCCGGAGCTAGGCCAGCGTTGCAGAGCGGCGACCTCGTATTTCGGGCCGGTGACGATGACGTAGTCGTCGTCCGGGCACATCCGGCTTTCATCGAGAACCTCGTCGGTGTCAATGTCGATGGTCCGCACGACCACTCGACGGCGGTCCGGGCCAATCCCGGCCTCGACTCGGAAGCTCCGCTCCATGTACTCCAGGTGGAAGTTCTCGACGCGACCGAGCGTCGAGCCGGGCCCTTCCTCAATGCACTTGCAGCGAAAGTCCTCACCGGGACCGCCGATGTACTCCAGCACCTCCCAGAGGCCGCCGCCGTTGAGGTGACGAAGCTTGTCGCCGTCGCGATAAGGCCGGTCGCTCATCGCTCTTCCTCGTCTTGTGGTTTCTGGGTGGTGGCTGAGTCAAGGCGACCGAGAGCTTTGAGGGCGACCTGTTCCTGCGCAGGCGTCGGCGCGCCAGCGACCAACTCAGAGATGGCACGGGCCTCTCGCACCGACAGGTTCAGGGGCAGCGCAGCGACTTTCTCAGCAGCAACGAGCGCGTCGGCTTCGCTCATCACGTGCTCGAAGCCGTCCCGGATGATCCTGGCCATTTGGCGCACCTGGCGCGAGTGCCGCTTCATCGCTCCCCCGTCCCCTCCGATAGGCGGGTGGTGGGATCGGGCTGGGGCGAGGCAGCATTTTCGTCTTTGACCTGAAGGCGGGCGAGCAGGAAGCAGGCGTCTTGGAACACCTCGGAGAAGTTCTCGCGGTCCTCTTCGCCGCCTTCGCCTGACTCGATGGGCGCGGCTGCCCCCACCAGAAGATCAAGCTGCTTGCGCAGCTCCTCCTCTACCCCGCTGCTGTTCTCCGCCTCGAACTTCTGGCAGGTACAGCCCCGTGACTTGCAGTTGGTCTCGACGCCCATCTCGCGGCCGTCGTCGTGGTGGAAGCGCTCGTGACCGCACTTGCAAAGGTCGTCGCAGTCCGCCACCTTTCCGCTGCTGTTCTCCGGTGATAGGCGGGTGGCGAGGAGTTCCGCGACGGCGACCTTAAGGCCGGCGCCTTCGAGGGCGATCCGCACCCGGTCCCGGTGGCTCTCGTCCATCGTCGTGATGACGGGATGCGCGAGCACGCGCTGACGCAGGCGCTCGGCCGATTCCTCTAGCGTCTCGCCGTTGCCTGATAGGCGGGTGGCGAGGGCAATTCGGAGCTTGCCGCGCGCCCTTTCACGAGCGGCGCAGTTCGGATGCTCGATCGGCTCTGGATCGCGTGCGCCCAGGAGCAGCTTCGCCTCCTCGCGGGTCAACTGCGGATCGGGCAGCCGCTCCCCGTCACCTGATAGGTGAGTGTCTTTGGGCTGGGGAGTGGCAGCGTCGGGCCAGCCGAACTTGCCGTCTTCGATGTGGTGCCGCCACGCCTTGCCGCGTTTCACCCCGGCGCGATAGGCCCGGATGTAGCGCTTGCTCGCGTTCTCGATGTGAAGGCTGATGCCCTGAAGGCCGTCCTCCAGACCGCTGATGTACGCCTTATGCGGCTTCATCGCCCCGGCACCTCTTCAGGCCGCCAGTAGGGGCAGCCCGGTTCATGCCCGAGACCCGCCGTCAGCTTGGGCGCGCACGTGCATCGCTCTACCTGCTCCCGATCCCCCGGCTCCCTAGATAGGGAGTTGCCGGTGGTGGAGGACTGCTGGGTGGAAGCGAGGGCGTCCAGCGCATCGAGTGCTTCCTGCGCCATCCCTTCGGCTTGGGCGAGCAGTGCCTCGGCGCGGTCCTGACTCGCGGGCGCGGCTTTCGGTCCACCGGCCAGGCTCTTCAGGGTGCCCCGGACCGTCTCTAGGTCCCGCAGCGGCACCATCGGAATCTGCTCGACCGGCTCCCCGCACTCAAAGCAGGTATCCCGTGCTCCGTGCAGGCCGTGCTTGGGGCACCACGCGATATTCGCCTTCCCGGTCCAGGGCTGCTTGTCGGGCGCCAGCGCGTCCAAGTAGCAGTCCTCGCAATCGGTCGCTCCATGCCGCTCGCACCCCTCCTCACCCCGCTCGCAGTCCCCAGATAGAGAGGGATTGCCGGTGCCGAGGTCTAGGCCGAGCGCTTCCTGGATCGCCTCCATGCCCTCGGTGGTGAGCGTGCAGCTCTTTTCTCCCGTGCCCCCGATTTCGATGTGCTTGACGAGTCCGGCTTCGAAGAGGTCGGTGCAGTCGAAGTCCTCGGCGGTGATCAGCCGTTCGTGTTCAAAGTGGGTGATCGCAAGCAGCCGCAACGCGTCTTCCAGCCGCACACGCTCGCTCTCGGTGCAACCTCGCCCACCAGCTACAGAGGGTGCGGAGTCGAGGATGGCCGAGTCGTCGGCAGGCGGAGCGTCCGGTCGAAGGCTGTTACGGGCTTCGTTCCAGATCGTGAGCGCGGTCGCCTGCGGGCCTTTCCAGGCCGGGTGGTCCGGGTTGTCGAACGTGATCTCTGAGAGACGGTGACGCGCCTCCACCGCCAGCTTCTCGCCCGCGCTCTCCAGCTTCTCGACCTCTGCCCGTACCTCGGAGAGCTGCTGGGTAAGGGCCTGCACTTCACGATTGGCGGCGTCGCGTTGACGCTCGGCGCGTTCGGCCCGTCGGCCCGGCTCGCTCGTGGCCAGCTTGAAGTAGCCGACGCCGAGCTGGAGGGCCTTGTGTTCCCACTCGTCCCGCTCGGCCCTTGCCTGCTCTAGCTCCTGCTCGGCTTTCTCGGCGGCCAGCTTCGCGTCGCTGAGGCGGATCAGGTACTCGCCAACGTCCGGACGCTTCGTCGTCGGATCGCCGTCGGGGCCGGTGATCCAGGAGAGCTTCGTTTCGACCGGGCCGCCCTCCTCGCCTTCGTAGTCCACCATCCAGCGTTCGAGGTCGTCCAGTTGCTTCGGTTCCCCACAGAGCAGGGGGAGGATGGCGGTGAGGTCTTCGCGGGCAGCGAGTAGGTGCCGCTCGCGCCGCTCGCCCCCAACGCCGGCCCATGCTTTGTCGGGCTGCCGGAAGTTCGTCCCCGGCTGGAAGATGTACTTCCTCTTCGCCAGCTCCTCAACAGCCTTCTCCGAGATACGGGGTGCTGACTCAGGCATCGCCCAACCTCATCTCCGAGAGGGTCTGCAGTTCGCCGTTCGGCATCTCGACGCGGTAGATCTCGACGCCGTCGATCTCGCCCTCGAAGCTGTCGATCACCCCGTCGAAGCCAATGTAGTTTTCGTGCTCGTCGTAGACGTGGACCTTCTGGCCGTTCTCGAAGACGGTCTCTACCTGCCCTGACTCAGACATCGGTGGGCTCCGTGTCGAGGGCGCCGCAGAGACGTTCGGCGGCTTCCTTGGCCTCGGCCTGTTCGTCCTCGTCGCTGCCCTTCCACGCCGTGACCCTGCCGATGAAATCCTCGACGGCGTAGGCGTCCTCGATGCACTCCTTCAGCGCGGCCTTCAGCCTCTCCCGCTCCTGAGCACGTATGGAACCGGCGACGGCTTGGAGTAGCTCGCGCTGCATGTCTTCGGGCAGGTAGATGCCCCACGCCGCTTCCACCGGCTCCGTGGCTTTCAGCGCCTCCTCCGGCACCTCTACCTGCTCTTTCGGGATGGGTTGGCTCATGCTGCGCCTTTCTCTGCTTCGCCGGCAGCGCGTGTTAGCTGGGCGGCGAGAGCACGAGCCTGGTCGGGCGTGAGGCGGTCCATCGACCCTCCGCCGGACAGGTTTTCGGTGCGGTCCATGTAGACGAACCAGCCGCTTGACTTGCCGATTGCTTCGCAGGAAATTTCCGTCTCGTAGTAGTCGATGACTGGCTCAGGCATGGTCGAACCTCGCTTCAAGCTCGTCCTCAAGGCCCCAGTCCGCCGCGAATTCCTCGACGTGTTCGGGGAGAGCCGAGCGCGGGACGACTAGCTCTTCGCTGGGTAGGGAAACTAGGTGGCTATCGAGCTTGCGGTGATGCAGCACGCAGCCGATGCCTCCGTTGCGGCAGTCCCAGGCCGCGGCGTGGATTACTTCGGTCCAGTCCACCGGGGCGGTCGGGACTGGCATGTCCGGCTTCTCGTCGGCAAGCTTCCAAAGCTCCTGAGTCGAAACGGTCAGTTCAACGGCATCAGGCAGTAGCGCGCCAAGCGCATGTTCCACCCGCTGGCGACCAATGAGGTGAAAGCGCTCGAATCGTCCTTCGCAGGGACGCTGCGCTCTGTCGAACTGCGCGAGCCAGCAGACAGCCGGCCCTTCGGCGTCGAAGATTAGGGCTTCGCGCTCGTCTACGCCCTGGGCAAAGGCTTCCGTGAGTTCGCGGGGAGCCTTCATATCTTCACCCCGTGGTGCTCTTTGAGCCAGTCCAGCAGTTGCTCCTTGCGCTCAACAGAGAGGCCCGCCAAGGTCGTGTTGTGAGGGATGCGCAGGCTCCTGAAGGCACGGTCCACCTTCACCTTGCCGAGGCCAGGGGTGGCGAGCAGGAGGTCGTGGACCTTCATGTTGCGGAGGAACTGCTTTTCCCTCACCAGCACTTCGGAGACGGGGATTCTGCCTTCGGCGATCAAAAGCTTCAGGCGCCCACGTCGGGAGCGGACTTCATTCGCCTTTTCGAGCTGGGCGATGGCGACTTCGCGGGGTGCGGTCACGAAAGCCTCCGGTCCTCACCCGACATGCGGATGACCTCGCAGTACTCGGCAAGGCGTGAAGCCACGGGAGCGTCGAGCTTGTCCTTCAGCTCGGAAAGCTCCTTGTTGGTCGTCACCAGCAGCGGAGAGCCGGCCTGGTAGCGCCCCTCGACCGCGGCCAGGATGACCTCTTTCCCGTAGTCGGTGGGGTTCACCTTGTCGAGGTCGTCAAGGACGATCGCGCCGGTCCCCGCCACGATCTTGTCGGCGTTGGCCTTCATCTCCGAGCCGAACCCGGAGCGCAACTGCGTCATCAGCCGCGAGACCGAAACCCACTTGACGCTGTGGTTCTGCAAGCGCTTCTCGGTGGCCCAGGCGGCGAGGCACGTCTTCCCCACTCCAACGGGGCCGGTGAGGCAGAGGCCAGCGATCTCACCTTCGGCCCAGCGGGTCGCAGCATCGGTCAGGGAGGCGGGGTAGGTGAGCAGGGCTGCGGTCCGGAGTTTCCTCGGGAGCCCCGAGCGAGCGATGCGCTCAGCCTTCCGCTTGTCCCGCTCTTCCTGCTCGTAGGCGGCACAGGCCGGGCAGGACTTCAGCGCCGGGTCTTCGCAAGTGCAGAAGGTCGTGTCGGTGGTGAGGGTCATACGTGGACCTCTTTCGTCTTGCGGTCGTAAGGTGAAATGTCGGCGCGCGCCTGCGCGCTGTTTCTCTGTTTGTCTCTCTGTCTGTCTGTAGTGACATCGCGTGACGGTTCGTGACTGTCCGTGACATCGGCTTGTTTACGCCGATTTCTTTCCTCAGCCTTTCTTCCAGCGGCTTGCCACCTTTTCCACGCCGGAATGCTCGTTTTGAAGCTGTGGACATCGCGTGACACCTTGTGACATAGGCCAATACGTTCCGCCGTTTCGAGTACTGCTCCGACCGTCTCGGCGTCGGTATGGAGTTCGAAGGAGAACGTCCGAAACGAGACCTCGACGGTGCCGCCTTTCTCCTGGGCGCCGGCCTCGCAAAGCAGCAGCGTCCACCAGGCGAGCCCTACGGGACCGTGTTTCTCCCCGAGCTGGACCACCTTCGGGTCGCTGAAGGTCTTGGTGCTCATGGCGAACCAGCGCACCGCTACGCCCACTCCACGTCGGCGTCGAACATCGACGGCACGGATCGGGCAGGTGCACCGGAGGTCCCCGTTGCCGCATGGGCCTGGGCTCGGCCTCCGGTGCTTCCTTCGCCCGAATCGACGCTGGTACGTCCAGGACTATCGATGCCAGGCCACTGGCTCACAGACCCCGAATCAGAACCAGCGCCGACTCCGGCGAGCTTGAAGCGCGATCCGTTCCTACCGTTTCGACGCTCCCGTTCGCGCTGGACGGGGACGCCGTACTTCCGTTCGATGTCAGTGGCTCGCTGCGAGGGATTCCCGCTGTAGCCCATCTTGCGAAGGTCGTGAGTGTGGACGCCGTTGGGGCGTTCGCACAGAAGGCGGTACATGCGATCCGTGTCGCTCACCACTCCTCCTCCATCGCCGCCCTATGCCAATCACGCACGGTTTCAAGGGCTTCATCAAGGGTGCTGAAGAAGTGATTTCGGCTTGGCCCGAGGAGGTACGAGTAGATTTCGACACCACGTATTGAGAAGGCGTGACCGTCGTGGCGGTCCTCGGTGGTCCCGTAGTGGACGGAGATCGCCCCTTCGGAGCGCTTATAACCCGCACCCTGGTTGATCGCGTACGAGGTCGCCTCGTCAATCAGGCGAACGATCTCTCGGAGCTTGGCCTGCTGCTCGACGGTCACCGCACAACACCCCACTCCGAATAGAGCGCCAAGTCCTCCTGGCGGAGCATCCGGTCGGTCGCCAGCTCCACCCGCTCCACGTCAACGGAGGCGATAGGAAGGAACTCAGCGGCCTGCGCCCGAGCTTCCACGCCGTCCCAGAAGTCCTCTCCGCGCGTCTCCCGCGCTTCTTCGAGGGCGACCCTCTCTTCTTCCTGACGTGCGTAGTCGTCGTCAGATATCCCGGGCTGCGGCTGATGAGTTCCGCCATTTCGCTGCCTGGCGCTTGTAACCCCCAGGTCATCAATGCGGGGTGGTCCGGGACGTGAGAGGGGCAGGGGCTTGTTGACGGGGCCGGTCATCTAGACGAGCCTCGTCTGCGCTTCCTTGCGCCGCTTAGCGCCGACGTCTGGGGTCTCCAGCAGGCGCAGGCGGCGGGTTTCCCCATCGTGGAAAACTTCGACCTTGTAGCCACGAGAGCGAAGGGCTACCGCGGCGGGTTCGATGAGCAGGCCGTTGTCGGTGAAGTGGCGCTCCTCAAGACCGTCCTCGCAAACGTCTTTGTAGCGCAGAGTCCGCACTAGGTCACCAAGGGTTTTGATGGGCTCGATTGCGAGTTCCATCAGAACGGAATGTCGTCGTCCGGTTGCGGGGCGGTCGGAAGCGGCTGGCCCTTCCACTTTTCCGTGCGTTTGCACATGGCCCGGAAGGTCATCTCCTGCTGCTCCTGGTCACCTTTGTTGGTGAGCTGGTTGCAGGCGCGGGTGAGGTCGTCCGGTGCGAGCTGGGTCTGCATGTACTTGGCGACGAGGGCTCGGGCCTCTGCGCCCATGAACGAACCGCTGGGCGTCTCGTTGAGCGCCATTTCGAGATCGGCCAGCCCCTCGGTTGGCCGCGACTCAGGGGCGGGGGCGGTGGCAGGGGAGGATGCCTGCGCGCTGGAGGTCGCGCCCGCCCCCGCGCCCTGGATCGCGGCCTGACCGTTGGTCTCTATGTCGTGCTGGAAAGCGTCGGCGAGCTGGAAGATATTCGGCAGGGTCAGGGTCAGCGGACCCGGGCTCTGCTGGAGTAGCGCCGCCCACTCAAGGGCCATCTTCTGCGCGTGGGCGCGGGTGATGCGGGCGACTTTCTCGGGGTCGTACTGGCTCTCGGGTTTCCACTCGCGCTTCGAGCCGCCGCCTCCGGTACTTGCTTCCGAACTCCCTTCGGGCCGCTTCTCCTTCTTGAACATCGGGCCGTAGTTGCCTTCGGAGATGGTCCCGTAGTAGGACTTGCCAACCTCGGGCGCGTCTCCCTTCCGGCGGCGCCAATAGGTGTCGTCGGAACCCTCGAAATCGACATAGAACTTCTGGAACTCGCCGCCGTGAGGATTGGGTTCGGTCTTGCCCTCGCGAACGTCGAGGACTTTCCATTCTTTGGTCCCGGTCTCTCTCACGACAAGTCCTCTCCCATCGCAATTCGAAGGTCGTCCAGTTCAGCCAGCAGAAGCAGCAAGCGGGTGTGCAGTTCGCCCTCGCCGAGGCGGTCAGCTTTCTTGGCCGCCTCGAAACCCTCGACTCGCATCCGCCTGACGTGCGGTCGAAGGGCGGCGCAGGCTTCAGGTGCTACCGGTCGCTGAGGCGCAGGCGCGTTGCATAGCGCCTCAAGTTCCTGGACGGTCATCGGACCCTCGCTTTCGGCTTGGCGACGTATTCAGCGCGAAGGGGTGCCGGCGGATCGGGCCACTGCCAGTCGGGAGCCTTCTGCTCGCTTGCCCACTGCTCGAACGCTTCGAGGTCTTCCTGTTCGAGCTGTTTTCTGACTTCGCGGTCGGTCTCGGCAATCAGCCAGACGATGAGCGCGACCATGCCGACGATCGCCAAGTCGATGCCAATGTCCTTCAGGGCGTGCAGGAGGGCGAGGGTCATCAGAGCGAGAACCAGGCGAAGAGGAGGGCGAGCACGCACCATTCGAGTGCGTCGAGGCTGGCGAAGAAGTCGAAGATCATCAGGCCCGCGCCTCCACCAGAAGACAGAAGGCCAGTAGGTCCAGGAGCGGTTTCCAGAACCAGGCGATGACGACGGCGGCGACGGTCATGAGGTGACCTCGGCAAAGCAGCGCCGACAATCACCGTCGGGGTGAAGGTGGCGGATGCCGTGCCCGCAGTTAAGTGGGGCGGCGCGACGATGGTCCCTCGCGACGCGAGCGGCCTTGTGCTTCTTACGCCGTTCCTCGGCGGCGTAGCGGTTGTACTTGGGTTCGCGCGTCCGACGCCGGTTCTTCGATTCCTTGGTCTTGGTCGCCTTCGCGGTGTGTTTGGGCGGAGATTTGGGGCCGTGGCCCTTGCCAGCAGAGCTGTTTCCGATAGCCCCTACGCGAAAGAGAAAGGCGCGATGAACGGCAGCAGCATCATCGGAGTAGAGGTACTTCATGCCGTGACCCCTGCCTCTTGATCGAGACCGAGCAGGTGGTCGGCGGTGACGTCGAAGAACGCGACCATCGGGCCGATGTACTTCGAGGGGATCAACTCCCCGGGCCTTTCGAGTCGGCGGGCGGTGTCTTCGCTAACGCCGAGGGCGAGCGCCAGGTCGAGGCGGCTCTTGCCGCTCGACTCCAAGAGCTCTTTGACGCGGTTGATGCTGCCCGCCTGATCGTTCATGGACGGGACCGTAACATCTGCACGCACTTTTTGCAAGCAACTCCTGCATGATGTTTCCGCTAAGAAGAATTTCGGTGTAGCGTTGCAGCCGTGCAGACCGGTTTAGTCGATGCCTTGGTGAAGGCCGCGCATGAAGCGCGTACAGACAAAGACATCAGCAAGGAGCTGGTGGCCGACCGCCTAGGTAAGTCTGTGGACACCGTCCGGCGCTTCGAGAACGGCGGCGGGTTCCCCGGGCTCACTGAGATCATGGACGCCTACTCCGAGGCGACCGGCGTCTCCCTATTCGACCTGCTGGACGCGGCGAAGCTGCACTTGAGGAACAAGGGCTGACCGTCCTCTAGCTCCTCTTCGAGGACCTCTAAAGTGGGCTGCCAGGCCGAAGCGGGATCGAGTCGCTTCCGGAACCGACGAACCTCGGCCAGAAATCCGTTCAGTTCGTCGCGCTCGGTCCCGCTTCGGCCGGCCTGCTCACTCGTCGTCGGCCCCTGCCCCTGCTGCATGGTTCGACCCGTTCCCCTTTCGTCATTCGGCGGGCGCCCTCACAATGCAGTCATTCCCACCGCTCAGTTTGTCTCGCCCGGGGGACCCTTTCGAGTCGCGGAGCTACTTGTCAAGTCTTGAGTTTGCTCCGGTGCGCGGGGGCAGCTTGAAGAAGGCGAGAGAGTCCGAGACCGGGATCGCGTCCGAGCCGTCCCCGGCTCGACGTTCGGCCGATTCCCGCTCAATCTCGTCCATTCGTCGGCGATGCTCTTCCTTCAGCTCAAGGGCCTGTTCGAGTCCCGGGAGGTCGAGGACCCGAGGGGTGCGGGTCATGTGGAAGTGTTCATCCGCGCCGATGGTCCCGGCCTGAAGGGCCGTCGCGTAATCGTCTAGCTGGACTTGCATCAACTCGCAGAGGATGTGATCGGCCAGACCAGGGTTCTCTTCCTTGAACTGGTCCCACTCCCCCATCTCGATGATCGACCGGGCCGTGGCTTTGTAGACGGTCGCCGGCCTCTTCCCATGCTCTCGACGCTTGCCAACCACTTCAGCGCAGCCAAGCTCGACCAGATGCTTCACGTGGTAGGTGACCCTGTTGAGTTCCTCCTGCGGCAGGCCCAGCTCGCGGGTGATCTCCGAGGGACTCGCCTCGCGTTGGGTGAGGATTTTGAAGGCGTCGACGCGCAGCGAATGCGCCATCGCCAACAGCCGATTCTCGCCAGCCTCGCGTAGCAGAGCCCCCTTCATTGGCACAAACCTACTTGTTCATTGGCTGCTTTTGCAACCGTTTTGAGCCGTCCACTGCTCTCGTCACCCTTTGCTTGGACCCATAGCCGAGAGGGGGTGAAGCTCAGTGAAGATCCAGCTCGCAGGCGAGATCGTCCCCGCCGTGAAAGTCGCAAAGACTGGCTGAGGCCGGATAGATTTGAGAAACGCATCGGAAGGCCGTAACCCTTTCGGTGCTGGCCCCCGTATCCGTTAGCGCGGTGCGGGGGCGCTTTTGCAAGAACGTCGCGATACTAGCGCGCTTTGGGTATCCTCGCGTCCTTCTAAATGAAGGGGGAGGCCCATGAAGGTTGGACTTATTGTGTCTGCAGTCATCGTTGCTCTCGTTTTCGCTGCGCCAGCCGAGGCGCTCTACCTGCCGTCGGGCTTTGCTCGGAACGTGGCCAAGCGCACCACCCGGGAAGACTGCGAATACCACCCACGATGCACTACCTGGAAGGTTTTCTCCTGCTCCCGCCGGTCTCCATTGGTGATCGCCTGCGAATCGGCCGAGCGGTATGGCAACCCCCCCTCCAACCGCGACTGCTACTTCCCAACCATAGTTGAAGCCAACCACAGGGGCGAAGTCTTCACGCGGTTCGGCTACACCCGGTGCTACAACGCGAGCGGCGAAGAAATCCGGTGAGGCGCGTGGCGCTTGCTTGCCTGCTGGCCTTGGCGCTAGCCGGGTGCGGGACCAGCGACAGAACCGTGGGACAGGCAGCAGAAGAATGGTGCCACCGTCACTACGGGATGTCGGATGACGCCGAATACAAATGCTTCACGAGGATCTTTGAACAACGCAACCCCTCGAAGTTCCTCCAACGCCTTGAATGGAACGACGAATTCAATCGCGAACTTGGGGAACTCTTACAGGCGCAGGGCGGAAAGTGAACGCAAAAAGCCCCCGCCTCCAGGGAAGGAGACGAGGGCTTTCGGCCACTCAAGAGTCTATGCGCCTTTGTCAAGTCCCAGATTTGGAGGAACTTGGAGTTGGCTTGGATTTAGGGCCAGGCGGTCTCCGAGATGTATTCGGCTTCCATGTTCTTCCCCGAGCCACGGACCACCGCGAGCATCCGAGTCCAGTTCGGCGGCACGGGCGTCGCCTTCATCGCTTCGCGTTCCGGGCGCGTGAAGGAGCTGTAGGGGCTCCCCTTCCTCGGCACGGCTTTGGTCTCGATGAGCCAGCCGACGCCCGTGGTCGGGTAGACGGCGATGTGGTCGCCCGAGCCTTTGGTGTGCCGCAGGGAGCCGACGAGCCACCCCCTCGCCGACATGTCTTTGTGGACGAAGCGTTCTGCTTCAGCGCCTTTGCGGCTCGTGTTCAAATGGAGCGAATCAGGTAGATGGCGAGCAGCACGAGGACGATGATGATAAGCAGCGTGACGGCGCTCATGAGGATGCCTTGATCTCGTCAACCAGTGAAGAGACGGCAGCGGGGAGGAAGGCGACGACGACGGCAACGATGGCCGAGACTGGATCTGAGACTCCGGCCTGAGTGAGGAACCCGAAGATCGACCCGGCGAGCGCCAGCCCGGTCAGGGCCTCGGTAGGACGTGCGGCAACGGCTTCTTTCATGACGATCCTTTCTTCAGGAACAGGGCGGCCTCGGCCTTGCGGCGGCGGGTCAGCCCTGCGAGTACGACGCCCCCCGCGTGGTCCCATCTCTGGAACTCTCGAGCGGCGCCCTTGTAGTTGCCCTTGTTGAGCTTCTTCAGCAGCGTGGATTCAGCCAGTGCCCCGGCGCCGAGATTGAAGACGAAGCTGACCAGGGCGTCGAACTGGTTCTGGCTGAGATGGACGTGGACCAGGTCCTTAACAGCGGTAGCGGCGGTCTTCGCGTCGGCCTGAAGCAGCTTCAGCGCCTTGGCCCTGCTCACGCGCTGGCCGGACTTCACGCCGCTCGTGTGCCCGAAGCCAATGGTCCATACGTCGCCCCACGGGTCCCAGTAGGCGGCAGAGCGGAACCCCTCAAAGCCCGCGATGAACTCGGCCCCGTGCTCAGAGAGCGCAGTCGGGTGCTTGCCCTTCGGCTTCCTGCTGGTCCGTGGCTTGAAGACCGCCCGGTAGAACGCCTTCCAGCGCGAGGGCTTATGGGCGAAGTTGACGTGGTGGTACTCGACCCCGGCCCCGTAGGGACGGAAGAGAGTCCAGCCGTGGCGGCGGGCGGCCTCGATAACCGAGTCAACGTCGGCGTCGTTGATATCGATACCGCACTGCCACCAAACCAGTTTGCGGCCGACCGGCCCCGGATAGGGAACGCCGTCAGAGAACAGCTCGTGAGTGGAGCGCCCGGGCGGGTTGGCGACCCCCGGCGGAAGGTGCTCGAAAAGCCATGCCTGGTCGTGCTTACCGAACTTCGCCAGCAGCTTCGCAACGTCGGTGCCGCGATAGATCGATTCAAAGTTCGCGCCCGTCTCCTTCTCCAGCTTGCGCAGGATCGGGAACATCGGTTTCGGGCAGGGGCACTCGTCAATGACGGAGTAGTGCAGAGCCACAGTGGCTCTCCTTTCGGGTTATGGAAGCCGCTTCAGCGGCGGTTGCTAAAGTGCGTCCCGAACGCGCCCATCGTGCCTAGGGAGTGCACGCCCGTTAAGACGGCCGAGTTGGAAGTTCCCCCGCAGACCGGCAGGCGCAGTCGGGAGACCTGAGAAGGCCGACTCCTCGCAGAAGCGGGGAGTTTCTGCTATCCGCAGGACACGACGCTCAGGGCGTCGATGGTGCGTTCTTGGTTGTGCAGCGATTCCCGCAGGGCGCTGGCAGGAATGCCAGGCGTGCCGTGCGGGTGTTCCTCCAGGAAGACGCGGGTGCTCTGGGTGCGGGATTCGAGGTCGGAAACGAGGGCGCAGACGGCCGCGTGGGTTTCGGCGCCTTCCTCGGATTTGTGGGTGAGGAGGTAGCCCCCTCCGGCGACGACCACGACGAAGAGCGCGAGACTGAGGACGAACGCCGCCATCGCGATCTTGAGTCCTTTCACCGGCCCGACGCGCACCCGGTCCATCAGCTACCTGCCTGGAGGATCAGGGTCGCGAGCGCAACGATGAACATTGCGAAGGTGCCGGCGGCGGCGATGAACGTTCGGCGCAGGAGGACTGATTCGGCCTTCTGCTCTTCCCGGCCCTTGGCCAGTTCCCGGCGGATCTCCCCTATGTCCTCGCGTATTTCCCTGACCTCAACGCTCGTGGTCTTGATTTCCGTCTCGTGGCGAGTGGACGCACCCCGCAGCTCGGTGATCGACCGATGGGACGCGTTGAGGCGATCTTCGACCCCGCGGAACCTGATCTCGGCTGCGCTTGCCTCCATCAGCGAATCCCGAACTGCTTGCGGAGGTCAGAGGCAGACGTCGAAGGGAGACCGAACTGTTCCCGCAGCTTTGCGGGGTCGGTGCTAGGGATGCCGAAGGGCTCGGGTTTCGGTTTTTCGTAGGGCACCTGGCGGTAGCCGGTGATGTAGCCGAGGATTTCCCCGGCTACATCATCGAATTCCTTGCCGTCCTTCCCGTAGAAGGGTTGCTCGGCGGCTTTGATCAGGTCGCTTGCGTGTTCGGCCGCGACCACTTCTTTGCGGAGTTTCTTGGCGAGCTTCCAGTCGTGGTTCAGGGCGGCTTCGTAGAACGCCGGAGGAAGCGAGGGCACTGCGTTCTTGCCGTACTTCTTGTCGAAGGCCCGCCCGAGAGAGTCGGCGGCGGCGAACTTCTCTCCGCTCTGCGGCATGAAGGGGAAGATGAAGGAGCGAACGTCCTTGTTCTTGTCGTACTGCTCGAACGCTTTGGAGGCGACCGATTGCTCCCCGAATTTGGAGTCCGTGGCGCGGGTGATCGACGGCAGGCCCCAGAGAGCGTTCAACGCCGCCTCGCCGCGCGGCAAGGAGGACTGCTCCCCGGTGAAGGGTTCGACCCCCGTCGTCGCGGTGATGCCAGCGCCCAGGATCGGCTGCAACGAGGAGAGGACCGCCGCCGGGTTCCCCGACTGGACCGCCTGCGTTATCGAGGACTGCCCGGGCGAGATCCGAGAGCCACCCGGCAGCACAGACGTTTCGTCGTCCTCGTTCTTGTAGAGCGGGTAGGAGTAGCCGAGCGGATTCGAGAGGGGTAGCGGGTCAGGGGTCTTCGCCAGTCCTTCTTCAAAGGCGCTCTGGCCGACGAGCGCCTCTAGCTGGTTCGCGTTCGCCTGCCCGAGCATGGTGATGACCGTGGCCCTGACCGGGTGCTCTTTCGGGAAGGCCCACGTAGCCCAGCGGAGCGAGTAGCGGATGAAGGGGTAGAAGATCGCGAAGGGCGCTAGCGCGCGCTCGTAGCGCGTGAAGGCCGTCCAGTTGCCCTGCACAGCGTCAACGTGGTCTTCGAGCTTCTCTTTCCACTTGCGGCCCTCTTTGGTCGTGTTGAGCCAGTCCCAAAGCTCCTCGCGCGACTTGCCGCGGAAGCGCTTGGAAATTGCCGCTGAGCCGTCGAAGAGGCCCGTCAGGCCGGAGTGCCAGGAGCGGAACTTGCGGTCGGCCTCAGCCGCGTACATCGCCTTGCGGTAGGCGTTCTGCCGGCGCACGTCGATGAGGCCCAGGGCGCGGAGCTTTGCCAGGGACAGCGCACCTCTGGCGGTCTTGCCCCGCGTCATCGCCTCGGCGCCTTTCGACCAGACCTCCGGGGTGTAGGTCTCAAGCTCCTCGTGGGGCTGGCGCAGCGCCGCAGCATTCAGGGGCGAGACCCCCGCGGTCGCGCGCAACTCGGGGTGCCGATCGCCGTAGCGCTTCGAGTCCCGGTACAGCGTCGCGAGCTTCGCCGGGTTCGCAAGCGAGGGATGCGAGATCAGCAGCGGCACTCCCTCGGCGACCGTCTGCGCGACCGCCCAGGCCAGGTTCGTCCCCAGGATCAGTCGGTTCGAGATCTTCGCGAACTCCCCCATCCCCTTGGTCAGAATGTTGGTCTCAGGGCTGATCTGGGCGCGGGCCTCCTTCACGACCTCGCGGGGGACCAGGACGAACGGCTCATTCCCGGGCGTTTTCCCGCTCTCGGCCGCGTCGAGGATCTGGAGCAGTCGAGCGTCCCGCTGGGAGTCGGTAAGGAACGGGTCGTCAATCGCGTTGTTGAACTCCCGGTAGGCGAGGCGAGCTACCGAGCGCGGGTCGTACTGTCCCCCCTCGGGGTTGTCGCCAGACCTGCGCCGCGTGATCGCTGCCCAGTCCTTGGAGCCGTGCCCCACCGTGACCCTCTCACCGTTGATCGTGAACGGCAGGGAGAACTCGTCAACGATGTTCCGCATGAACTCCTTGCCGGCGGCCCTTGAGCGAGGGAGGAGGATCGACCCCCGGACCAGCCCTTCGAGCGAGCGGTCCAGTTCGTCGGCTTTGGCGAGATTGCCTTCGCGGGCGTACTCTTTTCGACCGGCCGGAGTCGGAAAGGCGTTTTGGAACCCCGCGCCCTTGTCGCCCGAAGAGGAAGCGTGGTGGGTCCAAATTGCTTTCTCCAGCCCCGCCGCCTTGCGCGCTGCTTCGACCGCATCGACGTACTCCTTCAGCCGCGCGTCGTCGTAGGGGAGGTCTTTCAGCCGGACCTTCTGCGGCTTGCCGTTGACCATCCGCCAGGTTCTCGGCTTGCGATTGGAGTTGACCTTGCGGCTCGCTTCCTTCTTTGCCTCCTTGAGGAGCTTGACGGTCAACTCGACGTCGGCTTTGACCGCCGCGTTCTTCGGGTCTCTCCGCAGCGCCGCGAGCTGCGCTTTCCGGACCTCCTTCAGGCGGTCTCGGACCTCTGCCCAGCTATCGGCGCCAAGTTCCTCGCGTCTGTGGTGGGGCACCATGCGCTCGGGACGGGTGATTCCGAGAGCGTCTCCCTGGGGAAGGACCCTCGCCCGTTCGCCCTTGCCGGATTTGGTCGCGGCGGTCCCCTCTACCGATTTCGCGTAGTGCTCAAGCGCCTCCTTCATCCCCTTGGACTCGAAGACGTGCGGGTGCATCTCGGCGTAGTCGAGCGCGGCGAGCAGCTCCTTGTCGCCAGGACCGTTCATGCGCAGATGGTCGGCGCCGCGTTTGTCCCTGATCCCGTACTCGGCCAGGGTCTGCATCGCGATATGCGCGCCCTTCGGGGCCTTCGCGAGGGCGTGGAGCACCTTCCCCATGTGCTCGTCACCGGCCACGCGGTGCGGGTTGTCGGTACGAGCCTTGATGACCGAGACGCGTTTGCGCTGATCGTGGCGAGCGGCGAGGCCGGAGACATGCTCGCCAGTGCCCTCCGGGGCATGGCGGACTTTTCGGTTGCGCCACTCCTTCCCCGGCAGTTTCTCCGAGGCGGCGAGCCTGCGCCTGCCGGCGGCAGCGACTCCCCGAACGTCCTCTCGCGCGACCTTGTACGCCTTGGTTTTGGTGACTGCCGGCAGCGGGGTCAGCAGAGAAAGCGAGCCTTCTTTGCGGGCTGCTTCTTCGGCCTTCTTCACGTCACCGGAGAAGGCGGTCTGGACGATCTGCTTGACCCCCTCCACCTCCTCCTTTGCGGTGTTGACGAGCGGGTCGGCCGTCCCTTCCTTGGCTGAGTCCACGGCCGCTGCGCCGAGGGCAACCGGGCCGGTGATGACCCCTGAGAGACCGCGAAGGGTGGTCTTGGTGGTTTCGCCCGGATGGTGCAGGAGCGCCTTGGCCGAGCCCTCCGCGAAGGCCCTGGCGCGATCCCCTACGTCCCCCGGAACAGCACCCGAAGGAACCGTCAGCGCAGCCCCGTATGCCGTCCCCACCGGGTGCTTCGCGGCTTTTCGGGCGGCTCCCTGGGCAGCCGCCCGACGGCCCTTCTTGGTCGTCACCGCTCGCTTCGCCCTGCGCGGAGCCGTGCGGACCCGCTCCGGCGTCTCCTTGGCTCTTCGGGCGGCGCGTGCTGGAGCAGAACGGGCACGGCTCACCTTCTTCGCAACAGCCTTGGCGCCCTTTTCGGCAACGCTCTCAGCGGCGCTCGTAGCGGACGAAGAAAGCTTCGACCCCGCCTTGGCCAACAGCGCCTTCTCGGCAGCCGTCCCGGCCAGCTTGGCTCCGGCCCCAATGCCTGCGGTAGCGGCCGTCGAGATGACGAATTCCGCAACTAGGTCCTCTTTCAGCCCCTCAGTTTTCGCGTGGTGCTCACCGAAGGCATCGAGGGCTTTCTTGTAGGCGCGGGGGTATTTCGCTTTGAGCTCGGCCGAAGGCGCCACGCCCCGAGTCTTCGCCTGCGTGTACTCCCGATGAGGGTCGGGACCGAAGTCGGTCTCCCTGAGAATCTTCAGGCCGCGCTTCGTCGCGCGCTTGGCTTCCTGCTTGGCAAGCTTCTTCTTGCCGGTGGCTGAGATCGAGTTACGCGGACCCCTTGGAACTCCCGGCTGTTTGACCCGCCCCTCGTGTTCACGAACGCGCCTAGTCGAGGAAGGCAGGGGCTGGGGCGTCTTCCCCTGATGTTCGCGCTGTTCGGCGACAGAAGGCGCAGGCGGCTTCTTGCGCGCCTTCTTCCTCCCCTCGTAGCCCGTCGAGAATTTGTCTGCGGAGGTTGCCATCTACCTGCCGAGGGAGGCGCCATTGGGGTCTTCAGCAACAGCGGGTGCCTGGTTCCGCATCTTCTGGCGGAGGCGCCGGACTGCCCACTGGGCCTCCTGGGGGGAGATTTCGGATTCCTGCGCAACGAGCTGCGTAAAGGCCGCCCATTCGGAATTCGTCTTCGGGGGCTTTTTGGCGGCCTTGTAGAGATTGCGAGCGGTGACCATCGCGTTCTGCCGACCCTCCCGCTGGTCTCTGCGTTCGCCGGGAGTGAGCCCCTTGCGGTCGCCGCCGCCTTCGTTGTCTTCCTTGTTGTTCGTGCGGCTCGTTTCCGCCGTTCGCCGCGAGGCACGTTCGTCCTGTTCCTGGGCGCGCCTCGACTGCCGTTCGTCGGCTGCGCGGTTGGCGGCGCCTTCAGCGGCATCCTGCGCCGCTTCATCCTTTTGGAGACCGAACGCCTTGCGCTGGATCTCGTAGTCGCGCTCTTCGCCCCGGATATCGCGGAAGTTCCCGATGGCTTTCTGGGAGCGCTCTTTGCGCAAGGCCGTAAGGTCTTCCTTGATTTTCTGCCGGCGCTTGGACTCCAGGCCGCGCTGCTCGATTGACTCGCGGCCGGCGTTGATTCCGGTGTTCCGCAAGTAGGCGGCCTGGGAGGCTCCGGCCTGGGCGATCGGCGCGGCGAGCATCTGATTCGTCATCGCCCGCTGGCCCGCCGCCGCGGCGCCCTCGGCTTCCACATCTTTGAAGAGGGACGGGTCCGCCCCCGTAAGAGCAGCCGTGGCGGCGTTGTTCTGGCCGACCTGACCCTGTGCTTTCTGTGCGGCTTCGGTGGCCGCCTGGGCGTGTGCGAGAAGAGCGTTGTTGGCCTGGGCTGAGGACGCATCGCTGGCCTGGGCGGATTGGTTGATCTGGTCCTGGAGTCCCGTGAACCATTCGCCGATCTGGCTTTGCCTCGCCTTCGAGCCCCGGATTTCCCCCTTGGCGGCGCGGATCGTGGGGCCGTATTCGGCTCTCGCTTCCGAGGCGGCTTGACGGTGGGCTTCTCGCGGGGTCAAGGGCGCGGTCAGCGACGAGTTGCCGGGGTGCTTCCGGCGCTTGGCGCCGATGTTCTTCTTGATCTGCTCGCGGCGCCTCATTTGCCTTTCCCTTTCGAGATGTTCGCTTTGATCTGTTGCCGCCGACCACCTACGGCCTGGGCGCTGCCGATGCCGATTTTCACTTTTTTGCCTCTGTAGGGAACGGTCGCGTAGGCGCCGGGGCCTGAGCCGCCGCCACCTGCGGGCATCGGTTCGGGTGCGGCCTGCAAGCCGGCGTTGATGCGGTTCCACCCGGCTTCGTTCAGTTCTTCGAGATAGGCGTTTTCGGCGGCCTGCTTTTCGGCGATGTTCTGGGCCTGGGCCTGCGCATAGGCGTTCTGGAGTTCGTTTCGCCCTACGTCGAATTGATGCGTGTTCTGGTTCTGGGCGTTGATGAAAGACCCGGCGTAGAGCTTGTGCCCCGCAGAGTTCGTGGTCCCCCGCCGAGCGGAGTCGTAGGAGCGCTGAAGGAGGGCAGCGCGGGAATAGGGATTCGAGGAGGCATCGGCCCACGGCCCTTCGAGGCCGTATTCCTGTTGCGTGTGCGCCCAGTTCGAGCTGAGACCCGCGAGCGCGTTGTTCCTTTTCGTCAGCGCTCCGGCTTCCTGGTTGGCGGCCTGCACGTCCCACGGCATGGCGCCTTGGGGGGGCTGGGGAGCGGGCGACGGGCTCGACGGTCCCGCTACGGGGCCGCCAACCGGCCGGTTCTGCGAGATGTTTTGGCGGATCACCGCCTTCCGATTTCCAAGCTGGGGCAATTGAGTTCCTTATCCGATCGCGATCCAGTGAAATTTCGCTTTGGTCCCGTTGGCGGGGGTGCTTCCGTCGCGCTTCTGCACGGTGGCGGTGAAGGTGGTTGCCCCGTAGGTCTTGGTACCGGGGACGTAGCCGGGGTCTTCCGGGGAGATATCCGCGAACTTGACGGTTACGCCCAGCCCGTGCGTGATGGCCTGCGTCGCTTCGATACTGCCTCCGCCGTAGGTCGCTTCAGCGAAGCCCGTGTTCACCTTGAGCGGCCCGCCGCCGACGGCTCGGACGAAGAGTTCCTTCACCGAGTCCGCAAGATCCTGCGGCTGAAGAGGAAACCGTCCGTCTAGCTGACGGAAGTTCTGATCGGTCGCTTTGTCCTCTACGGCTTGCAAAGACGGGGACATAGGCGCTACGGTCCTTTCCTATGAAGTGGATTGCAGTAATCGCAGTGACGGTGGCAGGATTCGTCGGAGCGGCGGGAGCGAGCGCAGCACCCAAGCTTGCCCAGCGTCAAGTTCTGACGTATCGCGAAGCCGTTGAAGGGATACGGCAGACGAGCGGGTACGTGCGCCGCTGCCGACGACTGGCGCCCAACCACTTCCGATGCCTGGCGAGATATTGGTTTGCCGTCACGGAAGAAGAAACCAACGAAGAAACCGGCGAAGTCCTCGCCCAGGAAGAATCGTTTTTCTGGGTGCGATGGAAGGTTGACGTAGGTCTAAAAGGCGTCCGCGTTCACGAACGATGAGAGCGGTTCATCAACCCCCGAGGACCGCCACCCAGAGCTTGCGTTCTTTCACCGTCACTGCCCCAGAGGAGGCTTTGAATTGCATACTGACGCTATAGGTTCCCGGGGCGGCAAACACAACGGCGAGGGGACTTGACGACAAAGTGGGGATGAGTAGCTGTCCGGTCGTTACATCCCCCGAGTAGGCGCCATTGCCGGCAGCCGGCCCGGAGGCGGTCATCCCGATGGGCTTGAATTCGGTTCCCGTCAGGTTCACCTGACGAACTTCAGGACTGCCGGCTACAACTCCCGCCTTGATTTGATTTGAGCCAAGGAACGCCGCAAACGTTCCGGCTGCTTCGACCGTGCTCTTCGCCACGGCTCGATAGCCAATAACTACCAGGCCGTTTTCTGGGATCACGACCCCCGTGATTTCGTCGGCCGTAGGCATGGTTCCAAAGGCCGTGTTCGTCCGGCTCTCTTCAGTGTTGATGATCTTCGGCGTGTACCACGTGCCGACGATGCCTTTGGCGTCGGAGGCGAGCTTTTCCCGGGTGATCCCAGCGGCTTTGGCGATGTTTTCGTTGTCGAGTTCGCCGTTGATGACTTTCGCCAGAGCCGCATCGTTGGATTCGACGTCGCTCCATTCGTTGGCTCCGGTCTGGTTAGTGCGAGGCAGGATGGCTTTGGTCATTCGGTTCCCTTGGCTGGGTCGCGGACAGTCGGAATCAAGTGCTCAAGGCGGTGCACGGACCACTCCTGGTCGAGGGTCTCGTTGCGGAAGTAGGCGCTGAAGACGGTCCCCCGCTCGGCGATGCGACGCTCCTTGCCGACCAGCCCCTTGGGTTCGGCCCATTCAGACCCTCCCCAGGTGGCTCCGCTCCACGTGCTCGCGGTCGTATCGGTGAAGTCCAGAAGTTCTTCTTTGCCTACGCCTTGCTGGAAGTCGGGTGCCACGGCCATCGGGCATTTGCCCGCCCCCCAAGCCTTGGAAGCCCTGATCTTCTTCTGAGAGGAGCTGCCGAGGTCGAACCAGCCCGAGCGCCAGTAGGAGGTAATCGCGGCCCCGTCGTCGTTCGTGTAGGAGCGAGAGTGCCGGCCGACGTGGTTTGAGCCTGACGCGTAGCCGAAGACAAGCTCGGGCTGATTGGAGGGCCGGAAGGTTGCGAAGCAGCTCGCGGGGATGGAGAGGAGCGACCACCATTCGAACTGCGGGTCGTAGACGAGTACCCGGCTGTTGGTCGATTCGGTCGGGAAGGCCAGATAGATCCGGTCTTCCCAGGTTCCCATCGCACAGTTGGTGATCGACCCGTGCGCCAGCACTCCCCCGGTATAGAAGGGCGAGATGTCCCCCGACCAGATCGGCTCCACGAGGGAGGAGATCAGTTCCGGTTCCTGCCCGGTGGTGCGATAGACGCCGTTGCGGGCCATGAAGTAGACCCCGCTGGGGTGAGCGACGACGGCTCGCGGCGAAGCCAGCCCCGCACTCGCGTCAACTGCCCGGTAGTCGAATTCGGGTTTGCCTTCGCTGTCGGTGCCGGTCTGGAAGAGGACGAAGAACTTGGTCTCCTTGAAGGCGAAAACGAATTCCTTCCAGGCGGTCACGGCCTGGACGCGCTCGCCGTCTCCGGGGGTCAGTTGGATGAAGGCGGTGGTTTCGTAGCTCTCGGGGTTGCCCGGGTCGGAAAAGTAAACGTGGCTCGGCGAGGAGGTCAGCCCGTTAGGCCCTCCAGTGGTGGTGCTGAACCCCGAGCAGACGAGGCGGTTGTTCGAGGGGTCGACGCACAGAGCGCCGGCCTTTGGCATCGCTTTTGAGGCTTCCCCGCCCACCGTCGCCGTCGGAGCGCTCCATTCCGACCCGTTCCACTTGCGCAGCGTGTCGGTTCCATTCCCGGCGTAGGCGACCTCGGCGTTCGGCTGGCCGAACCTCGCGAAGTCCCAGACGGCATTCGTCAGGCCCGTCAGCGATTTCACGACGGCGAAAGAAGAGCTGAGGGCCTCCAGGCGCGTTCCGCACCCCGCAAGTAGCTGCTTGGTCCCGGAGGTCTGGTAGAAGGGTTCCAGGGAGGCGACGGCGTTCGTCAGGGGCGAGGCGGTCCCGTTGTCATATCCCGGACGCTGAGTGATCGCACCCCGGTCGGAAAACAGGACGTTCAGGGCGTCGATACAGGACGCCGGGTCGACGTTGTCGGGCTTGGAGGCGAGGTCGAGGCCCGCGCCGAAACCCTGGAAAGGAAAGGGCTGGTAGCGGGCCATTAGAGATAGTCCCCGGCTTCTCCCGTCCTGATGATGACTTCGGCGTTCTGGTAGTTCGGGCCAAGCTCCGCGTGGACCATTTCGGCGAGTTCTTCTCGCCATTCAGCGCGGAGCACCTGGCCTTCCTGAACCTCGTCGTCGTCTTTGAGGCAGTGGATTACGGCGAAGTCCACGAGGAGGTGCTGCCACTCCTCTGGCATCACCGGCGTGTCGCTGTCGGCGAGCGTCGCGGGGCGCTTGATGTAGCGCACGGTCACTTCGGCGGTGTCCACCGGGAAGACCTTGAGAGTGCGATTCTCCAGATACCAGAAGGTGGCAGCGCCGGTCTGAGTAAGGTCCGGGAACACTCCGGCCGCCCAGCGACGGTCCCGGCCCGGAAGGGGCGTTTCGTTCGCCGAGACCGAGAGCACCTTGCCGAGGTCGGCGATTTCAAAGGAGGCGACGCCGGTCGTGCTCGCTTCGAGGAAAGGCCACGGGTAGCGGGAGCAGATTTTGCGGTAGGCGCGGTCGATGAACTTTCCGATCCGCACCGGGGCGACATAGTTGTATCCCCGGTCTACGACCTCCTGGACGAGTTCAGCGCGGGTCATTTGGGATTCGCAATCCCTTCTTCCTTCTTGCGCTGACGGCGCTCCTCAGCGATGACAGACGGCGCCTTGAGGTCAGAGCGCTGGGTCATGCCTCGGTCGTCACGAATGCGCCGAGCAGCCCTGACAGCTTCTGCCATGTGGTCCTGCCGCTGCTCGGCCCGGAGCCGGCGCGCGCGGTCGCGGGCTTCGCCTAGCTTGCGCTTGGCCTCGCTTCTATCTCGGTGGACCCTGGGGTTCCACAGGTCATTCGCGGTCAGCCATTCGAGCATCCACGCGCCCGGTGGGCGATAGGAGCCGCCCTCGCCGACAAGCGCAATGTAGGCGTCCACCGAGCCCGGGATGCGTTTGCGGATATGCCAGCGGTTGGGCTCCAGCTCGGGGTCGTCGGCATTGCCGACCCAGACCAGGTCGAGGCCCGGGTCGATCCTCTTCAACTCTTCCGCCCACTCGACAGCCTCGACCATGTGTTCATCGGCCTGCTGTTCCATCTCAGCATTGATGATTTCCGCCTCAACGGAGGCTGGGAGGACGAGATCCACTTCTACGGCTTCCCGAAGGCGACAACCTGGACGACAACTTTGGAGAGGTCTTTGGTGCCTTCGACCTCTTTGCCGGTGGCTGAGTCGATCAGGTGGAGCTTTTCGGTCGAGGGCGTGTAATAGGCGGTGACGGCACGTACGGTTGCGGATTCCGTGCCGTTGGTGACGCTACAGATGGCGAAAGTGACCCGGCGCAGGCCGAGTTCCCTTGCGGTGACCGTCTCCCCGCCTTCGGCGTAGGAGTTGTCGAGGGTGACGTTGTAGATGGAGTAGTAATCGGAGCCCATCGGGCGTCCGGTCTGAACACGTGCGGCTGAGGCTGCCATGTCGGCTCCTTGGTCGAAAGAAAAAGGCCCGCCCCCGAAGGGGGGGCGGGCCAGGTGCTTAGGTCGTCGGGACGGTCAGTTTCCGGAACTGGCCGTAGACGTTGCGGCGGTTGGTGATTGCCTCAACGAACCACTCGAACGAGCCGTAGACGAAGGTCGTCCCGGCTTTGATCTGGAGGATTCCCGAGCCGAACTTCTCACCGTGCCAGTAGGGTTTCTCGTCGCGCAGCATCTTCAGGTGCGCTTTGGAGAGGTAGGTGAAGTCACCCCGGGGGGTGTCCTCGTGGCCCTGGACGGTCAGGTTGCCGATCTTGATCGACTCCCCGTCCCCGGTGTTCTGCTTGTCGGTCGAGTCGAAGCGGACCTGGGGATAGGTCTCGTTTTCGAGGACTTCGACCTGCTCGAGCGAGGAAATCGCCCAGTCAGGCCGTTTGCCCTTTTTGCGGACCTTGCGCCGGCCGGAGATCACCCGCTGGCGGGTGAGGTCTCCACCGGAGGTGTCCACGAAAGCCGCCTTCCAGGCGTTCTCCGTCGAGGGGTTGATTTCCCCCAGTTTGGAGGTCCGGGACGCGATGTTCCGCAGGCCGTTGATGTCGTAGGAGGTTTCCCCCGACCGGCCGTTCTTGATCGACACGTAGTGGGAGCCCGTGGTCGAGACGTTCGACCCCGAGATCGTGATCGACGGTTCGGATTCGTCGTCGTTGACGGCGGTGATTTCCACCCCGTCCGCGATTGCCGCCTCTTCGGTGGTGGTCCCGATGTCGATCAACTGGCCCTCGTTCAGCCAGCCCTGCATCGTCGCCTCTACGCCGAGCCCGTATTCGCCTGAGGTGGCGAGTTTCAGGGTTTTGGTCGTGGTGTTGGTCCCGAGCTGGCAGATCAGACCCGTCTGGTCGCGCATCAGCTCGGAGGTGAGCTGCTTGCGGGCCGTCGAGATCTTCCCTTCGGTCTCCAGATCGACCACGTTGGCGACCGACTGGGACTTGTTCTGCGTCTGCTTGATCGCCCCGGTGTCGATTTCCACCGCGCCTACCAGCCGGCGCAGTTTCCATTTCGCCTGGTTGGTCTGCTCGGGACCGGGCGCGTTGAGTTCTTTGGAACCCGTGGAAGGGACTTTGGTGATCCCTCCGCCGCGGCCGGTGTGGACGCCGGTCAGCGCGTACTCCCCGACCATCTGGTCAGGCGAGGTGACGCCGATTGCTTCCAGAACCGGATCTTCTTTCATGAACTGGACCTCCAGGTTGTCCTGGGTCCAGCCCTCTTTCAGTGCTGCTTCGATGGTGGTTACGTCGGCTGCCGCCATGACGCAATCTCCTTTGGCTCTTTACCCCTGTGAAGCCTGGGCAGCGGCGACCGCATCGGCCATCCGCTCCTTGCGCTCCTCCGAGGTCTCTTTGGACAGGTCAACCGTCCGAGAGGCAGAGCTTCCGTTCCCCGGTGGGCGCGGCGTGGTCCGCTTGGGATCAAGCAGCGCCTTCTCGCGTTCGGAGTACTGGTCCTTTACTTCGGCCCAGATCTGCTCCACGTTTGCCGTCCCGTGCGCGGCGAGGTCGCCTTGCACGATTCGCCAGAGCGTGTTGTGCTCTTTGGCGGACAGCTCCCGTTTCTCCGCTTTCTCGATGCCTTCCACCGCTCCGGCGAAGTCATCTTCGAGCTGCGCGCTGGCCTGTTCTGCTTCCCTCTCCTGGAGGAGTTTGTCGACTCGGGGATCGCGAACCTCAGCGAGGTCATCGAAATCGTCGTCGCCCTCTTCCGGGGGCTGGTAGCCGAACATTTCCAGCGCCGTCCGCTCGTCAATGCCCAGTCGGGCGAGAGTCGCGGCGCGGATCTGCGGGTTGGGGTTCTGAAGCGCGTCTACAACTGCCCGCGCCTGCTCTGCTTCTCGGCGTTCCTCAGCGAGCCCCTGAGTTTTCTGCGTGTACGCCGACTGAAGCTGCTTGTAGGCAGCTTCGAGCTGGGGACGCGCCTCCTCGGGGACATCGTTGGGGTTGTAGGAATCGGTGAACGACTCCTCCTCACCCTCCGGCTGGTCCGTCTCCGGGGCCTCGGGTTCGGTCGTGGGCTGTTCCTGCTCAGCAGGGGCCTCTGGCATTGCGTACTCCTTTGATATGGCGGGGCCGCGTACGGCTGGTCCGCAGGTTTACGGGGCCGCCCTGCCCTGTTCGTAGTCAGGGCTCAGACGGCTGGTCCGTGGGGTGAAGGTCTATTCGCCCTGTTCGAGGGCGGGAAGGGAAGGCATCGGCTTCGGCGGCGGTTTGGCCGCGTTCTGCATCCCTGCGCTTTCGGCCATTTCGCTCTGCATCTGCGCCTGCCTCTGGGCTTCGCGTTCTTCGATGCGGAGCATGGCGCCGTAGATGTCCATCGAAGCCCGCTGCTGGGCCTCCCCGAGGTTCGCCCACTCGTCCGTTTTCATCCACGTGGTGAATACGGTCTTCTGGACGGGGATGTTGTCGAAGGGCCTCGGCATCCAGCCGGGCAGTTCGGTCTCCATGACCGGCTGCATCTGTGGCCGTTGGCCGACCTGAACCTGTTCTTCTTCGCCCGTTTCCGGGTTCGGGACGCCGGCCCCCTGAAGGATGGGTTCCATCTGCCCGGTCGCGACCATTTCCACTTCGCCGGTCTCCGGGTTGATCTTCGGCCCCTCCTCGCCATCGAACACCGGGCGAGTCGGCATGGCCCAGATTCCACCAGAGCGGATAAGGGAGATAATTCGGTTGGCGCGGGCCACGTCGTCTTCGTAGCCCTCAATCAGCTTTTCGGCCGAGCCACCTTCCATCGCCGAGATGATCACCTCGGGCGGGAAGTGACCGGGGAACATGTTGGCGATGTTCATGATCCGCTGTTCGTTGGTCTGCCTCGTGCGAGGTTCCAACGTCGCCGGGTTGATGCGGATATCGGTCTGGCCGCGAATGTCAGCGCCCTTGAAGTCCGCGATCTGCTCCCAGCCCGTACGTCCCCGGAACTGGACAAGTCGATCCTCGGTGTAGTGGATCTGTACGAGGGTGAGAATGTCCCGCATCAGCTTCGCGGCGCCCTCGGCGAAGTCTTCAACGAAGTCCTGCCAGGAGAGGCCGAGCTGCTGGGCGATGGCCTGGGCCTGTTTGCCCGATTCGGCTTTCTGCATCGCGAGCTCGCCCGAGAACGAGATGATGTCCATCTCCTGTTTGGAGCGGTCCTGTAACTCCCACAGCTCGCTTGGAATCTTCGGAACTTCGCGCACCTTCGGTGGCTGCCCGCCTGCGAGCGCGGCGAATTCGTTGACCGCCCCCGGCTCGTCGGTCGGAGGGGTTTTCATCGTCCCCTCTTCGGCGTCCCACTGTGGGTTGAGGATGAGCTGAATCCACTCCAGCGCCTTGTTGCCGCCCTGGTCGTACTGGCGCATCGACTCGATGAGCGAGCGGACAAGTCCCTTGCCTCGGTCAGAGGACCCCTCGGCGTCGTAGGTCAGCCGGTGCAGGCAGGGCTCGTCGACGATTTCGTCCTTGACGTTCTTCAGCGGGTAGGGCTCTTCGGGGAAGATGACTTTGCCGTTGGCGAAGAAGAGCCGGCGACCTTCGGGCCACTTGGCGCAGGGCCGCTCGAGATACTCGGTGACCATCACGAGTTTCGAGCCCTTGCGCTCCTTGGGGATATCGCTCGTGGCGGCGTCCGGGTTGAGCTTCGGTCCCTGGTAGTCGGGCTCCGCTTCGACGTCCTCGATGGGTCGCGCTTCTTCGATGCCGATCCAGCGCGAGTCCTCGAAGTCGATCCCCGGCTCCCACATGACCTGAGTGCCGCCGTAGACCCGGACCCCCACCTCTCCCATGCCGATGTACGTCTCCGGGTCCTTGGGGTCGGGGACGAACGGGCCGACCGTCGAATCCCAGAACGGGCGGATGAAGCCTTCTTCTGAAACCATCGCCTCCCAGGCCCAGCGCGAGTGGTGGCGCTTCAGTTCCCAGATCGGGTAGCCGCCCACGGCAACCTTTTCCGCGAGGCGGGCTGCCGTGTAGTCCTCTGGGTCGGGAGAGGACTGGATCGACTCGTAGCCAGGGATGCGCTGCGTAAGTGCTGCGCGTTTGGCCTTGACGATCGGCCCGATCAGGTCGCGGGAGAGCCTGACGCGGTGGTCGGGCTTCTTCCCCCCCTGAGCTATCGGCACCGTGTCGAGCCGAACGAGATCCCCCTTCTTGCCCAGCGAGACGTAGTGTTCATTGTTGGCGAAGGCGATCGACTCCTTGCGGCGGGGAGTCACTTCTTTCAGGCGCTCGCCACCTCGCTTCAGCCGCTCTTTGACAACCGCTTCGTCAACGGGCTTGGCGGTGAGACCGAGCATGTCTTTGACGTATTCAGTCGCCGTCGCCATTCAGCGCCTCTCTGCGTTCGCGGGCCTCTGCGAAGGCAGCGTCGTCGTCTACCGGGACCGGAGCGACCGGAGGATGCTTGGGGCGCTCGGCGAATTGGTTGACCGCGACCTCCGGGGCTTGGAGGCGCTGGAGGAGCTCCCGCCGCTCCTTCGTCCACTGGACGTTTTGCCAGGCCAGGAAAAGAAGGAGCGCCACGACCGTCGCCTCAGCGATCACTGGAACACGACCCGGGTCCTCTGCGACAGCGGCAAGGGCGCACCCGCGCTGGCGGTCACCGCTTGTTCAGCGGCCCCCTTGTGTGAGGCGACGATGCCTGCTGAAAGTGCGGCGTTGTAGACGGCGGCGAACTGGACCCAGCCGTCGAAGCGCTCGGTCGCAAACCCAGTATCCCCTCCGATGTTCAACGAGTTCGCGTTGTCTTCGACGGCCGCATTGGTCACTGCCCCGGTTTTGTCGGCGCCGTTGACGTAGAGCTTCACCGTCGCCCCGGTCTTGGTCGCTACGACGTGGTAGGCGGTCCCCGCGGCGAGCGCTTCAGTCGCGGCCACAATAACCGACGTCTGGGACTTCAGTAGCTCCAGTTTCCCGGTCGCGTTCACCCGCAGGTAATAACCTTTGTTGCCCTTGCTGATGATGCCGCGGTTGGCATTTACGGTGTTTGGCTTGATCCAGGCCTCAAGGGTGAACGCGTCCCCAACATCCAGGTTCGGAGCATCTGCGATGCCGACAAACTGGGTCGTCGGAGTGAACCTCACGCACCGCCCCTCCCCATTGGGGAGGATGGACGCTTGGGCTCGGCTTGGAGAGCCGTTGTAGGAGCCGACGTTGGAGTCCTTCTGGTCGCCGGCCGAGCCTTCTTCCTCGCTGAGTTCCCAGAGAGAGACCAGACCAGCGGTGGCGATGACCGCATCCCGGTAGGGGCGGGCCGCCACTCAGACCTCCACGAAGGTGATCGTTCCTTCGCCTTCGGTGGTAACGCAGGAGACGGGGCCGCCGTAGTCGTTGATCACGATGGACCCGCTTTCTTTTTTGAGCCAGATCCCTTCTTCTTTGGTCGCCGTCGATCCGCAGGCGAGCCATACTTCTTTGCTGGAAGGGTTGAAGACTGAAAGCGATACCCGGTTTTCATTGGCCCCAACGAGGGTCTGTGATTCAGCTTTGACCACTTTCTTGCCCTTCGAGGTCTTGGCTTCGCTTGAGCCTTCTTTGAGAGGACCGAAGGCCATCGGCTAGCCCTTCCGCAGCGCCTTGACGAACTCGGCCTTGACGGGCTTCTTGCCCTTCTTGCCCTTGACCGTCAGGCCGCGCTCCTTGGCGAGGTCGCGAAGCTCGGTCACGGTGCGCGACTCGAAGGAGCCGCCGCTGCCGCCCGTGTCGCCGCGAGTGCTCTTGGAGCGCTTCGCTTCCGGCTTGGGCTTCTCCGGGTGGAAGGTCTCAAGCCGTCGCTCCGCCTCGTGGGCTTTGACCTCGGCGGCCTCGACCCCGAACGGTCGGTTCTGTTCCCTGGAAGCCTCGGCGGCCTTCTCGGCCTGGGCGATTTCACCTTCCAGCTCGGCCCTATCCGGGACAGGTGCCGGCTCATCGGTGTAGTAGACGGCGACCCTGGCCCCGTCAGGCGAGTAGATGGTGAGGTTGGCGGTGTCGTCGCCGTCGAAGGTCCCTCCGGCCTCGACCACCTCGGGGTTGTCGGTCTCGGTGACAACGACGGTCCCGTGGGTCACGTCGATTTTCCGTACCTCTTTGTCGAGCACTCGGGTGTGCTCGGGGTTGAACGTCAGCGGCTGCGGGCTCATGCTGGGGTGGGCTCCTTTCGGAATTTGGCCTCGAACTCGGCGTAGGTCTCCATCTGCTCTTGCATCTCGTCCAGACGCTGGGTGACGGTCTCCAGTTGCTCCCGGACTGCCTCTACCTCGGACTGCGGCACCATTCCGCACAGGCGCCCTGCGTCTTCGACCACTTGGCGCCTGACGTACAGGTGCGTGGCCTGGAGGGCATCGACTGACTTCTGGAAGTCGATGAAGTCCCCGTCGATGCGATTGGTGACCACGCAGGCGCGGGGTGGATAAGGGAGTTGGGTTGGGCCTTCGATCAGGCGCATTCAGCTAAACCTTCCTAGTGGGCCGACTGCTTCTCGGCGTCTTGCGGTCATCGGAGGGGCGGTCCCGGGCTCCCACTGGACTTGCTGGGGGCGGGCGAGAGGTGAGCGGATCGGGAGGGGCCGCGCCACGCAGACGTAGCGCACGGCATCGCAGCCGTGGTCGTCTTCCTTCAGCACGTCGAAGCGCCCATCGGCTTTCTCTTCCTGCCGGTAGCGCTCCATCTCCCATTTGAGGTGCCGGCAGTCCCGCGAGAAGAAGATCTGGTCGAACTCCAGCCGTCGGCGCACCTCGAAAACGCCCGTCTCCCGGTCGTTCTGAGCGGGAGTGGTGCGGATGCCGGCGAGTTTGTAGAGGTCTTGGACCCGTCTCGCGTCGGTAAGGGAGCGGTTGCGAGCGGACGGGTCGATCAGGTACCGGCTCGGCTCGACGTTCCAGAGCGAGAGCTTTTCGTAGATCGCCTTGGATGCGTTCTCGGGGATCGCGTCGTTGTCGTGCAGGTACAACTCATCGAAGACCAGCGCCGTGTTGTCGTTGTCGAAGGCGACGAAGACGACCGCCGTAGTGTTGACGCCCGGGTCGATCCCCACGTAGATCGACTGGCCCTCCAGATGCTCTCTCTTAGGCGGGTCTACGAAGTGGCGGTCTTTCAACTGCGGGTAGACGAGGCCGCCGACGTGGACGAATTCGCCCCTGATCCGCATCCGTTTCTCGTCTTCGGTGAGGCCGGCTACGAATTCCGCGATGACCTCCGGCGGAAGCCAAGGGTTGTCCTCCATCGTCGCCGTCACAACGTGGATGCGCGGATCGTCCCGCCTCAGCCAAACGTCGTCGTAGACCCAGGAGTAGCCGAGCAGAGGGGTCATGCCGATGATCTCTTCGCCGCCCGTGGAGATCAGACGCGCTCGCGCCTCTGAGCGAAGCTCGGCGGAGTGCGGGACGTTCGGCTCCTCGTCCCAAGAGATGCGGTGCACCTCGGCCGAGGCCCAGGCGTCTAGGTCCTGGTCGTAGGTCTTGAACCCGATGGTCGAGCCGCAATCAAGCTGGAGCATCCGGGATTGCGAGCTGTAGGCCTTTGCGAAGCTTTGCTTCCACAGGGCGTCCTTCGGGATCAACTTGCGAAACAACGGCAGAGTCGTGTCCTCGTGCTTCGCGTACTTCGGCGCGCCTACCCAGATGTGGCAGGGCGGTTCCCATTTCTTACACGGAAGAAGATGCTCGGGAACGAACTCCCTAGGGACCACTTGAACCGTGTCGTCGGCTCTACACCCCATCGTCTTTCCGGTCCGGTTGCCGGCGATCAGCGCCTTGATTCCCAACGGCTGACACTGATGAAGGTTGAACTCCATCTGCTTCGCGTGGTACTTCGGAAGCAGCGGGTGGTTATAGCGCTGAAGGGGGTTCGCCTCTAGTACTGCCTCCAGCTCCGCGAGTTCGGCGCGGAGCGCCGGATCGTTCTTCAGATGGTCGGGGACAACGAGGCCACTGGTCAAGCTGCCGCCCCGAGGTATTTCTTCTCAAGCTCGGAGAGGACCGAGCCCGAAGTGTGAGAGGTCGTGGTCGAAGACTCACCGACCCCCAGTTCGTGAAGTGCTTTTTTGGTGCGGCGGTATTTCTGGAGCGGGGTGAGCCTGATCGGCTTCTTGGAGAAACCGGGCTTGCCGGTCATCGTGGCCGCCGCTCCGGGGTCGATGGTCGCGACCGTGCCGCCTTCGGAGTAGGTGATCCCCGGCGAGGCGAAGTTGCCGGACGCGGCCGCACCCTTGAAGCCCATCTGGAGGAGTTGCTTGCGTCCCATCCCGGGGACATGGGCGACGTTGTACTGCGAGAGATAGGAGGCGGAGGGAGCGTCGTGGCGACCGAGACCCCCGGCTCCCGAATCCCCGACGCTGGTCCCCCAGTATTCGTCGCCAAGTTTGAGGAAAGTGTGACCGGCGTTGTAGTAGACGGTCAGGAGGCCAGGACCGGGCTTCAGGTAAGCGCCCATGTCGCCGGAGGTGACGCCCCCGGGGAGCTTGACGCCGACGTGCTGAAGGACGTAGGAGACCGCGCCCGAGCAGTCGAGACCGCCGGTCGGGTTCACCTTGCCCGTGTTGTGACCGCCGCCCCAGACGTACGGGGTCCCCTCAACTTCCTGCATCGCGACTTTCGCGGCCTTGAAGCGGGTGACGAGCTGTTTGGGAGGAGGTTCGGCTTTAGCCCCGCCGGCTTTCAGCCCGAGATCCTGCGCTTCCTTGGTCACCTTCTGGAGCTTCTGGCGCTGGGCGGGCTTCAGGCTGCCCAGCTCGAAGGCGCGCACGATCGCGACCGCCTCGGGCTTTACTTCGTCGTAGCGGCCTCGATACTGCTCGGCCGGGCGCTGGACGTTGGCCGCGAGTTCGCCAGCCGTGGTGCCGGCCTGGGATTTCGCTTCGTTGAAGAAGTTCTGGGCGCCCTTCTTCGGGTGGACGGCATCGGAGCCGAACAGCGAGACCCGTTCCTGCCGCCAGCCTTCCGAATCGGCGTCACCTTCGCGGAGGTTGTGGAAGCCGCCCGACTCGACCAGCCCCGTCTCTGCCGCGGCCAGGAGTTCCTTGCGGTTCGCTCCCATCTTCTTGCCCGTCTTGAGTACCTTGCGGGCAACGCGGGTACCTTCAGCGTCAAGACCGGGGAGAGGAGCGTTCGAGCTACGCGCCTTGGAACGCCACCGCCTCAGCTCCCCTCCCACCCTGCGAATCCGGGGGGTCGTGACGAGCCCTTTCCGGTTGACTCGCAGCTTCCCCTTCTTCGCGGCTTTCTGAAGTTCCCTGCGGGAGGGTTCGCCGGCGGTCTTCAGCCCCTGGAAGGTCTCGGGTTTAGCGTTGGGGTTCGGAACCGAGGAGATGACCGCTTTCGCCGGATCGGGCTCCACCCGCCGGGAAGCCTTCGAGGGCTTGGGGAGCTTGGGAGAAGGCGCCTTGTAGACCTTCGGGGGTTTCAGCCGCGTCCGCGCCGCTGAGCGTTTCTCGTCCCTCGCTCTCGCTTCGCCCGCGATCCGCTGAACACGCCGCGCTCGCTTCTTCTGCGCCCTGACGGCCCGCTTGGCGGTCTTCTGGGAACCAAACCCTGAAGCCGTGACCCCTGAGTCGGAGACGGTGACGGTTGGAACTTCGGTGTAGCTCGGTTCAGCGACCTTCTTGGTGCCCGCTGGCGCTTGACCGGAGCCGGTAAAGGTCTTCGCCTTCCCGGACTTCGAGCGAGTGGTTGCGCCCTTGCCGGGGACGTAGGTGGTTCTGCCGGTCCGGGCGGCCACGTCAGTACCGCAGCCGCGCCTTCTTGGTCTTCAGCGGGCCGATGGAAGGCGTACGGCCCCTGAGCGTCCCGGCAACACCTTTGGCAGGCCCGACGTTCCCCAGCTTCGCTTTCGCTTCGAGAAGCGCCTTGGCGCGGTCCTGGGCGATCTCCCGTTTGGCGAACGGTCCAGTGACACCTTTCGCGCCACCTTTGCCGAAGACCTGAGTTCTCCAGTCAGAGCCGAAGGCAGCCTGGAGCGTCTGCCGCTCCCTCGCGGTCTGAGAAGCCCGCCGCTGGGTTACCGCGCCCGTTGACACCCGATTGGAGAGCTGACGCCCCAGAGAGGCACTGAAGCCCTTACCGACCCCTGGTCCACCAAGAGTGGAACCACGCTTGAGGTTCTTTTTGATCTGCGCCTTTCGGTTACCGCTGAGGCTAGCCATTAGTCCTTTCTCGGAATTCAGGTCAAGAAGGCCGCGTTTGCTGAGGAAAATGTGTAGAGGGGACGTATATGAAGTACCTGGGCCTGCGCGATTCGGCCCCACTCCCCTCCCCCTCACGCCTGATCCAGGCGAGGCTTTAGTTCTGAGGCAAAGCCGTTTAGTCGCATCTCAGGTAGCACAAGCGCTCTAGCCCGCCAGCTATGCGCATTGAGACAAGGACCGAGTGTCCGGCTCTCAGCCTGGAGCTACGCGCGTTTAGGAGAGTGAGTCTGAGGATTCGGCGGGAACAGCCCCACGCACTGAAGCCACTCTCTCGACGCTTACGCGCTTGCCTTCAGTCTCTTCCACAACTCGTTCGCCCAGCTCTATCCCTTTGCCCGCCAGGCCGCGCAGAAGCTCCTCTACGGTTCGTTCGCCCTTCGGGGTGGACTGGCCCGAGAGGTCCCTTGCCTTCTCGGAGTGGATGCCTGAGCCGATGTCCATCTTGCCCATGGCGTTCACCAGGTCCTTGTCCTCCATGCGGGCGAGGCGGCCCTTGACGATGTCTGCCGCTTCCTCGGCGATGCCCATCTGCTTGCGGGCGAGGGACATGTGCTGCTCGGCTGCCTGCTCGGTGATGGCTGGGAGAGCCTTGGCCCTGATCGACTCGTACTGCTCGACCTTGGTGCGCCGGCTCCAGAGCCAGAGCGTCTTCTGGCAGATGGACGGAGCGTTCTCGTCTTCGGCGAGGTGGCGGGCTGCCTGATGCGTGTTGCCAGAACAAGCCGCTACCTCGACCAACGCGCGCTGCGTCTCTGCCTCGGTGTAGCGAGGGACGGTTGCGGGCTTCGTCTCTGCCTTCTCTGCTACTGCGGTCTCGGTCATGGCTGCGGGGTAGAGATCGGGTGCGGGGCGCGTGCCACCTTGGCGGCGAGGTCGAAGCAGCGGGCGACGAACTCGAGCTGCTGCTGGTGCATCCCGTAATTCATGTGCGACGTTCCCTCGCGAGAGAGCATCGTGATCAGCAGCTTCTTCTCGTCGCTATCGAACGTAAGAGGCTGGGCGACTGGCGCACCTTCAGCCGTTGAACCGCGCGCCTGGCCGCCCGTCTCAACGCTAGCAGCGCTCATTACGTCAACCTCCGAATCGCCACGATCCCAGCTACACAGGCTGCTGAGAGACAGATGAGGGCTTTGTCGTAGCGGGTCATCGAAGGACCGGCCTCTGACCGCTCGTGTGATTGCGAGCTTCGCGGCGTTCGTAGGCGCTCGCCTTGGGGCCACGGATCGGGGTGGGGGCTGCGCGGAGAGCCGCGATTACGCGCCGATGGGCCGCGGCGTCATGGCTCGGCTCGGGCGTGGTGCCCATGACCTCTTGAAAGACCTCGATGCGATCCGGCATCACCGCCTGGTCCCTGAGCCGTTGAGTCGTCCAGCCTCCGCATTCCGCGCAGTAGTCATCCTCGTTGGCTGAAGTCAGCCACGTCTTGCAGCCCTTCGACTTGCACTGGCGGGCTGGGGTGATTTCTCGGTGTAGGGGCTTTGAGATTGGGCGTGGGTTCATGGAAGAGGGAGCGCCCATTCCCGTGAAGCGGGAAGGACGCCAGCAACGATGGGGGGTTGACGGGCGAAGTGCGAAGTGTTAGGTTGCCTTACACAACGACAAACGCGGCTCGCGACGCGCCAACGTCCAGCCGCTCTAGCCAGGAAGGACATTTCCTATGGCCAGCAACGAGGACATTAAGCAACTCGACGCGGAAGTTCAGCAGGACGAAATCGCGGATCTCAAACGCATCGCCGAGGGATTCGGCCTGACGTTCGACGGTGACGAGTACAGCAACGACGAGCTGCTCAGGCTCGGTATCGGTATCGGTATTCCGGGGGCGCTCTCCGATGAGCAGGTTCGCCGTGAAGCTGCTGAGATCCTGAGCGAACTGGAAGGCGCGTCGTGAAGGGCCGGTGGGAGCCAGCGTCGAATGGTGCGAGGGCGCGTCGCTGGTTCCTCTACCGGGACGCCGAGCGGGTACGTGACCGCTACCACTTCGCGGCCGGCGGTCGGCTGATTCGCTACGCGTCCTACGCGAGTGCCACGAAGGCCGCCGACAAACTGAACGAGAAACGATGAATTCCGATCAGATCCGCAAAGAGCTATCGGGGCTGGCGCAGGTACGCGCCGGCCTCGAAGCCGAACTGGAGCAGGTGCGCGACGACTCAGCGGCTCTGCTCTCTCAGGCCCACGGCAAGATTCCGATGAAGGAAGCCGCCGAGCTGCTGGGCCTCTCTCGTTTCAGCGCCTACGAGCTGCTGAAGCGCCAGCCTCGTACCAAACGGGGCTCTTGACAGTTACGTAGCTGCCGATCAACGTCTTCAGCGGGGCGCCTCAAACCGAAAGGCGCTCCCGTGGACCACTTCTGGCTCGTGAAGTCCCGGCCCGGTGGGATCGAAGTGCCGGTGCTTAACGAGGAGGTCGCGCGCACATTCGCCGAGCGAGGGTGGAAGGTCACGCGGCTGCCGCTCGCTGCTTTGACACAGGCCGACCTACGTTGCCTGCGCGCACGGGGACAACGGCGCCCGAGCTAATCGCCGCTATCTACGGGTCCGGCGGGGCTGTCGGAAGGATCGCATGCCGGTTCGGACGTTAAATGAGCGCGTGAGTGCGGAGGCGTGATTCCCAGTTCTTTGAAGCGCTGCTCGCATTCCCGCAGCCAGCGGGTGCGCTGGTCGAGCAGATGGAGCAAATGCGCCTCGGCGGGATCGCGGTCAACCGTCATCTTGCGCCAGCGGTCCAGCGTGGCCGGGTCGTCGGCGGAGGCAATCAAGGACTCGGCTTGGTCAGCCACGGTGCTGACCTTGAGGCAGCGCAGTGCGCGAATGGCCCGGTCCCCGGTATCGCCGTGCGTCCCGGCAGGCGAGGCGATCCAGCGGGCGAGCGTGAAGAAGGCATTGTCGAGGTCGGCGTCGCTCATGCGCCCAATCTCTTCGCGTGCCGCTGAATCGCCCGTTCTGAGCGCCTGGAGCTTCCCTTGCGCTGTTCCTTGCCCTGCTTCTTCTGCTCCGCGGTGCGTTCCCCGCTCTGGAGGGCCGTCTTCTGTTCGCCTTCCATCGCGAACTTCTGGGCGGTCTCCTCGTCTAACACGGGCGCTTCGGTGTCGAGAGCGCGAGACTTCGAGCGGGTGTAGCCCAGCCCTCGGTTCAGGTACAGCTCGCGGTTGTCTTCGACGCTGTAGATCGCCTTGTAGCCGCCGCCCTTCTTGAGCTTGCGCCAGCCGGTGATCGTCACGGAGACCTGGGGGACGGGGCCGAGGGGCGTTCGGGTTGACCGGAGGACGATTTCGCCCTCTTCTCCCTTCACGCTTCTGACCAGGGCCGGGTGCTTGCCGGCGAGGATGGCTTGTTTCTCCTGGGGGCTGAGGGAGGTCACGGCTTCCCCTTGAGCGCGTTGTACCGGGCCACGCTGCGCGCAATCTCCACGGCGAGGTTCGCGATCTCCTGCGCCACAGCCCCGTTGTCCTCCAGGTGGTCCCAGCGAATCTCGATGCGCCCCCAGAACGGCACGAAGACTTGATCGCCGACGTGGACGCGGGCCTTTTCGGCCTGATTCAGGAACTCCTCGTCGGAAACCTCTATCCCAGCTTTGAGCAGCGCTTCGAGTGGCGGGTGCGGCTCTTCCGCTAGTGCTCGGCGGATTTTGTATTCCAGCGCCTCAGGCGTATGGCTCATGAGCGCTCCTTTCGTTCGATGGTCATAGCTCGCCGCGCTCCAGGTCGTGACCAGCAAGCAAACGCTGAAGCGCCCAGTCCTCGCAGCCGGGGCAGAGCTTCAGCTTTTCCGCGTCGTTGAACAGGCGGTGCTCCGCGTCGAAGTGCAGGAATTCGCCGCAGGCAGGGTGAACGGTGCAGGCGTTGGCAAAGCCCTCGCAAGCCTGCATCACCCAGTAGTGGGCCTCCTTGGTCGGGACCGTGCCGTCCATGTTGCGCGAGCGCTCCCAGTCCTCGCGGTAGCCACGAAGCGGGCGCGACTTGAACAGCGGTGCGTCGAGCGGCTGAGCGGAGGGGGCGGGAGTCGAACCCGCAGTCCGGCTCTCGCCGGGTGACGCCTTAGCAGGGCGCTGGCTAGCCATTCGCCATCCCCTCCCCTTGGTTCGCGCCCCTCTCAGGGTCGCATTT
Organism: Solirubrobacterales bacterium; assembly: GCA_035688825.1. Classification (GTDB taxonomy): domain Bacteria; phylum Actinomycetota; class Thermoleophilia; order Solirubrobacterales; family 70-9; genus VAYN01. The sequence goes on along the minus strand of DASSMM010000054.1, from coordinate 45,638 downwards.
GGGTAGCATTTGCAGGCGTTTCGGCTCTGCAATGCGCCCGACCGTCGGAATCATAATCCGCGTGTCGGGGGTTCGAGTCCCTCCTCCGGCATCGCATCACGCCGTTAGCGCTCGAGCAGCCGATCCGCGAAGTAGCCGACGGTGGCCCCGGTGGAGACAGCGAGGACGGCGTAGGCGGCGAGGGCAATTCCTGGAGGTGCTTCAAGAGTGTTTATTCATCTCAGGAGTCGATCCCGTAGTGCAGGTAGATCGTCCCGTTGGCGAAGCTGCGGTGGCCTAGGAGCTTCAGCGCCTTATGGCTCTGGATCCTGAGAGCTGGCCGACCGGCGCCTACTGCTACTGGGACGAGGAGTAGATGGATCTCATCGACCAGGTCGGCTTCCAGGGCCTGGCCGGCCAGCTCGGCGCCGCCGATGGCGATCTCTCGGTCTTCGGTCTGCTTGAGCGCGCGGATGGCGTCTGGGTCGAAAGTGCTCTCCAGGCGGGTGCGGGAGGTCTCCACCTCTCCGAGGGAGCGGGAGTAGACGATCTTCTCGGCGGCGCGCCAGATGTCGGCGTAGTCGCGCATGACCTGGGGCTGACCCTGGAGGATCTCGTCGGTCTCCCATACCTTCAGCACTTCGTACATGCGCCGGCCGTAGAGGTGGGTGCCGACCGGACGCTCCAGGTCGTTGACGAAGGCGTGAACCTCCTCATCGGGCATCGCCCAGTCGAACTTGCCGTGCTCATCGGCGACGTAGCCGTCAAGAGAGGCAATCGCTGAGTAGATCAGCTTCGCCATTCGCTATTTCGCGAGTAACGCGCAGACCGCGGTTTCCTGCACCCGTCGCAGCTGGGCCAGGAGCTTGCCGGTCGGGGCGGGGATGTTGAGTGAGGTGGTGACGGCGCGGCTGCCGTCGGCGGTGGCGGCCGCGAATTGGACGTAACCGGGGAAGTTGCCGGTGTGGCCGTAGACGGTGCCGCACTTGGTCGTGTAGCGGAAGAGCGCCAGGCCGGCGGCGTTCTGGCCGGGGCCGGGCGGGCTCGATTTGCCGCCGGGGACGAAGCGCATCTGCTCTTCCTGCTGGGCCCGGGAGAAGAACGTCAGGCCGAGGTCGGAGCGGATGAAGGCGTTGAGGTCGCGCGGAGTGGAGACGATCGCGCCGGAGGCCCAGGCACCGCTCGGGCTGAGGAAGGTCGAGACGTCGGTGGGCGGCTCCCCCACCTCGACGACGTAGCCGTGGATGAACGGGGTCGGCAGCGCCACCTTCGTCGGAAACGAGGTCTGCCGCAAGAGCGCCGGCCGGAAGACGATCTCGCCGAGGTTCTCGCCGTAGGAGTGACCGGTGACCGCCTCGACGATCAGGCCGACCACGATGTTGTCGGTGTTCGAGTACTCGTATTTGGCGCCCGGGGCGAACTCGAGCGGACTCTTCCGGACCCAGCCGATGATCTTCCGCGGCGAGACGAAGCCACGCGGATCCCTTTTCGCCTGTTCGGCGAAACCCTTGGACTGCGTGTAGTCGGGGAGGCCGCTGGTATGACCGAGCATCTGGCGCACCGTCACCCGGGCCCAGGCGGCCGGCATTCCGGCAAGCCGCTGTCCGATCGTGTCGTCGAGCCCGAGCTTCCCTTCGTCGACGAGGTGCAGCGCCACTGCCCCATTGAACGCCTTCGCCACGCTGGCGATCCGCATGTGGTCGGTCGGCTTCGGCGGCCCCGCCCGCTCGACGTTCGCGCGGCCCGCGCGCAGGACGGTCAGCCGCCCGTCGCGGTACATGGTCGCGATCGCCCCAGGCGGCCCGCCCTGTGCCGCCACCAGCCGCTGCAGCCCGCGCTGCACCTCGGCAGGACCGGGCGCCGCCGCGGCCGATGCCGCAAGGCTCAGGGCGACGGCGAACACGAGGCAGAGCGGAAGCAGCCGCGCCTTCATCGGAGCATCTTTACACCGTCGGTAAGGCCTGTGTTCGACAGATGCCGTATGCGGGTTGCCGTGGGATACGGCATCGCGGGGTGAAAATACGGTGGTTTCGCTGATGCGAGGGCCGTCTGGCAGCCGTACGGTCGTGGGGCATCGGCAAAACGAACTGGAGGTAACTGAAATGCAGCTCTACGGAATTCTTCGTCGCAACGGTTGGCGGACCCCGGCGGATCTGGAAGTCGCCGGGAAGAAATCGGCCGAAGTCGGCGACGAGCCGGGTTCGGGCGTGCGCTGGATCCGCAGCTACGCGCTCGGCGAGGAGAGCGGCGAGGTCGGCACCTTCTGCGTCTACGAAGCCGAGAGCCCGGAGGCGATCCGCAAGCACGCCGAGGACGCGGAACTGCCCTGCGACGAGATCATCCCGATCCTCGACACCGTGATCGTCCGCCCCGACCCCGCGCCGGTCGCCCAGTAGCGGCGATCCGGCCCCCGACGGGACGAAAATCGCTCTCTGCAAGCGGTTTTCGTCCCGTCGGCATGGGCGGACCTAGACTGACTTCGTGATGGGGACGCATGGACCGCTCATTGGTCGGGAGACCGAGCTCGGGCGGCTCGGCGCCGCCCTCGACCGCGCCGGGCAGGGCTCGGGCGGGGTCGTCCTGATCTGCGGGGAGGCCGGGATCGGCAAGAGCCGGCTCGCCGAGGCGGCTGCCGCCGAGGCGGCCTCGGTCCTGCGCGGAGCCGCGACCGAGGGGTCGGCCATCCCCTACGGGCCGATCGTCGACGCGCTGCGCTCGCGGCTGCGGACCGACCCGCAGGCCCTCGGCGACTGCGGTCCGCTCCTCCCCCACCTCGCGCTCCTGCTCCCCGAGCTCGGCGAGCCGGCCGCCGAGACCGAGCGGGCGACGATCTTCGAGGCGGTGCGCTGCGCCCTCGCCCACCTCGCCGCCGAGCAACCGCTGGCGATCCTCCTCGACGACCTGCAGTGGTCGGACGAGACCACCCTCGAGCTGCTCGCCGCTCTCGCCGGACCGCTGCAGGAGATGCCGGTGCTGGTGGTCGGCGCCTACCGCTCCGACGGCCTCCCGCGCGCGCACCGCCTGCGCTGGCTGCGCAACGAGCTGCGCCGCGGCGGACGACTCGAGGAGCTCTCGCTCGACCCGCTCGACCGCGACGGCGTCGCCGAGCTGCTGGGGACCTTGCTGCCGGAGCCGCCCTCCCCCGCCCTCGTCCGCGCCATCCACGACCGCACGATGGGCTCGCCGTTCTTCGTCGAGGAGCTGGTGGCGGCGCTGCAGCTGCGCGGCGCGCTGCGCTCCGGCCGGCACGGCCTCGAGCTCAGCGACGAGGACGACGTCCCCCTGCCCGACACGGTGCGCGAAGCGGTGCTGGTCGCCACCTCGACGCTCTCGCAGGAGGCGCGGGCGGCGTCCGAGGCTGCCGCCGTCGCCGGACAGCAGCTCGACCTCGCCCTCGTCGCCGAGCTGAGCAGCGCCGAGGGGCTGGCCGAGCTGATCGAGAACGGCTTGCTGGAGGAGCGCGACCCCGGACGGGCAACGTTCCGGCACGCGCTGGCCCAGGAAGCCCTCTACGCGGAGGTCCCCTGGATGCAGCGGCGGGAGCTTCACCGGCGCCTCGCCGAAGCGCTCGCGGCGGCCGACGGGCCCCGACTGGAGGTCGCGACCCACTGGCGCGGCGCCGCCGACGAGCCGGCCGCCCGCGCGGCCCTGGTCGAGGCGGCACGGCGCTCGGAGGAGCTGCAGGCCCACCGCGACGCCGCTCGCGCCGCCGGCGAGGCGCTCGAGCTCTGGCCCGAGGAGGAAGCCGACGGGCTGCGCCTGGAGACGCTGGAGCGGTTCGCCCGCTGCGCCCAGCTTGCCGGCGAGATGGCCGAGGCGGCGAAAGGCTGGCGCGAGCTCGCAGCCGACTGCGATGGCCGCGAGGACGGCCTCGGCTACGCCCAGGCGCAGCGGCAGCTCGCCGGCGTGCAGGATTTGCTCGGCGAGCGCGACGCCGCCTTCGCCAGCCGGCGCCTCGCCGCCGAGGCCTTCGCCGCCGCCGCACGGCCGACCGAGGCGGCGCTGGAGCGGCTGGCGATGGCCGACCACCACCGGCGCAGCGCCCGCTACCGCGAGGCGATCGAGCTGGCCGAAGTCGCCGTCGACGAGGCGACCGCCGCCCGCCGCAGCGACCTGCGGGCACGCCTGCTCGGCCTGCGGGGAGTGGCGGAGGCGAAGGGCGGCGACTACGAGGCCGGCCTGGCGAGCGTCCGTGCCGGCCTGGCTCTGGCACTTGAGGAGGACCTGACCCCGGTCGCTGCCGAGCTCTACCAGCGGCTCAGCCTCGTCCTCTACGACGGCGCCGACTACCGCCAGGCCGAGGAGGCGCTCGACACCGCCCTCGGTCTCTGCCGCGCCGACGGCTCCGGCGACACCGAGGTCGCTTGCGTCACCTGCCTCGTCTACGTCCTGCGCGAGCGCGGCGAGTGGTCCCGGGCCGAGGAGCTCGGCCGGGAGCTGATCGCCGACGACACCGCGGTCTGGGTCGCCGAGGGGTTGATCGGGGCGATCCACGCCTTCCAGGGCAAGCTGAGCTCGGCCCGGCGCCTGCTCAGCTCCTCGCGCGCGGTCTCCTCCGCGGTCGGCCACTACAACATGTACGTCGACTCGACGACCGGCCTGGCGATCGTCGCCGCCGCCGAAGGCCTCGACGACGAGGCGAGCCGCTACTGCCGCGAGCTGCTCGCCCGCTGGGAGCGCAGCGAAGACCACCATTACGCGGTCTGGGGAATGCGCTGGGCGGCGACCTACTTCGCCGGCCGCGGCGACCGCGACGGCCTCGCCGCCTGCACCGAGGCGCTCGGCCGCATGGCCTCGGACGGGGGTCATCCCGACGCCCTCGCCGCGCTCGCCCAAGCCCTCGGGGAGCTGGCCCTACTCGAAGACGAAGCGGCTATCGCCGCCGAGCACCTCGCGCGCGCGGTCGAGCTGCACCGCTCACTGGCGATCCCCCACGAGCGGGCCCAGGTCGAGCTTCGCGCCGGCGTCGCGCTGGCCGCAGCGGGCGAGCGCGCCGACGCGCTGGAGCGGCTCTCCGACGCCTATCGCTGCGCCCGCAAGCTCGGCGCCGGCCCGCTCGCCTCCGCGGCGGCCCAGCAGGTGGCGGCCCTGGGCGAGTCGGTGGCGCAGCGCCTGGGCAGCCGGGCCGCGGCGGCGGCCGACGGCGGCGCCAAGCTGACCCGGCGCGAGCTGGAGGTGCTCCGCCTCGTCGCCGTCGGCCGCACCAACAAGGAGATCGCCCAGGAGCTCTTCATCAGCCAGCGCACGGTCGACATGCACGTCCGCAACCTGCTCGGCAAGCTCGACTGCCGCTCGCGGGTCGAGGCCAGCCACCGCGCCGGCGAGCTCGGCCTGCTCGACGCCTAACTACTAGTCCGACGGACCTGGAAGCTCGCCGCCGGCCGAGACGGGCGGCACCTCGAGCAGCAGCGTCACCGGCCCGTCGTTGATCAGCGCCACCCCCATGCAGGCGCCGAAGACCCCCTTCTTCGCCCCCAGGCGCTCGCAGAAGCGGTCGTAGAGCGGCTCGGCGACCTCCGGCCGGGCAGCGTCGACGTAGCTGGGCCGGTTGCCGCGGCGGGCGTCCCCGTAGAGGGTGAACTGGCTGACGCAGAGGATCTCGCGCTCGCCCAGGGGCTCGTTCATCCGCCCCTCGGCATCGTCGAAGATGCGCAGCTTCCTCACCTTCTCGGCGAGGCGATCGGCCTCTCCGGTGCCGTCGCCGACGCCGACCCCGAGCAGGATCAGCATCCCGGGGCCGATCTGCGCGACCCGCTCGCCCTCGACGTTCACCGCCGCCTGGCTGACCCGCTGCACCAGCGCCTTCATCGGCGCGAGCCTAGCCGCCTAGCGACGGCTGCGGTGGTGCCTGCGGTGGTGCCGGTGCTTGCGGACGCAGCGTTTTTTGCCTTTGACCAGCTTGCGGTGGAAACCCTTGCGGCATTTCTTCGCCGGCAGCCTCGGGCTCCGCAGGAGCGGGGCCGCGAGCGGTGGCGGCGTCGCGGCCGGTTCGGTTTCCGGCAGCGCCGGGGGCCGGTAAGGGCGGCTCGCCTTGCCGTCGATGCCGGTCACCGTCTGCGGCGTCGTCAGTTCGAGCGGCGTCGCTTCCGACCGCGTGGCGACTTCCTTCCACCACTGCCCCACGGTCAGGCCGCCGAAAGGCCCGCCGCCGAATTCGAGGTCGAAGCCGACCACGTAGGTCCCGGCCCGGAGCCCTCTGATCGCATAGTTGCCGGAGGCGTCGGTCCAGTTGCAGTTCGTGTTGAAGTCGTCTTCCCCGGCCGAGGCCAAGGGCGCGCAGACCATCGCGCCCTCGACCGGCGCACCCGAGCTCGTCTCGCTCACATGGCCGAGGATCTCGGCGCCGCGGGCGACTTCGTCGTCGATCCCCGAAACCGTCGCCGGCGCCAGCACGGATACGTCGGTCGCCTGCGCCAGGTTTTCCGCGTCTTCGTAGAACTCGCGGATGTAGTTCACCCGGTCCCAGCCGTCGTATTCGACCACGTAGTCGCCGCTCGGAAGACCCTCGATCTCGTAGAACCCGTCGGCGCCGGAGAAGTCGCAGCGCTGGTAGAAGCCGCCGGGGGGCCAGGCGCAGGCGGCCATGCCCTCGACGGGGGCTTTCGTCGCCTCGTCGGTGAGAGTGCCGGTGACCGTGCCGCCTTCGGCCAGCTCAGCGTCGATCTGCCGAGAGTCGTCAGCCGACCCGAGCGTGACCAGGTCCGCTTCTTCGAACAAGATCGTGTCGTCGTAGTACTCGTCCACGTAGCGCGGGTTCCCGACCCGGGCCGAGAAGTGGAGCACGTACTGCGCCGGCGGCAAGCCGGTGAGGCTGTAATGCCCGCCCGAGTCGGTCCCGACGCAGGCGACTTCGAAGGTGTACGGCTGCGGGGTAGGGCAGACTTCGATGCCGCCCAGCCCCAGATGGGTGTTTTCGTCGCTGACGGTGCCGCTGATCGTTGCCGCCGCAGCCGTGCCCGGTGCCAGCAGTACGAGCGCGCAGAGCGCGATGATCGGCGCCGGCAGAGCCTTACCCGGTCTACCCATCGTTCCTTTGCCTCCCCAGATCGTGGATCTGCAATATCAACCGCGTGGCGGTCGGAAGTTGCGCGATGGTCAGCGGCCGCCCGGAATCGGACGGTCGAGCCCCCGCCCGAGCGGCGGCAGCAGGGCGGTCGCGGCGGAGGCTGCCGTGCCAGGACGGCCGGCACTGCGCCGAGGGTGGTGTTTCCTGCGCCTGACGCAGCGGAGCTTGCCCCTGACCTTCTTCCGCCTGAAGCCTTTGGGGCAGCGTTTGTGTTTCGCCGTCGTCACCGGCGGAACCGTCACCGGCGGGGCAGCCGCTGGCAGCCCGGCCGGCGGCATCTGCACCTGGACCGTCGCTGAGCCACCCGAGGACGGGGTTGCGGGCGGGCCCAGGCGAGCATCGATCCCGGTGACGCTGCCACCGGCCCCCAGCGAGATCGCGCCGGCGGCGGCCAGGGTGGTTTGGTCGTTCCAGAACTCAGTCGGGAAGCCGTCGTCTTCTTCTTCGCCGAATTCTTCTTCGAACCATTCTTCGAAGTCGATCGAGAAGACGACCTTGTACTGGCCCGCCGCCAGGATCGGCAGGTCGTAGCTTCCGTCCGGTTCGGTCAGGTTGCAGACCATCAGTTCGTCGCTGGCGACATCGATCGCGCAGACCCAGATTTCTTCCAGGGCAGCCCCGCTTGCGTTGGAGTAGACGTGACCCGAGATCGTCCCGCCGGGGCCGAGCTCGCCGTCGACTCCGCTCACCACTTCCCCCGCTTCGACCGAGACCGGATCGGCTTCGGGAAGGTGGTCGCGGTGGTCGTAGAACTGGAAGGCGAGGTTCTGCCCGGTGAACCCGGGCCAGAATTCGATCGCGTAGTCGCCGGCTTCGATGCCCCGCAGAGCGTAGGTCCCGTCCCATGCGGTTTCTTCGCAGAGGGTGTATTCGCCTCGCTCCAGGTCGAAGGCGCAGACCAGCACTTCTTCGAGCGGCGCGCCGTCGGAGCTTCTGGTCACGGTTCCTTCGATCGCGGTTATGTGTTCGAGCTCGGCGTCGATGCCGGTGACGGGTTCGGCTTCGACGACCACGGCAGTCGGATAGAAGCTGGTGTAGTAGCCGGTCCCGTTCCCCCAGAACCCGACTTCGTATTCCGCCGCGGGGAGCCCTTCGATCGCGTAGGTCCCGTCGCCGGCGGTGTATTCGCAGACTTCGAGGAAGGCGCCCCCGTAGCGGGTGGCGCAGACTTCGACCCCTTCGATCCCTTCGTGGGTGTCAGCGCCGGTGACGGTGCCTTCGATCGCCCCCGTCGCGACAGCCGAAGCTGCGGCAGGCGCAAAGGCAGCTACCCCGAGCACGGCGACGACGACCAGAAGAGCGCGCGGCTGCCATCCGCGGCTCAAATATCTCCCCAAAGAAGTCAAGCGGGCCGGAGTATATGACCGTAGGTGGACCGGAAAGCTCAGGCTTCGAGCGCCTCGACCAGCGAGGAGGCGTCGTAGGCGCCGTAGAAGCGGCTGCCGTTGACGAAGAAGGTCGGCGTGCCGGTGGCGCCGCTTGCCTGCGCCGAGGCTTCGTCGCGGGCGACGCGGTCGCGGTGGGCGCCGGAGTCGAGCTCGGCGGCGATCCGGTCGGCATCGAGGCCGAGGTCGCGCCCGACCGCCAGCATCGTCTCGCGCGAGAGCTTCGGCTGAGCCGCGTAGAGGGCGTCGTGGTACTCCCAGAACCGGCCCTGGGCGGCCGCCGCCTCGCTTGCTTCCGCCGCCGCCGGCGCCAGCGGATGGCGCTCGGGGATCGGCAGGTGGCGGAAGGCGAAGAGCAGCCGCTCCCCCAGGCGCTCGCGCACGCGCCGCAGGCTCTTCTGCGCCCCGAGGCAGAAGGGGCACTGGAAGTCCCCGAACATCACCAGCTCCAGCGGCGCCCCCGGCTCGCCGCGGACGTGGTCGATCTCCTCCAGCGGGGGTGCGAGCCGTTCGTCCACAGAACCCGATGTTATGTGCCCGGTGAACAACGTCGAGTCCCTCTTCGTCCTCGTGCTAGCCGCCGCCCTGCTGGTGCGGCTGGCGGACCTCGGCAAGATCCCGGCGCCGATCGTCCTCGTCGTCGGCGGCCTCGCGATCGCCTTCCTGCCGGCGCTGCCGAACGTCGAACTCGATCCCGACACGATCTTCCTCGTCTTCCTGCCGCCGCTGGTCTACGCCGCCGGCTGGCGCACCTCGCCGCAGGAGCTGCGGGCGGTGATGCGACCGCTGGCCCTGCTCGCGATCGGGCTCGTCTTCGTCGCCGCCGCCGCGGTCGCCGTCGTCGCCCACGCGCTGGTGCCGGAGCTGAGCTGGGCCGAGGCGGCGATCCTCGGCGCCGTCCTCGCCCCCACCGACGCGGTCGCCGCGACCTCGATCTTCCGCCGCCTCGGCGCCCCGGAACGGGTGCGGCTGCTGGTCGAAGGGGAGTCGATGATCAACGACGCCACCGCGCTGGTCCTCTACCGGATCGCGGTCGGGGTCGCGACCGGCAGCGCTTTCAGCTTCGGCGGCGCCGCACTCGAGTTCGTCGGCGTCTCCCTCGGCGGCATCGCCGTCGGGCTCGCGGTCGGGGTCGTCTCCGACCTGCTGATCCGCCGCCAGACCGACAGCGGCCTCTCGATCATGCTCTCCGTCCTCACCGCCTACGGCGCCTACATCGGCGCCGAGGAGGTGCACGTCTCCGGGATCCTCGCCGCGGTCGTCGCCGGCCTCTACGCCGGCTGGCGCTCGCCGCGCTCGCTCGACGCCGACATCCGCCTCAACGCCGTCGCCTTCTGGAACGTGCTCGTCTTCGGGCTCGAGATCACCCTCTTCGTCCTCCTCGGCCTGCAGCTCCCGGAGATCGTCGACACCCTCAACGAAACCTCCTCCGGCGTCAGCGAGCTGCTGCTGCCGGCGGCGGCGCTGGCCGCGACCTCGATCGCCGTCCGCCTCGCCTTCGTCTTCGCGATGGGGAGCGACGCGGGCGAAACGCCGGGGCAGCGCTTCGCGATCGGCTGGAGCGGGATGCGGGGCGCGGTCTCGCTCGCCGCCGCCCTGGCGGTGCCGCTCAGCGTCGGCGCCCGGCCGCAGATCATCTTCCTCACCTTCGCCCTGATCCTCGTCACCCTGGTCGGCCAGGGCCTCTCGCTGCCGTTCATCGTCCGGGCGCTCGGCCTGGAGCAGCCGCGCCGCTGGTCGGACGAAGAGGCGGTGGCGCGGATGGAGGCGGCGCAGTCGGCGCTCGACCGGCTCGACGAGATGGAAGACGAAGAGCGCGCCGGCGAGGCGCAGCTGAAGCGGCTGCGCGACCTCTACCGCGCCCGCTTCCGCATGTGTCAGGCGGTGCTCGGCGGCGAGGACCCCGACGCCGCCGCGCGCGAACAGCGGATCGCCGACTACGGCGAGCTGCGGCGCGAGCTGATCGGGATCGAGCGCGACGAGCTGCTGGAGCTGCGCGGCGCCGGCCGCCTGCGCAACGAAACGATGCGCCAGATCGAGCGCGACCTCGATCTCGAGGAGGCGCGGATTCGGTCTTAGGACGGGGTTGGGGAGGGGTTCGGCGGGCAACAGCGGGGAGGGCCCGGCGAACCCCTCCCCAACCCCGGACTCAGGCGGCGAAGAACTCCCGAGCTTTTTCGGCGACGAGTTGGGGCATCTCGTCGGCGATGAAGTGGCCGCAGCCGTCGACTTTCTCGACGGTCATCTGGTCCGCGTGGCGCTCGTAGCCGGCGAGGAGGTTGTGATTGAGGGCCGCGTCGCCGGTGCCGAAGAGGAGCTTCGTCGGGACTCGCAGACGCGCGTCGGCGTAGCGGCCGCGGGCGATCGCCGGCGCCTCGCGCAGGTTGAAGGTTCTGTACATCTGCACCGCCGCCCGCGCCCGAGCCGGCTCGGTGAAGGTGTCGGAGAAGGCGTGGATGGTCGCGTCATCCCAGGCCTCGCGCCGGACCGAGCCGCCGACCAGGACTTTCGGCACGAACTTGCCGCTGCGATGTAGCTGGTAGCCGATTCCCGGGCTGGAGATCAGCCACTGGTACCAGAAGCGCCAGAGATGGGGCGCCATCGCTTTCATGCTGGTCCAGGGCGGCAGGATGTTGAGCGAGAGGTAGCGCTCGAAGCGCTGGGGCTCGCGCAGGCAGAGCAGGAACCCGATCCAGCCGCCCCAGTCGTGGCCGACCAGCTTCACCCGCTCGAGCCCGAGCTCGTCGAGGAGGGCGAGCAGGTCGGCGGCCAGCTCCTCCTTCTCGTAGCCGCCCGCCGGCGCCTCAGACCAGCCGAACCCGCGCAGATCCGGCGCGATCACCCGGTAGCGATCGGCGAGCGCCGGCATCAGCCGGCGCCACTCGTACCAGTGCTGCGGCCAGCCGTGGAGGCAGAGGACGACGTCCTCGCCAGAGCCGGCTTCGGCGTAGTGCAGCTCGACCCCGCGCACCCGCACCCAGTGGTGCGTGACCCCCTCGACCTGCGGCAGCTCGCTCATGACCCCCACCCTAGGCGAACGGGGCGCGGCGACCGGCTGCGCGCCGGGAATCGCGCCGGTCGCCCGCCCCTTTTCCGCTCAGTGCAGCGCGGCCGCGGCTGCCTGGCGGAAGTCGTTGAGAATCTCCTCCATCGCCCCGACCTCGCAGGGGACCATTTCCGGCCAGGGCTTGTCCGGGTGCTCTTGTAGCGTCTTCAGGCCGTTGCCGCTGATCACCGCGACGACGACCTCGTCGGGGCCGATCTTCCCCTCCTGCGCGAGCTTCGCAGTCGAGGCGATCGTGGTGCCGCCGGCGGGCTCGGTGAGAATGCCCTCGGTCTGGCCGAGCAGGTCGATCGCGCCCCAGATCTCCTCGTCGGAGACCGCCGCCGCCGAGCCGCCGCGGCTGCGGACCGCGTTGAGAACCAGGTTGCCGTCGCCGGGAGCGCCGATCGCCAGCGAGTGTGCCGCCGTCTCCGGCGTCTGGGTGACGATCTCGCCGCCGCCGGTGATCGCGGTCGCGATCGGCGAGCAGCCGGCGGCCTGGGCGATGTTGATCTTCGTCTCCGCGGTCTCGGCGAGACCGACCTTCTCCAGCTCCAGCAGGCCCTTGTGGACCCGCGAGGAGAGCGTGCCGCCGGCAGCCGGGATGACGAAATGGTCGGGCGAGTTCCAGTCCAGCTCCTCGACGACCTCGAAGCCCATCGTCTTCGCGCCCTCGGCGTAGAACGGCCGCAGGGTGATGTTGGCGAACTCCATCCCGGTCGCCAGCGCCAGCTCGCGGCAGGCGCGGTTGGCCCCGTCGTAGTTGGCGTCGAGCTGGATGACCTGGGCTCCCATCGCCCGGCAGGCCTTCGCCTTCCCCTTCTCCATGTTGCCGGGGTAGAAGATGTACGGCTTGGCTCCCGCCTGCGCCGCCAGCGACGCGACCGCGGTGCCGACGTTGCCGGTCGAGACGCAGCCGACCTCGTCCTTGCCGAGCTCGAGCAGGCGGGCGATCGCCATCCCCACGACCCGGTCCTTGTAGGAGAGCGAGGGCCGGTTGGTCGAGTCGTCCTTCAGGTAGAGGTTGCTGAGACCGAGCTCGGCGCCGAGCCGCTCGGCGTGGATCAGCGGCGTTTTGCCGGCGAACTGGGCGACCCGCTGCTGGGCGCGGCGGCTGACGATCGGCAGCAGCTCCTCGAAGCGCCAGATGTTCCACGGCCGCCCCTCGATGCCGCGCTCGGCGATCGCCGATTTCGCGCGCTCGTAGTCGTAGTCGATGTCGAGGCCTTCGCCGCAGGCCGGACACTTGAAGGCGGTATCGAGCAGCGGGGTCCGGTAGCCGCAGTCACGGCAGGCGAGTTCGGTCGCGCAGGAGGTGGTCCGGGGCCCATAGGGCTCGGTGAGATGCGGCTCTACCGCGTCACTCATTGATCCTCCTTTGCCGCCGATCCCTCGGCGCTAGTCCAATTGGTCGCAGGGGTATAACACACGGATTGTGGCTGCTCAATAGTTTCTGCGCAAATAAGCGGTCAGCGGGTGCCGGGTACCCTCAGAGCAAGGTAGCGGAAGCGCCAGCGCATTCAAGCCCCCGGAGCGGTATTGTCTGTAGAGCTTCTGTCGGCAGCCTCAGATCATCTCCCGTCCATGACCCCGCAAGAGCGATTCGCCAGCAACCTGCGCCGCATCCGCACCGCGGCCGGCGTCTCCCAGGAAGAGCTGGGCTACCTCTGCGACCTGCACCGCACCGAGGTCTCGCTGCTGGAGCGCGCCGGCCGCGAGCCGCGCCTGGCGACGATCGTCAAGCTCGCCGGCGCCCTCAAAACGACGCCCGCCGAACTCTGCGAGGGCATCTCCTACGTAACCAAAACGCACCGCTTCGACGTCAAGAAACCGCCGAAGCAGTAACGGCCTGGCGTTTCCAGACCAAGCAGTGCAAGGACGCAGGGAGACCGAATAGCAGCGCTATTTGGGCGACTGAGGACGCCGCAATGCGCAGTGTCTGGGGACGCCAGGAGGGGCGGGGGCCACCCCAATAGGCCCCGCCCCCCACATGCGATCTGAAAAGTGATGAAGGGAGGCGGGGCGACGTCGGCCGCGCCGACGAGATCCAGGATCCGTCATGACGATTTAGATCCTGGCTCAGGATTGGTCCTCCTTTGCCACCCCAAGGCGGTTTCCCTAATCCGAGGGCCCCGCCTCCTTCACCGGTTGATCGCCCGGCAGGGCCATTCATAACACAGCCGCCTTGAAGCAGTCAAGGGTGTTTGCACAATGGAGCAGCCTTTTGTTGTAGCGCCACGCCTGTTAAAGCGCAGCTGCCTCAACCGGTATCTCGGCGGCCTCAGGCCAGACCTCCAGGGTCTCCACCGAGTCCTCCACCCCGAGGGCGACGAGCAGCTCCTCGGCGGTGTGCGGGGCGAACGGCAGCAGGGTCCGCGCCAGCAGGACCAGGGCGGCGAGCTGGGCCTCGGCGTCGGCGCGATCGAGCTGCCCACGCCGCTTGATCACCCGCTTCTCGAAGTCCTGGATCCGCTCGAAGAGGCGGGTGATGTTGCGGACCGACTTGTGCATCTGCAGCTCGGCGGTGTCCTCGGTGATCCGCGAGAGGCCGTTCTCGCACCATTTGCGCAGTCGGTCTCGCATGTGCACGGTGTCGGCCGCCGCCTCGGCGTCGTGCGTCAGCTCCTCGAGCCCGGCGACGCGCTCGTGCGTGTAGTTCCAGAGGTTGCGGAGGAAGCGACCGGCGAACTTGATCGCCCCCTCGCTCCAGTTCAGCGTCTTCGCCGGCCCGGCTGCGTAGAGCACCGCCAGCCGCACCGTGTCGGCGCCGTGCCGGGCGACGAGCTCGTCGGGGTTGACGACGTTGCCGAGGTGCTTGCTCATCTTGCGGCCGTCGGCGATCACCATCTCGTGGAAGAGGCAGCCGGCGAACGGCTCCCCCTCCTCCATGAAGGCGAAGGGGCCGATGTCGCGCAGGGCCTTGGTGACGACCCGCTGGTCGAAGACGAAGCCGCCGCTGTCGTTGCCGGCGACCAGCCGCTCGGAGGGCAGCCACTTCTGCAGGTCGGGATGGGTGAACATCTGCTCGTCGCGGGCCTCGGGCGGGACCGCGGCGGGGACCCAAAGCCAGAGCGCGTCGAAGTGGCAGTCGAGGGTGTCGGTCTCGCGCTTGGCGGCGGCGCCGCACTGCGGGCACTCGACGTCGACGAAGTCGGGGCGCTCGGCCAGCGGGTTCCCTTCGCCGGTCGGCCTGATGTCCCGCGGCAGCACGACCGGCAGGTCCTCGTCGGGCACCGGCTGCGGCCCGCACTCCTCGCAGAGGATCACCGGAATCGGGGTCCCCCAGGAGCGCTGGCGCGAGATCGAGAAGTCGTTGGCGCGGTAGCGGGTGGTCTCGCGGGCGCCGTCCACAGGGGCGGGCGCCGGGCTCTCCTCCCCGTCCCCGGCCGCGGCGGGCACCTCGACCCGCTCCAGCCGCTCGGCGAGGTCGCGGTCGGCCTCGTCGATCGCCGGGATCCCCAGCGCCGCGGTCGGTCCGAAGCGGGCGTCGACCAGCGGCGAGATCGCCACCGGCAGCGGCTCGCCGCCGGGGCCGGCGATCGAGGCGCCGGTGTCGACCAGCGGTACCGAGCGGGCGTCGCGGGCGCTGCGCTCCCAGCCGCCGGAGCGCATCCGCTCCAGCTCCTCGCGCGCCTCCTCGGTCGCCCAGGAGTCGACCTCCGGGTGGCGCGGAGAGAGCAGGACGAAGCCGGCGTGGCCGGCGAACTTGCGGTGCGGCGTGAAGACGGTCAGTGAGCGGCCGTCGCCGGCTTCGAGGTCGAGCTCGACCCCGTCGGAGCGGCCGAGGATGTAGCGCTGGGTGGCGAGCGAGAGCTCGTCCCACTTCCCACCCTCCTGCAGCCGCGGCGTGTTGCGGTCGTTCTCCTCCAGGTAGGGGGTGATCCGCAGGAACCAGGTCGGGCGGCGGATCAGCCGCACCTCGTTGTGGCAGCGCCAGCAGCGCCCGTCCTCGACCTGGATCGAGGCCAGGGTCGTCTGGCAGGTGTCGCACCAGTCGACGGTGGCGTCGTCGCGGTAGATCAGATCCCGCTCCCACAAGGTGTTGAAGAGCCACTGGGACCAGCGGTACTGGCCCTCGTCGGAGCTGTAGAAGACGCGGTCGTAGTCGAAGGAGAAGCCGAGCCGCTTCATCTGCCCGAGCATCCGCTCGCCGCACTGGGCGACCCAGTCGGCCGGCGGCTCCTGGCGCTCGATCGCCGCCAGCTCGGCCGGCAGCCCGAAGGCGTCGAAGCCGAAGCCGAAGAGGACGGCGTCGCCGCGGCCGCGCCGGAAGCGGGCATAGGCGTCGCCGATCGAGTAGTCGCGGACGTGGCCCATGTGCAGGTTGCCCGAGGTGAACGGGCTCGAGGGCTTGACGTAGACGTGCTCCTGCCCCTCGCTCGGCTGTGGCGCGTCGAAGTCGCCGCGCTCCTGCCAGGTCTGCTGACGGGCAGGCTCCAAGACCTGCGGGTCGTATTGCGGCTTGCTGCTCATTACTTCAAGGCTACTGAGGGTCGGGTGACCCTCTCCCAGAGACCTTCGCGCAGCTGGGGCGTATCGCTGGGTACAG
Organism: Solirubrobacterales bacterium; assembly: GCA_035688825.1. Classification (GTDB taxonomy): domain Bacteria; phylum Actinomycetota; class Thermoleophilia; order Solirubrobacterales; family 70-9; genus VAYN01. The sequence continues at coordinate 29,616 of DASSMM010000054.1, read as the reverse complement.
GTGTGGTCTCTGGAGCCTCTGGGAGAGAGTCAACCGACCCTCAATCGAAGGTCCACAACTTGTTGCCGAGGAAGTTGAAGGGCATTGCCACGGCGACAGCGATCGCCTGGGCCACCAGCTCGCCGGTGAGGTCGTTAGAGATCAGCAGTTCCAGGACGATGATGTTGAGGGCAAGCGAGGCGAGGCTGACGGCGAAGAAGCGGGCTGCCTGGAAGTGGGCTGGGCCCTCTCCCGGCTCGAAGGTCCAGTGGCGGTTCAAGACGAAGTTGTTGGTCACTGCGACACAGAAAGCGCCGATCGCGGCGATCACGTGATGGACGTCGAGAAGGCCGGCGAGGAGGGCGAAGACAGCCAGGTTGATCAGGTAGCCGACGCCGCCGACGAGGCCGAATTTGACCAGTTGCCACCAGCTTGCAGGGCGACGGGCCGCCGCGCCGATGCGGTAGGCGAGTTGGGTAGCCGGACTCATTTGGAACGCGTGAGGTTAGCGAGAGAGCTGGCGTCGGCTGAGATCTGCGTAGTCTTCCCGCCTCGATGCGGGCTAGGACTGCAACCGTGGCCGCCGTGGCGCTCGCCGCCGTGGCTGTGGGGCTGGCGTTGATCTTCGGTGGGCACGCCAGCTCCAATACCAAGGAGGGCGAAACGTCGCAGGTGCCCGGCGAACCGGCGGTGGAAATCATCTCCCCCCGCAACGGCGCCCGCCAGACCGCCCGCGCGGTCGTGGTCAAGGTCGCGGTCGAGAACTTCCAGCTCGCGCCCCGCCAGTTCGGCGGCGAACCGCAGCTCGGCGAGGGCCACCTGCGCTACAGCCTGCACCGGGTTCCGGATTGCGTCGATGCGAAGAAGCTGCAGGACGCGATCAACAGCCCGGTCGGCAAAGGCCGCCTGGTCGGCAAATCGTTCGACTACGCCAGGTACGCGGGCCCCAACGGGGTCCTCGCGGAGCAGATCGGCACCGCCGGCGGCTACTCCCCCGGGACCCGGCCGGAGATCTACTACCACGGCCTCCCCCCCGGGTTCTACCGCCTGATCGTCAACCTCGCCCAGAACTACGGCACCACCACCCAGGTCCACGACGTCACCAACTTCCAGATCCTGCAGCCGCCCGGCCATCACGCGAAAAAGTGCGAAGACGGCAAAGTGCCGAGCGCCAAGGCCGCGGCGCGCCTGGAATAGCGCCAATCCGTGAAAAGCCCTCCTCGAGAGGGGTTTTCACGGACTCGTCTCCAATACTTCACTTTGTATAGTAGGTAGGTGCGCACCTATCGCCGTTTGATGGGCTACCTGCGCCCCTACCGGCTGTCGCTGTGGGGGTCGCTGATCTTCGCCTGGGCGGCGATGGGGATGACGGTGCTGATTCCCTGGCTGATCGGCAAGGCGGTGAACGCGATCGAGGACGGCAACAAGCCGGACCTGCTGCCGCTGGCGCTGGCGATCGTCGGCGCCGGGATCCTGCGGCTGGGCCTGACGGTGGTGCGGCGGTTGGTCGCGGGGAAGGTCTCGCTGGCGGTCGAATTCGACCTACGCCAGCAGTTCTACGCCCACCTGCAGCGGCTCGACCTCGGTTTCTTCGATTCCCAGCAGACCGGCCAGCTCATGTCGCGGGCGACCGTCGACCTGCAGTCGATCCGCTTCTTCCTCGGCTACGGGCTGATCTTCATCACCCAGAACCTCCTCACGATCACCCTGGCGGCGGTGGTGATGCTCGTGATCAACCCGCTACTGGCGCTGCTGGCGCTGATCCCGGCGCCGTTCGTGATCCTCACCGCGACCAAATACAGCCAGATCTCCCGGCCCGCCCAGCAGGAGGTCCAGCAGCGGATCGCCGAGCTGACCGCGGAGGCCGAGGAGAACGTCTCCGGCATCCGCATCGTCAAGGCCTTCGCCCGCGAGGAGCACCAGCTCCACCGCTTCCAACGCGCCGTCGCCCGCGTCTTCGACCAGAGCATCTACACGACCCGGGTGCAGGCGTTCTTCTCGCCGCTGATCGGCCTGCTGCCGCAGATCGGGATCGCCCTGGTGCTGCTGGTCGGCGGCCGCGAGGTGATCGACGGCAGCCTCAGCCTCGGCGCCTTCGTCGCCTTCTACACCTACGTCGGCATGCTCGCCGGGCCGATGCGCTCGCTCGGGATGGCGCTGGGGATGGCCCAGCGCGCCGTCGCCTCCGGCAACCGCATGTTCGAAGTGCTCGACCGCGAACCGGCGATCCAGAGCCCCCCAGGCGCGCCGGAGCTGCCGCCCGGCGGCGGCGCCGTCGAGCTGCGCAACGTAACCCTGCAATACGGCGGCCGACGGGACGAAAACGTCCCTATACGGGACGGAATCGGCCCGTCGGCGGAGATTTTGGCGGCTCCGGCCTTACAGGGCGTCGATTTGACGGTGGAGGCCGGGAAGACGGTGGCGCTGGTCGGACCGTCCGGCTCGGGGAAGACGAGCCTGGTCGGGCTGATCGCCCGGCTCTACGACCCGAGCGAGGGGACGGTGCTGGTCGACGGCGCCGACGTGCGCGGGGTCGACCTCGACTCGCTGCGCTCGCAGATCGCCTTCGTCGCCGACGACAGCTTCCTCTTCACCGCCTCGGTCGCCGAGAACATCGCCTACGCACGGCAGGACGCCTCGATGGAGGAGATCGAAGCGGCCGCCCGCCGCGCCCAAGCCGACGGCTTCATCCGCGAGCTGCCCGACGGCTACGAGACCCGCGTCGGCGAGCGCGGCCTCACCCTCTCCGGCGGCCAGCGCCAGCGGGTCGCGATCGCCCGCGCCCTGCTCGCCGACCCCCGCATCCTCATCCTCGACGACGCCACCTCCTCGGTCGACGCCACCACCGAGGCGGCGATCAAATCGGGGCTCCGGGAGGCGATGGCCGGGCGGACGACCTTCATCATCGCCCACCGCCTCTCCACCGTCTCCCTCGCCGACGAGATCGTGGTGATGGACGGCGGCACGATCGTCGACCGCGGCACCCACGAGGAGCTGATGGCGGGCTGCGGCTTCTACCGCGAGATCGCCGAGCATGGCCTCGCCGACTCGGTCTTCCTCCAGCGCGACCTCGAGGAGCGCGAGGAGGTGGCGCGCCTGTGAACCTCGGCAACGTCGGCCGGCTCTTCGCCGATCTCTGGCGGCTCGTGCGCGGCGAGGACCAGCGCGGGCGCAAGGTGCGCTGGATGCTCGGGCTGCTGCGGCCCTACCGCCGGCGCCTGATCCTGATGTTCACGGCGCTGCTGCTGGAGACCGCCGCCGCCCTTGCTCCCCCCTACCTGCTGGGCAAGGCGATCGACAGCGGCATCCGCGCCGGCGACGTCGCCGCGCTCGACTGGATCGTCGCCGCCTTCGTCTTCGCCACCGTCCTCTACGCCGTCGCCACCTTCTGGGAGAGCTACCTCGTCGGTTGGATCGGGACGCGGGCGCTACAGGACCTGCGGGAGCGGATCTTCTCTCACCTGCAGTCGATGTCGATCGGCTTCTTCACCCGCCGCAGCCCCGGCGTGCTGATCTCGCGGATGACCAACGACGTCGAAGCGCTGAACCAGCTCGTCACCAGCGGCTTCGTGACGATCTTCTCCAGCACCCTGACGCTAATCGGGGTGGTCGTGATCCTGCTCTTCCTCGACCTCCAGCTGGCGCTGATCACCTTCGTCACCTTCCCGCTGCTGGCGGTGGCGAGCGTCGTCTTCCGGATCGTCTCCGCCGGCACCTACCGCGCCACCCGCGAGCGGATCGCCGCCGTCACCGCCTATTTGCAGGAGACCCTCAGCGGCGTCCGCGTCGTCCGCAGCTTCGGCCAGGAGCCGAGGCACCTGACGCAGATGACGACGCTGAACGAAGAGAACCGCGACGTCAACATGAAGACCGTCTACCTCAACGCCTCCTACTTCCCGGCGGTGGAACTGCTGGCGGCGGTGGGGACGGCGGTGATCCTGCTCTACGGCGGCAGCCAGGCGGTCAACGGGGCGATCGAAGTCGGCGTCGTCGTCGCCTTCGTCGGCTACCTGACCCGCTTCTTCGAACCGATCCAGGAACTCTCCCAGCTCTACACGACCTACCAGCAGGGGATGGCGGCGCTCGACAAGATCTTCGACCTCCTGGACACGGCGCCCGACATGGTCGACGCGCCGGGAGCGATCGATCCCGGGACGCTGCGCGGCGAGATCGAGCTCGACGGCGTCTGGTTCTCCTACGCGGAGCAGACCGCCACCGAGGAGGGCGCCGCCCCCGGCGACGACCTCTGGGCGCTGCGTGACGTCGACCTCCACGTCCCGCCCGGGCAGACCCTGGCCCTCGTCGGGGCGACCGGAGCCGGCAAGTCGACCTTCGCCAAGCTCGTCGCCCGCTTCTACGACCCGCAGAAAGGGATCGTGAGGGTCGACGGCCACGACCTGCGCGGCGTCCAGCAGCGGGCGCTGCGGCGCCAGCTCGGAATCGTCCCCCAGGAGGGCTTCCTGTTCAGCGGCAGCGTCCGCGAAAACGTCGCCTTCGGCCGCCCGGAGGCATCCGAGGAGGAGATCGAAACCGCGATCGCCGCCGTCGGCGCCACCGAGTTCGTCACCAAACTCCCCGAAGGCCTCGACACCGAAGTCGGCGAGCGCGGCATCCAGCTCTCCGCCGGCCAGCGCCAGCTTGTCGCCTTCGCCCGCGCCCTCCTTGCCGAGCCCCGCATCCTCATCCTCGACGAGGCCACCTCCAACGTCGACGTCCGCACCGAGAAAACGATCGAGCGCGGCCTCGAGCGCCTCCTCCACGGCCGCACCGCCATCGTCATCGCCCACCGCCTCTCGACCATCCGCCGTGCCGGCAAGATCGTCGTCCTCGAAGGCGGCCAGATCGCCGAGCAAGGCACCCACGACGAGCTGATCGAAGCCGGCGGCCCCTACAGCAAGCTCGACGGCGCCTGGTCCGAGAGCTCAGCTGCCTGATTCCAGGGCTTTGGGGGAGGTGGGTGCCCTCTCCCACCAAGACCGTCGCGCAGCTGAGTCGTCCCAGGTGGCGCGACTGTGATCTCTGGAGCCTTTGTGAGAGGGCACCCACCTTCCCACCACTCCGAGATCTTGGGGGCTATAGGACCCCTAGGTTCGGAGAGGTGATTCAGCCGGGGCCGACGCCGCCGGATTCTGAGCCGCCGGATTCGCCGCCGCCGGCTTCAGGGGCGACTTCGGCGCCGCCGCCGGCGCCGCCGGTTTCGGGGGCCACTTCTTCTTCCGGCGGGGCTTCTTCGTATTCGGGTTCTTCGTATTCGGCTTCGGGTTCGACGCCGCCCGCTTCTTCTTCGCCGCCTTCGAATTCTTCGCCGCCTTCGGCTCCTTCGGTGCCACTAGAGCCGGGGCCGCTGAGGCTCGCCTGCGGCCCTTCGCTGCACTCTTCGAAGCCGTACGTTTCGGCCTGCGTCTCGAATTCTTCGAGCGCCGGGCCGGCAGCGGAGGACGCTTCGCCGAGCGCTTCTGAGTCTTCGCGTTCGATCGCCAGCTTGACTTCGCCCTCGACCTTGGCGAACTCTTCCGCCGCTTCCATGAAGCTGGTGAAGCTGCTTTCCGCCCCTTCCGGAGCCCCCAGGTCCTGCAGCCCTTCGACCATCCCGATGTAGAGGTTGGAGGTTTTTTCCGCCGTCTCAGGGATCGAGCTCGCTTCGATTTCCGAGCTCAGCGCCCCGACCGCGGCGTTGGTCTCGGCGCAGATGTCGTCGCCCTGTTCGATCAGCTCCGCTTTCGAGAGCTTCTGCGGTTCTTCGGTCGTCGCCACTTCGTCGGTGGTTTCGTCGCCACCGCCGCCACCGCAGCCGGCGACGAGCAGCGCCGCCAGGACGGCGAGCAGGAGCAGGATCGTCTTGTGGCCGGGTCTCCTCACGGGGGCGAAGCTAGCAGGGCGATTGGACGCTTTTGCTGGGGATTCGAAGAAGCTGCGGCCCAGGGACTCGAACCCCGACTACCTCGTCCAGAGCGAGGCGTGCTGCCATTACACCAGGCCGCAACGGCGTCCCTCAGGATAAGGGACTCAGGAGAAGGGGGCGCCGTCGGCGATCATCTGCCGGGCTTCGGCGAGTTCTTCGGAGCGGCCGACGCTGAGGCAGCCGGCGACCCGCTCCCCTTGCAGGTACCAGACCGAGAACTCGCCGTCGTCGGGGTTGCCGCGCCACTCCTCGCGGTCCCACTCGTACGCCGGTCCTACGTACTCGAGGCCGGCCCAGTCGGCGAGATCGCTGAAGAAGTAGGGGACGACGTCGTAGTCCTCCTCGGCGCCGAGCATGTTCGCTCCCGCCTTCATCCCCTGCTGCATCGCCACGTCCCAGTGCTCGACGTGGATCCGCCGGCCATGGACGACGCTCTCGTAGGAGCAGCAGTCGCCGGCGGCGTAGATGCCCTCGGCGGAGGTGCGCAGCTTCGAGTCGCAGACGATCCCGCCCTCGCCGACCTCGAGGCCCGCCCGCTGGGCGAGCATCGCGTCGGGCCGCACCCCGGCACCGACGACGACCGTGTCGCACTCGACCGCCAGCCCGCTCTCGGTGACGACCGCGCGCACCCGCCCGTCGCCCTCGAACGCGCTCAGGCTCTCGCCGCCATGAAAGGTCACCCCACGCTCTTCCAGCTGCCCCTGGAACCAGCGTCCGGCCCGCTCGCCGAAGGTCCGCGAAAGCGCCACGTCCTCCATCGCGATGATCGTGCACTTCGTCCCCTGCGCGGTAAGCGAGGCGGCGACCTCGCAACCGATGTAGCTGCCGCCGATCAGGACGACGTGGTCGGCCGCCTCGGCGTCGGCGCGGATCGCGTCCGCGTTGCCGAAGGCGCGCAGGTAGTGGATGCCCTCGTTCTCGGCCCCCTCGACCCGGAGGATGTTGACCATCGCCCCGGTCCCCAGCAGCGCCTTGCCGAAGGCGACCTCCTCCCCGCCCTGGACTTTCGCCGTCCGCGCCTCGACGTCAAGGCCAAGCACGTTCTTCCCGGTCAGCAGCTCGACGCCGTTCTCCTCGTACCAGGAGGGCTCGTTGACGTAGGCCTCGGCCCGCTCGGCGTCGCCCCGCAGGTACTCCTTCGAGATCGGCGGCCGTTCGTAGGGCGGCTCCGGCTCGCGTCCGACCAGCAGGATCGAGCCGGCGGCGCCGCGCCGGCGCAGCTCGGCAGCGCAATGGGCGGAGGCCATGCCACCGCCGATCAGCAGGAAATCGACTTCGCGATCGGCCATCTCTAACCCGTTAGCGTCGGCTTCGGCGGCGGTCTTACCCGCCGTTGCCGCCGGCCCCGTTGCCCTCAGGCCCGAACAGCGCTTTCAGGTCCTCCTCCTTGCCCGGATCGAGGACCGCGAGGATCTCGTCGCCTTCCTGCAGCACCGTGTCGGCGCTGGGGACGAAGCCTTTGCCGGCGCGCAGGACCGAGATCAGCAGGCTGCCTTCGGGCATCTGCAGGTCGCCGACCCGGCGCCCCGTCACGCCCGAGTCCTTGCCCAGCAGCATCTCGATGATCTCCAGCTGCTCCTCCTGCAGGTCGAGCAGGTGGACGAGGCCGTACTCGGGCACCTCGTGCTCGAGCAGACGCAGGATCAGGTCGGTCGCCGAGACCGACGGCTTGATCCCGAGCAGGTCGAAGTGGCGGCGGTTGCGGGGGTTGTTGACGCGGGCGATGATCTGGTCGACGAGGTACTTCTCCTTCGCCACCTGGCAGATCAGCATGTTGTCCTCGTCGTCGCCGGTGACCGCGATCACCATGTCGGCACGCTGGATCCCCGCCCGCTCCAGGACCCAGAGCTCGGAGGCGTCGCCGTAGGTGACGTTGTGCTCGAGCTCCTGCTCGACGGTCAGGTAGCGGCGCCGGTCGCTCTCGATCAGCGTCACCTCGTGCTGCTTGTCGAGCAGCTCCCGCGCCAGGTTCCATCCCACCTTGCCCGCGCCGACGATGATGATGTACATGGCTGTCCCCGGCTCCCCTAGACCGCCGCGGCGGCGTCGTCGGGTGCTTCGCCCCGGGCGGCGGCATCGCGCACCGCGCTCTCCAGCATGTCGATCGCGACCCGGGTGGGACAGACCGTGTGCAGACCCTGGCGCTGGTACCACTCGGCCCGCAGCGGATCGAGGACGCGGGCGATCACCGTCGGCACCTCGTAGCGGCGCTGGGCGATCTGGGCGATGACGATGTTGGTGTTGTCGCCGTCGGTGGAGGCGATGAAGACGTCGGCCTCGGCGATCCCGGCAGCCTCCAGCGCCTCGGTCTCGAGGCCGGCGCCGACCGTGAACTGACCGCCGAGGTCCTCCCAGCTTTTCTCCAGCCCGACCTCGAGCCGGGTGTGGGACTCGGGGTCCTCGTCGAGGCAGGAGACGGTATGGCCCTCGCGCAGCATCGCTCGCGCCACCGAGGAGCCGACGCGGCCGCAACCGACGATCAGAACGAGCATGGGCCGGATACTAGGGCTAGCGCGGTTCGGGTGGGGCGGTGAGGAGGACCCGGCAGGGCGCTTTCTTCAGTACGTACTCGGTCGCCGCCCCGATCTCGGCCGGCTTGGCGGCGCCGATGCCGCCGAGGACGCCGCCGCCGCGGATCTTCGTCGGCGGCTCGCCGCCGATCACGATCGCTTCGGCGTTGCCCCGCCGGGCCGCCTCGAGGATCCCGGCGCCGACCTTGCGGGCGCGGATCACGTCGGTGCTGACCTCGACGTCCTCGTACTCCTCCCCCACCTCGCGCGCCCGCTCCAGCGCCCGCCGCGCCTTCTCCTCGCGCTCCTTCGGCAGCATCGCGTCGAGCGGCAGCGTCAGCGGCACCTCGATCACGTAGACGACGTCCATCCGCGAGGTCCCGGCCTTGCTGGCGCCGTCGGCCTCGGCAGCGGCGAGGCGGCCGGCGGTGGCGACGATGTCGTCGTCGAACTTGGTCCCGAAGACGGGGACGAGGATGTTGCTGAATTCGATCTCCGGTACCTGCTTGGTCAGCGCCCGCTCGGTGACCGAGACCCGCTTGGTCAGCGTCGTCCCCTCGAAGACCTTGCGGTAGACGACGTAGAAGGTGAGCCCGAAGGCCATCCAGCCGAGGCCGGCCCAGCGCGCGGTCGAGTGGTAGGCGAGGACGCTGAGGAAGGCGAGCCCGCTGAGCACCGCCGCGACCACCGCCGGCGCCGGCACCGTCGCCACCCCCCAGTGGAAGCCGAAGGGGATCCGGAACGGCCGGCGCCGGTCGGGGTCCTTGACCCGCATGCGGATGATCGAGAGGTGGGCGATCGTGATCGCCAGCGTCGCCCCGAAGGCGTAGATGCTGGCCAGCAGCTTGACGTCGGTCGGGACGACCAGCCCGATCGCGATGATGCCGCTCAAGACGATTGCGACGTAGGGCGTCGCGTTGCCGCGGTCGAGTTTGCCGAGCCAGCTCGGGATCTGGCGGTTGATCGCCAGCGTGTAGATGTGGCGGGAGACGCCGAGCATCGAGGTGCTGGCGGCCCAGATCAGCACGGGGGTGGCGATCGCCATCACCAGCCAGCGCATCGAGTCGGCGACCCAGGCCGGGTGGTACTGGGAGACGACGCCGAGCACCGGCTCCTCGACGAACTCGCCGCCGAGCGCGGTGTGCGGGCCGCCGGGACCGCCGACCACCGGCACCGCCATCAGCGCCACCGCCGCCATCAGCGCGTAGACCAGCGGCACCCCGATCGCGCCGATGCTGGCGACCCGCCTGAGGTCGTCGCGGCTGACGTCGATGTCCGGCGCCAGGTCCGAGGCGGCCTCGATCCCGGCGTAGGCGAGCATCGCCACCACCGCCGCGTAGACGATGTCCTTGAAGGTCGGCTCGGTGAAGAGGTGGATGTGCTCGGTCAGCCGGTCGGGGTGCATCACCACCAGCGCCCCGACCAGGATCACCGCGAGCTGCAGGCCGAGGTCGGCGAGGGCGAGGAAGACCAGCGAGGCCTGGCGCTCGCGGCCGGTGACGTTGAGGATGTTGAGGACGCAGACGGCGACGATCACCGCGGTGGCGATCCCGATCTCCCAGCCGGGGTCGGCGAAGTCGCCGGAGATCGGCTCCAGGTAGTGCGGCACCGAGATCGCCGCCAGGGCGATCACGATCAGGTAGTCGATCAGGATCGCCCAGCCGGCGATGAAGGCGACGAGCTCGTTGAAGGCGTGGCGGGCGAAGGTCGAGGAGCCGCCGCGCTCGCGGAACATCGCCCCGCCCTCGACGTAGGTGAGGGTGGTGAGGCCGAAGAGGAGGCCGGCGGCGAGGAAGATCAGCGGCGTCAGGCCGAGGCCGCGGTCGGCGACCACCCCGAGGGCGAAGTAGATCGAGAACCCGACCGCCGAGTAGGCGGCGGCGAACAGCCACGGGACGCCGAGCCCACGCTTCATGATCGGCTCGGCCCGCGGCTCCTCCGGCCGCCGCGGACGGCCGTCGCCGTTACTCGCGGCCATCGCCCATCCTCGCCCCCATCCAGAGGCGGCCGATGCCGATGCCGACGAAGGCGAGGCCGAGCAGGAACCCGAGCGAGGCCGGGCCCCCGCCGCCTGCCAGGGTCACGACCAGCACCACCAGCCCGATCGCGACGAAGGCGACCGAGAAGGCGCGGACGGCGCCGTGGTAGATCCGCTGGCCGCTCACGGCGTCGCCTCGGCGAGGGCGGCGCCGGGGATCGCCGCCGGCTTTTCGCTCGGATCCGAGACGACGATCACCCGGCAGGGGCGCTCGCCGAGGATCGTCTGCAGGGTCTTGTCGTAGAGCGGCACGCCGTTGCGGTAGCGCAGGCCGACGACGATCGCCTCCGCCTTGATCTCCGCCGCCTCCTCGGAGACCGAGTAGCCCGCCTGACCGGGCCGTACCCGCGCCACGTGTCCGGTCACCCGCTGGCCGCCGATCAGCTTCGCCTCCTCGATCCGCTGCTGCGCTTCGCCTTCGCGTTCGGCCATCTCCGCGTTCAGCGGCAGGTTGGTCGGCACCGTCATCATCGAGTGGACGTGGATGCCGCGGCGCTTCTTGCCGGCGAGCTTGACCGCGGTCGCGACCATCTCCGGCGAGAATTCTTCGTCGTCCTCGAAGGCGACGAGCACGCTTCGGTACTCGACCTCCTCGACCCCGAGCGGCTCCGGCAGCACCACCTTCACGGTCTGGGTCAGCGGCAGCCGCTGGTTGCGGCGGTAGAGGACGTAGACGGCGATCCCCAGGGCCATCCAGGCGGTGCCGACGAAAAGCGTGCGCGGGTTGAGGGCCATGACGACGATCCAGGCGGCGAAGGTGCCGAGGCCGCCGAGCACCGCGGTCAGCGGCAGCTCGAAGCCGAAGGCGCGGACGTTCCCCAGCGGTTTCCAGGTGCGCTCGCGATCGGGCTGCACCCGCCGCAGCTGGATCACCGCGACGTGGGCGATCGTGAACGAGAGCATCGCCCCGAACGAGTACATCGTCGCCAGGAAGTCGGTCTGTCCCGGCAGCAGGGTGACGATCGCGATCGCGGCGAAGATCAGGATCGCGATGTAGGGCGTGCGGTACTTCGGGTGGACCTGGCGCAGCCCCTCCGGTAGCTGGCGGTGCTGCCCCATCGAGTAGGTGAGCCGGGAGACGCCGATCAGGCCGGCGTTCGTCGCGATCAGCAGGATCACCGCGGCGAGGATGCCGACGTAGTAGCGCAGGACTTCGGTCGGGGTGTCCGAGAGGCCGAGGTTCTCGACGATGCCGAGGATCGGGTCGTCGGCGAACTTGCTGCCGAGCGCGGTCGCGTAGTGGCCGGCGGAGTCCTGGACCACCGGCATCGCCGAGAGGGCGACGATCGGGATCAGCAGGTAGAGGCCGAGCACGGCGATGACGACGAGGCCGACGCTGTGGGGGATCGTGCGGGCGGCGTCTTTGGCCTCCTCGGCCATGTTGGAGATCGTCTCGATCCCGGTGTAGGCGATCATCCCGACCGCGATCCCGAGCGCGAAGTCGCTCCAGGTCGGGGCGACGCCGAGGTGGACGTTGTCGACCAGGATCGTGGGGCTGAGGACGAGGACGAGGCCGATGCCGACGAGGACGACCTGGGTCGCAAGGTCGGCGACCGCGAGGATCAGGTTGAGTTTCGCCGACTCCTCGGTGCCGCGGATGTTGATCAGGGCGAGGGCGACGATGAGAACGGCGCCGCCGATGATGTCGCCGGGGCTGTCGCCGAGCCAGGGCCAGAAGACCGCCAGGTAGTGGGGCACGAAGAAGGCCGAGATCGCGACCGTGATCGTGTAGTTGAGCATCTGCCCCCAGGCGGCGATGAAGCTGACCAGCTCGTTGAAGGCGTGGCGGGCGAAGCTGGAGGAGCCGCCGGCCTCCGGGTACATCACCGTCGCCTCGGCGTAGGTGGCGGCGGTGGCGGCGAAGATCAGGCCGGAGACGACGAAGGCGATCGGGGTCAGGCCGAGGGCGAAGGCGGCGGTGACGCCGAGGGCGTAGTAGATCGAGGAGCCGACGTTCCCGTAGGCGGCCGAGAACAGGGCCCCCACCCCGTGGACGCGGCTCAGCGACTCGTCTCTTGGGATTCGCTGGGCCATCTAGACGATGAATTCGGCGGTCACTCAGACCGAATATACGGACGCGGCGGGCGCTCTCCGCACATGGGCTCGTGTCAGTTGCGACGGAGCCGTGCAGCCGAGGAGGCCGAGGGTCAGCTCGAGCTCGGCGCGGAGCAGCTCGAGGACGCGGGCGACGCCCTCGGCGCCGGCGGCGGCGAGGCCCCAGAGGGCGGGTCGGCCGACGAGGACGGCGTCGGCTCCGAGGGCGAGGGCGGTGGCGACGTCGACGCCGCGGCGGATGCCGCCGTCGACGAGCAGGGCGGCGCGGCCTTCGAGCGCTTCGGCGACCTCCGGCAGGGCGTCGGCGGTGGCGAGCGAGCGGTCGAGCTGGCGGCCGCCGTGGTTGGAGACGACGACGCCGGCGGCGCCGTGCTCCAGCGCCAGCTCGGCGTCCTCGGCGGTGAGGACGCCCTTGACGAGGACCGGGACGCTGCACTCGGAGGCGAGGTCCTCGACGTCGGCCCAGGTGAGGGCGTGGTTCATCAGCGCGAAGGTCTCCTCGATCGTCAGCGCCTCGTCGCCGCCGATGGCGGCGCTGAGGCTGGGGGTCCCGAGCTCCTTCGGCAGGGTGAAGCGGTTGCGGCGGTCGCGCTCGCGGTTGCCGCCCGGCGGCGCGTCGGCGGTGACGACGACCGCCTCGAATCCGGCCTCGATCGCCTCCTCCATCAGGGCCCGCGTCACCCCCGAGTCCCGGAAGGCGTAGAGCTGGAACCAGCGGCGCCCGCCCGGAGCGGCGGCGGCGACCTCGGCGGGCCGGGTCGTCGAGAGCGTCGAGAGGCACATCGCCGTGCCCGCCGCGGCGGCGCCGGCGGCCATCCCCCACTCCCCGTCCGGGTGCGCCATCCGCTGGTAGGCGACCGGCGCCACCAGCACCGGCAAATCCACCGGCCCACCCAGCACCTCCGCCCCGGTCGAGACCTCGCGCACATCGTTCAGCACCCGCGGCCGCAGCCGCCAGTGCCCCCAGGCGGCGACGTTCTCCCGCAGCGTCACCTCGTCCCCGGCCCCGCCCGCGAAGTAATCCCGCGGCCCCTGCTCGAGCGCCGCTTCCCCCTCGCGCTCGGCATCGGCGACGTTGACCCAGTCTGAGATCACGGCGGCAACCTACTCCCACTAGCGTCGGAGACCTGGCCACATCACCCTCTGCTTGCTGGGTGGAGGGTGATGTGGCCAGGTCTATCCTGCCGCCGTGTGGACCACCGTCGCCATTCGGCGCCGACGCAGATCCGCCGGCGCCGGGCGTTAGCGCTTACTGTCCTCGCCGTGCTCGCCACCGCCGCCATCTATTTCGCCCTTGCCGCGACGGTATTCGCGCCCGCGGATCAGCACGGGGCGCACCTGGTGCACATGGACCTGCACAGCCAAGCGGTCGGGCGCGAGCTCGGCGTCAACGTCGTCGTGCCGGCCAAGACCAACCCGCGGGGGAAGCGGCCCCTGCTCGTCTTCCTCCACGGCCGGGGCGGCTCGGACGAGACGTTCGTCGGCAACGAGGCTGTCTTCGAAGGTCTGGCAGAGCTGGGCCGGAAGGCGCCGATCGTCGTCTTTCCCGACGGCGGCGACCACAGCTACTGGCACGACCGCAGGGATGGCGACTGGGGCAGGTACGTAATGCGGGAGGTGATTCCGCAGGTGGAACGACGCTTCGGCACCGACCCGCATCGCCTGGCTATCGGCGGCATTTCGATGGGCGGCTTCGGCGCCTATGACCTGGCGCTGATGCACCCGAATCGATTCTGCGCCGTAGGCGGCCACTCTCCCGCCCTCTGGTTCGACGGCGGCGAAACCGCCCCGGGCGCATTCGACAGCGCCGCCGACTTCAACCGCAACGACGTCGTCGGCATGGTCCGCGGCGATCCCGAGGCCTTCGCGGGTATGCGGATCTGGAACGACTACGGCGATGAAGACCCGTTCCGGGTCTACGACGAAGGCTTCGTCGACTACCTGCGCCAGGACGGCGCCGACCTCAGCGCCCACACCTGGCACGGCGGCCACGACAACGGCTACTGGAACGCCCATTGGGCCGCGTACCTGCGCTTCTACGCAAGCGCGCTGGCGAACTGCCCGAGGTCGTGTCGGGTTCGAATGTCGATTTTGTAAGGCATAGCCGTACGAAGTCGACATGCCCGCTCAGTGAGCCGGGGCGCCGGCGGGCGGCGTGCCCGGCGGGGGCGCCGGTCCCCAGCTTTCGCGACCGTCGGCGGTCGCGATCGGGATCTTCGGGCCGGCCATCGCGGGGGTGTTGAGGGTGACGTCGGCAATCGCCTTCACCCGGGAGAGCACCTCGCGCACTTCGCTCTTGCGGCCCTGGAAGCCCCAGCCCTGCAGATCTGCGGTGAGCCCGGTGGCATCGATACCCGCCGCATCGGCGAGGTAGAGCGCTCGCGGCATGTGGAAACCCTGCGTGACGACCACCGCGTGGCGGACCCCGAAGATGCTCCGCGCCCGCACCATCGTCGCCCAGGTGTCGAAGCCGGCGTGGTCCTCGAAGACGTCCTGGGGCGGCACTCCATCCCGCACCAGGGCCTGCCGCATCGTGTCCGGCTCGTCGTACTTCCAGCTCCCGTGGTCGCCGGAGACGAGCACCTTCTTCACCGTGCCCGCGCGCCACAACCGCGAAGCCTGCTCCACCCGCGCCGCCAGCATCGCGCTCATCTCCCCATCCGGTTCCACCCACGCCCCCGGCACGATCGCCACTTCGGTCTTCGGAACCTCGACAATCGACGAAGTCGAGTCCTCGCCTTCGAGCAGCACGTAGACGTTGGCGGCGGCCACCAGCAGCCCGAGCACAAGCGCCAGAGCGGCCCCAGCGAGCGCCAGCTTCGAAAGCCGCGGCCAACGCCGCAGCGGATAGGTCAGCCTCCTTCGCAGTGCCCCCACGGTGGGAACGCTAACAACTGCGACCTGCACCAACCTCTACTGATTGCGGGGTGTAGAGGTTGGTGCAGGTCGCCCGCAGGGCGGTGATAATTCGGGGATGGACGAGCGGGAAGCGAATGATCGCTGTGCTCAACTGACGCGGGAGCATCCTGATCGCGAGACCACGAACTGGGTTCCGGTCAAGCAGAAGGACGGCACGTGGGCGGTCCCCCGAATCCCGCTGCCACCGCCGGTCGACCTAGATCGAACTCAAGGAACCCGTCGCGACCCAAGCCCCCACGAAGGCAAAGACGTCCGCGCCGATCCGTGGATCAAGCCGTAAGCCGTGTCGACTTAGTGGCCCTATAGGACTACAAAGTCGACATGCCCTGCTCAGGGCGTTTCAAAATGCAGTGTCGAAGGGGGTCAGGTGCCCCTCTCACGAAGGCTCAAGAGACCACGGTCGCGCCTAGCAAGACGATCAGCTGCGCGACGGTCTTCGGGAGAGGGGCACCTGTCCCCCCTCCCAGCAACCGAGTCTCAGAACTTGACGATCGGAATGATCAGAATCGCGACGATGTTCGCGACCTTGATCATCGGGTTGATCGCGGGGCCGGCCGTGTCCTTGTAGGGGTCGCCGACCGTGTCGCCGGTCACCGAGGCGGCGTGGGCCTCGGAGCCTTTGCCGCCGTGGGCGCCGTCCTCGATCAGCTTCTTCGCGTTGTCCCAGGCGCCGCCGCCGGCGGTCATCGAGATCGCCATGAAGAGACCGACGACGATGACGCCGATCAGCAGGCCGCCAAGCGCGTCGACGCTGAGCAGGCCGACGATCACCGGCACGATGATCGGGATCAGGGCCGGAAGGATCATCTCTTTCTGCGCCGCCAGGGTGACGATGCTGACCGTTTCCCCGTACTCGGGTTTCTCGGTCCCCTCCATGATCCCGGGGTGCTCGCGGAACTGTTTGCGCACCTGCTCGACCACCTGACCGCCGGCGCGGCCGACCGCCTCGATCGCCAGAGCTGAGAACAGGTAGACCATCATCCCGCCGATGATCAGCCCGATCAGGACGTCAGGGCTGGTCAGGTTGAAGAGGCTGTTGAGGTCGAACCCGGAGGGCGCCTCCTCGGCCAATTCGCTGCGGAACGCCGCGAACAGCACCAGCGCCGCCAGAGCGGCGGAGCCGATCGCGTAACCCTTGGTGACCGCCTTGGTCGTGTTGCCGACCGCGTCGAGCGGGTCGGTGACGTTGCGGACGTCTTCGGGCAGCTCCGCCATCTCGGCGATGCCGCCGGCGTTGTCGGTGATCGGCCCGAATGCGTCGAGGGCGACGATCAGCCCGCAGAGCGAGAGCTGGGCGACGACGGCGATGCCGATGCCGTAGATCCCGGCGAGCTCGTTGGCGCCGAGGATCGCCAGGGCGATGACGAGCGCCGGAGCGGCGGTCGCCTGGTAGCCCTGGGCGAGCCCGGCGATGATGTTCGTCGCGTGCCCGGTCTCCGAGGCCTGGGCGATCGACTTCACCGGCCGGAACCGGGTCGCCGTATAAAATTCGGTAATCGCGAACAGCAGCGCGGTGACCGCGACGCCGATCACGGCGCAGAGCCAGAGGTCGCCGACGGAGATGCTCTTGGCGCCCACCTCGAGCCCGTACTTGACCGGGTCGGACATCAGCCAGTCGGTGACCGGGTAGAACGCCGCGATCGAGAGGATCCCGGAGATCGCCAGGCCGGTGTAGAGCGCGCCCTCGACGTTGCCGGATTTGGATCGCACGCAGAGGGCGCCGATGATCGAAGCGATGATCGCCACGCCGCCGAGCACCAGCGGGTAGATCGCGACGTTGCTGAGGTAGTCGCCCCCGGAGCCGGTGAAGGTGAGGACGCCGAGCAGCATTACCGCGACGGTGGTGACCGCGTAGGTCTCGAACAGGTCCGCGGCCATGCCGGCGCAGTCGCCGACGTTGTCGCCGACGTTGTCGGCGATCACGGCCGGGTTGCGGGGATCGTCCTCGGGGATCCCCGCCTCGACCTTGCCGACCAGGTCGGCGCCGACGTCGGCGGCCTTGGTGAAGATGCCGCCGCCGAGACGGGCGAAGACCGAGATCAGCGAGCCACCGAAGCCGAGGCCGATCAGCGCGTCGACCGCCTCCTTGTCGCTGGAGCCGGTGAGGACCAGAATCCCGTAGTAGCCGGCGACGCCGAGCAGCGCCAGGCCGACGACCAGCAGGCCGGTGACCGAGCCGCCTTTGAAGGCGACGTCGAGCGCCGGTGAGACGCCGCCGCGGGCCGCCTCGGCGACGCGCGCGTTGGCCCGCACCGAGACGTTCATCCCGATGAAGCCGGTGGCGCCCGAGAGCGTGGCCCCGATCAGGAAGCCGACGGCCGTCTTCCAGTCCTGGAGGACCAGCAGCAGGACGGCGATCGGCACCGCCAGCGCGGCGATGATCGTGTACTGGCGGTTCAGGTAGGCCTGGGCGCCTTCCTGAACAGCGCCAGAGATTTCGCGCATGCGGTCGTTGCCGGGCGACTTCGCCAGCAGGCGCTGGGTAACGAGAAGTCCGTAGAGAACGGCGGCGCCAGCGCAGACAAGCGCGACAACAACGCCGTATTCGGTCAGAAAGTCGGTCAAGTTCTTAATCCTCCGGTGGTTTTGGCGGCGCGGGAGTCTATAGACGAAGGCGGCGACACCGCGCCGAGACCCGCTCTGGAAGGCTGATTACCCGCGCGCCGGCACTCGGTTACGCCGACTGCCGAGCCTGCGCCGTGCCCGCGTAGGTGCGCCGCGTCTCCGCCACCGCGTCGCGATAGACGTCCTCGATCGAGATGCCGTTGTCGAGCGCCTCGCGCGCCCGCTGCGCCCCGTTGCGCTCCGGCAGCCGGGGATCGAGCCCGAGCTGGGCCCGCGCCGGCTCGGTCCAGACCAGCACCTGCTCGAGCTCGGCGCGCGTCGGCACCTCCTCGCCGCGACGGAAGTCGATCATCCGGCCCCCGGCGCCGTAGCGGATCGCCCGCCAGAGGTTCTCCTCGATCTCGCGATCCGCCAGCAGCGCGCCGTTCCCTTCGTAGCCGTGCTCGTCGTAGTCGAGCGCCGACTGGGCGATGCAGGCGGCGATCAGCTCGGCCAGGGCGAAGGACTCCTCCCCCCGCGTCTGCGCGTCGCAGATCCGCACCTCGACGGTGCCGAAGCTGTGGTGCGGCCGCACGCTCCACCAGAGCTGGGTCGACTCGACCACCGAGCCGAGCCGCTCCAGTGTCTCGACGAACTCCGCGTAGGTGCCCCAGTTACGGAACGGCGAGGGCACGCCGCAGCGCGGGAAGGTGCGGGTGAAGATCTCCGAGCGGACGCTGTGCAGCCCCGAGTCGCGGCGGTCGAGGAAGGGCGAGTTGGCCGAGACGGCGAGCAGCAGCGGCAGCAGCTCGCGCAGCCGGTCGCAGACCGCGATCGCGCGGTCGGCGCCGCGGATGCCCATGTGCAGGTGCAGGCTCCAGGTGTTGTTGCGCTGCGCGACCCAGCCGAGTTCCTGGCGCAGCCGGTTGTAGTGCGGGGTGTCGATGATCCGCTGATCGAGGTAGTCGGCCCAGGGATGCGTCCCCATAGCCGCCAGGGTCAGGCCCAGCCCGCCGACGACGTCGAACAGCCGCGCCCGCCGCTCGCGCTGGCGCTCCACCGCCTCGGCAAACGTCTCCGCACGGCCCGAGCGGATCTCGACCTCGGAGGCGATCAGCTCCCCCGCCGCCGCCTCGGCCAGCACCTCGTCGCGCCGGCAGGCGGCGATCACGTCCTCGAAGCGGTGCTCCAGCTCCAGCGTCCGCGGGTCGAGGATCGCGAACTCCTCCTCGAGGCCGATCGTGAAGTCCTGCGAGGACTCGAACTTCTCGCGGGCGAGATCGAGGTCCAGTGCCAAGATCGAGCGCCGCTAGGCGAGGTAGAAGTAGAGCGCGTAGAGCAGGTCGACGGCGGGGCTGGAGGTGTGGACGGTCACCTCGGGCGGCACCTGCAGGAGCTGCTCGGAGTAGTTGAAGATGATCTTGACGCCGGCCTTGACCAGCCGGTCGGCGACGTCCTGGGCGGCGTCGGCGGGCACCGCCAGCACCCCGACGACGATCTCCTCCTCGGCGACCACGTCCGGCAGGTCGCCGATGTCGCGCACCTGCAGGTCACCGATCGGTTTGCCGACGACACCCGGGTCGCTGTCGAAGACCGCCACCACCTGGAAGCCGTGGTCGGCGAAGATCGACGAGGTGGCGATCGCCTGTCCCAGGTTCCCGGCCCCGAAGAGGGCGATGTTGTGCTGGCCGGAGGTGCGGAGGATCTTGCGGATCTCCGAGACCAGCGAGTCGACGTTGTAGCCGACGCCGCGCTTGCCGAACTTGCCGAAGCCGGAGAGATCGCGGCGGATCTGGGTCGGGTTGATGTGGGTGTACTCGGAGAGCTCCTGCGAGGAGATCGTCTCCCTCCCCATCTTCCGCGCCTGCGTCAGCACCTGCAGGTAGCGCGAGAGCCGGGCTGCGACCCCCAGCGAAAGCCGCTCGCCTTCGACCGGGAAGGCCCCCGCGGCATCGAACTCCTCGATCACCTCGACCATGCCCCCACAGTATCGAGCCTGGCTTTGACGGCGGCGGCGTCCAGGACCAGCTCGGATACCTCGAGCCCGTCGACCTCGACCACCGGGATCCGCTCGAGGTAGCGCCGCAGCAGCAGGTCGTTGCTCTCGACGTCGATCTCGTGCAGCTCGAAGCGGTAGCCCTCCTCGTGCATGCCGACGATCTGGGCGAGCGCTTCCTCGCAGAGGTGGCAGCCCGGACGGGAGTAGACGACGACGTCGGCCACGGCGTTCAGTGGGCGACGGCGGCGGTCTTTTCGCCGCTGGCGAAGGCGTCGTAGCCGAGGTAGTCGGGGTACGGGATCGGCTCGACGTAGCGGGCGGCGGCGCCGATCATCGCGGCGTTGTCGGTACAGAGGGCGATCGGGACAAGCTTCAGGCGCAGGCCCATCTCCTCGCAGAGCTGCGCCACGGCTTCGCGCAGGGGGCCGTTGGCGGCGACCCCGCCGCCGAGCGCGACCGCCTCCCACTCGCCTCCCTTCAGCGCCCGCTTCAGCTTCGTCCGCAGCTGCTCGACCACGGCCGCCTGGAAGCAGGCGGCGACGTCGGCGCGCCGCTCCCGCACGCCCTCGGGCCCGAGCTCGCGGCAGCGGTAGAGGACCGCGGTCTTGAGGCCGCTGAAGCTGAAGTCGAGGCCGGGACCGCGCGCCATCGCCACCGGCATCTCGAACGCCTGGGGGTCGCCGCCCACGGCCTCCTTCTGGATCGGCGGCCCGCCCGGGTAGCCGAGGCCCAGCAGCCGCGCCGACTTGTCGAAGGCCTCGCCGGCGGCGTCGTCGAGGGTCTGCCCGAGCAGCTCGTAGCCCTGGTGGCCGCGGACCCCGGCCAACATCGTGTGGCCGCCGCTGGCGATCAGGCAGAGGAAGGGCGGCGCCAGCGGCTCGGGCTCGAGGAAGTTGGCGGCGACATGGCCCTGCAGGTGGTCGACCGGAATGAACGGCAGGCGGCGGGCGGCAGCGATCCCCTTGGCGGCGCTGATCCCGACCAGGAGGGCCCCGATCAGCCCGGGCCCGACGGTGGCGGCGACCGCCTCGATCTCGTCGAGCGTCACCCCCGCCTCGGCCAGCGCCGCCTCGACCACCGGCTCGACCAGCTCCAGGTGGTGGCGCGCCGCCACCTCGGGGACGACCCCGCCGAAGCCCTCGTGGGCTTTCGCCTGCGAGGAGATCACGTTGCTGAGGATGCGCCGGCCGTCGAGGACGGCGGCGCAGGTGTCGTCGCAGGAGGTCTCGATCGCCAGCAGCAGGCCGTCGCTCATCGCCCCCACCTCCACCCGACCACCTAGTCCAACCACATGATCAGGGCGTCCTCGCCGTTGTCGTGGTAGTAGCGAGGACGCACCCCGGCGGAGCGGAAGCCGAAGCGCTCGTACATCCCGATCGCGCGGTGGTTGGAGACGCGGACCTCGAGCGTGAACGGCAGCTCCCCCTGCGCCTCGGAGATCAGGCGCCGCATCAGCCGCCCGGCGACGCCCCCGCCGCGGTGCTCGGGGGCGACGGCGATGTTCATCAGGTGCCAGACCTGGTCGTAGCGCGAGCAGACCACGTAGCCGAGCAGCTCGCCGCCGGCGCAGGCGGCGAGGCAGATCCCCGACGGCTTCGAGAGCTCGAGCACGAACATCGCCAGCGACCAGGGGGTCGGGAACGAGCGCCGCTCGATCGAGATCACCGCCGGCAGGTCGCTGTAGGCGAGCCTGCGGACCTCGACCTCCTGGGTCAGCTCACTTTGCTCTTTGTGAAGCGTCTCGCTCACGCCACCGCTCCGCGTCGGGGGGTCTGAGGTAGATCGGGGCGAGCTCCTCGCTCTCCTCCCCGGCCGCCGTCGCCGCCGCGAGAGCACACAGGTGCCGCGCCGCGACTCGGTGGACGGGGTCGGAATCGTCCGCGATGCGGACACCGTCGCGAGTCAGCTCTTTGCGGAATCGTACCGCCCCCGAACCGGCCACCGAAGGGGCTTGCTCCAGCGAGGCCACCCGCTCCGCCAGCGCCTCCGGCCGGTAGACGGCCGGCTCCCACAACCGCTGGCCGCCGGGACCGTAGAGAGCGGCGAAGACCTCGCCCCGCCAGCCGTCGAGGACGGCCAGAGCCGGGCCGCCGCCCTTCTCCTGGATCCCGCGGCTGAGCGCGTCGAGGGTGCAGACGCCCTGCACGGGCAGGCCGAGACTTACCGAAAGGCCGCGGGCGGTCGCGATCCCGACCCTGATCCCGGTGAAGGTCCCGGGTCCGAGGCCGACCGCGAGCAGGTCGACGCGGTCCCAGCCGCCGGCCGCGGCGGCCGCCCGCTCGACCTCCTCCAAGAGCCCGGTCGCGTGCCGGGGCCTCCCCTGCGGGGACAGCCCCAGCTGCGACTCGTGCAGGACCTCGCCGTCGCGCCAGGCGCAGGCGACGGTGTCGACCGTCGCGGTGTCGAAGCCGACGACGATCAGAGGCGCGCTACCCCGTGACCTTGAAGGCCCAGGACCCGACCTTCTGGCCTTTCACGTACCAGCTGACGACGTGGCGGCCGACGATCGTCGAGGTGATCTTGTTGACGTAGAGCGTGCCCTGTTCGGCTTTCTGGGCCTGGGCGCAGAGGTTTTTCCCGCTCGGGAACTTGACGCAGACGGTGTAGGCGACTTCGCCGTTCAGGCTTTTGAAGAAAGCCCCCTTCTTCGCCTTCTTCGGGCAGGAGTGGGCGGGCTTGGCGTTCTTGGAGACCCCGCAGCCGACGTAGTGCTTGTAGGCGGCCGCGCTCGCGCCCGCGGGCGCCACTGCAGCCAGCAGCCCGGTCACCAGCACCAGTGCCATCAGCGTCTTCAGTCCCTTCATCGTCCTGCCTTTCTAGCTCGAAATTCCGAGCGTCGATGCTACAAGTTGGGCTCGCCTCTACCCGAACACGGTCAAGAGGGACGGGGTGCGCTCTCCCACTGGACTTCTATTCGGCGGCTTCGCTCGTCGACGTGCGCGAGTCGCACCTCCAGCGCCGGGCGGCCGAGCAGGCCCTCCCCCGCTCCCGGCCACTCGACGAAGGCGACGGCGTCGTGGCGCAGGTAGTCGTCGAGCAGCGCCGGGTCCTCGTCCTCCAGGCTCTCGAGGCGGTAGAGGTCGAGGTGGGAGACGGGCATGCGGCCGCCGCCGTAGCGCTGGCCGATCGTGAAGGTGGGCGAGGTGACCGGTGCGGTGACGCCGAGGGCGCGGCAGGCACCGCGGATCAGCGTCGTCTTGCCGGCGCCGAGGTCGCCGGAGAGGAGGACAACGTCGCCCGGGGCCAGGCGCTCGGCGATGCGGGCGCCGAGCGCTTCGGTCTCCTCGGCGGAGGCGGACTCGACCACCTCGACGGCCTCGCTCCCGGCTTGCGCGCTCATCCGAAGAACCCGAGCTGGTCGCTGGGCGGCGGCGGGGTCGTGCCCCCTTCTTCCTCGGCTTCGGCGATTTCCTCGGCGCTGGGGACGGGATCGGGCAACGGCCGCTGCAGCAGCTCCGGGATCGTCGCGAAGTCGGCCCGCAGCGTCTCCTTCACCGCCGGCGTGCGCAGGGCCGCGGCGGGATGGAAGAGCGGCAGCAGGTAGACCGTGCGGCCGCCGAGCTCGTGCACCTGCGGGGTCCCGCGCACCTTGGTGATCCCGGTCTGGCTGCCGCTCAGGAGCTTGGTCGAGAAGTTGCCGAGGGTGCAGACGACGCGCGGCTCGATCAGCGCCACCTGCCGCCACAGCCACGGCTCGCAGGCCTCGATCTCCAGCGGCTGCGGGTCGCGGTTGCCGGGCGGGCGGTTCTTCAGCACGTTGGCGATGAAGACCTCCTCGCGCGAGAGCCCGATCTCCTCCAGCAGCTGGTTCAAGAGCTGCCCGGCGCGGCCGACGAAGGGGAGGCCCTGGCGGTCCTCTTCGGCCCCGGGCGCCTCGCCGACGAACATCAGGTCGGCGTCGGCGTTGCCGGCCCCGAAGACGACCTTGGTGCGGGTCTCGTGCAGCGGGCATTTCTCGCAGCGCTGGACTTCCTTGTAGAGCTCGACCAGCTGCTCCCGCCGCTCGGCGGCGCTCGCGCTCACGGCTTCTCCCCCAGCGCCCGCCGCTTGCGCGACTCCGAGAGCCGGTCCTGGCGCGCCGCCTCCCGCTCCCGCCGCATCGATTCGTCCGAGCGCACCGCCGCGCCCCGCGGCTGCCGGCCCGGCGGCGCCACGTTGGACAGCAGCCGCCGCGTCCGCTCCGAGCCGCAGGCGGGGCAGGCGGCCGCCGCACCGGCCGCGACCAGCTCGTCGAACCGCTCTCCGCACGCCTCGCACTCGAACTCGTAGATCGGCATCCGCGCCCATCGTAGTTCGCCGCTTGCAGGGAGAGGAAACGGAGAAGGAAGCGCGAACGCTCTAGGTCTATGAGTGCAAGTGCGCGTCTGCGGCGCTTCAGGCGCGCCTGCGTCCCGGCGATCGGCGTCGCCGCGATCGTCTCCCTGCTCCTCCTCACCGCGGGAAGCGCCGCCGCCCGGCCCGGTGACGAAGTCCGCCCGCGCAGCCTGCACCTGACGATGTCGGCGGCCGGAACCCGCGGCTACGGAGTGACGGTCGACACCCTGGGCCACCACCGGGTCACCCTCACCGTCAGCAAGGACGGGCAGCTCGCCTCCTACATGACCAGGGGCGAGGTCAGCCGCCACCGGGTCAAGGCCGACTTCGGTCGCTTCGGGAGGATGGCGCTGCGCTTCCACGGCAAGCGGCGCCCCTTCCCTACCGCGCGGCCCAAGCACCCGAAGCGGCAGGCCAAGCGCCTGCGATGCCGCGGCCGCGCTCCCCAGCGCGAGGTCGGCCGCTTCCACGGCGCGATCGAATTCGAGGGCCAGCACGGCTTCACCCGCCTCGCGGTCGGCAGGCTGCGCGGCGAGGTGCGGCGGTCCTACCGGCAGGTCTGCCGCCTCGTCCCGGTCCGCAGGCACCGGCACCGCGCCCGCCCGGCGGTGGCCGTCGGCAGCAGCGCCAGCGCCAACCCGTTCGGCTTCAACCTCACCCTGCTCTCGGCCCGCTCGCGCGTCGGCCGCGCCCTTACCCGCTTCACCGCGATCAGCCTCGAACCGCCGCGCGGGATCCCGGTCCCGCCCGAGGACCTCTTCTCGATCGTCACCGCCTCGGTGCAGGAACGGGTCGGGCGGGTGCGGGTCTTCCGCTCGGCGATGCAGCTCGCCCCGCCGAAGAGGATCAGGGTCAGCCGCCGTGGGGTCGAGCCCGCGACCGCCCGCCTCGCCCTCGGAGCCCCCTTCAGCGGCCGCGCCCACTACAGGGCCGCCACCGCCGGCTCGCCGTCCTCCTGGACCGGCTCCCTCGCCGTCCACCTCCTCGGCAGCGGCCTCCTCCCGCTGACCGGCCCCCACTTCCACGCCGTCCTCTGCCGCGTCAGCGCCTTCAACCCCCGCCAGGCCTGCTTCCGCCGAGCGGACGCCAGGGCTGCAAGGGCTTCGAACGCTCTGCGGCGGTAACCGGATTTAGGGCAGCGGCTCCCACTCCCAGCCCTTGGCGCTGGCCAGGCTCTCCTCGCTGAGGTAGCGGCGGAACTCGTCCAGCTCGGCGGGCTCGACGCTGTAGACGTGCTCGGGCTCTGGGAACTGGCGGCGGCGGACCTCGTCGCGGTAGCGAGAGACCGCCTCGACCATCGTCTCGTGGACGTCGGCGTAGCGCTTGACGAACTTCGCCATGTGGCCGGTGGTGATCCCGAGCAGGTCGTGGAAGACGAGGACCTGGCCTGAGGTGCCGGGGCCGGCGCCGATGCCGATCGTCGGCACCTCGAGCTTCTTGGCGATCTCGTCGGCGATCGCCGAGGGGACCGCCTCGATCACGATCGCGAAGCAACCGACGGACTGCAGGGCGAGGCAGTCCTCGAGCAGTTTGATCGCGCTCTTCGCGCTCTTGCCCTGGGCCTTGTAGCCGCCGATCGCGGTGGCGGTCTGCGGGGTGAGGCCGACGTGGCCCATCACCGGGATGCCCGATTGGACGATCGCCCGGGCGCGCTCGACGATGACGCCGCCGGCCTCGAGCTTGACCACCTGGCAACCGGTCTCCTTGACCAGGCGCTGGGCGTTGCGGATCGCTTCCTCGTTGGACGCCTCGTAGCTGCCCATCGGCATGTCGCCGACCATCAGCGGCGTCTTCAGGCCGCGGCGGACGGCTTTGCCGAGCACGAGCATCTCCTCCATCGAGACCAGCTTCGTGTCCGGGTAGCCGAGGACGACGTTGGCGGCGGAGTCGCCGACGAGGACGATGTCGACGCCGGCCGCCTCGGCCACGGTCGCCGAGGGGTAGTCGTAGGCGGTGACCATGACGATCGGCTCGCCGTTCGCCTTCATTTCGTCGAGGCGGGGTAGGCTGACCGGCCGCCGCTGCTCGGCGCCGGCGGTCTCGGGTGCGGTGTGGGAACGGGCTCCTGAGCTCATTTGAGAAGCACCTCCGGGTGGCTGTCGACGGCGATCGCCTTGTTGTCGTCGTCGACGTGGACGACGACCGGGGAGTAGCGCTCGAGGTCCGCCTTGTCGTAGGCGCCGAACGAGGCGACGATGATCTTGTGGCCGGGCTCGACCAGGTGGGCGGCGGCGCCGTTGACCTGCATCGTCCCGGAGCCCGGCTCGCCGTCGATCACATAGGTGACGAAGCGGGAGCCGTTGTCGACGTCCCAGACGTGGACCTGCTCGTTGGTGATCAGGTCGGCGCCGGCCATCAGCTCGGTGTCGATCGTGATCGAGCCGATGTAGTCGACGTCGCAGTCGGTCACCGTCGCCCGGTGGATCTTCGACTTCAGCATCTGTCTCTGCACTATCTCTCCTCTTTTTCCGGGCTCTTGGCGTATGTCGTGACCGCTAGTCGGTCTCGGTCGGGTTGATCAAGACGTTGTCGATCAGGCGGGCCGCTCCGACCTGGGCGGCGACGAGGACGAGGACCGGCCGTTCCCCCAGCGCCTGCACGCGCTCCAGCGTCTCCGCGTCGCGGGCCTCCAGGTACTCGGGCTCGATCCCGGCCGCGGCGAGCTCACGGCGGGCGGCCTCGAGGCCGATCCCGAGCCCGCCCTCTCGGGCTTCGCGCTCGGCGGCGACCAGGGCGCGGTTGAGGGCGGTGGCGCGTTCGCGGTCCGCCGGCTCCAGGTAGGCGTTGCGCGAGCTCATCGCCAAGCCGTCGGCCTCGCGCACGGTCGGCAGCACCTCGATCCGCACCGGGAAGTCGAGGTCGCGGACCATGCGCCGGATCACCACCGCCTGCTGGGCGTCCTTCTGGCCGAAGTAGGCGACGTCGGGGCCGACGAGGTTGAGGAGCTTGGCGACGACGGTGGTGACGCCGCGGAAGTGCCCGGAGCCGCGGCTTTCCGGGTCGCCGTCGAGGACGCTGGTGAGCTGACCGGTCACTTCGACACAGGTGCCTATGCCTTCGTGACCGTCCGGATAGACCTCCTCGACCGCGGGCGCGAAGACGAGGTCGGCGCCGGCCTCGCCGGCGAGACGCAGGTCGCGCTCCTCGTCGCGCGGGTAGCGGTCGAGGTCCTCCCCGGCCCCGAACTGGGTCGGGTTGACGAACAGGCTCATCACGACGAGATCGCATTCGGCGCGTGCCGCCTCGATCAGCGAGAGGTGCCCCTGGTGGAGGTAGCCCATCGTCGGCACCAGCCCGACCGTCCGCCCCTCGCGCCTGGCCTCCGCGAGGGCAGCGCGGAGCTCGGCCTTCGTACGCAGGGCGGGTGCGGCCACGGTGGGACGAGGGTTATCGGCGAGGAGATTGGAGTTCATAGGTCCATGCCCTGGGGGTCACGGCCGTTCAGAGGCAAATTATAGGCGCACTTCGGCGCACTTCTGTGACAACCGCTGCAGAAAAACATCTCTATCTGGTGATCCGCGCACCGCTCCCGCGCGCAGGAGCCTTAAAGACCACCACGTGCGGAAGGACGACCGATGAGCTCAAAGATCGAGGCAGTTGTGCAGGAGGCGGCCCACGAGGCCACGGAGGCTCTCGAGGGCGACACCCGCCTCGACTTCCTCAAGAAGGCAGGCCTGGCCGGCGGCGGCCTGATGGGCGGCGGCGCCCTGCTCAGCGCTCTCACCCCGGCGGCGGCGATGGCCGCGGGCAAGGGACGCCCGCCGGCGAAATTCGGCAAGGGCGACATCGGCATCCTCAACTACGCGCTCACCCTCGAGTACCTCGAGGCCGCCTTCTACAACGAGGCGACCGCCAACAACAAGAAGAAGACCTTCCTCAAGGGAGCGCAGGAGCAGGCCTTCCTGAAGCGGGTCACGGCCGACGAGAACGCCCACGTCGCCTTCCTCAAGAAGGCCCTCGGGAGCAAGGCGGTGAAGGCTCCGAAGGTCGACTTCGGCAACACGACCGCCGACCACGGCCCCTTCCTCAAGACCTCGGTGGCGCTCGAGAACACCGGCGTCGCCGCCTACGCGGGGCAGGCGCTGAACATCAGCAACGCCGCCTACGTTGCCGCGGCGCTCTCGATCCACTCGGTCGAGGCCCGGCACGCATCCGTCGCCGGCCTGCTGCTGAAGCCGACGGCGGCCAACCTGGCCCCGAACGGCGCCTTCGACAAGCCGATGACCGCGGCCGAAGTCCTCAAGGCCGTCGAAAAGACCGGCTTCCTCCAGTAGTCACCCCCCGGGAGCGGCGAAGTCGATCTTGCGGATCGGCTTCGCCGGCGCCCCGGCCGCGATGGTGGCCGGCTCGACGTCCCTGGTGACGACCGAGTTGGCGCCGACGACGCAGCGCTCACCGACGCTGACGCCGCTGGTCACCACGCAGTTGACACCGAACCAGCAGTTGGAGCCGATCTCGACCGGGCCTTTCGAGGTGAAGCCCTGCCAGGTGATCGGCGTCTCCGGGTCGTCGTAGCGGTGCTCGCCGTCGCCGACGAAGCAGCCGTTGGCGATCATCGTGTGGTCGCCGATCGCGACCCGCTCGTAGGCGGCGACCATCACGCCGCGGTTGAGGAAGCAGCCCTCGCCGATCTCGATCTGCGCCCCCGGCGCCAGGGTCAGCCAGCAGCCCGGCTCCAGCAGCGTCCCGGCGCCGATCCTCAGCCGCCCCTCGTCGAGCGCCTCCAGGACCTCGCCCTCGACCGGGTGGCGGATGAAGAAGCCGCCGCGGGCGGCGTGCCGGTTGATCCGCCAGCGCCGCAGCAGCCGCCGGTTGCGTTCGTACCAGCGCCGCTTCGCCCACCAGAGTCGCCAGCCGCTCATCGGCCGTAGACTCGCAGGCATGGCGGACCTGCGCGGCGGCATCGACCTGGGTGGGACGAAGATCCAGACGGCGATCGTCGATGCCGGCGGCGAGGTGGTCGGCGGAGCGCGGCACCCGACGCCGACCGAAGGCGGCCCGGAGGACGTCGCCACGGCGATGGCGGCGGCGCTGCGCGAGGCGGCCGGAGCCGCAGGCGTCGAGACGAGTGAGCTGAAGGGAGTCGGCGTCGGCTCCCCCGGGGACGCCGACGAGAAGACCGGCATCGTCTCCGGGGCTCGCAACCTCCCCGGCTGGGAGGGCAAGTTCCCGTTGGCCCAAAACCTGAAGGAGGCGCTCGGAACCGAGGTCAAGATCGGCAACGACGTCCAGGTCGCGACCGAAGCCGAGTTCCACCTCGGCGCCGGCAAGGAGTTCGAGAGCCTGATCGGCGTCTTCTGGGGGACCGGCGTCGGCGGCGGCCTCGTCCTCGACGGCAGGCCCTGGCTGGGCCGCG
>DASSMM010000053.1:0-80865 GCA_035688825.1 Solirubrobacterales bacterium | reverse complement strand
GCCCCGGTAACGGGCCGTCCGCATCCCGAGCGCGGTGGCGCCGGCGACGTCGGTGCGGCGCAGGTC
The DNA here is from genome assembly GCA_035688825.1 of Solirubrobacterales bacterium. Classification (GTDB taxonomy): domain Bacteria; phylum Actinomycetota; class Thermoleophilia; order Solirubrobacterales; family 70-9; genus VAYN01. The sequence continues at coordinate 80,799 of DASSMM010000053.1, read as the reverse complement.
GCCGACGTGCATCGCCTCCTCCGGCCGCGCGCCGAGCGAGTCGAGGGCGGCTTCGAAGGCCTGCGGGGCCGGCTTGTAGTGGCCGGTTTCGTCGGAGAACGACCAGCCGGCGAAGTGCTCCAGCAGCTCTTCCCTGGCGAGCAGGTCGCGCAGCAGGGCACCGCCGCTGAAGCCGACGTCGCAGACGATCCCGATCCGGATCTCCCGCGCCTTCAGCTCCTCGAGAGCAGTGCCGATCCCCGGCGCCAGCTCGAGCTCGACTTCGCGAATCGCGCCGAGGAACGCCTCGGCGACCAGGCCCCCGGCCGCCTCCTCGGCTCCCAGCGCCTGCACCAGCATCTCCGCCCCCTCGCGTGGATGCAGCTGGACCCCTTCGGCCCAAGCGGTCTCCCACCGCACCCGCATCTCCTCCAAGCCCTCTTCGAGCCGCGCCGCCTCCACCTCGAAGCCGCTCTCCGCGCACGCCGCGGCGATGGCCCGGTGCCGCGCCTCCCGCATCGCCCCGTCAGGCACCTGCGCGATCGTGTTCCAGAAGTCGAAGGTGACGGCCTCGATCACTCCTTCATTTTTGCTTCTCGAGTTCCGAATGCGTCTGATCGAAGATCTGTAGCCGGGGCCGGCTGGTGTAGAGGGCAACGCGCCGGGTACCGAAGCGCCATGACCGACTACTCCGTCGCCCAAGCCGACGATGCCGAAGACGCCTACGCCGGCAGCGACGTGCCGGGGGAGTTCCGCTCGCTGACCGACTCGCTCGGCGCCGACCAGTTGGCGTTGACCCTGATCCGGATCCCGCCCCACTCCGACTTCGAGCAGGGGACGGGGCATCGGCACGACGAGATCGAGGAGATCTACCTCGTCACCCGCGGCACCCTGACGATGCGCTTCGGCAACGAGATCGAGACGGTCGGGCCGGGGACGGCGGTGCGGGTGGCGCCGCAGACGCTGCGCTCGCACCGCAACGAGGGCGACGAGCCGGTCGAGATGTGGGCGATCTCCCGCCAGAGCGAGGGCGACGGGGGCGAGAAGGTCGACGACTTCTGGGAGGCCTCCCCCGCCGCGTCCCAGCAGGGCTGAAGCAGGCGCTCAGGGGTCGGGCGCGCTCGCGAAGATCTCTTCGAGAGTGAAGATCTGCGAGCAGGGAACGCCGAGGCCCGTCGCCAGGCGCTGCAGGGTCTCGTGGGTCGGGTTGCTCTTGCCTTTCTCGAGGCGGGAGATCTCGGTCGCGTCGATCCCGCTGGCCCCGGCCAGCTCTCGCTGATTCAGGCGCTTCGTTTCCCGCAGGAACCGGACCGCCTTTCCGAGACAGACGCGACGGGTTTTCAGAGCAGAACTCACCGTTCCGCGTATCGAATTGGGTTTCGACCCAGATTTGAATAGAGCAGAACTCAAGTCCCGGGGATGCGACCCAAGACGCTGCTCCTTCGGCGGAACGCTGCTGCCTCATGTCAGCAGTTTGCGGAGGCTGGGGCGGCGCGCACCGCCACCGGGCGCAAGCTGATTGCCGCTCAGACCGCGCTTCGACTTGGGCTTTGTCCCACCCGGCTTACCGGGAATCCAGGCCGGGTAGCAGCGAGGTCGATGAGCTACCTCGCCGCCCCCGACCGCTACGAGGGCACGATGCAGTACCGCCGCTGCGGCTGCTCCGGCCTCGATCTGCCGGTCCTCTCCCTCGGCTACTGGCACAACTTCGGCGACGAGCGCCCCTTCGAGGTGCAGCGGGCAATCGCGCGCCGCGCCTTCGACCTCGGCATCGTCCACCACGACCTCGCCAACAACTACGGCCCGCCCTACGGCTCCGCCGAGCTCAACTTCGGCCGCCTGATGCGCGAGGACTTCGCCCCCTACCGCGACGAGATGATCATCTCGACCAAGGCCGGCTGGGACATGTGGCCCGGCCCCTACGGCCAGGGCGGCGGCTCGCGCAAGTACCTGCTCGCCTCGCTCGATCAGTCGCTGCAGCGGATGGGGCTCGAGTACGTCGACATCTTCTACAGCCACCGCCTCGACGCCTCGACCCCGCTGGAGGAGACGATGGGCGCGCTCGACACCGCCGTCCGCCAGGGCAAGGCGCTCTACGTCGGGATCTCCTCCTACGACGCCGAGCGCACCCGGCAGGCGGCGGCGATCCTCGAGGACCTCGGCACCCCGCTGCTGATCCACCAGCCCTCCTACTCGATGCTCAACCGCTGGATCGAGACCGAGGGCCTGCTGGGGGCGACGGCCGAGCTCGGCGTCGGCGTGATCGGCTTCACCGCCCTCGCCCAGGGCCTCCTCACCGGCCGTTACCTCGACGGCATCCCCGCGGACTCCCGCGCCGCCAAAGGCGAAACCTTCGACCGCGACTGGCTCAGCGAGGCGATGATCGAGCGCCTCCGGGCCCTCGACGACCTCGCCTCCCGCCGCGGCCAGAGCCTCGCCCAGCTCGCCCTCGCCTGGGCCCTCCGCGACGAGCGCGTCACCTCCCTCGTGATCGGCGCCTCCTCGGTCGAGCAGCTCGAGCAGAATGTCGACACCCTCGACAACCTCGACCTCCCCGCCGAGGCGCTGGCCGAGATCGACCGCCTCACCGACGCCGACGCGGACATCGACCTATGGGGCAAAGCGCGCGTCGGCGAGTGGTAGTCCACGCCGCCGGTCAGTTGAGCTCAGCATGGTGTGCTCAACTGACCAACGGCCTGCGTCTCGTCCCTTGCTAGCCCGTCACCCCTTTCACCACGGGGAAGTAACCGTCCGCATGGCCTGTGACCTTCGGGTGGTAGCTTTCGCCCGTCGGGTTGGAGAGGCCGTTGATCCACTCCGTCGACGAGCCACCGCCCCCGTCGCAGACGGCGTGGCCGACGAACGGCGGAATTACATCGCGGAAGATGAAGTTCGCTCCGGCCCGCGTCGCCGCGGCGCTCTCCACGTTCTTCAGCATCACCGCAGTTTCGTTCAGCCGCGTCTCCTCGCTCGGGCTGAACCAGGTGAGCGCGTTGCAGTCTTCACCGTTGAACAGCTTCGGGTAGTCGAGCACGATCACTTTCGCGTTCGGCGATTTCGACTTGATCGTGTTGTTGACCAGGTCGAGCCGGCCCGGCAGCGTGTTCTGGATGTAGGACTGGGCGGTGTTGATCGCGCCGTCGCAGTTCGACGCCCACGACGGCTGCGCGCAGGTGGTGATCACGCTCGAGAAGCCGGCGTCGTTGCCGCCGATCGTGTACGTCACCCAGTTGGTGTCAGCGGTCAGGCTCGCCGCCTGGGTGTTGATCAGGTCACCGGTCTTCGCCCCCGAGCAGGTCGCGTTGACGAACGTCCATTCCGGGTGGGCGTTGTGCAGCAGGTACGGGTACGCGTAGACCGACCGCTGGCAGGTCGATTCGTAGAACGTCCTGGTGCCCGTGCCCGACGAGTACGAGTCGCCGAGGGCGACGTACTTGGTCGCCTGCGCCGGGCTGGCGAAGGCGACGAAGAACGCCGCCGTACAGAGAACAGCCGAAATGCGCCTCCACTTCATGGTGCTCCTCCTCGAAATGACCGGGAGCCCTTGCCGCGGAGGCATTAGCCATACGCTCAACCCGGCTGGTTGGCTGTCCAGCTTAGTCAGTTTTTCCCGATCAATCGAGAGGAGAGGCGATGGCGAACGTCTACAAGCCCAGGTTCGAGGAGGGAGAGCGGCCGAAGGGGTTCGAGTCGAAGCGGGCACGGGTCGGCTACGAGCTCGGCACCGAGCTGATCGGCTGCAGCGTCTGGGAGATCCCGACCGGCCAGGCGGCCTATCCGTACCACTACCACTACGCGGACGAGGAGCTGGTGATCGTCCTCGAGGGCGAACCCAGCCTCCGCACCCCGGACGGAACGCGAACCCTCGAACGAGGCGAGGCGGTGCGGTTCGGCCTCGGCGAGGAGGGCGCGCACCAGATCTTCAACGCGACCGAGGAGACCGTGTCCCTGGTCGCCATCTCGAGCAGCGGCCGCCCCGACATCATCGTCTACCCCGACGGCGACAAGGTCGGCATGGGCGAGCGCCTGCCGCAGGGCGGCGGCCTGCGGATGTTCTTCCGGCGCGAGGACGTGACCGACTACTTCGAGGGCGAAGAGTTCTCTCTCCGGGAGCAGCGATGAGCGAGGGAGGCTCGGGCGCCCTTGCCCTCTCCTGGAGCGGCGGCAAGGACTCGGCGCTGGCGCTGCGGGCACTGCGCGAGGAGATGAGGGTCGAGCCGGTCGCGCTGCTGACCACGATCACGGAGGACTACGACCGGATCAGCATGCACGCGGTGCGCAGCGAGCTGCTGCGGGCACAGGCGCGCGCGACCGGAATCGAGCTGATCGAGATCCCGATTCCCGCCGGCTGCGTCAACGCCACCTATGAAGAGCGGATGGAAGCTGCGCTCGGCTCTCCCCCGCTCGACCGCGTACCCGTGGTTGCCTTCGGCGACCTCTTCCTCGAGGAGGTTCGCGCTTACCGGGAGGAGCGCCTCACCGGTGCCGGCCGCAGCGCCCTCTTCCCCCTGTGGGGGCGTGACACCGCCGCCTTGGCGCGGGAGTTCATCGCCACCGGCTTCGAGGCGACGCTCGTCAGCGTCGATCCCCGGCAACTGGATGCCGACTTTGTCGGTCGGCGCTTCGACGACTCGCTCCTCGCCGACCTGCCCGAGGGCGTCGACCCCTGCGGCGAGAACGGCGAGTTCCATACCTTCGTTCACGGCGGCCCGATCTTCGACGCCCCGATTCCGGTGGAGCTCGGCGAGGTCGTGACCCGCGACGGCTTCGCCTTCCAAGACCTGCTCTTGGTCGAAGATCCACCCCCGGCGGTGGAAAATTCACCAGCCGTCAGGCTGCGCGCTGGTGGTGGCGGTGCTGGTGATGGTGCTTCTTCACCTTCTTGCAGACCACCCGCCCTTTGACCTTCTTCTTCTTGAAGCCTTTGCGGCACTTGTGGCGTTTGGCGATGGGGGCTGCCGGCGCGGTCGCCGACCCTCCCCCAGCCGCCGCGGTAGTCCCGCTTGCAGCGCCCGAGCTACCCGATCCGCCTTGCCCCGGCGAGGCGGGCGGCACCGGCGCGGCCGGGAGGTTCGTGAAGGCCTGGTAGTCGCGGCAGGGCTCGCCGCGCAGGCCCGGGCAGGGCGGCAGCCCGGTCGGCACGCTCACCCCGGGGACGACCGGCAGCAGCAGGCTCGAGGGCGTCGCCCCGCCGTAGGCGATCGCCACCTGAGCGGTGCCGTCGGGTTCGGTCTCGTCGAAGGCCCAGATCGGCTGCGTCCCGTTCGGGGCCGCGATCGTCACCCGGATCTGCGAGCCGGCGCGGTAGGCGTGGCCCTCGTAGTAGAGCGGGATCGTCACCGGGACGAATTCGCCTGCGGGCATCGGTTCGACGTCGGCTTCGCGCAGGCTCAGCACCGGCTCGAGCTCGGTGCTCTTGGCGGCGTCGAGCTTGCGCTCGTTCGCGCGCACCCAACCGTTCTGGACGAAGGTCTCCTTGCCGTCGGGGCGGACCTCGCTGATCGTCGCCTGCAGGTCGACGTTCGGGGTCGAGGAGCGGACCCAGGCTTCGACCGCCCCCGCCCCGACTACGGTCGTGTCGGCGCCCAGCGGCGCGGTCAGGTAGGACACCGCGCTCCTGGCCGGGTTCTGTTCCCAGTGGTAGTCGGGGGTTTGCGTCCAGAGGCCGCCGACCTGGCTGCCGGTGCCGCCGCTGAAGTCGGTCTTCGGCAGCGCGCCTGCGTCCCAGGTGAATTCGTCTGCCCCGGAGCCGCTTGGCGCCGATTCGCTGAGGCCGCCGCCCGGCGCCAGGTACCAGCGCGCGGCTTCCGTGCCCGGCACCGGGAATGCGTCGAAGGATTCCTCGAAGCCGGGGTAGGGCTTGCCGGGCGAGGATTCGCCGAGCGGGGTTTTGCCGGCGCCGTTGTCGAAGAGGACGCGGATCGGCTTCTGGGCTTCGAATTCGGCCAGCGCGGAGCTGTAGATGGGCTGCTGCTGGATCGGGTCGGGCGGCAGCGTCACTCCTTCGATCCCCATTGCTTCTTTGAAGATCACCGGCGCCGCCGCTCGGACCGCAGCCGAGGCGAGGATCGGCGGCCGTTCGGCGACGTAGAGCTGGAGGAAGTCGTACCAGCGGTTGAACGTCTCGGGGTCTAGCGAGTCGATGTGGGTGCCGTTGGTGAAGGTGAACCACTTTTTATCGGACCCGGGCTCGGTGCCGGTCATGTGCTCGGCCAGGGTCGGGCAGTGGCCGCCGGTCTGCTCGTCGGTCCACTGGCAGGCCATGAAGGTCGGGACTTTGATCTTGTCGACGAAGGTGACGGGCGAGAGCGGGTCGGCGACCGCGGGGTCGTAGTGGTCGTTTTCCTCAATCTTCTGGAGCAGGTTGGCCGCCTCAGGATGCAGTGCCTGGTTGGCTTCGCAGGTCGTGTCGCCTTCTTCGATCCGCTTGTTCGCCCAGGCCTGGCCGTGCCCCGGAGCCGCCGCTTCGGCGTTCTGCACCCGCTCTTTGGCCCATTCGAGGGCGAAGCCGGTGTTGAGGATGCCGCCGGGGTAGAGCGTCGTCTGGGTGTTGTCGATCACCGAGAGCGGTGAGATCGCCGCCAGGTCGGGCGGCTGGGTGGCGGCGGTGAAGAGCTGGGAGATGCCGCCGTAGGAGATCCCCATCATCCCGACCTTGTTGTGGAGGACCCAGGGTTGGTGGGCGACCGCCTCGACGACGTCGTAGCCGTCGAGGTTCTGCAGCGGCTCGAAGAAGTCATAGGCGCCGCCCGAGCAGCCGGTGCCGCGCATGTTGACGTCGACGACGGTGAAGCCCATCAGGTTGGCGATGATCGAGATCCCGTTTTCGGGCCCGTCGGGGTTGGCGTAGCCGTAGCCGGAGTACTCGATCAGGGTCGGCGTCGGCCCGGACGGCAGCGGCGGCAGATCGACCCCGGGCAGGACGCTGGTGACGTCGGATGGCGGGTGGACGTCGATCGCCAGCTTGGTCCCGTCGCGGGTGGTCAGGTAGCCGTAGCCGTCTTCCGGGATCGACTGGCTGTAGAGGGCGTCGGGGTCGGGCGGCGCCGACTGGTCGGTGAGGACTTCCAGCGGCGCCGATTCTTCGCCGCCGCCGGCGACTTTGTAGCCGGAACCCGGGGCGACGTTGCGGAAGAGGGTGCCGCCGAGCGCGTTGGCGTTCCGCGTCGCCACCGTCTGCCCGCCGCTGTCGAGGAGCGTCACCGGGGCGCCCGGCTCGAGCCCGGTCGCGTAGACCTGTTCGACGCTGCCGCGGGCGTCGAAGGCCGGGTCGGCCAGCGCGCTCGGGGCGGCGAACAGACAGGCGAGCAGGCAACAGACCAAAGCCGGCCACAGGGGCCGGCTCGGTCGGCATCGACTGGGTCCTCCCTTACCTAAGATTAGGTATACGTACCACAACGCACAGAAGCTGAAACATGGCGGAGCGCCGCCCCGGGGAAACCGGCAGGATGTGCGGATGCCGCAACCGCGCCGGGGAGGGAAACCGAGGGAACGCCAGGACTACGGCTGGGTGATCTCCTTCGGCTGCAAAACCACCGGCACCCTGCGCCGGCTCAAGGTCGACACCGACCCCTCCGCCGACACCAGTCCGATCGAGGTCCCCTGCCCCTGCGGGGAAACGCACCGGGTCACGGTCTCCCCCTACCGGCGGCGGCGCTCGGCGGACGAGCCGTTCGACCTCGAGGTCGGCTCGCTCGACGAGCTCCGCTAGCGGGTTGCGGAAGCTCGCCGCTCCACCAAAATCCGCCCGATGCCGCCCCGCCCCCAGTTCGACCTCAGCGCCGAGCAGGCGCGGCGCTACGCCCTCGCCGCCCAGGGCTTTGGCCGGCCGCGACCGCGCGGGCGGGTCGACGCGCGGCACCTGCGGCGGGCGATCGACGGCGTCGGCCTGCTCCAGCTCGACTCGGTCAACGTCTTCCTCCGCTCCCACTACATGCCGCTCTTCTCGCGGCTCGGCCCCTACCCGCGCGAGGGCCTCGACCGGCTCGCCTGGCACGAGGACGGACAGGGGCACACCCGGCGGGCGCGGCGGCGGGACCTGTTCGAGTACTGGGGGCACGAAGCCTCGCTGCTGCCGGTCGAGCTGCAGCCGTTGCTGCGCTGGCGGATGGCGCGGGTGGACCAGTTCGCCTGGAAAGGGGTGCGGCAGATCGCGGAGCAGCCGCACCTGCTCGAGTTCGTGCTCGAGCAGGTGCGGGAGCGCGGGCCGCTCCGTGCCTCAGACCTGGCCCTGGAGGGGCGCCAACGGAAGCCGGGCGAGATGTGGAGCTGGAGCGAAGAGAAGACCGCGCTCGAGTACCTGTTCTTCTCCGGCCAGGTTTGCGCGGCACGGCGGGTCAACTTCGAGCGCCTCTACGACCTGCCCGAGCGAGTGCTCCCGCGGCAGGTGCTCGAGGCCCCGACCCCGACGCAGGAGGAGGCGCAGCGGCAGCTTCTGCTGATCGCCGCCAAGCGCCTCGGCGTCGCCACCGAGCCCGACCTCGGCGACTACTTCCGCCTGCCGCGGGCGGAGTCGAAGGCCCGGGTCGCCGAGCTGGCAGAGGAGGAAGCGCTCGTCCCGGTCGCGGTGGAGGGCTGGGACCAGCCCGCCTACCTCGCGACCGAGCGCCCCACCGGCCTGCGCCGCGTCACCTCGGCCCGCGCCCTCCTCACCCCGTTCGACCCCCTGGTCTGGGCGCGCGAGCGGACCGAGCGCCTCTTCGGCTTCCGCTACCGGATCGAGATCTACGTCCCGGCTCCCAAGCGCGTCTACGGCTACTACGTCCTCCCCTTCCTGCTCGGCGACCGCCTGGTCGCCCGCGTCGACCTCAAAAGCGATCGGCAGGCAGGCGTCCTGCGAGTGCAAAGCGCCTTCGCCGAGGCGGACGCCGACCGGGCCCTCGTCGCCGTCGAGCTGGCCGCGGAGCTGCGGACGCTCAGCGAGTGGCTCGGGCTCGGCGGAGTCTCTGTCGCCCGCAAAGGCGACCTCGCCGCGCCGTTGCGCAAGGCGCTTCCCTGACCCGGTCCGGGACAGCGGTGGCCCGATCGGCCCCGAACCTGTCCTTTCCGGATCCGGCGCTCTCGATAATCCTCGCTGCATGGCCCGCTGCCGGACCCTCCTCGCCTTTGTCGTAGCGCTGCTCGCGCTCGCCGTCGGGACCTCAGCCGCGCACCCGCTCGTGCCGCCCCAGCATCAGCCGTTCTATTCCGTGGCCCCGCGTGGGCCCTACGCCGTCGGCGAGGCGCCGACGGACATCGTCAGCGGCGACTTCGACCCGCAGGAGGAAGACTTCGATCCGACCTGGCACGACTTCGAAAAGCGCCTGATGATCGGCTACGCGCAGGGCAGCCGCGCCAAGGTCTTCTACGCCAGCCGCCGACCGCCGGGCCTGCACGAGTTCGGCTGGTTGGGAGCGCCGGGAAGTCCCGCTGTCCTCGACGCCGACGACAGCCACCTGTCCGTCCTCAGCCCCACCAGGGGGCGCGTCTTCGAGCTCAGTTTCCGCACCAGGCCGTTCCCGAAGCCGACCCTGCGGATCGGCCCCGAACCGGTCGCCGCCGTCTTCGCCGATTTCATCGCCTCGTTACAGGGCTTGGACGACACCGAGATCGCAGTCGCCGACCATCGCACCGGCCGATTGCAGCTCTTCACCAGGGACGGTGGCAAGGACTTCCGCCTCGCCGGCAACGTCCCGCTCGGCCCCGAACCGACCGCCGCGTCCGTTGGCGACTGCTGCCTGCCGCTCTTCGTGACCACCGCCGGCAACAACCGGCTGACGCTGCTCAACCACTTCGAAAACGGAGAATTCCGGGAACGTCGCTCCTTCCGGGTCGGCAACCGACCCTCGGCGCTGGCGGTCGCAGACCTGGTCGCCGGCGGGTACGGCTACGAGGAGGTCGCCGTCGCAAACCGCGGTTCCGACGATGTCACCATCCTCGCCACTCGGGGCCCGACCTACGAATTCCGCACCATCGGGACCTATCCCGTCGGGCACGAACCCGTCGCGATCTCGGCGCTGGACATCGACCAGCGTGGAGGCTTCGATCTGGCCGTCGTCAACCAGGGATCAGAGGACGTCACGATCCTGCTCAGCCAGGGCCGACGCTTCCGCTCCGGCGGCACCTTCCCGGTCGGCAAGCACCCGGTGGCGCTTGCGGCCTTCGATTACAACCGCGCCTTCAAACCCGACCTCGCGGTCGTCAACAGAGGGTCGGACGACGTCACCGTCCTCACCCGCCGCGTCGACGGCAGATGCCGCGATCACGAGGCGCAGCGAGTCGTCGGAACCAAAGGACCGGATCGACTCTGGGGGGTCGGCGGTGGGGCCAACGAGACGAAGGGCTTCGGCGGTGCCGACAGAATCGACGGCGGCGCCGGCGTCGACTGCCTGGCGGGCGAAGGTGGCGGCGACCTGATCCGCGGCGGGGCGCTGGGCGATCTCGTCGACGGCGGCGCCGGCGACGACGTGCTCTACGGCGAACGGCGGGCCGGCTTCCTCCAACCGCCGGGCGGCGACACCCTGATCGGGGGCCCCGGCGAAGACCGGATCGACGCCGGTAAAGGCGACGACCGCATCCTCGCCGCCGACGGCGAACGCGACCGCATCGACTGCGGCAAAGGCCGCGATCTGGCCGTCGTCGACCGGATCGACAAGACCAAAAACTGCGAGCGCGTCCGGATCAGCTCTGCTGCGAGCCGCCCGGCTCCCAGAGCGGCTCGTCCGGCCCGTTCGCCTCGCGGGCGAGGATGAAGAAGAGGTCGGAGAGCCGGTTCAAGTACTGCAGCACCTCCGGGCTGACCCCCTCGATCCGAATCGCCAACCGCTCCGCCCGCCGGCAAATAGTCCGGCAAACGTGCAGATGAGAAGCGAGCAGCGACCCGCCGGGGATCACAAAAGACTTCAGCGCCGGCAGCTCCGAGTTGACCTCGTCGCAAGCCCCCTCGAGCCACTCCACATAGCCGGCCTCGATCCGCAACCGCGACCGCCCCTCCTCAGAAGGCGGCGTAGCCAGATCGGCCCCCAGATCAAACAGCTCATTCTGAATCCGCCCCAACCAACCCCGCCGCTCCTCCGGCACCTCGCAAGCAGCCAGCGTCAGCCCCACGAACGAGTTCAGCTCATCCACGACCCCATAAGCCTCGATCCGGGGATGGTCCTTCGGCACCCGACTCATGTCCCCGAGATGCGTCTCCCCGGCGTCGCCAAGGCGGGTGTAGATGCGGGTTAGGTTGACCACCGGGCGATCTTACCGGCGGGTCATGAGCGAGCCAGAAATTGGACCGCGTCGGCGAGCCCATCGTCCGCAGGCCGCTGCGAGCAGAGCTCGACCAGTGAATCCACAAGAACCTCGTAGCCCACCGAGGTGCGCGAGAAGCGGGAAGACAGCGCGATCACGATTCCGGCGTGCCGGCGATCGGAGGCGCCCCACTCCCCGTAGAGGCGCATGAAGTCAGCGACGTTCTCGCTGACGAGCGCCCGCCCTTCGCGAGCGGCGACCACCAACAACTCTTCGTCAGAGAGCCCGCGCAGCGGAGGGCGCTCATCAACCCCCTCGGCGTCCACGCCCCGCTCGCGTAGATCCTGCGCGAGGCGCCCTGGGTACATCTCGTCCAGCAGCAGCTTCACGGGCGGAGCAGAAGTTGCTCAGTCGACGAGTGACTCGTAGTGAGCCGTTTCGCGCTCGTGCAACTCGATCCTGGCCTCGATCTCCTCCGGGAAATCGGCCGCATAACGCAACGCGACCCTGACCCGATCGGGCGTGAGTGACAGCTGCTCAGCCAGACGCTCATCTACCTCCTGCCCGCCCCCGAGCTCCCGCGCCGCCCAACAGATCTCCCACACGTCAGGACCACCCGCGAGACCCGCCCGCCGTCCCGCCGGCCCGGAACGAAAGACGATCCCAGGATGGGACTCAGCCCGGTCCCCCTCCTCCGCATACCGGCGCAACGCATCCGAAAGCCGCTCCCCCCGCGCCTCAGCCCGGGCGCGAATACGCGATGCCGTCTCGCGATTCATTCGCACCGATACATTGGCCGTCTCAGTCATTGTTGACAACGTAGCACAAGGTCTACAGGCCAAGGAATTCACGAATCATCGCCGATCGAGCACCGCCACGCAGGGTCCTGAGAGGGGTGGCAGACGGGATTCGAACCCGCGACCGCCGGCACCACAATTAGGCGACCCTTGGCCGTGCCATTTCTCGATTCCGCATGAACAGCGGGATTCCGAAGGGCTCGCGGATCGCCGCCGAATCTCGATATGCGGGGATATTCGGCGATTGTCGGGGTGTTCAGGCAGTAGCGCGGATTACTGCCTGATCGGACCGACCGCCGGTTTAAAAGGGGTGGCAGACGGGATTCGAACCCGCGACCGCTGGCACCACAATTAGGCCGCCCTTTGGCGGCGCCAACGGCGAAACCCGCATGACAAGCGGTTTTGCGCCCGCCTCCGTTTGCCGCTGCCGGACCTCGATATGCGGGGATATTCGGCGATTGTCGGGGTGTACTGGCAGAAATGCGGATTTCTGCCTGATCGGGCATACCCTCGGTTTAAATGGCGAATGGCGGCCAGTGAGCCGTAAATCAAGGCGCGTTGGACAGGCGAAGTGGTGTTCACAAGTTATTTCGAAGGCGCGCACCTCAATTCAGCCTTCGAGATCCGTAAGTTGCGCGACTTCCGTTGCAGCCTTGGGTCGAGCATCTTCCTCAGCACCTGAAGAGCTTGGAGCTGCACCGTGCAAGGTTTGGCTATAACTTTGCCGCGTAACCATCGGGGGCGCAGGGTGCGCCATGGGAGGTGGGCCCGTCCGGTCCGACATGGAAAATTATCGCTGTTGCCGACCTCGCTAGACGCAAACTCCTGTGCCACCTAAACGACCCATCGCCGTTGACCTCTTCGGAGGTATCGGTGGCATGGCGCTCGGATTCGAGCAGGCCGGATTCGATGTCGTCTGCACCATAGAGTTCGATCCTGCCCACGCCGCAGCACACCGCTTTAACTTTCCACGCTGCGAAGTTCTCGAAGCGGACGCCCGATCGCTTTCGATCGCGGAGGTCAAACGGGCGGTGTCGCGGGGACTCGCAAAGTTAGGGCGCGAAAGCGAGCGGGTCGACGTGGTCTTCGGTGGGCCCCCATGCCAGGGATTCTCGGTCGGGGGGATCGGCGATCCCGAGGATCCAAGGAACGAGCTGGTCCGTGAGTTCGCCAGGCTCACCAGAGGGCTCAAGCCCCGAGCTTTTGTCCTCGAGAATGTTCCTGCGATGAAGACCCGAATGCTCGCCGGAACCGAGATGACCGTCCCCGAGTGGCTGTCCGAAGAGCTGTCGCCAGACTATGAGGTCGCAGAGCCCGAGGTTCTGAATGCGAGCTCCTTCGGCGTCCCGCAGGATAGGCGCAGACTCATCCTCCTGGGAGCGCGTCGATCGGAGCACGTTCCGGATCTGCCTGGAGCGACCCACGCCCCCAGGCTCAAGGTCCCAGCCCCCGACCAGAAGCATCCGATAGACCTCCCGCTGGGCCCCTCGGTCTGGGACGCGATAGGGGACCTGCCCATCATTGAGGAATACGACGAGCTGTTGCTCTCGGACTCGATGGTGATACCGATCGAGGAGCGATTCCGGATGCGTGAAGCCGCCTCTCCTTATGCCTCGCGCCTTGCCGCAGGCTTGGCCGACCTGAACGACCTGTCGTGGCCGCGCACTCGCTCGCCATCTCGCCTCACCTCGTCACTCCGAACTGTCCACTCCGAGGATGTCCGACGTCGCTTCGCCTTAGTCGCCCAGGGCGGGGTCGATGGCGTAAGTCGCTTCTACCGACTGCACCCTGATGGAATCAGCCCAACCCTCCGGGCTGGCAGCACTCCCGACAGAGGGAGCTACAGCGCGCCGAGGCCGATCCATCCGCACGCAGACAGAGTCATATCCGTACGCGAGGCCGCTAGGCTGCACGGTTTTCCAGATTGGTTCCGCTTCACTTCAGCTAAGTGGCACGGGTTCCGACAGGTGGGCAATTCCGTGTGCCCGCCATTCGCGAGGGCGGTGGCCGCAGCCGTCCGGAACTCGCTCGGCTTGCCGGCCGTCCCACCAAGGGAGGAACGCCTCACCCTAGGAGACCCGAGGCTGCTGAGAGTCTCCTCAGGGGCGGGCCGTCGCAAGGGCAGTAAGCCGGAGGCAAAGAACTCCCTTCCGGTGGCGGCCTGAGTTGATAATGCCCATGCCATCAGCAGGCTTTCTCTGCATCATGGCCGCTCAGCCGGGTGAATTCTCTTGAGGGATCCAGACCTGCGCATTCCCTCTGTCCCCCCGGCCCCGCCTCCATCATCGGAGAGGGCTCGAAATGTGATGCTCGGAAATCGGTCGGAGAGCTCTGCCGAGATCGCCCTACGTTCAGAGCTGCATAGGCGGGGGCTGCGGTTCCGAAAGCACATAGCCCCCCTCCGAGGGCTGCGTTGCAAGCCTGACATCGTATTTACCCGTCGATACCTAGCAGTCTTCGTCGATGGCTGCTTTTGGCACAGATGCCCTCAGCACGGCTCTCAGCCAAAGGCGAACAGCGAGTGGTGGCGACGCAAGCTCGATGCGAACGTCGCCCGCGACCGCCGGAACGACGCGGCGCTTGCGGAGGCGGGCTGGACCGTGCTCCGCCTTTGGACCCACGAACCGATCGAGGAGATGGTCGCGCGGGTCCTAGGGGCTGCCCGATCCCGGTGATCGTCACATGCAGTCTCGTTTGGGTACACCGAGAGCTGTCGACGCGATAGCCTGCCGCCGTTCGCAGGTCCCGCCTTCGGGCGGGAGGAATCGACGGGGCCAACCGAACCGGAGAGAAGGGCATGACTGACAATGGGGACCCGAAGCGCGTCGACGCAACCCCCGCCCGGCGCTTCTTCGTCGCGATGCTCATTAGGGATATCGAGCTGATCCCGGCAATCATCGACCTCGTGGACAACAGCGCTGACGGGGCGAAGCGACTGCGCACCGAGCCGGGCGATGATCGCTACGAAGGCCTAGAAGTCGAAGTGGAGGTATCCCCAGAGCGGTTCAAAATCGAGGACAATTGCGGGGGGATGAGTGTCGAGCTCGCCCGGAACTACGCCTTCAAGTTCGGGCGCTCCGAGGATACGATCGGGCCGATCGGCGAGGTCGGCCAGTTCGGCATCGGAATGAAGCGCGCACTGTTCAAGATGGGCGAGTTCTTCGAAGTCACTTCCGCGACGGAGACCAGTCGTTTCACCCTGCCGGTGGAGGTGAAAGCCTGGACCGAAGAGGACAACACGGACTGGTCGTTCGAATTTGACGAGGTCGAAGAGGACATCGAGATTGATGACGAGAACGTCGGGACGAATATAGAAGTCAACAAGCTCCACGAGTTCGTGGCGGAAGTGTTCGGACAGGAGGCCTTTGTCAATCGGCTGCGGAAAGATCTCGCGACGCGCGAGCTCCGACTTCTGCAGCAAGGCCTCACCATCAAAGTCAATGGCCAGGAGCTGATCGCCCAAGCGCCGATGCTCCTCGCTGGCGACGAGTTCACGCCGGTCCACCTAGAGCGTGAGTTAGAGGTTGACGAGGGGTCGATTGAGATGAAGCTGTGGGCCGGACTCGCGGAGCCTCGTTCCGGCGAAGACGATGACGACGTCGACGACGGCGAGAAGTACCGCAGCGATCCGCCTGCTGGCTGGTACCTCTTTTGTAACGACCGCCTCCTCCTTTATGCCGATAAGGGTCGGCTTACTGGTTGGGGCGCAGAGGCAGCCGCCTATCACCCCCAGTACAGCCGCTTCCGCGGCTACGTCCTCCTCGAGGGTGACGCGAGTCTCATGCCGTGGAACACGACTAAGACCGGCGTCGACGAGGACTCGCGCGCCTTTAGGCTGGTGCAAAACGAGATGTTCGACGCTCTGCAGAAGGTCCAGGCCGTCATCAACAGGTTGAAGAAGGAGCGCCGCCAGCCCGACGAGGACGCGAGGCCAGCGATAAGTGCGCTCGAGCGGGCGGAGCCTAAACCGCTCCTCGATCTACCGTCCTCTCCCTCGTTCAAAGTGCCCGAGCCCGCCCCGGACCCACCGCCGACGGCCCAATGGATTCGGTACCAAGTTGAACTTGGTGACTTCGAGCGCGTAGCAGAAAGCGTCGGCAGCGATACGCCGTCCGAGGTCGGCCGGTCCACGTTCGATTGGTACCTCAGGTACCAGGTGGACTAGATGGCGAAACTCTCCTACGCCCAGCGTCCCGCAAAGTACATCCAGCGACGAATGGTCGCCGACGCACTGCGTCGTCTCCGCGTCTTCGCTCCACTCTCAGAATACGAATACGTTGGGTTTGGAGGTCTGGAGTTCGTCGATTTCGAGCTCTTCCACCGGGAGCTCGAAGTCGACGAGATGACCTCGATCGAGGAAGACTCCAATAGCGCATCGCGCTTCCGATTCAACGTCCCTTTCTCCAAGGTCGAGGTCCTCTTCGACAAGGCCTCGGCTGTGCTGCCAAACCTCCTCGATCAACCGAGGCTCCGCGTCGTATGGCTCGACTACGAATCGGAGCTCGAATCGGAAGTGCTCCAGGACCTTGGGACTGCGATCCGCCGGCTGGTGCCCGGGTCGGTCCTCCTGATCACCGTCAATGCCAAAGGCCCGAGTCGCGCGGCGGAGCGTCTGTCGCGCTTCGAAGACGACGTCGGCGCCGAGCGCATCCCGGCCGGCGTGGATAACTCGACCTTGGCAAAGTGGGGTTGGGCCGAAGCGAGTTACCGGGTCGTCCAAGCTGAGGCCTTGGCGACTGTCGCGCGTCGCACTGACGGAGCGTCCTTCGAGCAGCTCTTCCGCTTCCACTACGCGGACAACGCCCGCATGCTGACCTGGGGCGGGATCGTCATCGCACCGAGTGGAAAAGTCGCGTTCGAGAGCGCCGGATTCGACGAACTGGCCCAGGTACGCCGAGCCGACGCGGAGCCCTTTGAGGTCTCCCCCCCGGTGCTCACCACCCGCGAGGCGCTCCACCTGAACGCGCAGCTCCCAACGGAGAACACGGCGGCGATCGACACCGCCGGGGTGAACCCAGCGGAGGTCGCGAGCTATGCCGAGCTCTACCGCTGGTATCCACCGGTGCCAGCAGCTATGTGAGCCTCAAGCTGGTCCGAGAGCCGGGTGATCGTTGGGGTCGGAGGACTTTGAGGCCGGTAGCCGACCGACCCATTGGGCCGGCTTGAGAACCTGATCCGGTTCAAGCGGAGCCCGCGACAGCTCGATGCCCTCGTACGTCTCCCGCGCGAGGTCCATCCCGTAGACCACCACCAAAAGGTAAGCATCGGGATGCTCAACACCAAACCTCCGCTCACCCTCGCTCAGGAAGAAGGCTGGAAAGCGCTTGTTCGTCCCCTTGACCTCGACGAAGCGACAGTGGGGCGCCGAGGTTTCGAGGTCGAAGCCCGGGTTATTCGTTGCCATCTCGCGAACCTCGATCCCCGGGATGGAACGCGCCAGAAATTCCGCGGCCACCTTCCGCGACTGGCGCTCGGTCTCCCGTGCAACCTCGGGACTCGCGTACGTCGCCGATTCTTCCGACACGACTCCAGGCTCCGCGGCGACGGCCTCGATCCGACGACCTGATTCGTTCCCCTGGGGGACCCCCGCTCCGAGGTTCAAGATCCGCTGGAACACCGGCTCGGGGATCTCCCTGACGCCTTGCTGAAAGTAGCCGCTTCGCGAGCCTCCAGGCTCGAGGTGGAGCCCATCCTCGCCCTTGAACGGAAGGGGCTCCGGGAATTCTTCGCCGTCGAGTATCTCGCAGATTAGCCTCCCAGCGGCTTCGCTCTCACGGATGTCGCCGACGATTCCAGTGCCGAGGTAGACCTGGGGCTGCCGCCCACCGCCAGCGCGGCGCCGTCCGCGGTAGTAGATGAACCGCCTACCGGACCGAATCCGCCTTCGGTAGCGCGCGGGGTACTCGTAGGAGACATACGGCACGTCTGCGTACTCGATGCTCGATTCGCTTGAGTCATTCATGGCGAATACAAGACACAGAATTCATCCCCCCTCTCTCGATCAGGGACCGCTATTGGCAACCCTGACAGCCGCCCCCGATCGAATCGCGCCATCGGAAACCCGTGCTCGTGCCCGATCAGGTAGGTCGACACGATGGCTCCAAATGGGCAATCGCTTCACATCTACGCACATATCCAGCGTAGTTCAGGCAGTTTCTGCCTGATGGAGAGCGAAAATTGGGTCCGGTTTAAACCAACTCGGCCAACACCGCCACGCCGATTTGGAGGGGATTCGATGAGGGGTGGCAGACGGGATTCGAACCCGCGACCGCCGGCACCACAAGCCGGAGCTCTACCAACTGAGCTACTGCCACCGCGCTAGGCCCCAATTTAGCTTGCGGGGGCCGGGGCGGGGGCTCAGGCGACGGCGGCGACCTCGTCGGTGCGCTCGCTCGCCGGGGTGTCGGCGGCTGCTCCGCCTCGCGAGAAGTCGATCTCGTCGTCGATCGGGCCCTTGCGGAGGAGGCGGATGTCCTGGGCATAGTTCTGGTGGAGGCGCCAGGGCTGGGTCTTCGCCTGCTTGGGGAGCTGGTCGAGGGAGCGGAGGACGTAGCCGGACTTGAG
Organism: Solirubrobacterales bacterium; assembly: GCA_035688825.1. Classification (GTDB taxonomy): domain Bacteria; phylum Actinomycetota; class Thermoleophilia; order Solirubrobacterales; family 70-9; genus VAYN01. Next base: position 62,242 of record DASSMM010000053.1, on the reverse strand, counting down.
GTCGATGAAGGGTTCGACCTCAACTGAGGGGGCGGGGGCGCGGGGGGTCGCGACGCGGTAGCCGTGCGCGTCCATGTGCTTGAGGAGGCGGCAGATGTAGTCGGCGACGAGGTCCGTCTTCAGGGTGAAGGAGGCGTTGGTGTAGCCGAGCGCCAGGACCAGGTTGGGGACGCCCGAGAACATCATGCCCTTGTAGCCGACGGTGTCGGAGAGCTGTTTCTCCTTGCCGTCGATGAGGATCTGCATGCCGCCGAGGACGAGGAGGTTGAGCCCGGTGGCGGTGACGATGATGTCGGCCTCGAGTTCGCGCCCCGACTGCAGGCGGATGCCCTTCTCGGTGAAGGTCTCGACGTGGTCGGTGACGACCTCGGCCTTGCCGGCGCGGATCGCTTTGAAGAGGTCGGCGTCGGGGACGACGCAGAGGCGCTCGTCCCAGGGGTTGTAGCGCGGCCTGAAGTGGGTGTCGATGTCGTAGCCGGCCGGAAGCTGCTGCTCGAGGCCTTTGCGCACCGCCCGCTTGACGACCTGCGGCCAGCGCCGCGAGACCTTGTAGCTGCCGAGCATCAGCAGCACGTTCTTCCAGCGGGTCAGGTGGTAGGACAGCTTCTCCGGCAGCAGGCGGCGGAGGACGCGGGCGATCGGGTCGGCGGCCGGCCGGGAGACGACGTAGGTCGGCGAGCGCTGCAGCATCGTCACCTGCGCGGCGCGCTCGGCCATCGCCGGCACCAGCGTCATCGCGGTCGCGCCGCTGCCGATCACGACGACGCGCTTGCCGTCGTAGTCGAGGTCCTCGGGCCAGTGCTGCGGATGGACGATCTGCCCCTCGAAGCGCTCGGTCCCCTCGAACTTCGGCGAGAAGCCTTCGTCGTAGCGGTAGTAGCCGGTGCAGCCGTAGAGGAAGTCGCAGGTCAGCTCGACCGGTTCGCCGTCACGCTCGGCGCGGACGGTCCAGCGCGCCTCGGCGCTCGACCACTCGGCGGCGACGACCTTGTGGCCGTAGCGGATCTTCCCTTCCACCCCGTACTCGCGCGCGGTCTCCTTGATGTAGTCGAGGATCGACTCGCCGTCGGTGATCGACTTCTCCCCCCGCCACGGCTTGAACGCGTAGCCGAGGGTGAACATGTCGGAGTCCGAGCGGATGCCGGGATAGCGGAAGAGGTCCCAGGTCCCCCCCATCGAGTCGCGCGCCTCGAGGATCGCGTAGCTCTTGCCGGGGCAGTTCTGCTGCAGGTGGACGGCGGCGCCGACGCCGGAGAGGCCGGCGCCGATGATCAGGACGTTGACGTGCTCGCGCTCGGTGGTCGGGGTGGTGGGCATTGAGTTCTCCTGGGGCCGGGGGCTCACGGGCGGAACTTTATCAACACTGTGTCGAGTTGGTCAACTACTTGTCGAAAGTCTCAACGCTATGTAGCATGACTCACACATGCCCGCCACCTCCAAAGCGAAACCAGCTCCCGCCGGCCGTGGTCGCCGCGCCGTCCGCGCCAGCGGCGACGAACGCGAACGGGCGATCCTCGAGACCGCCGAGCGGCTACTCGAGGAGCGGCCGCTGAGCGAGATCTCGGTCGACGACCTCGCCAGGGGCGCCGGCATCTCCCGCCCCACCTTCTACTTCTACTTCCCCTCCAAGGACGCGGTGGTGCTGACGATCATCGACCGCCTCGTCGCCGCCGCGGCCGGCAGCCGCGAGGAGGCGCTGGCGACGATGGCCGAAGGCGAACTGCGCGCCGCCCTGCGCCAAGCCCTCACCGATCTCTACGGCGCCTTCCGCTCCCGCCGCGCCGTCACTCTCGCGGCGGCCGAACTGCGGATGCGGAACCCCGAGGCGCGTGAGCTCTGGTCGCAGGTGATGGAGGGCTGGGTCGCCGACGTCACCGCGGTGATCGAAGCCGAGCGCGCCCGCGGCGCCGCCCCGGCCGGGCAACCGGCCCGCGATCTGGCGATCGCCCTGGTGCAGATGAACGAGCGGGTCCAGTACGCGGCCTTCACCGGCGAGTCCCCCTCGCTGGACGAGGAACGCGTGATCGACGTCCTCGTCGACATCTGGCTGCGGGCGATCTACGGCACCGCCGAGCCGAGCTAAACCCGCGGCGCGATCTCGCGCCCCATCACCGCGACCGCGTCGAGGTCGCGGTGGAGCAGGTGCTGGCCCATGATCCTCGTCAGGCCCGCGGCCTCCAGCTCGCGCAGCTGCTCGATCGCCTCCTCGACGGTGCCGAGGATCGTGGTCTCGCGCAGGCCGGCGATCAAGGCCTCGCCGTCGTCGCCTTCGCCTTTCCACTGCGATAGACGGGAGCCGCGGTCGACCAGTTCGTCGCGGTCGGCGCCGACCAGCCAGCCGGTCATCATCGAGAGCGGCAGCTTCGCCGGGTCCCGCCCCTCCGCCTCACATGCCTCGTCGAGCCGGCGGCGGATATCGGCGATCTCCTCGGCCGTCGCCATCACCGTGTTGTACTCGTCCGCGTAGCGGGCGGCGAGGCGGAGGCTGCGGGGGCCGCCGCGACCGCCGAGGATCAGCGGCAGCGGCTGTTGGGCCGGCTTCGGCAGCGCGTTCAGCTCGCGCGCCGAGAAGTACTCGCCGTCGAAGTCGAAGGGACCAGGACCCCAGTGGCCGCGAACGATCTGCATCTGCTCCTCGAGCGCGTCCAGCCGCGGGCCCACGGCGGCAGCTCGAACCCGTAGAGCTCGTGCTCGCGCTCCCACCAGCCGGCGCCGATTCCGCATTCGACCCGGCCGCCGGAGATGTGGTCGGCGGTCACCGCCGCCTTCGCCAGCACCGCCGGGTGGCGGAAGGTCGCCGGCGAGACCATCGTCCCCAGCCGCAGCGTCTTCGTCACCGCCCCCAGCGCCGCGATCGTCCCCCAGGCGTCGAGCGAGCCGCGCTCGCGCCGGTCGTCGACCGAGAGGTAGTGGTCGGAGCGGAACATCGTCCCGACCCCGTGCTGCTCGCAGGCCGCCGCCAGCGCCAGCCAGTCCTCCCAGGTCACATCCTCCTGCCCCTCGATCATCAGGCATACGTCCATGCGCCGAACCTACACGGGTAGCTTGCGGCCATGCCAGAGCGGAGCGTGAGCGGGGCGCCTTATCCGCGATATGTACGGATAAGGCGCCGCGCAACGGCAATTGTCCTCACCGCTGCCCTGGTTGCGACCGCATGCATCGCCTCCTCCGCCGGCGCCGTCGGCCCCTACCCCGCCCTCGGCTCGTGCCCGGTCTTCCCGCAGCCGCCCGCCTCGCTCTCGCCGCGCGCCTCGTCCCTCCCGACCGAGGCCGCCTGGAACCAGGACGTCTCGAGGGCGCCGCGCGACCCGCGTTCGTCCGCCTACATCGCCTACATAAACGCCCACGGCGGCGACCACCTGCACCCCGACTTCGGCTCGCCGCGCGCCTACGGCTTCCCCTACTCCGTCGTCGGCGCCGGCCAGCCTGAGCTGCCGATCCACTACACCGCCTACGGCGACGAGAGCGACCCCGGGCCGTTTCCGGTCCCGCCGAAGGCGCCGGTCGAGGGCGGCAACGGCTCCGACGGCGACCGCCATGTGCTCGTCGTCGACCGCTCCGGCTGCAAGCTCTACGAGCTCTACCGCGCCTTCTACGTCGCCAAGCCCCGCCCGCACTGGAACGCCGACTCGGGCACCGCCTGGGACCTGCGCTCTGCGGCGCGCCGCCCCGACGGCTGGACCTCGGCCGACGCCGCCGGCCTGCCGATCTTCCCCGGCCTCGTCCGCTACGACGAGGCCACCGCGGGCCGGCTCGACCACGCGATCCGAGTCACCTTCGAGAGCACCCGCGACGCTTGGGTCCACCCCGCCTCTCACTGTGCCGGCGACACCTCCAACCCAAGCGCACCGCCGATGGGCCTGCGCCTGCGGCTGAAGGCGGGCTTTGGGCTCGCCGGCTTCAGCGGCCCGGCGAAGACGATCGCGCTGGCGATGAAGCGCTACGGCCTGATCGTCGCCGACAACGGCTCCAACTGGTTCTTCTCCGGCACCAGCGACCGCCGCTGGGACGACGAGAACCTGAACCAGCTGAAGCGGATCCCCGGCGGCGCCTTCGAGGTCGTGAAGAGCACCGCAAGCGTCCATTCATGCTGATTTAGCCGCACTCAGCGTGATTTGCGCTCAATGGATTGGGTACCTGACCTAATAGGGAACCCCCCGAGGAGAGAGGAAAATGGCGGAGACCAAATCCAAAAAACAGCCGGCCTCGAAAAGCGCCGGCGCGTCGAGCAAATCGAAAGCGAAACCGAAATCGCAGTCGAGATCGAAAGCCAAACCCAAAGCTTCGAAACCGAAATCTGCGAAATCGAAATCGTCGAAACCCAAAGCGACGAAACGCGCTAAACCGAAATCGTCGAGCTCGTCGAAATCGAAATCAAAACCGAAAGCTAAATCCCCCAGCTCAACCGGGTCGAGCAACGGCTCGAGCGGCGGCTCCACCCCGATCGAGGCCGTGCGCCACGCGGTCGGCGGCGTCGGCGACAAAGCCAAGAGCGCAGGCAAGGGCGTCGGCAAAGCCGCGAGCAAAGCGAAAGTGCCGCTCGTTGCCGGCGGGGCTGCAATCGCCACTGCCGGTGGCGCGATGGCGCTCGCCGCTGCGTCCAAAGGCGGACGCAAGAACAAAGTGGGCATGAAGAACCTCAAAGCTGCGATGCCGAAGAAACCGAAGGTGAAGATCAAGTCGAAGGACTTGACGAAGGCAGCCAAAGAGGTGGGGAAAGTCAGCGCGCAGGTGAGCGAGATCGCTAACAGCATCTCCGGCGCTCAAGACTCGTCGTCGAACGGAGATGGAAAGCACCGTTCGCCGGTAGAGGTCGTTCTACAGGGACTTACCGCGAGGCGCTAGCGCCAGGGCTGGCCCTGAGGACATCGGCTGCGACCGCGCGTCTGGGACGCGCGGTCGCACGCCTCACTTTCAATCAGTCGGCGGCGTCCTCTGAATCCTCCGCGTCGTCCTCCTCGATCGGGTGGACGACCCGCTGCAGCACCGTCCAGTCAACCTTGACGTCGCGGTAGGTGACGCCGACCTCCGGCTCCTCCGGGATGTTCTCCCACTCGACCGTGGCCTCGGTTTCGGCGTCCGGCTCCTCGGCGTAGGTGACCTTCCGCTCGTCGGAGAGCTTGCCGAAGGTCACCTCCTTGGCCTTGACCGACGTGAACCACTCGAAATCGGGGCGGCCCTTCACGCGGCCGCCGCCGCTTTCTCGACGTCGTGGACGGTGACGCGGCCTTCGGCGCCGGTGCCCTCGACCTCGTCGATGTCGACCCCGGCCTCCTGGGCTTTGCGCATCGCCGCCTCGGTGGCGTTGTGCTTCTGCGCCCGCTTCTGCCGGCGTTTCTCGCCCAGCTCCATCGCCTTGTGAGCGGCGCCGAGGCCGATGTCTTTGACCTCGTCGCTGGCCGCGGATGCGATCTCGGCGGCGACGATTTTGGCGATCTGTTTGGCGATCCCGCCGCCGCCGGCACCACCGCCGCCCCCGTTGCCACCGCCGTTGCCTTCGCCGCCGTTGCCGCCTCCACCGCCACCGCCACCGGCGCCGCCGCCGGCAAGCGCACCAAGCGCGCCGGCACCCTGGCCGAGACCGCCGACGGCCTGGCCGGCGCCTTCGCCCAGCCCGCCGACCGCCTGGCCTGCGCCTTCGCCGACCTGGCCGACCGCTTTGTTGGCGCCTTCGCCGACTTCTTCGACCGCGCCGCCGGCGCCTTTGCCGACGTCCTTGACGGCGCCGCCGGCCCCTTCGCCGACGTCTTCCACGGCTCCGCCCGCGCCTTTACCGACATCTTTGACCGCGCCGCCGGCACCCTCGCCGACGTCTTCGACCGCGCTCCCGGCTCCTTCGCCGATCTGCCCGACCGCTTTGTTCGCGCCTTCGCCGACTTCGCCGACGGCTTTCCCGGCGCCTTCGGTCACCGGCTGCAGCGCTTCGGTGATGTTGTTCAAGACGTCCGGATTGCGATCGAGCGTCGTCAACACGCGGTCGATGATCGCGGTCACGTGGTCGAGACGCGCCCGCATCAGCGCCTGCGCTTCGACCCCCTTGATGTTGAGTTCGACCTTGCCCAGCTCGACGTGGACGCCGACGCTCAGTTTCACCAGGTCGAGCACTTCCGCGTGCAGCGAGACCCGCGCCATGAGGTCGTCGAGCTCGAAGTGGATCTCGTCGACCTTGACGACCGGGATGTCGACGATGACGTCGGGCTCGTCGGTGTCGCTGATTTCGACCGGGTCGATGACCGTGTAGTCCTCGTACATCTGCTCCGGGCGGGTCTTTTTGCCGCCCTGGTTGCGGATCCCGGCCCGCTGCTCATCGCCTTGCTCCCGCGCGGCCCGCTCCTTCTTCGGGGTCGGGCTTTTGTTGCGCCCGCTGCCGGACGATTTCGAGTTCGACCGTTTGGCTTTGCTTTTGGTCTGCTGAGCCACCTGCTTCCACCTCTCCTCGCCTTGGCGTAGTTGCTGTCCCAAAGGAAAAGTTTCCCTTTGTGAGGGATCGCAAACGCTGATGAGCGCTGGATTGGACGCCGAGTCAGGCCCGGCGGGAGCGACCGCCGGAGACCAGGCGCCAGGCGCGGCCGAGCACCGCGAGCACCGCGAAGGAGACCGCAAAGCCGATCGCGCCGAGCACGAGCAGGAAGATCACGAAGGCGACGACGACGATCGGGACGAAGAGCAATTTCACGGCTGCGTAGTCTTCCAATGAATGGGAGCGACGGCAGCACTGGCGACCCTGGCGATCGCCTTCGGCCAGGTCGGGATCGGCGTCAGCGGCGGGCACCAGGCGATCGAATCGATCGGCGACAGCCTGGCGCTGGTCAGCGTCCAGCACCGGGTCGCAGCCGCGCCCGCGAAGCCCGCACCGAAGCCGAAGCCGGCCCCGGAAGCCGCCACGGCCGACGTGCCCACCGCCGCGGAAATTGCCGCCGACCCCTCGAAGCTGCCGCCGGCCTCGGCAGGCACCAACGGCACCACCGTCCCGCACCGCTCCAACCTCAGCCGGGCGGAGATCTTCGCCCACCGCCGCGGCGGCGACCCGAACGCGGCGATCCTCCTCACCGGCGTCGCCCTGCCGCCGCCCAGCGCTCCCGAAGCCGTGAAGGGCGCAATCAACGCCGCCAACACGATCGTCGGCCGGCCCTACGTATGGGGCGGCGGCCACGCCTCCTTCTACTCCAACTCCTACGACTGCTCCGGCGCGGTCAGCTTCGCCCTCTTCGGCGGCGGCCTCATCCCCCGCCCATTGACCTCGAGCGAGCTCGAGCGCTGGGGCGCGCCCGGCCCGGGCAAATGGATCACCGTCTACGCCAACGCCGGCCACACCTTCGCCGAGATCGCCGGCCTCCGCTGGGACACCGTCGGCGACGAGCAGGGCACGGGGCCCCGCTGGCACCTCGCGACGACCTCCACCGCGGGCTTCGTCGTCCGCCACCCCCCGGGCCTCTGACCGACGAGAGAGGGCCGGCCCCCAGGCGGGGCCGGCCAGTGTTGGGTGGCTAGGTGGTCTTCACGATCATCAGAAGAGGCACCGTATGCCCGGTGTGGAGAGTCATCCGTCTTCACCTCCTCCCCGGCTATCTACTTGTCGATCAACCGAACCGGCGATTGGTGGAGTCGGTTCCACCAATGGAAACCGATTCAGGAAAAGAATCCGGATTTTTGAACAACTTGTCCAGTAGACCGACTAGGATCAAGAAACCGGCACTAATCAACTAGGAATAAAGGGAAAAGCGATGTCAACCAAAGTCGATCGCCAATCGGCAACTCAAAACCGCATCAAAGCGATGAACCATCCGGTCCGAGCGGCCGTCCTGGGGATCCTCGCCGAACGCACCTCCAGCCCCGCCGAAATGGCGCGCGAGCTGGACGAGGATCTCTCCAACGTCAGCTACCACACCAAACAGCTGGTGGAGCTGGAATGCGCCGAGCTTGTGAGCACCCGACCAGTCCGCGGCGCCCTCGAGCACTTCTACCGGGCGACCGAACGCTCCCTGATCGATAGGGAGGAATGGGACGAGCTCGACCCGATAATGGCCGAGAGCCTCATCCACGAGGCCATGCAGAAAATCCTCGACGCCTTCGTCACCGCCACCCGCTCCGGGACGCTCGGACGCGACGCTGACTTCCACCTCACCCGCACCCCGCTGATGTTCGATCAACAGGGACTGCAGGAGGCCCTCCAGGCGCACGAGCGCACGCGGCAGGAGCTGCTCGAGATCGCCGGCCGCAGCGCCGAGCGCATGGTGGAGTCGGGCGAGGAGGGCATTAACGTCTCCTCATCGCAGGCCTGCTTCAAGATGCCGAGCCGGAAGGGTCGCCAGAGCTCCTGATTCGAGCCGCCAGGGCGGACGAGCGTCTTGACATCGCGCGCGTCCACGTCCGCTCCTGGCAGGTCGCCTACCGCGGCCTGATCGCCGGCGAGTTCCTCGACTCGCTGCGGCCGGAGCAGCGCGTCGACTGGTACCACTTCGACCCTCCCAACCCCGCCGACCCGCAGACGACGGTCGCCCTCGCCGGCGACCGCCTCGTCGGCTTCTCTTCCTTCGGCCCGACCCGCGACGACGACGCGCGGGGCGCCGGCGAGATCTACGCCCTCTACGTAGACCCCGACCACTGGAGCGGCGGCGTCGGCCGCCGCCTCCTCGCGGACTCCCGCCGTCGCCTCGCGGACGCCGGCTACGCCGACGCCGTCCTCTGGGTGCTCCGCGGCAACGAGGCCGCCGAGCGCTTCTACCTCGCCGACGGCTGGCGCCGCGACGGCGTCACCCGGATGGAGGACCCCTACGGCCCACGCGTCGAAGTCCGCCGCTTCCGCCGCCGCCTCGACGACTGAGCGCGCGGCCGCCGGGTCAGAGAACCAGCTCGAGCACGCCGCGCAGCAGCAGCAGCAGGCCGACCACGATCGCACCCTTCGCGGCCGTCTCCCTCCCCTTCCTCGTGATCCAGTCGCGGAAGCGTGCCACCGCCGCTTCGGTCCGCTGCGGCGAGATCGCGTAGCCGATCAGCGGCAGCTCCAAGAAGAGGGCCTGGATCACGCAGAAGAGGACGACGAGGAAGACCGTCGCGCCGGTGCCGGGATCGAGGTGCACCAGCCGGTTGAGGGCGACGAGGTAGGAGGCGCCGGGGAAGCTCAGCAGCGCCCCGACGGCGAAGGCCACCTTCGGCGAGCCACGGCCGAGCATCCGTTCCGGCCAGGATTCCTTCGCCGTTTCCCTCTTCCGCCGCCGCCTCTCCTCTCCAAGGTCGCTGCGCAGGACCAAGCCGACGATCACGAAGATCGCGCCGAAGACCAGGTCCTCGGCCGGCGTGAAGGTGGTGCGGGCGCTTTCGACGCTGCTGCTGCTGTGAAAGGAGAAGGCGATCAGCAGCCCTGCCGAGATGCTCGTCAGGTAGCTGCCCAGCAGGTAGCCGAGCATCAGCCGCTTCGGCGCCGGCAGCAGCATCATCACCGTCGTCGCCGCCAGCAGCGTCGGGTTCAGCATCGCCGTCAGCGACAGGCCGAGGAAGCTCGTGAGATCGCCCACGGGCGGGGATTCTTACCGCCCCGTCAGACCTCGATCAGGGATCCCATGACCACGGTGCGCTCGCGCGGCAGGCCGAAGTAGTCGGCGGCGTCGGCGCTGACGTGGGAGCTGGCGAGGAAGAGGCGCTTGCGCCAGCGCGCCATCCCGTTGCCGTTGCCGGTGCGCAGCTCGACCGTCGAGAGGAAGTAGGAGGCGCCCTCGACGTCGAGGGGGAAGCCGAGCGGCCCTTCGGCGGCGCTCCGCAGAGCGGTCGGCACGTCGGGCTGCTCCATGTAGCCGAAGCGGGCGGTGAGGTGGCTGATGCCGTCGTCGCTGTAGCCGAGGTCGTCGACGGCAAAGCGCTCGGCCGGGTCGACGCTGGGTACGGGCAGGGTCTCGATCGAGAGGATCAGGGCGTGCTCGTGCAGGGTGCGGTTGTGCTCAACAGTGGCCCGCATCGCCAGCGGCGTCGTCTGCGGGCTGCGGTTGAGGAAGACGGCGGTGCCCGGCGAGCGCGGCAGCGGCGGCCGGCGGCGGTGCAGGTCCTCGACGAAGGTCCGCAGGCAGCCTTCCTGGCGCTCGCGCCGATCGGTGACCAGCTCCCGTCCCCGCTGCCAGGTGGTCAGGACGGTGAAGACGCCGAGCCCGACCAGGAGCGGGAACCAGGCCCCGTGGGCGAGCTTGGTCAGGTTGGCGGAGAAGAAGAGCAGGTCGAAGGCGAGGAAGGCGGCCGCGCCCGGGACCACCAGCCAGAGCGGCTTCCCCCACTGGCGGCGGGCGACGTAGAAGAAGAGCAGGGTGGTGATCGCGATCGTCCCGGTCACCGCCGTCCCGTAGGCGAAGGCGAGCGAGGCCGAGGTGCGGAAGGCGAGGACCAGCGCCAGCACCGCCGCCATCAGCAGCCAGTTGATCCAGGGGACGTAGATCTGCCCCATCGTCTTCGCCGAGGTGTAGACGACCCGCAGCCGCGGCAGGTAGCCGAGCTGCATCGCCTGGTGGGCGACCGAGTAGGCGCCGGTGATGACGGCCTGCGAGGCGATCACGGTGGCGACGGTGGCGAGGAAGATCATCGGCACCCGCCCCCACCCCGGGACGAGCAGGAAGAAGGAGCCGGCGGCGTCGCCGTGGTCGATCAGCAGCGCACCCTGGCCCATGTAGTTGAGGATCAGCGCCGGGAAGACGAGGCAGAGCCAGGCGGCGGTGATCGGCAGGCGGTCGAAGTGGCCGAGGTCGGCGTAGAGCGCCTCGGCGCCGGTGAAGGCGAGGACGACGGCGGCGAGCGAGAAGAAGGCGGTGCCGAAGTTGCCGAAGAGGAAGTCGAGGGCGTAGCCGGGCGAGAGCGCCTCGAGCACCTGCGGGTGGACGGCGATGCCGGAGACGCCGCAGGCGCCGATGACGAGGAACCAGACGACCATCACCGGGCCGAACAGGCGCCCGACAGCGGCGGTGCCGTAGCGCTGGGAGGCGAAGAGGACGCAGACGATAGCCGCCGTGATCGGGACGACGAGGTGGGCCAGCGAGGGCTCGACGACCTTCAGCCCTTCGACCGCCGAGAGCACCGAGATCGCCGGCGTGATCATGCTGTCGCCGAAGAAGAGCGAGGCGCCGAAGATGCCGAGCGCGGCGAGGGCGACCTTGGTGCGGCGGCCGCCCGGGAGCTGCCCCTGCCGGATCAGCGTGATCAGCGCCATGATCCCGCCCTCGCCCTGGTTGTCGGCCCGCATCACCAGGAGCACGTACTTCAGCGTGACGACGATCGTCAGCGACCAGAAGATCAGCGAGACGACGCCGTAGATGCTGGCTTTGGTCTCCGCGACCGGGTGCGGGTCGGCGGGGTTGAAGACGGCTTCTACCGCGTAGAGCGGGCTGGTGCCGATGTCGCCGAAGACAACGCCCAGCGCCCCGAGCGCCAGCGCGGCCTGGGCGCCGGTGCGGGATTTCTCCTGGACGGTGGGGACGAGCACCAACCAATCATGCGGCCACCCCCGTCAAGGCCGCGTGAAGAAGCGGCCCCGGCGTATACAGATTTCGTGAAGGTCAATCGCGTGGTTCCTTTTGCACGCCAGAGGTGCATAAGGAACCACGGCTTACGCTGCGAACCTGTAGCCCACGCCGGGGTCGGTGCGGATGAAGTGCTGCTCGCCCTCCGGCTCGATCTTGCGGCGGAGGTTGGCGACGTGGGCGCGGAGGACCTGCAGGTCGTCTTCGTACTCGACGCCCCAGACCTCGACCAGCAGCGAACGGTGGGTCATCAGGCGGCCGCGGTTGCGGACGAGGACGCGGAGCAGCTCGAACTCGGTCGGCGTCAGGTGGACGTCCTCGCCGTCGCGGCGGACGGCGCGGGCGGCGAGGTCGACCTCGAGCCCGTCGACCGCGATCGCCGGCTCCCCTGCCTCCGGCGCGGCGCGGCGCATGGCGGCTTCCAGCCGCGCCACCAGCTCCCGCGGGCCGAACGGCTTGGTGACGTAATCGTCGGCGCCGGCCGTGAGCGCCTCCACCTTCTTCTCCTCGTCGCCGATCGCCGAGAGGACGATCACCGGCATCTCGCTCCACTCGCGGATCCGCCGCGTCACCTCCACCCCGTCGATGTCCGGCAGCATCAGGTCGACGATCGCCGCCTGCGGCGGGCGCACCGCGACCGCGTCGAGCGCCTCCTCGCCGCTCCCCGCCGGCACCGCCTCGAAGCCGGCGTCGCGGAGGATCACCCGCAGGGCGCGGACGATCTGCGGCTCGTCGTCGCAGACGAGGATCCGCGGCCGATCGTTCATCGCTCCGCCTCCGCGAGCGGGAAGGAGACGACGAAGGTGCTGCCCTGGCCGGGAACCGACTCGACCGCGACCTCGCCGCCGTTGGCCTCGATGAAGCCGCGGGCGATCGAGAGGCCGAGGCCGGACCCCTGGCCGCCCTCGCGCCGGTAGAAGGGTTCGAAGATCAGCTCCCGCTCCCCCTCCGGGATCCCCGGCCCCTGGTCGACAATGCGGACGACGAGGCGGCCGCCGACCTCGCGCGAGCGGACCAGGACCTGCCGCCCGCCGCCGTAGCGGACGGCGTTGCCGAGGAGGTTGGCGAAGGCGCGTTCGAGCTGCACCGGGTCGGCGACGAGGGCGGGGATCTCGGCGGCGATCCCGAACTTGACCAGCGCCCCGTCGCCGCCGAGCGATTCCCGCGCCGCCTCCAGCACCCCCGCCAGGTCGACCGGCTCGCGCCGCGGCTCCGCCGAGCCGGATTGCAGCCGCGAAACGTCGAGCAGGTTCTCGACCAGGTGCGAGAGCCGCTGCCCCTGCTCGACCACCGCCTCGCTCAGCTCGTGCCGCTCCTCCTCGGTCAGCGTCGGCGAATCGAGTGCGGTGCCGGCGGCGATGATCGAGGTCAGCGGCGTCCGCAGGTCATGCGAGACCGACCGCAGCAGCGCCGTCTTCAGCTCATCGCTGCGACGCAGAGCCCCGGCCTCGATCGCCTCCGCCTCCATCCGGTCCCGCTCCCCCGACAGCTCCCGCAACTCACCCAGCACCCGCTCGGTCTCCTCCCGCCCCCGCTCCGCTTCCGCAGCCCGCGCCCGCGCCATCTCCGCCAGCGAGCTGCTCGCCAAGGCGACGATCCCGAACGTGACCAAAGCGACCGCATCCTTGTCGGCGGCGACTTCGAGCTGCCCCGTCGGCGGCAGGTGGAACCAGTTGAACGCCAGCGCACTCAGCAGCGCCGAGACCAACCCCAGCCGCCACCCCCAAACCGTCGAGATCAACAGCACCCCCGGGATGTAGACCACCCCCAGCGAGACCGCCGGAGCAACGTCCTTCAGCGGATAGACCAGCAGCGTCGCCGCGGCGACGGCGGCAACGGTTGCAAGGACCCCCCACCCCGCCGGAGGCGATCCGGTCCCGATCTCAAAGGCTGCCAGGCGCCGACGCACTCCCGCAGCCTAAGCCGCGGGAGTGTAAACCGGGACCCGACCGGTCAGACCACACGCAGCGTGTATCCACGCTTGTGAGCGTTGATCGATAGGCGGATCAACTTCTCATAACCGTATGAGCTCAAAGAGGCTTCGTACCCCGAATCTTCGAGAGCGGGAGGTAGAGCCTGAAGGATCGGTAGGGCTTTCGACCAATCGAGGCCCGGCCCCGATCGTGCATTCAGATGACCATTCGGCACGACGATGACTCGATGAAGCTCGTGACCCTTCGCCAGCAAGCCCTTCGGGGACTCAGCTCTAACGAGATCGTCTACGGCTTCGCAATACGCCCGCACGATCTCGCCGGTCTCCCGCCGAAGGTCGCCCTCCTCGACACAAGTCATGATCACGAGACATCCTTTGATTCGGCTGTGTCGCATCCACCTCTCATGGTCGTAGTCGATCGTCAGTCGACGCATGAGGCCAAGCTGGCTTGCTTCATGCATCAAGGCCGATACCCGCTCGCGGGGGAGACCAAGTTCGTCCTCGAGGTATTCCCAGTTGACCCAGACAGGTAGCACTGCATCTGGTTCGTCCAGGTCGATCTTCTGGAATAGGGACAGGAGACGCCCTAGATCCGGGTTCTTGAATCCATCGGTCGGAGGATCGAACGCCACATCCGCCTCACCGGCCTTCTCGGGCCACTTCCCGGTTCCAGAAGGTCTGTTCCTGCCTCCGGATCTCTTGTAGTCGCGGAGTTCGGCCAGCGTGCAGTGGTAGATGTGCAGGATCATCGGTGGACGTCGAATTCAGCCACCGATTTCGACTCTGGGTGCTCCCAGAGCCTTTCGAAGGCCTCTAGAATCGGGCGCACCTGCGCCTCGTTGAAAGTCAGTTCCGCTTTCACTCCCTTGACGCCACCGGGCCTCGATACCTGGCGGACCAGCACCTCGCGGGCAAACAGAGCGAAATCGAGGCTCTTGTCGTCTCCAGCGTCCACCTTCCGGATCCAGCGGACCCCTGACTCGCTGTTCCCGTGCCGCTCGAGCGCATTCTCGTGGAGTTGCATTATTGCTGCCACTCTGGGGCTGTGAGCTTGATGTCCATCGAGCAGAAAGACACGCCGTACGACAACCTGACTGGATACAGCTCGCTGGTTCGCCTCCAGGTAGGCCTTCGCCAGATCCTCTCTCGTGAAATCCTCGATGTGCGTACCAGACACTGCGTAGATTGCTGCTCCCACCGTGCCGGCCTTACGCGTAGTGACGGTGTCGGTGAGATGAATGAGCGCCGCATACATCTCATGCTTTTCGAGATCGCACGCCATATTCTCCGATAGTTCTCGGGCGCGGTTCAAAAATCCGATCCGTTCACTATCGAGATGCTCGAACAGGGTCGGCGGCAGGTCACTGGGAAGTATGCCCAGCGTCCGCGCGGCCATTTTGTGCAGCTGACCCAGAATGAGCCGACTGAACACGAAGACGATCTCGACGACCCCCAGGAGCAGAACGATGGAGATCTTCGCGCTCTCCTCTATATGAGAGGTGGCGGTTAAGAACCCGGTCATTATCAGGACGCAGGTAACTACCGCGTCCAGAGCATGAAACGGTTCTAGCCTTCGAGCCCTCCGTCGCCACCGGAGACGAAAGCGATCCCACCAGAGGGAAAGCCGCAGACGATAATCGTCCATCGAAACGATGCTACATAAATCGGTGTAAAGCCTTTTAATCGAACACCGTTATGCAATTTGATCTTCAGAGGCGGTGCGTTCCCGGTCCCCCACGGAGCAAAAGCGCGCCCGGCTGGATTCGAACCAGCGACCGTCGGATTAGAAGTCCGATGCTCTATCCAGACTGAGCTACGGGCGCAGGGGTTCAAGGTTAGGGGCTGAGGAGGCTGCTGGCGTAGGATCGGCGGATGGCGAAACTTCGGGTCGGGGAGCACGAGCTTCATTTCGAGCGGGGCGGTGAGGGGGAGCCGCTGCTGATGATCCAGGGGATGAGCGGGACGCACGTCGCCTGGGGGGAGCCGTTCCTGGCGCCGCTGCGGGATTCGTTCGACGTCATTGCCTTCGACAACCGGGGGATCGGGCTCTCGGGACCGATCGACGGGCCGTTCACGATCCTCGAAATGGCCGAGGACGCGGCGGGGCTGCTCGACGAGCTGGGGCTCGAGAGCGCGCACGTGGTCGGGATCTCGATGGGCGGGATGATCGCCCAGGATCTGGCGCTCGCCCACCCCGAGCGGCTGCGGTCACTGACCCTCGGCTGCACCTATTGCGGCGGGCCCGGCTCGGCGCTGATGCCACAGGAGAGCGTTGAAAAGCTCGCCGCCGGGATGATGTCCGGCGACCGCGACAAGGCGATCCGCGCCAGTTACGAAGTCAACCTCTCCCCCGCCTTCCGCGCCGACGCGAGCCGCTACGCCGCCTTCCACGAGATGGCGATCTCGGTGCCGGCGGCGAAACAGACGATCGAACTGCAGGTGCAGGCGATCTTCGGCCACGACACCAGCGGCCGGCTCGGCGAGATCTCGACCCCCACCCTGATCGTCCACGGGACCGAGGACGGCGTCCTCCCCTATCCCAACGGCGAGCTGATCGCCTCGCTGATGCCCGCGGCCCGGCTCGAGACGCTCGAGGACATCGGCCACATGTTCTGGTGGGAGCAGCCCGAGCGCTCGGCCGAGCTGATCCGCGAGCACGCGCTCGCCGCCGGCCGCGCCTAAACGCCGCCGTGGCCTCAGCCTTATGGTGGTCACAACTGGCGAATTAACCTTGCTATAGGCAGGCTAATTCACCAATCGCTGACTGAACCGCCGCCTCGGCTCTAGCCCGCGTCTTCGAATTCGCCCGGCACGCTCGGCCGGTCTTCCGGCTTGCAGGCGCCCGGGTCGAGCCTGCCGTTCACCTTGAACACGTAGTCGGGCTCCGGCGAGGCTTTTTCGCTGTCGTCGACGACCTGCTTCACCGCCGGATCGCCTTTCACCCAGGCATAGATCGGGAACTGGTACGGGTTCGGCGTCCCCGTGTTGTAGGGGCCGGTGTCCTGCGTGTACTGGCTCATCACCAGGTATTCGTAGCCGCCTTCATTGATCAGGCGGCGCAGCTGCCGGCAGCTCGTCGGCAGGCGGTTGGAGCCGTGCGGCCCTTTCACCCCGATGAACTCGACCGTGTTGGTCGCGTCGTTGCCGTAGAAGCCGTACTGGCCGAAGATGATCTGGCTCGAGCCGATGATCCCGATCTTCTTGTCGTGGAGCTTCTGGGTGTATTCGTAGGCCTTCCACGGCCCGCCTTCCTCGAGGAACGGACCCGGGTTGACGTAATGCTGGTCGGCGTACTGGACCTGCTGGGCGCGGCCGAGCACGACCGCCATCAGCACCACCGCCGCCGCGATCCCGGCGACCATCGCCCGGCTGACCCGCATCCGCGACCGCGCCAGCGACAGCCCCGCCGGCGCCCAGACCAGCGCCAGGGTGATGAAGACTGCGCCGAAGATGTAGCTGGTGAACCAGCGCGGCGTCGTCAGCACCGTGATCGCGTAGACCACCGTCAGGAAGACGAGCGTCAGCCAGGCGCGGCGGTCCGGCGCCCGCAGCGGTCGCGCGATCGGCAGCATCGTCATCGCCAGGACCAGCCCCGGCGTCAGGTAGCGGGTGTTGGTGAAGAAGCCGGTCGGCGAGCCCTCCTGCCCCGCCGCAGTCAGCGGCGTGAAGACGTAGACAACCGCGGTCAGCAGCGAGGCGACGGCGATCACCCGCAGGATCTTGTTGCGCGAGCGCCAGGCGATGTAGACCGCGGCGGCCACCGCGCAGATCAGGATCAGCGGCCAGAGCGGCCCGAAGGCGTTGTCGAGCTCGGGGAAGAACCAGCGTCGGTAGATCGTCGGCTCGGTCAGGTAGTGCGCCACCGCGAAGCGCGGCCGCGGGTCGAGCGGCATCTGGTCGGGCATCGGCAGGTTGAGCGGCCCGAACTTGGTGATCGGGATCGGGTTGCCGCCGCTCTTGATCGCCGCCCGCAGGTACCAGTAGCCGCCGACGATCAGCATCGGCAGGCCCATCACCCAGGCGGTCGTCCAGCGCCGGCCGCGGCCGCTGAAGATGAAGACGCCGATCGCGATCGCCACCACCGGCACGAGGAAGGTCGTCTTCACCGAGGCTGCGAGCCCGGCGGCGATCCCCGCCAGCACCAGCGGCCCCTTGTCGAGCAGGGCGGCATCGCGCTCCGGCGCGTCCTGCACCGCTCCCGCCGCCGGCGCCCGCCGCTGGTGCCCGTTGATCAGGAAGGCGACGAAGGCGAGCAGGAAGGCAAGCCCCATGATGTCGTTGCGCCCCTCCCCCGGCTGGGTTTCGATCATCACCCCGGAGTCGAGGACGATCGCCGCCGCCACCAGCGTCGCCGGCCCGACCTTGTAGGGGCGGCCGATGCACCAGGCGGCGAGCAGGGCGATTGCCAGCCAGAAGAGGTTGATCAGCGGCGAGAGCCAGTCGCTCTTGAAGATGACGATGCCGGCGGCGTGGACCAGCTCCGAACTCTGCGGGTAGAACCAGGCCGCCAGCCGCAGCGGGTCGGTGAAGTGGAGGTGGATGGTCGAGTGGGTCTGCGCCATCCAGGCAGCGAAGGGCATGTGGTACCAGGTGGTGTCGCCGCCGAACATGCCGAAGTCGAGGCTCGACTGCGAGGGGAAGGACCACTCGGCGACGGTGAAGGAGGCGACCCCGACCGCGATCAGCAGGGCGATCGTTTCCACCGGCGGCGCCGCCACCTCGCGCCCGGTCCCGACCGTCTTCGAGCGCCCGAGCCAGGCCGCGCCGAGCCCGACGCCGATGCACCCGAGCACCACCCAGCCGATCCGCAGGATGCTGAGCGTGCCGAGGATCTCCAGCGTCACGACCAGCAGCGCGACCGCGATCACGGCGTCGCCGAGCCGCGCCAGGGCGCCGGTGAATTCGGGCACGACCCAGCGCCGCAGCCAGTAGCCGCCGAGGCCGAGCGCCGCGACGATGCCGATCACGGCGAGGCAGCCGACTATGTAGGAGCCGAAAGACGGTGCCACGAAGGCGGGGATGCTATTCGGCGCGCCCGGCGGGCACCGCCGCGGTATGCGCGGCTACGCCGCCGGGGCGGGGATGCTGCAGGCAACTCCGGTCCCTTTGAGGCCGCAGTAGCCGTTCGGGACCTTGTGCAGGTACTGCTGGTGGTAGTCCTCGGCGTAGTAGAAGGGCCCGGCGGGCTCGATCTCGGTCGTCACCGGGTCCTTGCCGGCCGACCGCAGCGCCTTGTCGTAGGCGTCGCGCGCCATCTCCGCCGTCGCCTTCTGGGCATCGTTGGCGAAGTAGATGCCGGAGCGGTACTGGGTGCCGACGTCGTTGCCCTGGCGCATCCCCTGGGTCGGGTCGTGCTCCTCGAAGAACACCTTCAGCAGGTCGGCGTAAGCGACCTTCTGCGGATCGAAGGCGACCAGCACCGCCTCGGCGTGGCCGGTCTTCGCCGAGCAGACCTCCTCGTAGGTCGGGTTCGGGGTGGTCCCGTTCTGGTAGCCGACCGCCGTCGTGTAGACGCCGTCGAGCTCCCAGAACAACCGCTCCGCGCCCCAGAAGCAGCCGAGCGCGAAGTAGGCGACCTCGATCCCCTCCGGGAACGGCGGCTCCAGCGGCGTCCCGAGCACTGCATGCGTCTTCGGCACCTCGAAGGGCCGCTCGCTGCGCCCCGGCAGCGCCTCATCCGGAGCGACCAGCTTAGTCTTCTCCGGCTGCATCATCTCCATCAGCTTTCCGAGTCTGTTCATGTCGTTTCCTCCTACGGAAACGTTACGGGAGAGGCATAGCCGGCCGATCACGCGACCCCCTCGGATTCGAATACCCTCCCCCCGGTGGGGAGGGAATGGCGACGACGGGCAGCAGTGGTCCTGGCGCTCGCCATTGCTGCGGTTGCCATGCAGACGGGCATGGCCTCGGCCAAGCCGATGATCGTCGGACCTCCCTTCGACACCAAATTCACGAAACTAATCCGCGCCACCACTGCCGCCACCTTCTTCAACGTCTCGTTGGCGGAGCCGGAAGCGCTCGTCACCGCTCCCACCGATGGCGCCATCGTTGACGTCGGCCTGGCCGGCGCCCAGGGCGGTCCCTACCGACTGCGGATCCTGCGCCCGCTGGGCGGCAGCGTCTATCTCGGTGCCGGAACCAGCAACGAACTGCGCGTCGAACCACCGCGCACCGGCGCGGCCCGATTCGCCTTCACCGGCTCGAAGCACAAGTAGTCCGGCCGGACCTGGGGGTAGCGTCTGGGCATGGCCTGCCTCGTGGTCCTGCTCGCCTTCCTCTCGCCGCGGCTGGCGCTGTTCGCGATCTTCCTCTTCTCCGACCTGCTGAGCCGCGCCTTCGACAGCTGGTTCGTCCCCTTCCTCGGCTTCTTCCTGCTGCCCTGGACGACGCTCGCCTACGCGGTGATGTGGAGCAGCTCCGACCGCGTCGAGGGCTTCGAGTGGTTCATCGTCGTCCTCGCCTTCGCGATCGACCTGGGGTCCTACGCGCGCGGCAGCCGCGAGCGTCGGCGCACCTGAGCAGGCTGAGCGCGGAAGCTACTCGGGGGTCGGGTAGGCGACCCGGATGTGACGCTTGGAGAGGACGACGAACGGCAGCTCGGAGACCTTGCCGTCGTCCAGCGAGGTCACCCTGGCGTTGGTCAGCGGCACGAATTCGAATTCGCCGCGATTGAGCGAGTCGGAAAAGCGACTCTGGTAGCCGGCCGGCGGCAGGGTCAGGTCCCCTTCGACGAGCTGGCGGTCGGTTTCGAACACGGCCCGCTCGACGCGGCGCCGCGCCGGGCGGTCGGTCCCCTCGCCAGTCTGGTTTTGCAGCACGTCCTCCATCGCTCTATATGAGGTTTTCGGCGCCGCGAGCCAAGAACTTGAAGGGCGGGGGCCCTAACCCGCGTGTTCGGCGGCTCTCTCCCGCGCCTGCGCCTTCTCGTCCAGGCTCATCGCGCCGGGGTGGCCGTCGCCGGGCCAGGGCGAGAGGACCATCAGCAGGCGGGCGTCGGAGCGGGCGACGATCGTGCGGCGCTCGCCGGGCTCGAATTCGAAGAGGTGGCCGGCACTCGCGCCGGCGGAACCGCCGTCGGCGTCGGCCACGTCGACCTCGCCGTCGACGACGAGGACCCGCGCCCGCTCGTGCACCTCGTGCTCCTGCAGCTCCTCCCCCTCGGGCAGGTGCAGGACGATCGTCCGCGCGTCGTCGGCCGAAGCGAGGATCCGCGGCTGGTGCGGCTCCACGTCGACCGTCTTCAGGTCCCAACTCTCCATCTGCAGCCTCCTTCGCGAGTGCGTCTGCGGTTCCCATACCCGCTCAGCAGGATCATCATCATCGGAAGATCTAACTGAAGGAGGAAATTGGGCACCTCCCGGTTAGGCTGCTGACGATGTTTGAGCCTCGACCCGCCTATGACGTTGTCTTCGAGACCATCCAGCTCCGCGAGTTCACGGAGTACTGGGATGAGTTCGTCGTTCGCCCGCCGTATCAGCGGAAGACGGTATGGAGCCGCGGGAAGCAGCAAGCACTGCTCGACAGCCTGTTTCGCAGCTATTACGTCCCTCGCATCGTTATCCGCGAGGTCCGTCTAAGCGAGCGCCAAATTATCCGCGAGGTCATCGACGGTCAACAGAGGATTACGACGGCGAAGCGGTTCCGCGAAGACGAGTTACCTCTACCGAAAAGCCTGTCGGACCTAGACCAAGACCTTGTCGGCAAACGCTATTCAGAGCTCCCGGCCGACGTACGCCGATTCGTCGACCGCCTCAGCTTTGCAGCGGACGTCGTAAAGGGCATCGACGACCCCCGCGATGCCGACCATCAGCAAGTCGCCTCGGACATCTTCTGGCGGCTCCAGCAGGGCATACCTCTCAACTACATGGAGACCGCCCACGCCCGGCTCGCAAGCCTGGCTCGAAACTTCATCGCCAAGTACGCCGACGACATCTCCTTCGATTACGAGTCCTACAAACCCCTCGATATCAATCCGTCCAAGCATCCTTTCTTCTCGGTGATCAACCGAAGCAACGACCGTATGCAGCATCTCGCCCTGCTCGCGCGATTCCTTCTCCTGGAGAAAGCCGACGGACCGGCCGATCTTCAAGAGACCAACGTGACGGAGCTGATCGAGGAGAGCCAGGATCCGAAAGGCGTCGACAACCTTGATTACGAGCAGACGTCGGAAGCTCAGGGTGCCCTACGCACGATGAATGTCTTCTTTGAGACGTTCAAGAACGACCCGTTAGTGGTTCAGGGCGAGGGGATGAAGGAGCTCAGTGTCGAGTACCTCATCGTCTCCGTCTACCTGCTGTTGCGCCACCTGCTGACCTACTACGTCTTCGCTGAAGCAGAGCAGACACTATTTCGCGACTTCCTGGTCGATTTCTACGGGAAGTGGGCCGCTCGAAGCGAAGCCGACCCCGACGTCATTCGCTTCGCCGAGGCACGCCAACAAAACGGAAACGAAATCGAGATTCGCGATCGCATTCTGCGGCAGCTTTTCTTCGATTTCTCAAGACAGCACGGTCACACCATGCTGGACAAGGACAATCGAAGGGCGTTCGACGAGGCTGAACGAATAGCGATCTATCGACGCGATGAAGGCCTCTGCCAGATCTGCATCGAGGAAGGCAAGCCAGAGGCCGAGGCTCGGGTGCCCTGGCGAGAGTTTGACGCTGACCATGTTCTGCCCCACTCGAGAGGCGGCCAAACCGTGGTTGACAACGGGCGGGTGCTTTGCCGCTATCACAACCGAGGCAGGCCGATCGCCGATCCCGGTGCAGGAGTCCCCGCGTGAGGACCGCTGACTGACCGGAGAATCGGGGTGCCCGGATTCGAACCGGGGACCTCCGCCACCCAAAGGCGGCGCGCTACCAGGCTGCGCCACACCCCGACTGAGGCAAGTGTAGGTTCTGAGGGCGATGGCGGAGGTGCTTGCTTTCGATGCGCTGCACTACGACCTCGGGAAGGTCGGCTCGCTCGACGCGGTCGCGGCGCCTCCCTACGACGTGATCGACGCGGCGCAGCGGGCGGCATTGCTGCAGCGCTCGCCCTATAACGCGGTCGCAATCGACCTGCCGAAACCGTTCGACCCGGCTGACCCCGACAGCGACCCGAGCGGCGACCCCTACGCCGAGGCGGCGGCGCGAATCGAGCAGTGGCGCGCGGAGGGCGCGCTGGTCCAGGACGAGGGGCCCTCGATCTGGGCGCTGACCCAGGACTACGTCGCCCCCGACGGCAACTCCTACAGCCGTAACGGCATCCTCGCCCGGGTCCGGGTCGAGGACTACGAGAGCGGGACGGTGCGACCGCACGAGCGCACCCACCCCGGCCCGCTGCTCGACCGCCTCGAGCTGACCCGCGCCACCGGCTACAACCTCTCGCCGATCTTCTCGCTCTCGACCGAGGACGCCTGGCCCCTGGTCGCGCCATCCCTGCCGGAGCAGCCGTGGGGGGAGGCGCGCGACGAAGACGGCACCGTCAACCGGCTCTGGAAGGTCGACGACCCGGAGATCCATGCCGCGGTTACCGCGTGCCTCGCCGGCGCCCAGCTATTGATCGCCGACGGCCACCACCGCTACGAGACCGCCCGCGCCTTCCGCGACGAGGTCGGCGGCGAGGGCCCGCACAACTACACGCTGATGTCGCTGACCGGCCTCGACGACCCCGGCCTCACCGTCTTCCCCACCCACCGCCTGCTCTCCGGCTTCGCCGAGGATCCCGACAAGCAGCAGCGGCTCGGCAACGGGTTGCGCGAGCTGTTCGAGGTCGAGGAGGTGAGCCGCGAGGAGATCGACCCGAACGGCGCCGAGGGCGTCGGCGTCTTCGGCCTCTACGACGCCTTCCACAAGCGCGCCTTCCGCCTGCGGCTGAAGGACGTCGCCGACCTCGACCGCCGCCTCGAGGGGAAGCCCGAGGCCTACCGCCGGCTCGACTCGGCGATCCTCGAGACCCTCGTCCTCAAGGGCCTGGCGGGGATGAGCGACCACGACATCGACGAGCGCAACGGGCTCGAATACGCGAAGAGCGTGCCGGCGGCGCTGGAGATGATCGACGAGGGCGACTACGACGTCGCCTTCATCCAGCGACCGGTCCCGGTCGAGCAGGTGAAGGCGGTGGCCGAAACCGAGGAAAACATGCCGCCGAAGAGCACCTACTTCTTCCCCAAGGTGATGACCGGCTTCGCCTTCAACCCGGTGGGCCGGGGGCGCTGAGCTTGCGGATCGTCGCCCGCCGCCGCGAGGGCTACGCCCACGACGTCGAGCTCGAAGGCCACGACCTGCGCGTCGACGAGCCGCCCGACCACGGCGGCACCGACACCGGCCCGCGCCCGACCCAGCTCCTCGGCGCCAGCCTCGCCGGGTGCATCGCGATCACGGTCGAGATGTACGCCGACCGCAAAGGCTGGGACCTCGGCCCGGTCGAGGTCGACGTCGAGGTTTCCTACGAGGGTCCGGTGCCGACCAGCTTCGAGGTCGGCCTGAAGCTGCCGGCGCACCTCGACGCCGAGCAGAGGCGGCGGCTGCTGATCATCGCCACCAAATGCCCGGTCCACAAGGTCCTCGCCGGGGAGGCGCACGTCAACGTCGTCGAGCGTCTGGAGGCCGCCTGATGGACCTCGGACTTACCGGCCGAGCCTGCCTCGTCACCGGCGCCAGCAGCGGCATCGGCCGCGAGACGGCGCTGCAGCTCTGCGCCGAGGGGGCGAAGGTGCTGCTGGTGGCGCGGGGCGAGGAGCGGCTGGCGGCGGCGGCCGAGGAGGCGAGGCGCGCGGCGGAGCCGGCCGGCGGTGCGGCGGCGTCCCTGGTCCTCGACGTCACCGATGCCGATGCCGGCGAGCGGATGCTGGCGGCGGCCGAGACCCACTTCGGCGCCCTCGACGTCCTCGTCAACAACGCGGGCGCGGCCAGGTGGCGCGACCTCGATGACGTCCCCGACGAGGACTGGCGCGCCCAGTACGAGCTCAACGTGATGGCGCCGCTGCGGGCAATGCGGGCAGCGATCCCGCCGATGGCCGAGCGCGGCTGGGGCCGGGTCGTCAACGTCTGCTCGACCGCCGGCAAGCGCCCTTCGGCGGCGATGGCCGAGTACTCGGTCGCCAAGGCCGCCGAGCTCTCGCTCTCGCGCCTCTTCGCCGACCGCTACGCGAAGACCGGCGTCCTCGTCAACGCCGTCGCCCCCGGTCCGGTCGAAGCGGAGATGTGGATGGAGGAGGGCGGCCTGCTCGACCAGTCCGTCGAGATGTCGGGCGCAGCGACCCGCGAGGACGCGCTGGCCGAAGCCGGCTCGAAGCGCCCGATCGGCCGCCTCGCCCAGGCCGAAGAGATCGCCTCGACGATCGTCTTCCTCTGCAGCGAGCGCGCCTCCTACGTAGCCGGCGCCGCCTGGAGCGTTGACGGCGGCACCGTCCAGGTGATCATCTGAGGTGGCTGCAAATCTCTGTCTGGAGGTGTCCTCAGTCGGTCGTGCGCAGAGCACACTTCCCTCCTTGCGTCCTACCCAGACTTGATTTTCGCCACCTCCGCCGATGACCAACCTTGCTGACGTTCTTCTCTCGCCCGAGGAGGCGGCGCGGATGGCGGGGCGGCGGGGGACGCAGGCGGCGGTGTTGCTGGCGCTCTACGGGTGGCCGGACGATCCCGGGCTGATCTTCACCGAGCGGCGGGCGGACCTGCGGCGGCACGCGGGCGAGATCTCCTTCCCGGGCGGGCGGCAGGACCCCGAGGACGCCGATCTGGCGACGACGGCACTGCGCGAGGCGGAGGAGGAGATCGCCCTCGATCCGGAGGCGGTCGAGATGACCGGGGCGCTGGCGCCGGTCTCGACCTTCGTCACCGGCTACCGCGTGCACCCCTTCGTCGGCACCGTCCCCCACCCCGGCGAGCTCGACCTGCGGCCGAACCCGACCGAGGTCGAGACCGTCCTCACCTTCTCGCTGGAGCTGCTGCGCGAGGGCTACGAGATGCGCCGCCTCGTCCGCCGCGGCGTCCCCGTCCACACCCCCACCTACGAGGTCGAAGGCCACCTCATCTGGGGAGCGACCGCGCGAATCCTCGGGGACCTGCTGCAGCGCCTCGGCTGAGGCGCTGCAGGTTGCGCCGCCGCCTTACTCGTTGGCGGCGGGTTCCGGAACGATCCGGATGTAGGGCTTCGGGCTCTCCCAGCCCTCGGGCCAGAGCTCTTTCGCCTCGTCCTCTTTGACCGAGCCGGAGATGATCACGTCGTCGCCGCGGTTCCACTGCGCCGGGGTGGCGACTTTGTGGTTGGCGGTGAGCTGCAGCGAATCGATCACCCGCAGCACCTCGTCGAAGTTGCGCCCGGTGGTCATCGGGTAGACGAGGATGAGTTTGATCTTCTTGTCGGGCCCGATGACGAAGACGTTGCGGACCGTCTGGTTGTCGGCCGGGGTGCGGTCGCCGGGGTCGCCGGAGACGTCCGCCGGCAGCATCCCGTAGGCCTTCGAGATCGAGAAGTCCGGGTCGCCGATCAACGGATACTCGGGCCGGGAGCCCTGCGTCTCCTCGATGTCGTTCGCCCACTCCTCGTGTTTGTCAGCCGGGTCGACCGAGAGGCCGATGATTTTCACGCCGCGCTTCTCGAACTCGGGCTCGATGCGGGCCATGTAGCCGAGCTCGGTCGTGCAGACCGGGGTGAAGTCCTTCGGATGGGAGAACAGGACCCCCCATGAGTCGCCCAGCCACTCGTGGAACTTGATCCGGCCCTGGGTCGTATCGGCCTCGAAATCTGGTGCTACGTCACCGAGCTGTAGAGCCATTCTGCCCTGCTCCTCTCGCGTTATCTCCTAATTACCTGAATTCTTATCGGAGTTTAGCTCTTTAGCTTCGCCGGCCAGCAGAGCCTTGACCTCGACCGCGAGTCTGTCGGAGGCCCCGACATCGGTGGTCGGAGACAGGCTCGGGGCCAAGGTCCGCACCGGGATCCGCCAAGTGCGGGCAGCGACATCGACAACCTCCGCCCCGTTCTCGGTTCCCTCGTACAGGACCCCTCGGACCGGGGTTTCGACCAGGTGTTCCATCAGCCGCTCCAGCCGCGGGCCGTGGATCGCCGCCAGCTCCTCCTCGCTGCCGCCGGCGCTGCCGAGCAGGAGCACCAGCACCGCGACGTCGCCCACGAGCTCGAGGATCGTCCCGGGCCGGTCGGGGTCGGCCGGCGCCGGCTCGATCCCGGCGGCCTCGATCGCCGCCAGCCCCTCCTCGCTCCGGCTGGTCCCGCGCACCGCCCAGCCCTCGGCCAGCAGCCTCCCTCCCAGCTCGCGGCCGCGACAACCGCAGCCGACGATCAGCGCTCTTGCCATCTCCGGGACTCTACGAGGGCTCGAAGGGCCCGCGGCCGCGCAGACGGACGCGCTCGTCTTCGGCGACCCCCCGGTGTAGCTCCTCCTCGGTCATCTCGGGGGCGCCGCGGCGGCGGCGCATCTCGTTCTGCGCCTCCAGCATCTGGCGGACGTCGTCGATCTCGTTCTGCGCCTCGACCTCGGGTGAGCGGGTCGGGAACCAGTCGACGAGGCCGGCCGAGCTGCCCGGGTAGAAGTGCCCGACGACCAGCAGGACGCCGACCATGAAGATGACGATGCCTACGGTCCCCAGTAGGTAGAGCACTCCAGAAGGATACGGTTCGAACCCATGCCCGAGGCCTACATCGTCGAGACCGTCCGCACCCCGATGGGCGCCTACCGCGGCGCTCTCTCCGGCGTCCGCCCCGACGACCTCGCCGCGCACGTGATCCGCGCCGCGGTCGAGCGCAGCAAGGTCGATCCCGAGAAAGTTGTCGATGTCTACTTCGGCGCCGCCAACCAGTCCGGCGAGGACAACCGCGACGTCGCCCGGATGGCGGCGCTGCTCGCCGGCCTGCCGCAGAGCGTCCCCGGCGCCACCGTCAACCGCCTCTGCGCCTCCGGCCTGGAGGCGGTCAACAACGCCGCCCGGGCGATCAAGGCGGGCGAGGGCGACTTCTACCTGGCCGGCGGGGTCGAGTCGATGAGCCGGGCGCCGTGGGTGGTCGAGAAGCCGGAGCGCGGCCTGCCGCGTGGCCCGCAGACGATGCACGACACCACGCTCGGCTGGCGGATGATCAACCCGCGGATGGCCGAGCTGGGCGTCTCCACCGAGTCGATGGGCGAGACCGGCGAGAACGTCGCCGAGCGCTACGGGATCAGCCGCTCCGACCAGGACGCCTTCGCCCTGCGCAGCCACCAGCGCGCGGTCGCCGCCCGCGAGGACGGCAGATTCGACGAGGAGATCGTTGCGGTGCAGGCGCGCCAAGGGCGCGAGACCGTCACCGTCGAGGCCGACGAGGGCCCGCGCGCCGACACCTCCCTGGAGAAGCTGGCGAAGCTGCGCCCGGCCTTCCGCGAGGGCGGCACCGTCACCGCCGGCAACGCCTCCAGCCTCAACGACGGCGCCGCCTGCCTGCTGCTGGCCTCCGAGAAGGGCGTCGAAGAGCTCGGTGCCGAGCCGCTCGCCCGCGTCGTCACCACCGGCGTCGCCGGCGTCGACCCGGCGATCATGGGCGTCGGGCCGCTGCACGCCGTCCCGAACGCGCTGCGCAACGCCGGCCTCTCGCTCGAGCAGATCGACCTGGTCGAGATCAACGAGGCCTTCGCCTCCCAGGTCCTCGCCTGCGCCCGCGAGCTCGGGATCGAGGAGGAGCGGCTCAACGTCAACGGCGGCGCGATCGCCCTCGGCCACCCGCTCGGCTGCTCCGGCGCCCGCCTCGCCGGCACCCTCAGCCGCGAGCTGCGCCGCCGCGACGGCAAGTACGGGATCGCCACCCTCTGCGTCGGCGTCGGCCAGGGCCTGGCGACGATCTTCGAAGCCGCCTAGCTAGAGGTCCAGGCAGCTCTTCTGACCGCTCAGGACCAATAGGCTTCAAGGGTGACGGCTTGGGGAGACCTACGTGGGCGCGCGCTCTCGCTCGCCCTTGCCTGCGCCGCCCTCGCAGCGCTTGCGCTGCCCGCCGCGGCCGGCGCCGAACCGACCGCGCAGGCCTCGATCGTCGGCGGCCGCGCCGGCTCGATCGCCGAGTTCCCCTTCCTCTCCTTCATCGAAGCGCGCGAAGGCAAGCACGGCTTCGCCTGCACCGGCACGGTCGTCGCGCCGCGGGTCGTCCTCACCGCCGCCCACTGCGCCGACGACCTCGACCATGGCGGCCTCACCCCCGCCAAGGACTACGCGCTGGCGACCGGCGTCACCAGCCCCGAAGAAGCGAAGCCCGAGAACGTCTTCCGGGTCACCGAAGCCCACGTCTTCCCCGGCTTCGACCCCGGCACGCTCCACGGCGATGCCGCCATCCTCATCCTCGACCGTCCCACGACCGCCCCGCCCCTGGCGCTCGCCGGCCCCGGCGACGTCGCCCTCTACGAAGGCGGCGCGACCGTGCAGCTCGCCGGCTGGGGACTGACCAAGGCCACGGCCAAGGAAGGGCCGAGCGGCCTGCGCACGACCCCGATGGTCGTGCAGTCGCCCGCCGCCTGCAAGGCGAAGACCCGTGGCTATTACAGCCCCTTCTCGCCGACGGCGCAGATGTGCACGCTCGACGTCCCGGGCAAGAAGAGCGGCGGCTGCTTCGGCGACAGCGGCGGCCCGACGATTGCGCAGCGGCCCGACGGCACCCTGGTCGAGCTCGGGATCATCAGCACCGGCGGCAGCTTCTGCAGCACCAAACGCCCCAACGTGATGACCCGCGTCGACCTCGTCTCCACCTGGGTCGGGGAATGGATCGCGGCGACCGAAAGCGGCGCCCCGCGGCCGATCTTCGACCCGAAGACGCCCTTCCCGCTGATGACCAAGCCGGCGGCGGAAGCCTTCGCCGTCAGCACCTTGAGCGACCGCTTCGGGCAGCGCTTCGAGCGGGCGGAGCGGATCGTCGGAAGCTGCCGCCGCGCCAACCGCAGCCGCTTCAAGTGCGAAATCGCCTGGATCGCCGGCCGCTTCGTCTACGGCGGCGTCGTCTCCCCCTTCTACGTCCGCCGCGACAGCGCCGTCGTCTGGGACAGCCACTTCCTGATCCGCTGGGGCACGCTCAAGTGCCTGCGTGCCAACGGCAACCGCTGCCCGATCCAGAGCAAGCGCGGATAACGGGCGCGGCGGGCAACAGGTAGCCTCGGCGGCGTGAGCGAGGGCTTCGCAGAGCTGGCCAGCGTCGACGGGGAGATCGCCCCGACCGCCGCGGCGACGATTGGGCTCAAGGACGACGGGCTCTACCGCGGCGACGGCGCCTTCGAGGTGATCCGGCTCTACGGCGGCAAGCCGTTCGCGCTGGTCGACCACCTCGACCGGCTAGGCCGCTCGACGGCTGCGATCGAGCTCGAGTTCGACCGCGCCGCCCTGGAGCGGGAGGTCGAGGCGCTGCTCGGCGAGGCGGGCCCGGTCGAAGGCCAGCTGCGACTGATCGTCACCCGCGGCGGCCGCCGCATCGCCGCCACTGAGCCGATCCCGCCCCACCCCGAGGCGGTGCGCCTGCAGACCGTCACCTACTGCCCGACGGTGATCCTCAACGGCGTCAAGTCGCTCTCCTACGCGGCCAACATGCAGGCGACCCGGATCGCCAAAGGCCAGGGCGCTGACGAGGCGGTGCTGATCCGCCCCGACGGGACCGTGCTCGAGCCGCCGACCTCCTCGATCTTCTGGGTCTCGCCCGAAGGCGAGCTGCGCACCCCGGCGCTGACCGACGGCGTCCTGGAGTCGATCACCCGCGACCGGATGGTCAGGGCCCTGCACGTGGAAGAGGGCAGCTACCACGTCGACGACCTGCACGCCGCGAGCGAGGCCTTCCTCGCCTCGACCACCCGCGAGATCCAGGCGGTCTCCGCGGTCGACGGCCGCGCCTTCGACGCCGCTCCCGGCCCGCGCACCCGCGAGGCCCAGGATGCCTTCGCGGAGACGCTGGGTAGAGAGCTACGCGAGCTCTAGAACGAAGACGAACGGGGGACGAGGGCCATGGACTTCAGGCTGAGCGACGAGCAGAAGCTGATTCGCGAGACCGCGCGCGAGTTCGCCGAGCGCGAGATCCTGCCGACGGCGCGCGAGAACGACCGCGCCTGTCGCTTCGACCGCGAGCTGGCGCGCAAGCTCGGCGAGGTCGGCTTCCTCGGCGCCCCGATCGCCGAAGAGTACGGCGGCCGCGGGCTTGACTACATCGGCTACGGCCTGATCGCCGAGGAGATCGGTCGCGCCGACTCCTCCGCCCGCACCGTGGTGTCCGTCTGCACCTCGCTGGTCGGCGGCCCGATCGAGAAGTGGGGCACCGAGGAGCAGAAGCGCAAGTGGCTGCCGCGGCTCTGCTCGGGCGAGGGCCTCGGCTGCTTCGGGCTGACCGAGCCCGACACGGGCTCCGACGCCGCCAACCTGCGCACCCGCGCGACCAAGACCGACAGCGGCTGGTCGATCAGCGGCCAGAAGATGTGGATCAGCCTCGGCAACGTCTCCGACTTCGCCCTGATCTTCGCCCAGACCGACCCGGAGAAGAAGCACCGCGGCCTCGCCTGCTTCATCGTCCCCACCGACAGCGAGGGGTTCACGACCCAGGAGATCCACGGCAAGCTCGGCCTGCGCGCCTCCGACACCGCCGAAATCTCCCTCGACGAGGTCGAGGTCGGCGACGACGCGATGCTCGGCGAGGTCGGCGACGGCTTCAAGGTGGCGATGAGCGCGCTCGAAAACGGCCGCTACAGCGTCGCCGCCGGCTGCGTCGGCATCTGCGAAGGCTGCGTCCAGAGCTCGATCGAGTACGCCAAGGAGCGCAAGCAGTTCGGCGTCCCCCTGGCCCGCTTCCAGCTTGTCCAGGAGATGATCACGGAAATGATCCTCAAGCGCGACGCCAGCCGGATGCTGGTCCTCCGCGCCGGCCTGCTGAAGGACGAAGGGAAGCCGAACGCGACCGAGACCTCGATCGCGAAGCTGTACGCGACCGAGTCCGCGGTCGAGTGCGCGAACCTGGCGATCCAGGTCCACGGCGGCTCCGGCTACGTCGACGACTACCCGGTCGAGCGCTACCTGCGCGACGCCCGCGTCACCACCCTCTACGAGGGCACCTCGCAGATCCAGAAGCTGATCATCGGCCGCGCCGCCACGGGCGAGAACGCGATGACGCCGCTCGTCGGAGGTTGACGGGGTGGTGCAGGTCGAGGTCTCGGTCGACGAGTTCCACGTCGCCCTGCTGCGGCTGAACCGACCCGAGGCGCGCAACGCCCTCTCGCCGCAGATGCGGGCCGAGATCGCCGACAGCCTGGAGCGCCTCGACGCCGATCCCGAAGTCCGCTGCATCGTCCTCGCCGGCTCCGATGATTTCTTCGCCGCCGGGGCCGACATCAGGGCGATGGCCGAGCGGCCGCTCGACGCCCCGCCCGATCCCGAGGGGATGCGGTTCTGGACTCGCATCGCCGCGATCGCGACGCCGATCGTCGCCGCCGTCTCCGGCTACGCCTTCGGCGGCGGCTGCGAGCTGGCGCTGGCCTGCGACATGATCGTCTGCGACGAGAAGACGCGGTTCGGCCAGCCCGAGATCACGCTCGGGATCATCCCCGGCGGCGGCACCCAGCGGCTGGCTCGGGCGATCGGCAAGCAGCGGGCGATGGAGTACGTGCTGACCGGCCGCCGCTGGGACGCGAAGACGGCGGAGCGCTGGGGCCTCGTCAACAAGGTGGTCGGCAAAGGCGCCTGGCTGACCGAGGCGATCGAGCTGGCGCGGGTGATCGCCGAGCGCCCGCCGCTGGCGGTGCGGCTCGGCAAGCGGGCGGTCCAGGTCGCCGAGGACACCGGCCTCGCGGAGGGGCTGCGGGCCGAGCGCGAGCTCTTCGACGAAGCGATGGCGAGCGAGGACCGGGTCGAGGGGATGACCGCCTTCCTCGAGAAACGCGAGCCGCGGTTCCAGGGCCGGTGAGCGTCTCCCGCGTCGGCGTCATCGGCGCCGGAACGATGGGTGGCGGCATCGCCCAGGTGGCGGCCCTGGGCGGGTTCGAGACGATGCTCTACGACGAGTTCCCGGAAGTCGCCTCCCTGCGCTCCGCAAACATCGGCGAAGACCTGGCGAAGGGCGCCGAGCGGCGCCGCTGGACCTACGAGGAGGGCGAAGCCGCCTCCGAACTGATCGACACGACCGAAGAGATCTCCGAGCTCGCCGGCTGCGACCTCGTGATCGAGGCGGTGCCGGAGAAGCTGGAGCTGAAGCGCGACCTCTTCGCCCGGCTGGCGGAGCTGCTGGGCCCGGAGGCCGTCCTGGCCAGCAACACCTCCTCTCTGCGCATCTCCGAGATCGCCGAGGGCGTCCCCCACCCCGAGCGGGTCGTCGGCATGCACTTCTTCAACCCGCCGCCGTTGATGAAGCTGGTCGAGATCGTCGCCGCCGAGCGCTCCTCCGAGGCAGCCCTGGCAGCCGCGACCGAGGTCGGCGAGCGGATGGGCCGCACCCCGATCCGCGCCAAAGACTCGCCCGGCTTCGTCGCCAACCGCCTCGCCCGCCCGTTCTCGCTGGAGTCGCTGCGGATGCTCGGCGACGGTGTCGCCGACGTCGCGACGATCGACCGCATCGTCCGCCTCGGCGGCGGCTTCCGCATGGGCCCCTTCGAGCTGCTGGACCTGATCGGCCTCGACGTCAACCTCGAAATCGCCCGCTCCTTCTTCGCCCAGGGCGGCGAAGTCGAGCGCTGGCGCCCGAGCCCGATCCAGGAGCGACTGGTCGCCGAAGGCAAGCTCGGCCGCAAGAGCGGCCACGGTTACTACGAGTACGGCGAGGGTCACGAGCGCGAGCTCGATCCGGAGCTGGGGATCCTGGCGCCGACCCTCGATTCCGAGAAGCTCGGCCGCATCGATCCCGCCGCCGAGGAGGTGCTGACCCGCCTCTTCGCCCAGATAGCCAACGAGGCCGCCTTCGCCCTAGAAGAGCAGATCGCCTCCCCCGAGGACATGGACACGGCAATGAAGCTCGGCTTCAACTGGCCCGTCGGGCCGATGAAGTTCACCAAGCTGATCGGCCCCCGCCGCGCCCTCGAGCTGCTGGAGCGCCTCGAGCGCGAGAAGGGAGCCGCCTACGCGCCGGCGGAGCTCCTGCGAGCGGAAGCCGGCAGCAGTAGATAATGAATCTGATAATCTGATTGAATGAAGCAGCTCAGTGCTACCGACGCCTCGCGCCGCTTCTCGGAGGTGCTGGACGACGTCGAGCGCGCGGGCGAGTCCTACACCGTAGTCCGCCATGGCCGCCCCGTCGCGACCATCGGCCCGGCGACGGGTGGAACCGGGAAAGCGCTCAAGGAGGCGCTGCGCGCCCATCGGCCCGACGACGCCTGGGCGGATGAGCTACGAGAGCTGCGGGAGAACATCGAGCCCCCCGCGGACCCCTGGCGCGACTGATCCTCGATACGACGGTCCTGGTCGACGCCGAGCGGGGGGGCGACTCCCTTAGCGCCGCGATCGAGGACAGCGACGACGTCGCCATGGCGGCGATCACCTTGGCCGAGTTGAAGGTAGGCGTTCAGCTCGCGAAAGGAAAGCGCCGCCAGAAGCGCGAGCGATTCGTGGCTGCGATTCTCGAGGCCGTCTCGGTCGAGCCTTATGACCTCGATGTGGCCGAGGCGCATGCGGCCCTGCTGGCTCACGTCAGACAGACCGGCAGGCCCCGCGGTGCGCACGACCTCATCATCGCCGCAACTGCACGCGCCCGAGCGCGCCAGGTCGTGAGCTCAGACCGGAAGG
Source organism: Solirubrobacterales bacterium (assembly GCA_035688825.1). Taxonomy (GTDB): domain Bacteria; phylum Actinomycetota; class Thermoleophilia; order Solirubrobacterales; family 70-9; genus VAYN01. The sequence goes on along the minus strand of DASSMM010000053.1, from coordinate 28,121 downwards.
GCTTTGCAGAACTCCCCAGCGTCTCCGTACTCGACGCCGAGGAATGATCCACAGCTCGGCGCTACCCGCCGCTCAGCCGCATCATCACCTCGTCCACGTAGCACCAGCTCCAGTCTTCGCCGGGCTCGGCGGAGCGGATGATCGGGTGGCCGGTGTCCTGGTGGTGGGCGGTGGCGTGCTTGCCGGGCGAGTTGTCGCAGCAGCCGATGTGGCCGCAGGTCTGGCACATGCGGAGGTGGACCCACTGCATGTTCATCGCCAGGCACTCCTCACAACCTGCGACCTCGCCGGGGAGGTCGAGGAACTCAACCGCGTCGAGGTGCGTGCACTCAGCCACTACCCGTCGCGATCTCGGCGGGCTCACCGCCGGGCATCCAGTGGGCCTCGACGGGCGGGGCGGCGTCGCGCAGGTAGCGCTCGGCGTCGAGGGCGCCCATGCAGCCGGTGCCGGCCGCGGTGACCGCCTGGCGGTAGGTGTGGTCGACGACGTCGCCGACGGCGAAGACGCCGCCGAGGTTGGTGCGGGTCGAGCCGGCCTCGGTCTCGATGTAGCCGTCCTCGTCGGTCCGGACCTGCCCGGCAACTATCTCGGATTTCGGCACGTGGCCGATCGCGACGAAGGCGCCGTCGGTCTCGATCTCCTCCTCGGCACCGCTCTCGACGTTGCGGAAGCGGACCTTCTCGAGTTTGCCGCTCTCGCCGGCCACGAACTCGAGCGGCTCGAGCGGGTTGCGGAACTCGATGTTGTCCTTTTCGCGCGCCCGGTCGAGCATGATCTTCGAGGCCCGGAACTCGCTGCGGCGGGTGACGACGTTCAGCTCCGAGGCGAACTTGGAGATGAAGATCGAGTCCTCCATCGCCGAGTCGCCGCCGCCGATCACGATCACCTTCTGGTCTTTGAAGAAGGCCCCGTCGCAGACGCCGCAGGTGGAGACGCCGCGGCCGCCGAGCTCCATCTCGCCGGGGATGCCGAGCCGTTTCGGCTCCGCCCCCATCGCCAGGATCACGGTCTTGGCGCGGTGCTCCTCGTCGCCGAGGAAGACCTTGTGGACGCCGCCGTCGGAGAGCTCGACCCGGTCGACGTCGTCGGTGACGAAGCGGGTTCCGAAGCGCTCTGCCTGGGCGCGGAACTGGGCCATCATCTCCGGGCCCATGATCCCCTCGGGGTAGCCGGGATAGTTCTCGACCTCGGTCGTGTTCTGCAGCTGGCCACCCCACTGGAAGCCCTCGAAGACCAGCGGCTCGAGGTTCGCGCGGGCGGTGTAAAGCGCAGCCGTATAGCCGGCGGGGCCGCCGCCGACGATGATCACGTTCTCTACCTTCTTGCTCTCAGCCATCTTCTTGCCGCCTGGAGTCTATTACTTTACTTTTTATAGTAGCTCCCGGGAAGGCGGAAGGCAAACCGTCGACTACCCGCTCGAACTCCCGCTCGGCGCTGCCGCCGCGGTCGATCGGCAGCCCCTCCTCTTCCCAGCGGTGGACGGTGTGGCGAAGCTGGAAGAAGGCGAAGATCCCGGGCGGGATCGGCATCCAGAAGGAGACGAGGCGGAAGATCAGGACCGCCGGGAAGACCGTCTCCTCGGGGATCCCGAAGAGGACGAAGGCGCCGATCATCCCCGCGTCCACCGCCCCCACCCCCGCCGGGGCCAGCGGGAAGAGGTTGGCGACCATGCCGAGGAAGAAGCCCTGGACGACGACCGCGAGGGGGACGTGGACGCCGAAAGCGTGGAAGGAGGCCCAGAGGACGCCGATGCTGAAGGCCCAGAAGCCGGCGGCGCCGATCACCGCCAGGCCGCCGCGCGAAGGGTGGGTGAAGAGCCCGAGGGCGAAGCGGAAGCCTTCGCCGAGGGTCGCCGGCACTTTGCCGGCGCTGTTGAGGAAGTGGCGGGCTCGCTCGCTGTGGGCGTAGCGGGTGAGCCGCTGCTCGGCGTCGGCCGGGATCAGCGTGATCAGGACGCCGAGGATCAGCAGCAGCCCGGCGACCGCGGCGGGGACGATCGTCAGCTCGACCGACCCCTTGCCGTTCATCACCCCGGTCCGCAGCAGGATCCCGAACAGGATCAGGGCAAAGGGATAGAAGACGTAGTGGAGGGAGACGAAGGCGACCATCCGCCGGCCGACGTCGCGCCGCGCCATCCCCGCCTTGCGCAGCGCCCAGTAGGTGAGGGCGACGCCGCCGGCGCCGCCGGCCGAGAAGAGCAGGGTGGCCGCGACCCCGGCCATGTTGATCTCGTAGGTCTCGTTCCAACTCAGGCGCAGGGCGTCGCCGCCGACCACGGCTTTGAAGAGCGCGATATAGGTCGCGTAGGCAGCGACGTTGAAGGCGATCGCGATCGCGATCCAGAGCGGATCGGCGTCGTCGAGGCGGCTGAGCGCGTCGCCGAGCCCGACCAGCTTCGGAAAGAGGAAGTAGATCGCGCCGAGGAGGATGAAGACGAGGACGACGGTCTGGACGATCCGCCGCGTCGTAAAGATCGGCAGCTCAGCGAAGCGGCTGCCTCCGTTCGCCGAATCTTCCTGAGACACCCCAGAAAAACTAGCTGCTCGCGATCCTCTCCAAACGTTGCAGCCCCGCGTTTACCCCGCGTATGAGGGGTTCGGCCAGCGCCTCGCCCCGCCGCACCGCGGCAACCAGGGCGGCTCCGGCGAGCAGGTCGGTGACGTAGTGCTCGCCGAGGTAGACGAGGGCGAAGCCGAGCGTCCCGGCGTAGGTCCAGCCGAGCGCGCCCTCGACCTTGCCCGCTTCGGCGAGGGCGAGTGCGGCGGTGACCGAGGTGGCGAAGTGCAGCGAGGGCATCGCAGCCCAGGGGTTGCCGCCGAGCGCGTCGTACATCTTCGGCCAAGCCGAGCCCCAGGTCTCTTCGCCGACCTCGACCATGATCCGCCGCACCTCTTCGCCGGTCAGGCCCTGCTCGGCTGCCCACCACGGCGGCGCGGTCGGGACCGCGAAGTAGACGGCGCAGCCGAGGTCGAAGACAGCCGCCATCTGGCGCCCGGCGCGCGGGAAGCGCTCGGGGTGGCGGGTGAGGATCACCGCCAGGGCGATGTAGGGCTCGAGGAACCAGAGCCAGTGGGCCCAGGTGAGGACCTGGTTGACCAGCCGCACCCGGGGCAAGCGCCCGATCGCCCGCTGCAGGCGCGCATTCGGCAAGCGGCCGCCGCCGAGGATCCGGTCGCTGACGATCGGGTAGCGGCTGCGCAGCCGCGCCCGCAGGCGCTCGGGGTCGTCGTAGGGAAGCTCGTGGGCGACCGTGAAGGCCCACATCTGCAGGGCGAAGAGGACGACGTCGCGGCGCTTGGTCCGGGGCTGCAGCACCGCCAGGGCCAGCGGCCCGGCGGCGACCGCGGCGACCGTCACCGGCGTCGGGATCCGCAGGCGGCGGCGCAGGAGGGGCACGGCGACGGCCGCCCCGATCGCCGCGACTCCCCCGGCTCGCACGGCAAGGCGAAGCGCTTTGGGTGGCCGCGAGCGCCTCCTCATCAAGGGCGCGAGTATAGGTAGAGGGCCCGAACCGGGACGGGAGGGCGCGGCGCCGCCCGGCCTGAATAGAATGGCCGCGCTTTGGCGCCCCACTCCCCTGGCACTGACCAGATCGACACCCTGCTCTGGATCGGCTTCATCGCCGCCGTGATCCTCGTGATCGCGGTCAACGCCGCGCTCTTCTTCGCGGTGCGGCGGTTCCGTTCCGAGCGCGGCGCCGCCCCGCGCCAGCTACTCGGCGGCCGCGGCCTCCAGTTCCGGGTCGGGGGCCTGCTCACCGCCTTCGCCCTCCTGCTCTTCATCCTCGGCGTCGTCTTCACCGACAAGGCGCGCGAGACGCCGAGCACCGGCGACGCCGGCCTCGCCGCGGCGAAAACCGCCCCGCTGAAGATCAAGGCGACCGGCCAGCAGTGGCTGTGGCGCTACGACTATCCGAACGGCGCCTTCTCCTATTACAAGCTCGTCGTCCCGGTCGACACCGCAGTCGAACTGGAACTGCTCTCGACCGACGTGGTCCACACCTGGAACGTCAATGATCTGGCTCCCAAGGCCGACGCGGTGCCGGGCAAGACGCACCGGATCGTCTTCAGCGCCGACGACGAAGGCAGCTTCGAAGGCGACTCGGCCACGCTCTCGGGCCAGGCCTACGCGGCGATGCGGACCGAGGTCGAAGTCGTCTCCCCAGACGAATACGAAGAATTCGTCGAGAACCAGAAAAGCGAGATCGAAGAAGCTCAGGACCGGGTGGTCGGCCTGATCGAAGAAGGAAAAGTGCCATGAGCCCCAGCGCCCGTCCCGAGCTCGTAGCCGACGGCTACGTCAACCGCCGCCCCCGCTGGGCCGAGCTGGCGACCTCGGCCGACCACAAGGAGCTCGGCCAGATCCTCATCTGCGGCGCCCTCGGCTTCCTCTTCATCGCCGCGGTCGAGCTGCTGCTGATGCGCCTGCAGCTGCTGGTGCCGGAAAACACCTTCCTCTCGCCCGTCGGCTTCAACCGCATGCTCTCGCTCTACGGCGCTACCTCGATCTTCCTCTTCGCCGTCCCCTTTGCGCTCGGCTTCTTCTACTTCGTGGCACCGCTGCAGGTCGGCGCCCGTGGAACCGCCCTGCCGCGGCTCGGCCAGGTCGGCGTCGCGCTCTACGTCGCCGGGGCGACCATCCTCTACGCAACCTTCCTCTTCACCCCCTCGGAGGCCGGCGTCAACCCGCTGGCGCCGCTCAGCGAGACCGCCTTCCTCTCCAACAACGGGGTCGATGCCTGGGCTGCGGGGACCGGGCTGGCGACGCTGGGCTTCGTCCTCCTCGCGATCAACCTGGTGGCGACGCTGCGGATGATGCGGGCCCCGGGGATGGCCTGGCGCCGGGTGCCGATCTTCGCCTGGGCCGCGACCGTCTCCTCCTGGCTCTTGATCGTCGTCGGTCCGGTCCTGCTGGCGGCGCTGACGATGCTGATGATCGACCGCAACTACGACGGCATCTTCTTCGCCGACGGCTCCGGCGGCGCGCCGCTGCTCTGGCAGCACCTGAGCTGGATCTTCTTCACCGGCACCTACATGCTGCTGCTGATCTTCGCCATCGGCACGATCGCCGAAATCGTCGCCACCTTCTCCCGCAAACCGCTCTTCAACCGCAACGTGGTGATGGCCTCGCTGGCGGCGATCGCGGTGCTCGGCACCCTCGCCTGGATGCAGAACATGCTGACCGCCCCGATCGGAATCGGCTGGCAGTACTTCGCGATGCTGATGTCGCTGGCGCTCGTCGTCCCCGTCGGCCTCGTCCTCTTCAACCTGATCGCGACCCTGGTCGGCGGCACGCTGCGGATGCGGGCGCCGGTCCTGTTCGCGATCGGCGCGATCTCGATGATCTCGATCGGCCTCGCCGCCGAGCTCTGCCAGTCGCTGGTCGCCGCCGCCTGGCACATCAAGAACACCACCGACTCGACCGCCGCGACCCACTTCGCTCTCGTCGGCAGCGCCGTACTCGGCGGTTTCGCCGCCCTCTACTACTGGTTCCCGAAGATGACCGGGAAGACGATGGGCGAGAGCCTCGGCCGCATCTCCTTCTGGACCATCGTCGTCGGCCTCCTCGTCGGCTTCGTGCCGATGTTCCTCGCCGGCGACAAACAGGGGCAGGTCGTCGACGCCTACAAGTACTTCGACAACGCCGACGTCACCGCCTACAACGCGATCTCGACGATCGGCGTCCTGATCCTCTTCGTCGGGGTCCTGCTGACGATCCTCAACGCGATCTTCAGCCGCACCAACGGCCCCGCCGCCGGCCACGATCCCTGGGCCGGCGACACGCTCGAGTGGTTCGCGCTCTCGCCGCCGGAGCCGCACAACTTCGACGTCCTCCCCGACGTCCGCAGCCCGCGGCCGCTGCGCGACATCCGCGAGGCGATCGGCCATCGCACCCGGCGCGAAGAGGCTGGGGCGGCGCGCAAGTCCCAGCCGGTAGCCTGAGTCCCGCATGAGCGGTGCCCAGACTGCTGCCCTCGCTCGGCGACCGGCGATCCCCACGGTCCTGCGCGACTACCTGACGCTGACCAAGCCGAAGGTGCAGTCGCTGCTGCTCTTCACCACGATCACGACGATGTACGTGGCCGGGGACCCCTCGGTCGGCCTCGTCTTCCTCACCTGCCTCGGCGGCGCCCTCTCGGCCGGCGGGGCCGGAGCGATCAACCACGCCGTCGACCGCGACATCGACCGCACGATGGCCCGCACCGCCGATCGTCCGGTCGCCTCCGGCCGTGTCTCGGCGACCGCGGCGACCGCCTTCGGCATCGGCCTCGGCGCCGCCTCCTTCCTGCTGCTGGCGCTGACGGTGAACCCGCTGGCCGCGGCCCTCTCGCTCTCCGGCCTCCTCGGCTACGTCTGCGTCTACACGCTCTGGCTGAAGCGGACGACGCCGCAGAACATCGTCATCGGCGGCGCCGCCGGCGCGGTACCGCCCCTGGTCGCCTGGGCGGCCGTCACCGGCGGCCTCAGCGGCATGGCCTTCTACATGTTCGCGATCGTCTTCTTCTGGACCCCGCCCCACTTCTGGGCGCTATCGCTGCTGATGAAGGACGAGTACGCGAAGGCCGGGATCCCGATGCTGCCGGTCGTCCGCGGCGAGGAGGAGACCCGGCGCCAGATCCTCCTCTACACCGTCCTCCTCTACGCCGTCACCCAGCTCCCTTTCTGCGCCGGCGGACTCGGCGTCGCCTACCTCGTCCCCTCGATGCTCCTCGGCGCCGGCTTCATCTACTTCTCGACCCGCCTCTACCGCAGCCGCGAGCGCCGCTGGGCGCTGAAGACCTACCTCTTCTCCCTCGCCTACCTAGCTCTTCTCTTCCTCTCGATGGCGATCGCCGCCAACGTCTGACCGGCCTCTCCAGCGGGTTGCTCGGAGGGACGGGTGCCCCTCCACGAAGGCTCCAGAGACCACAACGGCGCCCAGCACGGCGCCCCAGCTGCGCGACGGTCTTCGGGAAGGGGCACCCGTCCCTCCTCCCGCGACCGGGCCTGATAGAAATCCCGGCAATGGATCGCGAGACCGCACGTAGGAACATGCGCGCCGGGCTGGTCGCCGGAGGCATCGCCGCCGGGATCTTCGCCCTCTCGTTCGTCGCCGCCTTCCTCTACATCGCCCAGTAGGACATGGCCGACCACCGACACGTCCCCGAGCCGGGCGAGATGATCTACACGCCCCGCCCCTCCTGGGGCCCGGTCTTCTTCGCCGCCGGGGCCGTCGCCCTCCTCTGCGGGATCTTCGCCGGGGGTTTCGCCTTCCCGCCCGTCTTCTACGCGGTCGTCGGCGCGATCCTCGTCCTCATCGCCTTCCGCAGCATCGTCCGCGGCTCCGTCCGCGACTACTACCGCCTGCCCCGCCGCCAGGAGACCCGCGGTGCCGCCCTGCCGGTAGAAACGATCTCCGGGCCGCCCCGCGGCTGACTAGCCCGGAAGGCTCATTTCGCTCGTTGCGCCGTCGCTGGTCCAGCAGCGGACGATGTCGCGCATCGAGAGCATCCCGGTGGGCTCGCCGTCGTCGAATACGACCAGGTGGCGGACGTTGCGGCGCGACATCTCCGCCGCCGCCCGCTCGAGGCTCCAGTCGGGCGCAGCGCTGAGCACGCCCTCGCTCATGTGATCGCAGACCCGCTCGTGGTCGGGGTTCTGCCCCTGCGCAACGGAGATGAGCAGGTCACGCTCGGTGACCACCGAGGGGGTCGGCATCTCGCCGTCGAGGACCAGCGCCGCGCCGGTGCCTTTCTCGACCATCTTCGCGGCCGCCTCACGCAGGGTGTGCGTCGGTCCGACGGTCAGGGTGATCTCCGACATCCCGTCCCTCACCTGCATCTGCGACCTCCCATCGCGCCGGGTTTGGGGTTAGTGCTAATCGCCTCAATCCTATCCCATGGGAATAGCTCACAGCGACGCTTACCCGGGGCGCCGACATATAGACTCCCGCTCGCATTGCGCCCCATGAATCGCCCCTCGAAACTGATCGGCCCGCTGCTCGCGCTCGCCGCCCTGGTCGCCCTCGCGGTGACTTCCTCGGGCTGCGGCACGACCACCGCTGACACCGCCCGCGGCCGCACGCTCTTCGTCCAGAAGTGCGGCGTCTGCCACGAACTGGCGCAGGCCGGGACCACCGCCCAGGTCGGCCCCAGCCTCGATGATGCCTTCGCCTCCGCACGGGAAATCGGCAATGACAGCGACACGATCGAAGGGGTCGTAAAGGCGCAGGTCGAGTACCCGCGCGAGAACAACGGCGACCCGCGCGTCTCGATGCCGGCCGACATCGTCACCGGCCAGGACCTCGACGACGTCGCCGCCTACGTCGGCGAATGGGCCGGCGTCCCCGGCGCCGCCCCGCCGGAAGTGGAAGGCGGCCCGGGCGCCCAGGTCTTCGCCAACAACGGCTGCGGCGGCTGCCACACCTTCAAAGCCGCCGGTTCCGGCGGTGTCACCGGCCCGCCGCTTGAAAAATCGATCGTCCCCGGTGACGACGAGGCCACCGTCGAAGAAATGATCGTCAACCCCAACGCGGAGATCGCCAAGGGCTACCCGCCCAACGTGATGCCGCAGAACTTCGGCGAAATCCTGACCGAAAAAGAAATCGAAGACCTGGTCGGGTACCTGATCGAAAACTCCGCCGCCGGCGAAGCCGGGAGCGGCGGGAAGTCCCAGGGTTAGGCCGGGAGCGGCCGCGCGCCGCTGCGATCATGTCGGGTAGATGCGGGAACGCCTGAAAAGCCGCCTCGAGATCTCACCGGAGCGCTACGCCCAGGTGACGCTGGTCGCCCTGGCCGCCCTCTCGATGATCGTCCTCACCGGCGCCGGCGTGCGCCTCACCGGCTCGGGCCTCGGCTGCCCGGACTGGCCCAAGTGCTACGGCGGCACCACTCCCCCGCTCGAATCCCACGCCGTGATCGAGTACACGAACCGGCTGATCACCGGCATCGTCGGCTTCGCGGTGATCGCCGCCGCCCTGCTGGCCTGGTTCCGACGCCCGTACCGCTGGCACCTGGCGCTGTTCGGGGCCCTGTTGCCGCTCGGGGTGATCGGTCAGGCGATCCTCGGGGCGCTGGTGGTCAAGTACCACCTCGCTCCCGGCCTGGTGATGAGCCACTTCATCCTCTCGATGATGCTGCTCGACGCAGCCTTCGCCCTCGCCTGGTGCTCGCGCTACGAACCCTGGGAGCGGCGCCGCTCGCAGGACCGGCTCGGCGTCTGGGCGGTGCGGGCGTTGATCCCGCTGGGGCAGCTGACGATCCTCGCCGGGACGATCGCCACCGCCTCCGGGCCCCACGCCGGCGCGCACGAAGGGCAGCTCGTCCATCGCTTCGACTTCGAGGGAGCGAAGACGCTGGAATGGGTCGTCGAGCGCCACGCCGCGGTCGCCACCGTCTACGGCCTCGCTGCGATCGCGGTCTGGTTCCTGCTGCGCCGCCCCGGCGGCGATCGGCGGGCGCTGAAGCCGCTGACGGTAGTGCTCGGCCTGCTGGCCCTGCAGGGGGCGATCGGCGGCATCCAGTGGGCGCTGGAACTGCCGGGCGAGATCGTCTGGGTCCACGTCGCGGTGGCGACCCTGAACTGGCTGGCGATGCTCTGGACGGTGGCCTCGGCGGGCCGCCTCGAGCCGCGGGGCGAACCTTCTCCGGCGGAGCCCGAGGAGAAGCGGAGCCGCGCCCCGGCCGCCGCCGGCACCGCCTAGCGCTTGCTCCCCTTCTGGCTCTCGATCGGCGTCCTCAGCCTCGTCCAGGCGAGCCTCGTGGCCGCCCCGAAGCCGCCCCTGCCCGCTCTCCTGGGACGGCTGCAGAGCCGCTGGTGGGCGCTGGCGCTGCCCCTCTCGATCGTGGTGGTGATCTCGGCAATCGCCCTCGACTCCGCCAGCGCCCGCTTCCTCACCTACCTGGCGCTCGTCGCCGTGCCGCCTCTCGCGGCCGCCGCCCTGGCCTTCCTCCTGCGCGGAGCGCGCTGGCAGCTCGCTCTCCTCGTCCTGCCGCTCTTCGCCGCGGCCTGGGCGGCCAAGGGCTCGCTGAGCGGCCAGACGGCGGCCCTGGCGCTCTCGGCCCTGGCCTGCGTCACCCTCGGCTGGCTGATCGCCTGCGTGGTCCCGGCGCGCTGGCTGAAGCTCGGCATCTACGTGATGGCGGCCGTCGACACCTACCTGATCGCCGGCGATCTCCTCCAGGGCCCGAACGCCGTCCTCAACACCGTCTCGCCCGCCGCCGACCTCCCGCGCCTCCAGCTCGCCTCCTTCGGCTCCGCCCTGATGGGCTTCGGCGACCTCTTCATCGCCGCCACCCTCGGCGCCCTCCTCGCCTACGACCGCCGCCTGCAGCTCTGTGGCGCTCTACTGGCCGCGGCTATCGGCCTCACCTTCGACCTGCTCTTCTTCGCCGTCGACGAGCTCCCGGCCACCGTCCCGATCGGCCTGACGCTGGCGGCACTGGAGCTGATAGGGCGTGCTAAACCCGGACGAGAAGGGTGGCGAGTGCAGCCAGAACGGTCACCCAGCCGATGACCATCGTCTTCTGGAGCGAAGCAAGCCCATCGGCAACCCGCTCGAGCCCGTTCTCAACCCGCTCCATTCGCTTGTCGATTTCGCCAAACCGCTGATCGACCAGCTCGCACCGCTCGTCGACTAGTTCGAACCGCTGATCGATCGCCTCCAGACGTAGATCGATCTTGGCAAGCCGGAAGTCAACTTGGTCGAAGCGCTTATCAACTTCAGCGAAACGCTTTTCAACCTGAACAAAGCGTTCATCGCCCTGGTCGAAGCGCCGGTCGACTTCGACGAAGCCCTCCTCGACCTTCTCCTCGAGCGCGTCGAGCCGTTCATCGGTGGTGCTGTGGGTCATCGTCTGCATGCTGCCAGACTGCCGAGAAAATTGCAACTTTTTGTCGTAGACACAAAAAAATGCGGAACGGATCAGCGCCGTTTCTGTGACGCCCACCACCGATAGGCATAAACGCACCCGGCGATCACGATCGCCAGCAACAGCAGCGCCCCCACAAGCGGCCGCGTGAGCAACGTCACCGCCACGATCAACGCCCCCGCGATCCCGACGATCACGACCCATTTGAAGACCGCGGCCTCGTTGAACTTCATGCCGCGATCCTGAGGGGGCGAAAATCAAGCCTGGGTAGGACGCAGGGAGGGAAGTGTGCTCTGCACACGACCGACTGAGGACGCCCCCGGGCGCCGATTTGCAGCCGCCTCAGAGGATGTACACAGTCACGTAGACGATGATCCACATGATGTCCACGAAGTGCCAGTAGATCCCTGGCACCTCGACACCGAGGTGGTCCTCCGCTTTGGGGCCGAAGTGGCCGCGGAAGGCGCGGATCGTCGCGAACGAGAGCAGCATCAGACCGACGAAGACGTGGGCTCCGTGGAGGCCGGTGAGGCTGTAGAAGATCGAGCCGAACGAGAGGTCGCGGGCGCTGAAGCCCAGGTGCGCGTACTCGTTGATCTGGATGAAGAGGAAGGTCGCGCCGAGCAGCCAGGTGGCGACGAGGCCGAGTTTGAGGCCGGTGCGGTTGCCGCGGCGGATCGACTCGAGGGCGTAGTGGACCGTGAAGCTGGAGGAGACCAGTATCGCCGTGTTCATCCCGGCGACGGCCTTCGGCAGTTCGAACGGTTCCGGCGGCCAGCTCGGCGGGTCGACGACGACCCGGAGGAAGAAGTAGGAGGCGAAGAAGGCCCCGAAGAGCATCACCTCGGAAACGATGAAAAGGAGGATGCCGAGCGTCTGGCGGTCGATCCGCGAGCTCTGGTTGGCCTCCGGCGGGCCGTGGTGGTGGTCTGCGTGGGCGTGGCCGACGGCTACCGATGCGCTCTCCATCAGCTTCCCTCCCCCTCGGCGACGGCGGCGACGACGGCGGTTGCCGACCGGCCGACCTCGATGTGCTCGACGGACTTCTCGGTGATGTCGCGGACGCGGCCGATCAGGTTGTCCTCCAGCCACTGCGAGCGCTCCCCGGCAAAGGTCGAGATCAGGATGTCGTCGATCCGGTAGTGCTCGATGCCGTTCTTCACGGCCAGGAACGGGTCCGGGCTCATCGGCTGGCCGGTGGCGTCGATCTCGTTGCGGTAGAGCTCGGCCAGGGTCGAGGCGAGGTCGCGGGCGACCTGGGCCTCGCTGACGTCCTCCGCCCGCGGGCAGATGATCGTGAAGCGGTGCGGCCGCACGCCGGCGCGATCCTTCAGACGCGCCACCAGATCCGGCGCGGCGACCGTCTTCGTGGCGACGACCAGGGTGTGGTTCAGGTCCCAGCGGATCGCGTCCTCTTCGATCCGGACCGGGATGTGGGTCAGCTTGACCTCCGGTTCGCAGCGGTCGCGCACCCACTCGACGAGGTCGCGGCGCAGGAAGCCGAAGCGGGTGTCGGGCAGACTCGAGAAGAGGACCTCGCCGGGGCGATGGGCGCGAACGGCGTCGTCGAGGGCGAGCGAGGACTCCGGGTCCATCACCTCGCCGATCGATTCGATCCCGAACTCGCTCAGCACCGCCATCGTCACCTCGACGCGGGCGCGGGCTGCCTCGCGGATCTCGCTGGAGTCGATCAACTGCCCGACCGAAGGCTGGTTCTGGGGGGCGGCGACGACGACGCCGGAGACCTGGTCCTGGCGCTCGCGCACCGCCTGCAGCAGCTTGCGGCCGCCGGCCACCTCGTTGAGGAAGACCAGCAGCGGCTTGCGCTCGTCGGCCTGCTCCACGCTCATGAGCCGGTACCCACCACGCTCGGCTCCCCGGCGGGGACCTCGGCGCCCTCGCTGGTCATGATCGCGTGCTTGGCGCCCGGGATCCCGAACTCGTAGGGACCGCCGACGACGCGCGGGATCTCGTCGAAGTTGAAGATCGGCGGCGGCGAGGAGACCTGCCACTCGATCGAGTTGGCGCGCCAGGGGTTCGCCTCGGCGCGCGGGCCGTAGCGCCAGCTGGTGACCATGTTGTAGAGGAAGACGAGCTGGACGGCGCCGAGCATGAAGGCGAAGACGCTGATCAGCAGGTTCCACTCGCCGAACTGTTCGGCGTAGTCGGCGACGCGGCGCGGCATCCCGTCCATCCCCACCCAGTGCATCGGGACGAAGGTGCCCCAGGTGCCGACGAGGGTGCCCCAGAAGTGGACGCGGCCGAGCCGCTCGTCGTACATCCGGCCCGTCATCTTCGGGAACCAGTGGTAGACGCCGGCGAAGATCGTGAAGACGGAACCGCCGAAGAGGACGAAGTGGATGTGAGCGACGATGAAGTAGGTGTCGGAGACGTGGATGTCGATCGGCACCATGCCGAGCATCACGCCTGAAATCCCGCCGATCGTGAAGGTGACGATGAAGGCGAGCGCGAACAGCATCGCGGTCGAATAGGTGTGGATCTTGCCGAAATAGAGCGTGCCCAGCCAGGAGAAGATCTTGATCCCGGTCGGCACCGCGATCAGCAGCGTGGTGATCATCATCGGCACCCGCAACCAGGAGAACATCCCGGCGACGAACATGTGGTGCGCCCAGACCGAGTAGCTGAGGACGACGATCCCGATCAGCGCCAGGGCCATCAGCCGGTAGCCGAAGATCGGCTTGCGGGCATGGGTCGAGATGACCTCGGAGATGATCCCGAACCCGGGCAAGATCATGATGTACACCGCCGGGTGGGAGTAGAACCAGAAGATGTGCTGGTAGCTGATGACGTCGCCGCCGGCCGCGAAGTCGAAGAAGTTGGTGTGCAGAGCGCGGTCGAAGAGGACCATGAACTGGACGCCGGCGATGAACGGGGTCGCGGCGACGACCAGCAGCGAGGTCGAGAGGTTCGCCCAGACCAGCAGCGGCATCCGCCAGAAGGTCATCCCCGGCGCCCGCATGGTGATGATCGTGACCAGGAAGTTCAGCGCCGTGGCGATCGAGGAAGCGCCGGCGAACTGGACGCCGAGGTTGAAGAACGACTGGCCCAGCGGCGCCCCGGTGGAAAGCGGCGCGTAACCGGTCCAGCCGGCGTCGAAGGCGCCGCCCGGGCAGAGGAAGCTGCCGATGAAGAGGAGCCCCGCCAGCGGCAGCATCCAGAAGCTGAGCGCGTTGAGCCGCGGGAAGGCCATGTCCGGCGCGCCGATCATCAGCGGCAGGACGTAGTTCGCGAGCCCGGCGAAGACCGGGATCACGAAGACGAAGATCATCAGCACCGCGTGGGTGGAGAAGAGGCTGTTGTAGGTGGCGGCGTCGACGATCTGGGTCCCCGGCTGCGCGAGCTCGGCCCGGATCAGCATCGCCATCAGCCCGCCCACGAAGAAGAAGAAGAAGGTGGTGCAGACGTACTGGATGCCGATCACCTTGTGGTCGGTGTTGAAGCGGAAGTAGTCCTTCCAGGTTTTCGCCCCGTGCTGGGAGTGGTCGTCGGGGATCGTCGGCGCGCCGACCGCCCAGCGCAGCCAGTAGTCGAAGCAGCCGAGCCCGGCCAGGAAGCCGAGCGGGGCGAGGATCGCCGGCACGACCACGTGCGGGTAACCGGTCTGTTCGGTCTGGTAGAGCGGCAGCCCGGAGATGCTCCGGAGCACGATCACGAGGCCGAATCCGAACGCTCCGAAGGCGATCGCGCCGAGGATTGCGCGCCACCAGCCAGGTCTCTTTATCGCCTCAACCATCAGTTCTCTCCATTATGCCCCGCCGGCGTCCAAGCCCACCGGGTTGGTCTGCGTGTCCTGCTTGACCGACTCCATCAGCGGCGCCGGGGTCTTCTGCTTCAAGCCGTCGACCCACTTTTCCCACTTCGCCTCCGACTCGACGACCACCTTGGCCCGCATCGTCGCGTGGCCGAAGCCGCAGAGCTCGGTGCAGACGAGCTGGTAGGTCCCTTCCTTGTCGGGGGTGACCAGCGCGGTCGTCGTGATCCCCGGAACGTTGTCTTTCTTGATCCGCCACTCGGGGACCCAGAAGGAGTGGATCACGTCCTGGGCGTGCATTTTGAACTGGATCTGGCGGTCAACCGGGACGTGGAATTCGCCTTCTTTCCAGACGTACCCTTTGCCCGGGTAGGCGAAGCTCCAGGCGTACTGCTGGGAGAAGACGTCGACCGTGACGTGGTCGGACTGCTTCTCTTCGATGTCCGAGAGGACCTTCCAGCTATAGCCGGCGCCGAAGAGGACGATGATCGTCGGGATCAGGGTCCAGGCGATCTCCAGGCGGGTGTTGCCGTGGATCGGCTCGCCGTCGGATTCGTCGCCCGGCTTCGCCCGGAATTTGTAGAGGGCGTAGAAGAGCATCACCATCACCAGCGAGAAGACGAAGGAGGAGAGGACGATCATCACGTTGAGGAGATCGTCGATCTTCGGCGCCGCGGTGGAGGCCTCCTGGCCGTTCCAGTTGATCGGCAGCATCACTGCCGAGATGACGACCGTCAGGGCGATCGTCGCCAGCAGCATCTTCACTATGGGCAGGCGGCCGTACATTGGGGCGGCGGGCATTCTATTGAAGCGGCGGCGGGAGGCTTTGCGGTCCTCAGGTGACGGTTGCCACTAGTTCTCGGGGCGAGGGAGACCGTCGAGTCCCCCGGCCGCGGCGGCGAGGACCCCGCGCGCCACTCCCTCCCAGCTCCAGAGCCGGCGGACGCTCCCGACCAGCGCCTCGCGCGCCGACTGGCGCTGATTTTCCGGGAGGCCGAGCCAGCCGTCGAGGCGGTCGGCGATCGCCTCGACGGCCCCCTCCTCGACCGGGAAGGAGACGAGCTGGGCGGCGGGATCGGGGAGGGCGTCGCGCAGTCGGCGGGAGACCTCGAGCATCCCCGAGTGGCCGGCGGAGACGGGCAGGGTCCCGCAGGCGGCGGCCTCGACGGCGACCATCCCGAAGGCCTCGGGGAAGGTGCTGGGCATGACCATCGCCTCGGCGCGGGGGAAGAAGGAGGCGACCTCGCGGTGCTCGAGCCGGCCGACGAACGAGACCGAGCCGGCGGCGGCCCGCGCCATCTCCGCATAGCCCTCCGGGGGGTCGGCGAGGAAGGCGCCGAGGATCGGCAGCGGCCGCTCCTCCCCGCCCTCCAGCGCCCAGCCGCGGCCGGCGATCTCCCGCGCCGCCTCGAGGTCGCCGCGATCGAGCGCCGCCAGCAGCCGCCGCAGCCCCTTCTCGTAGGCGCCGTACCCGGCCACCTCGAGCCGGACTCCCGGGTGGGCGGCGCGTACCAGGGGCCAGGCGGCGAGCAGGAGGTCGACCCCCTTGGAGACGATCAGCTTGCCGACGAAGGCGACCAGGGGCTCGCGGTCGCCCCGCGGCCGGAACTCCTCGACGTCGACGCCCGGCGGCCCGAGCCGCGTTTTCTCGCGCAGGCCCGGGACGTCGGCGAGCGCCGCCCAGAGCGACTCGGCGGTGTGACCGGACCCCGTGAGGACGCCGCCGGCCGCCTCCACCCCCTCCCGGGCATAGGGGAGGAAGCGCGGGTGCGGTTTCACCGTGTACTCGAGCGCCGAGCCGTGGATCTTCACCGCGAACGGCGCCACCCCGGCCCGGGCGAGGATCGCCGGCCCCATCACCAGGTGGTTGGCGAGGGCGAGGTCGACCCCGCCGGCGGCCGCGGCCACCTTGCGCACGGCGGCGACGTTGGCCTCGAGGTAGCGGTCGAGCTCGGCCTCGGTCAGCTCGGGGAAGGTCTTCACCTCGAACCCCTCGTAAGGATCCTTGACGTAGACCGGCAGCAGCCCGCCGATGTCCGGGTTGTGGATCTGGACCCCCTCGATCCGCACCTCGCGGTCCTGGCAGAGCAGGTGCACCTCGTGCCCGAGCCGGGCCAGCGCCCGCGCCAAATTGACGTTGTAGATGTTGCTGCCGGTGCCGCGCAGCATGTAGCCGTGAAAGATGAGCACACGCATGTGAGCCGCCCAAGCTAATAGTCTTCCCGGCGATGAACGAGAAGCAGCTCTACCGGATGCGCGCCGCGGCCTCGGGCCGGGAGGCGATCGCCCACGCCGAGCCCGGCTCGGTCTACGTCGACCGCGAGACCGGTGAGGAGATGGAGCCGGTGGGCATGGTCCTGCCCCTCGCCCCCTCCGTCTCGTCGCTGCCGCGCAGCCCCGAGAACCTGCGCGCCTGCCGCCGCTGCGACCAGCTGATCGGCCTCGACGTTAGCGATTGCCCCTATTGCGGGCTTCGGCAGGAAGCGCTCTAGCCGCGCGCTAGGGCTTCTTCACGAGCGTTGCCGTGTAGAGCAGGCGCGCTTCGCTGTAGTAGCAGCCGTAGGTCTTGATCTTGCCCACGCCCTGCTGGGGATGGCCGCCCTGGATGTCTTCCTTGGAGATGCAGTGTTCGGGCAGGCGGCTGCCGCGCCAGCTATTTTCCGGCGAGAGGTTGAGGGCGAACATCGGCGCCCAGGTCGGGATCGTCAGCGCCACCACCTGTCCCTTGAGGACGGTGAGCGGGTGGTCGAGGGCGAAGACCGGGGTGCTGCCGAAGTAGGGGTTGAGGACCTCGATCGGGCTCTGCCGCACCAGCGTGTATTTCGGCGGCTTGCTGCCTTCGACCGGGCGCAGGATGCCGATCCGGGCCTCGGCCGGGGTGCCGAGGAATTCGTTGAAGAAGCTCACCTCGTCGGTGGTCGTTTTCGTTTCCTTGGTCGAGGGCTTGGCGAGGGTGATCGACCAGGCGACGATCTTGCCTTCGAAGGGCGCCTCGAACGGCCGCGGCACGCCGTCGGCGATCGACTGGAACCCGGTCACGTGTCCCTCGACCCGGCAGGGCGTGATCTCGACGTTGTTGACGATTTTGCCCGGGCAAGAAGCCGGCGGGGTTTCCGAGGTCTGGCCGAGGACTACCACCCGCAGCGGTGCCGAGTCGGCGTCGCCCGGCGTCGCCACGGCGACGAGGGCGGCGAAGAGGCAGGCAGCCGCGAGCAGCGCGGCCCAGCCGCGGCGGGTGGTGGCTTTCGTCTCGGTCGATCGCATCGTTGTGGCAACACGAGGGGCTGGACCCAGTTGCGGCGCCAATCTTGCCGTCCGGCCCGGCCGGATGCGGTGCCCCGGCGGCCGTTGCACGATCCCGGCCAAGTGCCCCAGATAGGGTTCTCGCTCTAGATGGAAGCTTCAGGCAGCGCAGACGACTTCATCCCGGCGGCGCTCGCCGCCTTCGGGGTCGAGGCCGACGAGATCGAGCTGGCGGTGATGCGCGCGGCGCAGGAGATGTTCTGGCCGCCGATCCTCGAGCTGCTCTCCCTCGACACCAGCGCCGTGGCCTCCGAGCGCGACCACGACCTCTCCCAGCCGCCGCCGCGCCGATGAGCGAGCCGCTCGACCTCCCGCTGCGCGAGCAGGCGGCGGCGATCGCCGCCGGGCAGCTCGACGCCGCCGAGCTGCTGGAGGCGACCTTGGCCCGGATCGAGGCGCGCAACCCGGCGATCAACGCGGTCGTCGAGACCTTCCCGGAGCGCTCGCGGGAGATGCTCGCCGCCGCGCCCGCCGGGCCGCTGCACGGCGTCCCGGTCGTGATCAAGGACGAGTGGCCGCTACCCTGGCGCGCCCAGCGCTTCGGCGCCGCCGACATGCTGGCGCAGACGGCTCCCGGCGAGTCCGGCCCCTACCGTGCCCTGCGCGATGCCGGGGCGGTGGTCGTCGGGGTCGGCAACATGCACGAGCTCGGCGCCGGCAGCACCGGCAACGTCTCCGTCTACGGACCGGCCCGCAACCCCTGGAACCCCGAGCGCTGCCCCGGCGGATCCTCGAGCGGCCCGGCGGCCGCGGCCGCCGCCCGGCTGGTCGCGGGGGCGGTCGGGGCCGACGGGGTCGGCTCGATCCGCTACCCCGCCGCCTACTGCGGGCTGACCGGCCTGAAGCCGACCTTCGGCCGCTCGGCGATGGAGGGGCACCACATGGCCGACGTCTCGACCACGATCGTCTCTGGGCCGCTCTGCGCCGACGCCGGCGACTGCCGCCTGCTCGGATCGGTCCTCTACGACGAGGAGCTGCGGGCCGGGGACGCACGGGGGCTGCGGATCGGGGTCGTCGAGAACGAGGTCTCCGAAGACGTCGCCCCCGAGGTGGGGGCGGCCTGCGAGGCGGCGATCGAGCAGCTACGCGAGGCGACCGGCGGCGAGCTGCGCAGAATCGAGTTGCCGGAACTGGCGGCGGCGACCCTGGCGACGGTCCTGATCGCCAACAGCGAGAGCCTCGGGGGCATCACCCCCGAGCGCCTCAACAACCTGGACCCGGAGCTGAGCCCGCTCGGCCGCGGCCTGCTCAAGTACCGGCTGATGCTGCCGGCGGCGGCGACCGTGAAGGCGCATCAGGTGCGGACGATGGCGCGGCAGCGCCTGGCTCAGGTCTTCGCCGACGTCGACGTGATCGCCTGGCCGACGGTCCCGGCGGTGGCGCCGCCGCTGGAGGCGCCGCTGGTCGAGCTCCCCTCCGGCACGCTCACCGCCGACGCCGCCAACGTCCGCGGCGGCGCGCTCGCCAACCTCACCGGCATCCCCGCGATCAGCGTTCCGGTCGGCTCCTCGGAAGGGCTGCCGGCAGCCCTGCAGCTACAGGCGGCCTGGGGCCGCGACGAGCTGCTGCTCGACGCGGCCGAGGCGCTGGAGGGCGCGAACGACCGCCGCTGGGTCGAGGCGGTGCCGCCGGCGACCGCCGAGCAGATCGGAGCCTGACGATGCCGGCGATCGTCGTCGAGGGGCTCGAGCGCAGCTTCGGCGAGGTCCTCGCCGTGCAGGGGATCGACCTGCGGGTGGAGGAGGGCGAGATCTACGGCTTCCTCGGCCCCAACGGCGCCGGCAAGACGACCACCGTGCGGATGCTGACGACGCTACTGCTGCCGACCGGCGGCCGCGCCGCCGTCGCCGGCTTCGACGTCGTCGCCGAGGCGCGGCAGGTACGGGCCTCGATCGGGGTGGCGCTGCAGGAAGCGGCGCTCGACCCGCTGATGACCGGCCGCGAGCTGATCCGCCTGCAGGCGACGCTTCAGGGGCTGCCGACCGGGGCGGGGCGCCGGCGCGCCGACGAGCTGCTCGACCGGGTCGGGCTCACCTATGCGGCCGACCGCCGCGTCGGCGGCTACTCGGGCGGGATGAAGCGCCGGCTCGACCTCGCCGCGGCGCTCGTCCACGAACCGCGCGTCCTCTTCCTCGACGAGCCGACCACCGGCCTCGATCCGGTCAGCCGCAAAACGATCTGGGAGGAGGTGCAGGCGCTGAACGACGACGGGACCACCGTCTTCCTCACCACCCAGTACCTCGAGGAGGCCGACCAGCTCGCCGACAACGTCGGGATCATCGACCGCGGGCTGATCGTCGCCGAGGGGACGCCGGAGGAGCTGAAGGGCGAGGTCGGCAACCCGCACATCGAGCTGATGGTCGCGGCGGGAGCGGTGTCCGAGGCCGAAGGCGCGGTCGCCGCGCTCGGCCGGCTGCGGCCGCCGAAGGGCGGCGGTCGCGTCCTGCTCGAGGTCGAGCACGGCGCCGCCGACATCCCGCGGGTGGTGCGGACGCTGGACGACGCCGGGATCGCGGTCGAGTCCCTGGAGCTGGTGCGGCCGACCCTCGACGACGTCTTCGTTGCCAAGACCGGGCACCACCTCGAAGGCGAGGGCGAGCAGGGCGAGCCGGCGGGCGAGGAGCCGGCGCCGGCGTGAGCGATCTGGCGACGGGCGCGCGGGTGGTGCGGGCGCTGGGCGCGCGCTCGATCCGCCAGACCTTCCGGCGACCGCAGCTGATCAGCCCGATCGTCGTCTTCCCGACCCTGCTGCTGGCGATCCAGACCGGCGGCGCCGGCGCCGGGATCGAACTGCCGGGCTTCCCGCCGGTCCAGAGCTTCCTCCAGTTCATGCTCGCCGGCTCGATGATGCAGTCGATGATGCTGGCCGGCAACAGCGGCGGCATCGCCTTCGCGGTCGACATCGAGATGGGCTTCACCGACCGGCTCTTCGCCTCCCCCATTCCCCGCTTCGCGATCGTCCTCGGCCGCCTGGCGGGGACGGCGGCGCTGGGCCTCTTCGCCTCGCTCTGGTTCCTCGCGATCGGGCTGGTCTTCGGCGCCCACATCGAGGGGGGCGTGCCGGGGGCGCTGCTGGCGATCGCCCTGATTACCGCCTCGGCGCTCGCCGTCGGCGGGATCGGCGCCGCGATCGCGCTGCGCACCGGCAGCGCCAGCGTCGTCCAGGGGCTCTTCCCGCTGGTCCTCGTCGTCCTCTTTCTCTCCTCCGCTTTCTTCCCGCAGGAGCTGATGGTCGAGCCGGCGAAGACGATCGCCGCCTACAACCCGTTCAGCTTCATCGTCGAAGGGGTGCGGGAGCCGATCATCTCCGGGATCGACGCGACCCAGACGCTGGAGGCGGTGGCCGCGATCGTCGGCATCGTCCTGCTCGGGCTGGGCCTCAGCGCCGGCGCCCTGCGACACCGGCTGCGGACGGGCTGATGGAGGCGACGACCGCCCCGGAGACCCTCGCTCCGCCCGCCTGGCGCACCAACCTGGCCACGATCGGCGCCCTGGTGGCGCGGGCGAAGAACGAGCTCCTGCGGGTGCCCGGCGCGGCGATCCCCGGCGTGCTGGCGCCGACGATCTTCTTCCTCGGGCTGAACGGCGTCTTCGGCTCGCTGATCCAGCTCCCCGGCTTCGACAGCGGCTCGTACGAGAGCTTCATCGTCCCGGTCAGCATGCTGCAGGGGGCGGGCTTCACCGGGGCCGCGGCCGGCGTCAACCTCGCCCGCGACTACGAGCAGGGCTGGATCGACCGCCTGCTCGTCTCCCCCGCCCCGCGCTGGGTCCTGCTCGGCGGCAACGTCCTCGCGGCCAGCGCCCGCGCCTTCGTCCCCGCGACCTTCGTCCTCGCGATCGGCTTCCTGATCGGCGTTCAGTGGCCGGGAATCGACGGGCTGGCGATCTGTTACCTGATGGTCGGCGCGATGGCCGCCGTCGCCGCCTGCTGGGGATCGATGCTGGCGCTCCACTACAAGAGCCAGTCGGCGGCGCCGCTGATGCAGGCGGGGATGATGGCGCTGGTCCTGCTCACCCCAGCCTACGCGCCGTTGGAGCTGCTGCAGCCGTGGCTGGAGAAGGTCGCCGAAATCAACCCGGTGACCCACGTGGTCGAAGCGGCGCGGCAGGGTTTCGTCGGTGGCGTGAGCTGGGGCGACACCTGGCCGGGGCTGCTGGCCGTCGCCGGTCTGCTGGCGCTGCTGGGCGCGCTGGCCCTGCGCGAGATGCGCCGCACGAATGCCTGAGGGGGACGCGCGGGCGGCGGTGCTCGCCGAGACCGAGCGGGTGCTGCGGCAGAACTGGGTCGTCGGCGAGCGCGCCGGGACCCGCTTCGAATACACCGAGCCGAGCCCCGGCCGTTACCCCTGGCAGTGGTACTGGGACTCCTGCTTCGCGGCGATCGCCTGGCGGCGGTTCGAGCCGCGCCGGGCACGGGCCGAGCTCGAGAGCCTGCTGGCCGCTCAGCGCCCCGACGGCTTCGTCGGCCACACGATCTTCTGGCGCAGCCACGTCTCCGGGGTGCGTCTGCTCTTCTACAACGTCGCCTCGCGCCGCTCCTTCCAGACCGCGACGATCCAGCCGCCGCTGCTCGCCTGGGCCTGGCGGATCGCCGTCGGCGACCCGGCCGAGGAGCCGCGGATCGCCGCGCAGGTCGACTGGCTGGAGGCGAACCGCGACCTCGAGGGCGACGGCCTGCTCTGGATCGTCCAGCCCGACGAGTCCGGCCTCGACGCCTCGCCGAAGTTCGAGCCGGTCTGGGGATGGCGGGCGAACGGCCGGGTCGGCTTCCCGCTGCTCGTCCACCGCAACCGGCGCTACGGGTGGGACGCGCGGCGGCTGCGCGAGGCCGGCGAGCCGGTCCTCTGCGAGGTCCTCGTCAACACGCTCTGGTCGCTCTCGCTGCAGGCGCTGGGACGGCCGTCGGCGACGCCGGCGTTGGTCGAGCGGCTCTGGGACGAGCGGCGCGGGCTCTTCTTCGACGAGGCGCGGCCCGGCGGCCGGGTCGCCGTCGACACCTGGGCCTCGCTGGCGCCGCTGGCGCTGCCGGACCTGCCGGAGGAGATCGGCAGGCGGTTGGTCGAGGAGCACCTGCTGAACGAGCGGGAGTTCTGGACCTCGGTCGCCCCGCCCTCGGTCGCCGCCGACGAGCGCGGTTACGAACCCGGCGGCGGGCGCGGCCCGGTTCGCCGCTACTGGCGCGGCCCGACCTGGGTCAACTCCGCCTGGATGGTCTGGCTCGGCCTGCGGCGACTCGGCTACGAGCAGGAGGCGCAGCAGCTCGCCGACGGCGTCATCGGAGCGGTCGCCCGCGAAGGCCTGCGCGAGTACTACGACCCCCGCGACGGCACCGGCATGGGCGCCAAAGATTTTGCCTGGTCAGCGCTGATCGCCGAGCTCGCGGACCCGCGGCCGACGGATCATTTGTAGCGGTAGGTGATTCGACCTCTGTCGAGGTCGTATGGCGAAAGCTCGATCTTCACGCGGTCGCCCGGGAGGATGCGGATGTAGTGGCGGCGCATCTTTCCCGAGATGTGGCCGAGCACGTCGTGCCCGTTGTCCAGTTTGACCCGGAACATCGTGTTGGGGAGAGCCTCGGTGATCTCCCCCTCCATTTCGATCTTTTCCTCTTTAGCCATGCGGCGGGGAGCGTACCTAACGGCGCAGGTGTTCGAGCGCACCCTCGCGGTCAGATATTTCCCCTGCATACTGCGCGGCCTCCAGCTCGGCGAGCGCCGAGCCCAGCTCGGGGCCGGGCTCGATCCCCAGCTCGGCCGCCACCTCGTCCCCGCGCAGCAGCGGCTGCGGCGGCCCTTCGCGGCGCCAGTCGAGGGCGGCGGCGATCATCTCGCGGGCCAGCTCGAGGTGGGCGGCGACCATCTCCGGGCTGGCGATCGGGCCCACCCCGCGGGCGGAAAGTCGATCGGCGACCGTCAGCAGGGTGACGTCGACGGCAACCGGTTCGGTGGCGCGCAGGTAGGCGTGGACACGGCGCGGCGGCAGCGGCATCTCCGGGATCAGGAAGCCGAGCCGCAGGTGGTGCAGGGTCAGCGCCTGCAGGTGCTGACTGAGGCGGCGGCTGGTGCGCAGCCGCCCGCAGATGCCGACGATCACCTCGGCGCCGACCTGGTCGTGGCCGCGGAAGCCGACGAAGCCGTCGCGCTCGGCGCGGGTCTGCGGCTTGGCGATGTCGTGGAAGAGGGCGCCGAAGCGAAGCGCGGTGCGGCGGCTGAGCTCGTCGGCGAGCGGCTCTTCGAGCAGGGCCTCGACCTCGACGGCGCGCTCGCCGGCGAAGCGGTCGAGGTCCCCCTCGACCTCGAGGGTGTGCTCGAGCACGGCGATCGTGTGGTCGTAGACGTCGAGGTGGTGGTTTGGCCCCTGCTCGACCCCGCGCAGTCCGGCCACCTCCGGCAGGACGACCGGGGTCAGGTCGAGCTCGCCCAGCAGGCGCAGCCCGCGCAGCGGATCGGGGCCGCCCATCAGCTGCCGCAGCTCGGCGAGCTGGCGCTCGCCGGCCGGGTCGGCGGCGCGGGGGGCGGCGGCGCGGGCGAGCGCCACCGTCCGCGGCTCGATCTCCAGGTCCAGCTCCGCGGCCAGGCGGGCCGCGCGCAGGAGCCGCAGCGGGTCGGCGATGAAGCTCCCCTCGCCGACGGCGCGGAGGCGCTTGTCGGCGAGATCGGTGAGGCCGGCGTAGGGGTCGAGCGGGTCGCCTCCCGCCAGCGGCACGGCGACGGCGCCGATCGTGAAGTCGCGCTCGGCGAGATCGGCCCCGATGTTCCCCCCGCGTAGAGCGGTGACGTCGATCTGCCAGCCGTGGCCGGAGGCGGCGACCCGCCAGGTTCCGAACTCGGCCGAGAGCTCGAAGGCGTGCTCGCCGATCTGCTGCGCGATCGCCCGCGCCGCCGCGCCGGGATCGCCGGCGACAGCGAGGTCGAGATCGGTCACCTCGCGCCCGAGGACGGCGTCGCGAACCGCGCCGCCGACGACCCAGGCGGGGTCGCCGCCGCGCAGGGCCGCGCGGGTCGCCTCGACCACCGGCGCGGCGCCGAGCCGCTCGATCGCGCTCATCCCGGCCTCCGCGGGACGCGCGGGGAGATCGCGCAGGTCACCTCGTAGTTGATCGTCTGCAGCCGCGCCGCCACCTCCTCGGCGAGGATCCGCTCCTCGCCCTGCGCGCCGATCAGCACCGCCTCGTCGCCCGGGCTCACCTCCGTCTCGGGACCGAGGTCGATCGTGATGTTGTCCATCGAGACGGTGCCGACGAGGGAGTGGCGGCGACCGCGCACGAGGACCTCGGCGTTGTTGGTGAGGGCGCGGCGGACCCCGTCGCCGTAGCCGATCGGGATCACGCCCACCCAGGTGTCCTCGGGGGCCGTCCACCTGCGGCCGTAGCCGGCGCTGGCTCCGGCGGGGAAGCGCTTGACGTCGGCGACGTGGGAGCACAGCGCCAGCGCCGGCCGCAGCCCCTGCTCGGCGGGGTCGCGCTGGAAGGGGTCGAGGCCGTAGATCGCGACGCCGCAGCGGGCCATCTCGAAGTGGGAGCGGCGGTCGCGGAGGACGGCGGCGCTGTTGGCGGCGTGGACCAGCACGCCCGGATGCTCGGCCTTGACTGCCGTGGCGACCTGCTCGAAGCGGTCGAGCTGCTCGTCGAAGAAGCCTCCGTCGGCGTCGGGTTCGTCGGCGGTGGCGAAGTGGGTCCAGATGCCGGCCGGCTCCAGATCGGGGTCGGCGGCGCAGGCGCGAACCAGCTCCAGCACCTCGCCGGCATCGCGGTTGCCGAGCCGGCCCATGCCGCTGTCGTACTTGACGTGGACCCGCGCACGGTGCCCGTGGGCGCGGGCCCGCTCCGCCACCAGCCGCCTGAACTCCTCGCGCCAGAGGGCCAGTTCCGACCCGGCGGAGATCGCCGCGTCGACCTCCTCCACGGTCAAGGCGCCCATCGTCAGCAGCGGCACGTGCTGGAAGCGCCGGCCGATCTGCTCGGCCTCGGCGGCCGTCGCGACCGCGAGGCGGGTTGCCCCTCCGGCCAGCGCGGCGTTCGCGCAGGCGTCGGCGCCGTGTCCGTAGCCGTCGGCCTTGACCACCGCGCAGAGCTCGGCCTCCCCCAGCTCCGCCTTCAGCCGCGCGCAGTTGGCGCGGACGGCGTCGTGGTCGATCCGGGCGGTTGCCCGCTCCATGGCTAGTCCGGGTCGGCGACCAGAGCGGCGAGCGCGTCTGCCCTGGTGACCATGCCGACCAGGTACCCGTCGCCGTCCACCACCGGCAGGTGGTTGTGGTGGTTGTCGGCGATCTTCTTCGCCACCCGCTCGGCCGCCTCGTAGTCGTGGGCGACGATCGGGTCCGCCGTCATCAGCTCGGAGACCTGCGTCGCGAAGGCTTTCTCCAGCCGCTCCTCGAAGCCCTTCATCGAGCCGACGAAGACGATCCCGCCCATGATGTTGAGGTAGTGCGGCAGGTGGAGGTCGGACTCCTCCTCGCTGAGGATCAGGTCCGACTCGCTGACGATGCCGACCACCTTGCGCTCCTCGTCGACCACCGGGACCGCGCCGAGGTCGGTCTTCGCCAGCAGGTCGATCGCGGTGCGGGCATCGTCCCCCGGGCTCAGGGTGGGCACGTCGCGGTCCATGATCTCGCCGGCGTTCTTCATCGGCGCGAGGTTATTCGACCGGGCTGTCGGGGCGCAGCGCCGAGGGGATCGCGTCGATCACGTCGCCCGCGATCACCGACTCCGCGGCGCCGACCCGCCACGCCGCCTCGCGTCCGGCGCGGGCGTGGGCGACGACCGCCGCGCAGGCGGCGGCGAAGGGCTCGAGGCCGCGGGCGAGCATCGCCGCGGTCATCCCGGAGAGGACGTCGCCGCTGCCGGCGGTGGCGAGGGCGGGAGCCGAGAGCGCGTTGACCGCGACCCGCTCGCCGTCGGTGACGATCGTGTCGTCGCCCTTGAGCAGGAGGATCGCCCCGGCGGCCCGCGCGGCCTCCTCGGCGGCGGCAAGCCGGTGCGCGTCGATCTCATCCGACTCGCGCCCGAGCAGGCGGCCGAGCTCACCGGCGTGGGGCGTCAGGATCGTCGGGCCCGGACGGCGGGCGAGGTCGCCGAGGCGCCCGGCGAAGGCATTGAGCCCGTCGGCGTCGATCACCAGCGGCGCCTCGATCTTGCCGACGAGGCTGCGAGCCAGCTCGAAGGAACCCGGGTCGCGGCCGAGGCCGGGACCCAGCACCCCTGCCGCGGCCCGCTCGAAGACCCGCAGCACCGCCTTCTCGGAGGCCGGGACCAGGCAGCCGTCACCGCCCGGACAGGCGACCGACATCACCTCCGGCTGGGCGATCTCGAAGACGAGCTCGAGGTCGGCCGGCACCGCCACGGTCGCGTAGCCGGCGCCGGCCCGGATCGCCGCCAGCGAGGTCATCCGCACCGCCCCGGTGAGCCCGCGCGAGCCGCCGGCGACCCCGACCTGGCCGGAGCTGAACTTGGTCGATTGCGCTCCCCGGTGAGGCAGGAGATCGAGGACGGCCGGGTCGATCTCGCCGCCGACCGCCTCCTCCGGCGCCCCGGCCGGGATCCCGATCGGCGCCACCCGCAACTCACCGGTGTGCCACTTCCCGGGAGCGATCCGCTGTCCGAGCTTGGCGGCGTGGAAGCTGACGGTCACCTCCGCCTCGACGGCCTCGCCCGCCACCTCGCCACTGGAGGCGTCGACCCCCGAGGCGATGTCGCAGGCCACGACCGGAGCACCGCACCCGTTGATCGCCCGGATCGCCGAGGCCGCCGGCTCGCGCGCCGCCCCCGCGAACCCGGTCCCGAAGATCGCGTCGACCACCGCGCCCGACCCGGCGAGCCTCTGAGCCAAGTCCCCCTCGACCAGCTCTCCTCCGAACCGCTCGAAGTTCACCCTGGCATCCCCCCGCAGCTCCTCCCCCGGCCAGAGCAGCAGCACCTCCACGTCGAACCCCATCTCCCGCAGCAGCCGCGCCGCCACGAACCCGTCCCCCCCGTTGTTCCCCTTCCCGCAAACAACCCGTACCGGCCCCTCAGGCGCCAACCCCGCCACAGCCTCAGCAAGAGCCCGCCCCGCAGCCTCCATCAACTCCAGCGAAGGAACCCCCCGCCCCTCGATAGCCCACCGATCAACATCACGCATTCCGGAGGCGTCATACAGGGGCTTCAGCCAGCTCTCCACGCCCCCAGCCTAATCAGCCATCTGCCGCCGGGGGCCGGG